>NZ_JAKWBD010000014.1:0-503531 GCF_056835965.1 Hymenobacter sp. R533113
CTACCTCCAAGGACAGTCGCCCCGTGAGCCACGAGCCCTGGGATGCCCTGCTGAAAAAGCACGTAAATGAGCAGGGCATGGTCGATTATACCGGCTTTCAGGCCGATAGCACCACATTGAACACCTATTTGACCACGCTCAGCGACAACCTGCCCAACGATAACTGGAGTGAGCCCGAGCGCCTGGCGTACTGGCTGAATGCCTACAATGCCTTCACCATTCAGCGCGTCATTCGGGCCTATCCGCTCAAAAGCATCAAGGACCTGGGCGGCGACAAAACGTTGGTCAACACCGTCTGGGACCAGCCTTTTATCCGCCTCGGCAACGACAAGCACACCCTCAACGATATTGAGCAGCGCATTGTCCGCAAGAAGTTCGACGAGCCGCGCATTCACTTTGCCCTGGTGTGCGCGGCCATGTCGTGCCCCAAGCTGCGCCGTGAAGCCTACGTCGCCGCCCGCCTCAACGAGCAGCTGGAGGACCAGGCCACTAACTTCATCAACGACCCCACCAAGAACAAGCTTACGCCCGCCGATAAGCCCGAGGTATCGAGCATCTTCAACTTCTACCCCAAGGATTTCGCCAAAAATGATAACTCCATTCAGAAGACCATAAACCGCTACGCCACCCAGAAGATTAACCCTGACGCGACGCTGACTTATATGACCTACGACTGGTCGGTGAACGAGCAGAAGAAGTAGCCAGACTCTTTATCAAGTACATTGATTGACAAAAAGCCCCCCAGCAAAGAAGTTGGGGGCTTTTTTGTTAGTGCTTCTCCAGCGGAATAAAGAGCAGAAAATATTTATTCTCTGATTATTAAAATAATTTAAAGTAATATTTAACTGAGATTACAAGAGGGACAGTTTAACTTAAAAAATGAAGGAATTGGTTTATATGATTATCATAAATTATTAATATATTAAATAATTAAATCGAACAACAATTATTTATTGCCGTAAAAATAAGTAATCAGTTTATATCAATTGATTCGTAAATAAATCTAGCTATGAAAGCTTCACCTCAAATTTTGCTGCTTCTATTATTCGCACTCTTCGCTACCGGCTGTGCTCAACAACCTGGTGTTACCGTTGGCAGCGACCAGCGCGGCGGCCCCGATGTTAATGTCGGAACAGGCGTAACTACTGTAACCCCAACCGATGCTCCTGATTTCAGCAAGTACAAAACGTACTCTTGGGCAAGCCAAGTAAGCGACCCGCAAAACAGTAGTTATTTTCTTAGTGACTTAATGTTCAAGGTAATGTTACGCGACGCCGTGCAGCATGAGCTGGTCAGCCGTGGCTACACGTACCAACCTACGGGCGGCGACCTGGTAGTCAATTTCCGAACGTTCGATGAGCCGGTTGAAATTGTAAGCAACACCAATCTAGGCGATGCCTACTGGGCTTCGACCGAGACGTATACCAACAATGATCAGCGTAAGATCAGCCTGGATAAGGGCAGCATTTTGGTTCAGATGATTGATCGGGAAAAAGGAGTTGGCGTGTGGCAGGGCTATGCTTCTGGCCTCACCGATGGTAATCTTTTTAATAAAAATAAAGACAAAGTATATGTTGCCGTTGGTCAGATCTTCGAGCAGTATAATCATCGAGCTGATAAATTATAATTCTTGATATTATTCCACAAATTAAAAAAGGGCAAAACATATGTTTTGCCCTTTTTTAATTTGTGCTTTTATTCGGACTGTATAGAAGACAAGCTGAGCAGTAAAGATCCAAACCTTATACCTTTCTAACTATACTGCTGTGCACGAATCTTTCTTGGGGCTACTGCTGTTTATCTATCTTCGCAACCTACTCTTACTTTACAGACGGCAACTGCTGCTTTTTCTTTGCTATTACCTTCCAATTTCGAACACAAAATAGGCTTCACGCAGCTGCGTGAGATGTTGGACTCCTTGTGTCTGAGTGCTTTAGGTCGGCATTTTGTGGCCAAAATGCAGTTCCAGACCAAGCACGACCAACTGCAGAAGCTGTTGCTCCAAACCGATGAGTTCCGCGTCCTGCTCCAGTCGGGCGCCGACTTTCCCAGCCAGCATTACCATGATGTGCACCCGCATTTGGTGCGCGCCAGCCTACCAGGTGCTTACCTGGAGGTGACGGCTTTTTTTGCAGTAAAAATGAGCCTGCGCACCATTCGGCAGGCGCTCACTTTCTTTACCCACGCCGAGGAAACGCTGTATCCGACCCTGCGCCTGCTGGGCATCGGCGTGCAGGTAGACCGCAACTTGTTGCTGGCGCTGGACAAAGTGGTGGACGACGAGGGCCAGGTGCGCGACAACGCCTCACCGCTGCTCATGCAGCTAAAGCAGGAGCTGATTGCCCGCCAGGGCCAGTTGCGCAAGCAGATTGCCGGCATCCTGCGCCACGCCAAAACCGAAGGCTGGATACCCGGCGACGCCGAGCCTACCATTCGTGGGGGGCGTTTAGTGCTGCCCGTTATTGCCGAGCACAAGCGCCGCGTCAAGGGCCTGATTCACGACGAGTCGGCCTCGGGCCAGACGGTTTTTATTGAGCCGGAGGCGGTTTTTGAGTTAAACAACGACATCAAAGACCTCGAAAATGCCTACCAGCGCGAGCTCATCCGCATTCTCACCCAGCTCACCGATCAGCTGCGGCCCCACATTCCGGACCTGCGCAAAGCCTATCAATACCTGGGTCTGCTGGACTTTGTTCGGGCTAAAGCCTTGCTGGCCAGTCGACTGGAGGCGTCTTTGCCCACGCTGCACCCGCGTCCGCTGATCAAGTGGGAGAAGGTGCGCCACCCGCTGTTGTACCTCACGTTTCGGGAGCAGCCGAAGGAGACACGTCGCGAGGTGGTGCCTTTGAGCATCGACCTGAATCCTGAGCAGCGCATTCTGCTGATTTCGGGGCCGAACGCGGGGGGCAAATCCGTGGCCATGAAGACCGTGGGCCTGGTGCAGTACATGCTGCAATGCGGCCTGCTCATCCCGGCCGGCGACGGCTCCGAAGCGGGCGTATTCGACGATATTTTCCTGGATATCGGCGACGAGCAAAGCCTGGAGAATGACTTGAGTACCTATTCGTCGCACTTGCTGAATATGAAGCAGTTTTTGCTCTTTGCTGGCAAGAAAAGCTTAGTGCTCATCGACGAATTTGGCACCGGCACCGAGCCCGCGCTGGGTGGTGCCATTGCCGAAGCCGTGCTCGACGAGCTCAACCGCGCCCGCAGCTTCGGCGTGATTACGACCCACTACACCAACCTGAAAAACTACGCTGAGCGTTCGCCCGGAATCGTAAACGGGGCCATGCGCTACGACCCCGAGCGTTTACAGCCGCTGTATCGGTTGGAAATCGGTAAGCCGGGCTCCTCGTTTGCCATCGAGATTGCCCGTAAGATTGGCTTGCCCGCCCAGCTTGTGGAGCGCGCTACCCAACTCGTGGGCAAGGACAAAATCCGCTACGACCGTCTGCTGGAAGGCCTGGAAAAGGAAAAATCTGATCTGGAGCAGCGCACCGCCGAAGCCGAAAAGCAGGAGCGCCGCCTCAAAAAAGCCGCTCAGGAATACCAGGACCTCAAGCGCCACCTCGAAGACACCCGCCTCGACGTATTGCGCGACGCCAAGGCTAAAGCCAAGCTGTTGCTCAAGGATACGAATCAGCAAATTGAGGCCACCATCCAGGAAATCCGCTCGGCCCAGGCCGATAAGGAGCAAACCAAGCAGGCCCGCCAGAAGCTGGACGACTACGTAAAAAAGGAGCTGCAAATTGAGCCGCCCAAAGCCCGCCCGACCCGCGAAACCGCCGACGCCGCCACCCTCCGGCCCGGCGACAAAGTGGCCCTCATCGGCCAGGACGGCTACGGCGAAATCATGAGCCTGAAAGGCAAGACGGCCGAAGTATCGTTTGGCGGCATGAAAACCATCGTCAAGATCGCGCAGCTCGAAAAGCTGGGCCGCGCCGAAATCAAGGAGCGGGAGAAGAAAGCCGAGCGAAATGCCCCCCAGAGCTCCGGCCTGAACATGACCGGCCGCATGGCTAACTTCAGCCCCAACCTCGACCTGCGCGGCGAGCGGGCCGAAGACGCCCTGCAAAAAGTAATGGCCTTCGTCGACGACGCGGTGATGCTGGGCATTCCCGAAATCAAGTTCGTGCACGGCCGCGGCAACGGCATTCTCCGCCAGATCACCCGCGACTACCTGCGCTCCGTGCGCTCCGTAGCCAGCGTCGCCGACGAACACGCCGAACGCGGCGGCGATGGTGCGACGGTGGCGGTGTTGAAGTAGTTATTTTGATTAGATAAGAACGAAGCTCCCCTCCTCAGACGAGGAGGGGACGCCGTCACGAAGTGGCGGCTGGGGTGGTTGACCTCGTTGCTGATGTTGTTCGTCGAAGAAAACCTGCTTCAGGACAACATGCTAAACAATCAAACAACGACCTCAACCACCCCAGTCTCCGCTACGCGGTGACATCCCCTCTCTGCTTCATGCGCAGAATCATCTGAGGAGGGGAGCTTTGTTCTTACATAATGTTCACCTCGGGGTGCAGCTCTACGCCGAACTTCTCTCGTACCGAGGCGATAATCTCGTGGGCAAGGTCTCGGATATTTGCCCCCTGGGCACCGCCGTGATTGACTAATACCAGGGCTTGGTGCTCATGCACGCCGTGGGGGCCGAAGCGGCGACCTTTCCAGCCACACTGCTCGATAAGCCAGGCGGCGGGCACTTTTACGCCACCGGGTACGGGGTAGCCGGGCAACTCAGGGTGCTGGGCTTTCAACTCGTCGAAGCGATGCTGGGAGAGTTCGGGGTTCTTGAAGAAGCTGCCCGCGTTGCCGATTTGGGCGGGGTCGGGGAGCTTACTGCGGCGGATGCGGATGACGGCCTCGCTCACGTCCTGGGGCGTGGGGTCGGCCTCGATGCCCATGTCGGCGAGGGTGGTACGCAGGGCGCCGTAGCTGATATTGAGCTGATGCTTGCGTTGCAGCCGCAACACCACGCTGGTCACGATAAACTGGTTTTTGAGCGGGCCCTTAAACACGCTTTCGCGGTAGCCGAAGCCGCACTCTTCGCGGGTAAACGTGCGCAGGCGGCCGGTGCTGGTTTCCAGGGCTTCCAAGTGGTCGAAGGTATCCTGCAGCTCAGCTCCGTAAGCGCCGATATTCTGCAACGGCGCCGCGCCCACCGTACCCGGAATCAGCGACAGATTCTCAATGCCGCTCAGGTTCTGTTGCAACGTGTACTGCACCATGCCGTGCCACGATTCGCCGGCACCGGCACGCACCAGAGCGGTGTCGGTGTCTTCGTCCTGCTCAATAACTTCGAGGCCTTGAATCTCGTTTTTGAGTACTACGCCCCCGAAATCCTGGGTGAAGAGCAAGTTGCTGCCGCCGCCCAGAATCAGCTTTTCGGCCTGCTGTACTTCGGGCAATGCCAACAAGCCGCGCAGCTCCTCTACGTTGCGGAAGCGGGCAAACAAGCGGGCCTTGACATCGATGCCGAAGGTATTGTAGGCGCGCAGGGAAACGTCGTGTTCGAGAAGGGAAGCCGAAGCCATAGGGAAAGCGAAAAGGTGATTTGGCAGTAAAAGTAGCGCCGTGGCTGCTAAAAAAGCCCCCCAGCACCTAAACGCTACCCCCCAACTGCTTAGCGCACCCGGTAGCCGCTCACGGCATAGTAGAGCAAATAAGCATAGCAGAGCGCCGGCACCACGAAGGCCACACGTAGCCCACCCCCATCGGTGGCCAGCCAACCCATGAGGGGCGGAATGATGGCCCCGCCTACGATGGCCATGATAAGGTAAGAGGAGCCTTGCTTCGTGAATTGGCCTAATCCCTTGATAGCCAAAGGGAAAATAACCGGCCACATAATAGAGTTGCACAAGCCGCAGAGCACAATAAGCCATAAAGCAGCTTCACCTGTGCTCAGAATAGAAGCAACTACCAGCGCCACGCCAGCCGCGCACACAGCTATCAGCATGCCGCGGTTGTTGAAACGCAGCAACAGCGGAATGCCCACCAGTCGGCCTACCAAGGAGCCAAACCAGTAAGACGACACCAGCACCGCACCTACGGCTTTAGTAAAGCCCCCTGAAGTGTCGATGGGCGCAGGCTCCTGACCAAAGAATACTAAAGCGTAGTTGGTCGCCACATTTAGCCCTTGTACTAAGCTTTGAGTGAAGTCGCTAAGTTGCCGAATCCCCTGCGACTCGCCGTAGCGAATCAGAAACGAGCCCAAGCCAACCTCCACGCCCACGTACACGAAGATAGCCACAACGCCCAGCACCAAGTGCGGAAAGCTGAGTGCGCTCGTGCGTGTTGTAGCCTGACCATCTGCTCTCGGAGCCGTTTCTTCGGCGGGCAGACTTTCAAGTTCGGGTAACTTTAACAAGAAAAACACCCCGGCCAAAACCATTAGAAAAGCCGCCAGACCCAGGTAGGGCCCTTTTACCAGTTGGGCCTCCTGGTCCAGGCGCTGCGCAACTGGAAGGGCGGCCAGCTGGGCTTTGAGCGCCACAGAGCCACCGAATAAGATCAATCCGCCAACCAGTGGCGACAAGGCGCCACCAAAATTATTGGCGACCCCGACGATGCTTACCCGCGCCGCCGCATTGCGCGCCGGCCCCAGCACCGATACGTAGGGGTTGGCTGCCACTTGCAGCAGCGTAATGCCGGCGCCGAGTAGGCCTAAAGCCGTGAGAAACAAGGCGAAGGTGCGCGAATTAGCTGCTGGCACGAATAACAACGCGCCGCAGGCCATTACCAACAAACCCAGCACAATACCATTTTTGTAACCCAGGCGCTTGAGTACAAAGCCAGCTGGCAGGGACATCAGAAAATAAGCCCCAAAAAACGCCGACTGCACCAACGATGACTGCAAATCCGTGAGCTGGCACACGTCCTTGAGATAGGGCATGAGCACGTCGTTGAAATTGGTGACGGCCCCAAAGAGGAAAAACAGGGCCGTCATGGCCAACATGGGCACGACGTAGCTGTGACTGGTAGCGCTAGCGCCGGTAGTAACAGGAGAGGAGGAAGTTGTAGGAGCAGCCATTGCGGGCGGGAAGGGGAAAGTTGTGGGCCTTAAAGATAGAAATAGTGAGCGAAGCTTGTTGGAATACTAGTGGGCCGTCAGAACGACAAGCTCCCCTCCTCAGCGGAGGAGGGGACGCCGTGCCGAAGGCGCGGCTGGGGTGGTTGGCGTCGTTGCTGATGTTGTTTGGGCGTTCTAAAAGGCGGTCGTGCCAAGGCCTTGTTGTTCAAAAAGGCGGTCATGCAGAGGCGGAGCCGAAGCATCTCGCGTGCTGATGTTGCAATGGTAATCCAACGACCGCGAGCGAGATGCTTCGGCTCCGCCTCTGCATGACCGCCTTTCGAATCGTTCTCTCAAACAACTAAACAACGACGCCAACCACCCCAGCGGCGGCTGCGCCGCCGCGTCCCCTCCTCGGCTGAGGAGGGGAGCTTGCCGTTCTGCCTTGCTTTTCCCGACCTTTACCCTTCACACCTAAAAAAGCCCCCCATGGCCGACAACCGCCGCGACGAACCTTTTTTCATGACGGCTACCACCCAGTTTGGCCTCGAAGACGTGTTGACTCAAGAATTAGAGCAGCTGGGGGCCAAAATTGAGCAGGTACACAGCCGGGCCATCGAGTTTAGGGGCAATAAGCAGTTGCTCTATGAAGCAAACTTGTGGTGTCGCACGGCCATGCGCATTCTAAAGCCTTTCGCCGCCTTTTACGCCCCCGACGAAAAAGCCCTGTACCGCGAAGTAGGCCGCGTTGACTGGACCCGCTACATTCGGCCCGATCAAACCTTTGCTATCACGGCGGTGGTCAATAAGTCCACGTTTGAGCACTCCTTATTTGTAGCTCAGTTAACTAAGGACGCCATCGTAGATCAGTTTCGCGACCGCACTGGCTCGCGGCCCAGCGTGGACGTAAACAAGCCCGATATCCGTCTGCATCTGCACATGCTGGACAACGAGGTGACCTTGTCGCTCGACGCCTCGGGCGAGTCGTTGCACCGGCGCGGGTACCGGCAGCAAACCAACGCGGCCCCGCTCAATGAGGTGTTGGCGGCCGGCCTGTTGTTGCTCACCGGCTGGGATGGTAAGAAAACGCTCGTGGACCCCATGTGCGGCTCGGGCACCATCCTGACTGAAGCGGCACTCATTGCTCAGCGCATCGCGCCCGGCCTGTACCACCAAGGCAAGTTCGGCTTCGAGAACTGGCCCGACTTCGACCTTGCCCTCTGGGAATCGGTGCAGCTCGACGCCCGCAACGCTCAGATTGAAGAGCCCCAGGCCTACATCGGCGGCTCCGACATTTCGCCCGAGTTCTTGGAACTGGCCCGCCAGAACGTGGAAGCTGCCGGCCTGGAAGATTATATCCGCCTGGCTGTGCGCGACATGCGCGAGGCGAAAGCGCCTAAAGGTGACCCCGGCCTCGTAATAATGAACCCGCCGTATGGGGAGCGAATAGGAGAGGAGGCACAGATGGCCGAGCTATACAAAATGATTGGCGACACGCTTAAGTCAACCTTCCAGGGTTACGACGCTTACATTTTCACGGGCAATCTGGATGCAGCTAAGCGCGTGGGTTTAAAAGCCTCACGCCGCATCCCGCTCTTCAACGGGCCTATCGACTGCCGCCTGCTGAAGTATGAGCTCTACCAAGGCTCACGCAGAGTAGCACGGCCCGAGTAGTAAACCGGCCACTTAAAATCTATATATCAGAACGTCATGCAGAGCACAGCGAAGCATCTCGCGTGCTGACGTTAGGTTTGTAATCCAACGTCAGCACGCGAGATGCTTCGCTCCGCTCTGCATGACGTTCTAGTGTTTTGCTTAGCATTGTTGGTTGTCACAGCTCATTCTGGTCCTTCTCACCTAAACCCTCAACTACATGAAAAAACTCTATTCAAACCTGCTTTTGCTAATGCTGCTGGTACCGCTTTGGGCAATGGCTCAAACCCCGGCTATCCAACGCGTAAATCCTACCAACTGGTGGGTAGGGATGAAGGAGCCGAAGCTGCAACTGCTCGTGTATGGCCCGAATGCCGGCACCCTGACTTACAGCATCAATTACCCAGGCATAAAGCTGATTAAAACCAATACCGTCGAGAATCCGAATTACGCCTTTCTGGATCTGACTATTGCCGGCTCTGCTAAGCCCGGTACTGTCCAGATCGTAGGCAAAAAAGGCCCCCAGACTGTAACCCAGGCCTGGGAATTAAAAGCCCGCGACAATTCGCCAAAAGGCCAGGGCGTCACGCAGGCGGACTTTATCTACCTGGCCATGCCCGACCGCTTCGCCAACGGCGACCCAGGCAACGACAAGTTCGCCGATATGCGCGACCCCAACCACGATCGGAGCAACGGTTTCCTGCGCCACGGCGGCGACCTGGCCGGCGCTACCCAGCGTCTGCCGTATCTTAAAGACCTGGGTGTTACGGCCGTGTGGTTTACGCCGGTTATTGAAAATAACCAACCCTTAACCAATGAGGGCGGCAGCATGCGCGCTTCTTACCACGGCTACGGCTTCACCGATCATTACAACGTGGACCGCCGGTTGGGGGGCAATTCTGCCTATAAAGCCTTCGTGGAGAAGGCGCACGCGGCCGGTATGAAGGTCGTGCAGGATGCGGTTTATAACCACATTGGCAATACGCACTGGTTTATTCAGGATTTGCCCATGAAAAGCTGGCTGCACCAGTGGCCAAGCTATACCAATACATCCTACCGCCAGCAGCCCATCACCGACCCGTACTCTTCCCAGATAGACAAGAAGATTACGCTGGATGGCTGGTTCGTACCCTTCCTGCCCGATCTGAACCAAGAAAATCCCTACGTAGCCAACTTCCTGATTCAGCACGCCATCTGGTCGGTGGAGAACTTTGGCGTAGATGCCTGGCGGATTGATACCTATATGTACAATGACCAGCCGTTTATGAACCGCTGCAACGCGGCTCTGCTCGCCGAGTACCCGCGTATTCACATCTTCGGGGAGTCGTCGGTGAATAACGTGGTGGATCAGGCCTACTACGTGCGCAACAACATCGATTTCAAGTTCAAGTCCAACCAGCCTGGCGCCTTGGACTTTATCCTGGAAGGCGCTATGGTAGAGGGACTAAAGCATGATGGTGGCCCCCAGCGCATGTACGAGGCCCTGGCGCAAGATGCAGTCTATCAGGACCCGACCAAGTTTGTCACCTTCCTCGACAACCACGACCACGACCGGTTTCTGTCGGTGATGGGCGAGGATTTCGACAAGTACAAAATGGGCCTGACCTGGCTGCTTACCACCCGCGGCATCCCATCTATGTACTACGGCACCGAGATTCTGATGAAGAACCTCAAAAACCCCACCGACGCCGAGGTCCGCAAGGACTTCCCCGGTGGCTGGCCCGGCGACAAGCAAGATAAATTCACGGCCGCTGGCCGCACAGCCAAGGAAAACGAAGCCTTCCAGTTCGTCCGCACCCTGGCTACCTATCGCCGCGACCATCCCGTGCTGCACTCCGGCAAGCTCATGCAGTATCTGCCCCAGGATGGCCTCTATGTGTACTTCCGCTATGATGATAAGGGCACAGTGATGGTCGCCACCAACGCTACTGATAAACTCATTAGCATGCCCACGGCGCGCTTTTCAGAGCGGATGAATGGCTTTAGCAAGGCTCGTAATGTGCTTACGGATGAAACGTTAGCTAGCGTTGCTACCGTGCAGGTGCCCGCCAAAACCGCTCTTGTGTTGGAACTGATGAAGTAGCAAATAAGAGGTTGTAGAGACGCAAAATATTGCGTCTTGTCATTGTGGACGTTATTTAACCCTGTCGTTCAACTCCTAGACGCAAAATATTGCGTCTCTACTACAGTTTTGTACAATATAGCATCAAACAAAAAGGGAGGCGCCGCATTGGCACCTCCCTTTTTGTGTTTTACGAGAATATATAGGGCATTTAAGCCTTGTAGCTCTTACAAGCTTCTACGCAAGCCCGGCAAGCAGCGGCGCACTGCTGGCAGTGCTCGTGCTCGTGACGGCCGCACTCGTCGGCGCACTTCTGACAGATTTCGATGCACTCGCGCATGATGTGCTGGGCATGGTCGGAGCCACGGGCTATAAAAGCGGCCGTGAGTCGGCAGATGTCGGCGCAGTCGCGGTCGAGGCGAATGCAGGGCACCATCATCTGAATGTTCTCTTCGCTTAAGCAAGCATCGGAGCACATTTCGCAGGCCGCGATGCAGCGGCTGAGGGCGTCGAGTACCGTCTGGGCGTTCTGGTTTTGAGTGGCGTAGGTGCGGGATTGTTCCATGATAAAAAGGATCTGGTTTATAACACGTTAGCTTACTCTTACGCCGATACTGGTGTAAAGGATAGTGCAGGATTGTGCGGGCAGTGAATACAATTCCTGCTTTAACGTCTTGAAAATGCCCCCAGACCGTCAAAACTCACCTTAAAGTTAAAGTGGACACTGCTTGCGCAACTGCTGGTAGCCTGCGTGCTGATCGAGGCCAGTGATAGACTCGAACATGCTGACAAAGGCGCGTACCAGCTCAGGGTCGGCCGTGAGCATGGCCCGCGCCTCCGTAAGCTTGTTGAGGTTGTATTGACCCAGAAAAATAACCAAAGCCCGAAACGGCTCGGGCCCCTCCAGGTCAATCTGAATAAACACTTGCAAGGGCAGCACGGGCAGCCGCAGGTGAGGGCCCAGGCCGGCTGCTTTTTGCTCCTGGTGCCTGGGGGCAGCATCGAAAGCGACTTGCACTTCCTCCAGTGTGCGCTGATGAATTTGCCGCTGGGTATCCCAATCAGCTTCGGTCAGGGGCTTGTCGGGGTTGAATTGCTGCCAAAACGGCTGCACGTACTGGCTAAACAGAGGGTTGTCGGCAGCGGTAGGGGGAAAGGCCGCTAACTGCTCCTCGGTGCCGAGGGTAGCCAGATAAAACTCACGGGCGTCCTGGACGCGGGCCAGCAGCAAGTCGTGAATGCGGGAAGTCAGCAGGTGTAGCTCGCGCGGGTTGAGGGGCGGGTGGCGGAAGTACTCATACGGCTTACCGATGGCGGCCGAATCGGTCATGATGGCCACAAACTCGCTGTTGGCGGCGCGGTCCAGGAACTCCCGCACTTGCTCCAGAATAGGCTGCAAGCCTTTGTGCAGCTCACGGGTAGCATCAGAAATAGTGTCCACGGCCCGCCTGATTTGCTGGTCAATGGCGTAGTTGGAGTGCGCTAATTGTTGGGTTTCATGGGCAATACTCTGCATCTGTCGCAGGGCTTCATCGGTTTTACGGGATGCCTCATCGGCCGCCCGCCAGCTCTGAAATGCTACAAACAAGCCCAGAAACGAGGCCACGCTACCAATAATGGAATAGTGCCCGATTAGGGCCTGGTACAGGTTTAAGCCCAACGCAATCAATACCACCAGCAAAGCCAGGTAGAATAAACTGTTTTTGGCGGGGTCGAATAGAAAGGGGCGGCGGTGCATAGATGGGTAAGCAAATGTTTTGGTCTGAACGCAAGGAACGGGCGCAGGTTGTAGGGTGTTTTGACCCTTATACAAAACCCCAAAACGTCATGCTTCATCTGGCGTCCGCCCGTCGAAGCATGACGTTTTGATTTTTTGTGACGACGCTGCAGGCAGGCTTTTATTCTGCCTTTCAACTCCCACCTAACCGCCGTATTTTTACCGAATGTTATTTGCCCCCCAAACCTATACGCCGACCTTAGAATCTGCCCGGCAAGTCTTAAAGCAATACTACGGCTACGATTCGTTTCGGCCTATGCAGGAGGAGATTATCTCCTCTATATTGAGCGGACGAGATACGGTGGTGCTCATGCCGACGGGGGGCGGCAAGTCGGTGTGCTTTCAGGTGCCGGCCGTGGTGAGTGAGGGCGTGTGCGTGGTGGTGTCGCCGCTGATTGCCTTGATGAAAGACCAGGTAGAGGCATTGAAGGCCAACGGCATTGCGGCGGCGGGCATCAACAGCAGCATCGGGCAGAGCGAGCAGAACAACATTGGCGCGGCCTGCATGAGTGGCTACCTCAAGCTACTGTACGTGAGCCCCGAGAAGCTGCTTTCGCCGGGCTTTCTGCAGTTCTTACAGCGCCTAAAAATCAGCATGTTTGCCATTGACGAGGCCCACTGCATCTCGTCGTGGGGCCACGATTTCCGGCCCGAATACACGCAGCTCCGGCTCTTGCGCGAGCAGTTTCCGCAGGTGCCCATTATTGCCCTGACTGCCACCGCCGACCGCCTTACCCAGCGCGATATTCAGCAGCAGTTGCGCCTGAGTGAGCCCCAGGTTTTCACGGCCAGCTTCGATAGGCCCAACCTCAACCTCATCGTGCGGCCGGGCCAGGACCGCGTGGGGGGCATTTTGGAGTTCCTGGATCGTCACCCCGATCAGCCGGGCATTATCTACTGCCTCTCGCGCAAGCAGTGCGAAACCTTGTCGCAGAAGCTAATAGCCAAAGGCTACCGCGCTGGCCACTACCACGCCGGCATGACGCCCAACCAGCGCTCCTCGGTGCAGGAAGGCTTTTTGAAGGACGATTTGCAGGTGATTATTGCCACTATCGCCTTCGGTATGGGCATCGATAAGAGCAACGTGCGTTGGGTGATTCACTACAATCTGCCCAAAAATATCGAGGGCTACTACCAGGAAATTGGCCGCGCCGGCCGCGACGGTACCGATGCCACGGCCCTGCTTTTCTACAGCTTCAGCGACGTGATGAGCCTTCGGGACATGCTCACCAAGGACAACCCGAACCTTACTCAGCTTAACCTGACTAAGCTGGAAAGGATGCAGCAGTTCGCGGAAGCGGCCAGCTGCCGCCGCAAAATCCTGCTCAACTACTTCGGCGAAACCCTAGCCACCGACTGCGGCAACTGCGACATCTGCCGCAACCCGCCCACCACGTTCGACGGCACGCTCATTGCTCAAAAGGCACTGTCGGCAGTGGTGCGAATGCGGGAGCGGGCCAGCATTGGTCTGCTCATCGACGTGCTGCGCGGCATGCGTAACCAAGCCGTGCTCAGTGGCGGCTACGACCAGATAAAAACCTACGGCGCCGGCGCCGATTTGCCTTACCTGGACTGGTACAGCTACGTGCACCAGATGCTCAATGACGGCCTGCTTTATATTGCTTATGAGGAAGGCTACTCGCTGAAAATCACGGAGCTAGGCAAAGAAGTGCTGCAAGGCCAGCGCCAGCTGCCGCTTAAACAATTTAAGCCTGCCGAGAAGGCTGAAAAAACAACGCGTGCCAGTCGCAAAGCGGCCCAGGCTGCTGTCAAGCCCGCCGATGCTACGACAGCTCTGTTTGAGCGTCTTCGCCAATTGCGTAAGCGCATTGCCGATGAGCAAAACGTGCCACCCTACGTGATTTTTACCGATACGACCTTGGAAGAAATGGCAGCGGAAAAACCTGTTTCGCGGGTGGCGATGCTGGCTATTTCGGGCGTGGGTATGAAGAAATTCGAGACCTATGGTGAGGCCTTTATCAAGGAGATTCTGGAGCACAGGGGTGGTGGCGCGCCCGACGCGAGCAATACGGTGTACGCCGATAGTACGGATGGCCTGGAAGAAATGCCCCCCACGCCCGCCCCACGCAAGCGCGAAGTGGGCGACACCCACGAAACGACGTTTCAGCTGCACCGCGTGGGCCTGAGTGTAGATGCCATTGCCGAGCGCCGCAGCCTGAGCACCGGCACCGTGCGCGCCCACATTGAAACGCTCTACGCCAAAGGCTACCAGATTCGGTTGGAGGAGTTTCTGACCATGGATGAATTTGCCGAAATTCAGACCGCCCGCGACCAGCTCGGCGGCGAGCCGCTACTGCGCGACTTGTTCGACCACCTGCGCGAAAAGCACGATTACTTCAAGCTACGGCTGGCGGTGCATTATCAGAAGCGGCTGCGGGGCGAGTAGTATTGCAGGCGTTGGGTTCCCGCAGCGGAAAATCCGAGGGTCGGCTAACGCCTTCCTTCAGGTCGCGGAGTGCTGACGATAGAACACTGCGAACCTCCGCGTTTTCCTCTGCGCTCCACTGCGGGAACCTCTTATCTATAAAAAAATAATAGCTAATTGAATTAGTAAAGCTGCAAGAATGTTGCTAATTTCACGAGCCGGTAATGTTTTGATGTCGAAGCTTTTCCCGTCTCTCTTTAGCGATGATTAACACGAACTTAAAATTCTGGCGCCGTGAGCTAGGCCTCACCCAGGCGCAAATGGCCGAGAAGCTAACTATAAAACGCTCTTTAGTGGGCGCCTACGAAGAAGGCCGCGCCGAGCCCAAACTCACGACCCTCGTAAACATGGCCCGCTTGTTTGGCATTACGCTGGACGCGCTGGTAACCACTGACTTTAGCAAAAAGAGCGTAGCCAAAGCGGCGATGCGCCACCTCGACCCGGCCCTACAAACGCCCGAGCCGCCGCGCCCCGCCGACCGTCTGCGCGTACTGGCGCTTACGGTCGATAAAGATCAAAACGAGAACATCGAACTGGTGCCTCTAAAGGCCAGCGCTGGTTACCTCAATGGCTATGCTGATGCCGAATTCATTGAGGAACTGCCCAAGTTCCGTCTGCCTATGCTGGGCTCCGGCGGCACGTACCGCGCCTTCGAGATTGAAGGTGACTCGATGCTGCCCATTGCCTCGGGTACCGTCATCGTCGGCCGCTACGTAGACGACTGGCTGACGCTGAAAGACGGCACGCCTTGCGTGGTAGTAAGCGCCAAGGAAGGCATCGTGTTTAAGCGCGTGTTCAACCGCCTGAAGCAGGGTGCTATGCTGACTCTGCACTCCGACAACCCCGTGTACTCGCCCTACGAGATTGACGTGGAGGACGTGCTCGAAATCTGGGAGGCCAAAGCTTATATCAGCAGCACTTTCCCGATTGCCGACCTCTCGCTGAACCGCCTGGCCAGCATTGTGCTGGACCTCCAGCAGCAGATGACGATGTTGAAGAAGGCCTAAGCGCAGCTACGCACTCAGCTACAATAAAAGGCACGAATCGGAATGGTTCGGGCCTTTTTGTTTTATCGGTACTATTCATCTATGGTCCAATTCCCAAGAGCAGGAGTAGGGCGCCAGCGAAATGACAGCGGGTCGAGGGCTCGCATGGTACAAAGGATGCCGTCGAGGTGGTCGCATTCGTGCTGAAGCAGCTCGGAGATACCATCCTGCACGGTCCAGATTTGGGGCTGCCAGTGCTCATCGAGATAGCGCACCGTGACCTGCTGATGGCGGCGCACTTGCACCAGCAGATTGGGGAAGCTCATGCAGTCATCCCACAGCTCGAAGGTGGCCGTGCTCAAGTCTACCAGCTCAGGATTGAGGAGTACGTGAGGCTGTCCGTCGAGGTGCAGGTACACCAGGCGCTTCATCACCCCAATCTGCGGGGCAGCAATGCCGCGGCCAAAGTGGTAAGTGGCTCTGATATCGGCCATTACCGCGTGCAGGTCAGCCACCCAATCTGCTACTAGCGGCAACTCTTCTTCCAGTACTGGCGCGCACTGCTCGTAGAGGCGGGAGTCGCCCAGCAGCACTATATCGGCTATGGTTTTCATGCCCCTAAGGAAAGCATAAGTTGACTTTTATTGATTACTGGCTTTTACCCGCCGCTGGGGGGCATTTCATTGACAAAACGCCCCCCAGCGGTAGGCCTGGGGCCATAGAGCTAACTTACCTGTGCTGCCTCGCGTATGCGAAAGTATTGGCCATCAACCCAACCAGCCCCTATGCTCAAGTATATTCCTGCCACCGAACGCCATCATGCCGCACCTGTGCAGTGGCTTAGCAGCTACTTCCTGTTTTCTTTCGCTGATTACCACGAAAAGGATAACATGCAGTTTGGCCCTTTGCGCGTGTTCAACGACGATACCATCGCGCCTAAGTCTGGCTTTCCGCAGCACCCACATTCCGACATGGAAATTGTGACCCTGGTGCTCGACGGTGAGGTAGCCCACGAGGATACCATGGGCAACCGCGCCGTGATAAAAAAGGGCGAAGTGCAGCGCATGACGGCCGGCACGGGCATGGCCCACGGGGAACGCAACGAGACAGATGAAGAGCTGCGCATTTATCAGCTCTGGTTTATCCCCAATCAGAAAGGCTTAAGTCCGAGCTATGAGCAGAAGGATATTGATTTTCTGGCTAGCAAGAATGAGCTGATTCCGCTGGTGTCGGGGCAGAAAGTACTGGAGGATGTGGTGTACATAAACTCCAACTCGACTGTTTATTGGGCTAATCTAGACGCCGAAAAAACCATCACGTTCAAAACGTTTCCCATTCGCAATACCTTTATTTATGTGCGTCAGGGCACTATCTATGTCAACGGCTCCGAGATTGGTCCCAGCGACCAGGCCCGTTTGGTAGATGAGCACGTAGTTGAAATTCGGGGTGAGAAAGATGCGCAGTTTATTCTCATCGACTTGCCGGCCAACGAGGCTAACTATTAGGGAACCTGCCGGACGCTGGGGTGTTGTAAGCGCAGGGCTTCGACGCTGAGCGCTTCCGCCCAACGTCCGGTTATTTTTCCGCTCTATCCATTTGCATGAATAAACCTTTTCCCCAATCCCTGATTCCGGCCGACGACGCCACGCGCCTGCGGACCCTGCATCAGTATCAGATCGTTAATACGACCCCCGAGGCCATTTTCGACGACTATACGGCTTGGGCGGCGCAGCTCTTTGGTACGCCTATCGCCCTTATTTCGCTGGTTGATGACGAGTATGTGTGGTTTAAATCGGTAAACGGCGCGGAAGGCATTCCGGGCCTGCCGCGTCAGGAAAGCATGTGCTCAGCGGCCATTCTGCAGGATGAGCCAGTCATTACGTCGGATTATAAGCCCGAAAGCTGCACCCTCATCAAGCCCGATGTGGCTCAAGCCATTGGCCTGAAGTTTTACGCGGGTGCCGCCCTGCAAATGCCCGGCGGCGTGCGTGTGGGAATGCTGGCCGTTATTGGCCGCGAGTTTCGGGAGATTTTAAATGTAGAGGCGGCGGTGTTAGCCCGGCTGGCTGGCTTAGTCAGCCAGACTATTGAGCTGCGGGCCCGCTATCTGAGTGCCCTGCAGCCGGGCAAATGGGAGAAGGCCCAAGCCGAGCTGGCCGATACGCTGGACGAGAACTCGGCCCTGGCCCGCTACCTGACTTCGCGCAACCAGCGTATCAACTTCGAGGACGAGGAGGTGGCTCAGTTAATTGCGCGACGTCTGGATGGGCTGGCAAAAGTGCTCAAGCGCCGCTTGGCAAAAGCGCCCGCGCTTACAGAAGAGGCGGCATGAAGGAATAACAGCTTTGGCTAAAATACCTTTGCTGCTACTCCAATGAGGGTGACCGCTACCACAGACCTTACAATTTTGGACGGAGCCGGTCAGCAAAGCCGGCTTTTTCGTGCCCAGGCATTATAAGTAGCCAGGGTATCTCAATGGAATGGCCGATTCTTATCGGGTCAACAACTTTATAAAAGGCCCCCAGCAGGATAACGCGGCAGCGGTAGAAGTGCTGCACCATTCTGAGAACTGCTCTAACGTAGGCAAAGCGGCCGATCCGTGGCTTCTGGTGGGTTTTGCCAGACTTTCATCGGTCGGGGTTGAATCTGGTTTATATTTGAGGGATCAGCCTTTGGTTGCTTGCTTTCTGCCCTCATGGGGGGCATTTTGTGGCCCATTTGGCGCTAAAACCTCGCGCGAATGGGCCGCTTTTCTTATATCACCCGCGCCGTCTGGCTGCTCTCGCTTATCAGCCTCTTCACCGATCTGGCCAGCGAGATGCTGTACCCGATTATGCCGCTTTATCTGCAATCCATCGGCTTTTCGGTGTTCTACATTGGGTTGCTCGAAGGGTGGCCGAAGCCACCGCAGGGCTCAGTAAAGGATATTTTGGGCAGTGGTCTGACCGGCTGGGGCGGCGGGTGCCTTTCGTGCAATGGGGCTACGGACTCAGCGCCTTCTCCAAACCCATGCTGGCAATATTGGCCACTCCCATCTGGGTTCTGCTCGCCCGCACCATCGACCGGCTGGGCAAAGGCCTGCGCACCGGGGCCCGCGACGCCCTCTTATCCGATGAAACCACGCCGGAAAATAAAGGCAAGGTTTTCGGCTTTCATCGGTCTATGGATACGCTGGGGGCCGTTTTCGGTCCTGCTGTGGCTCTGGTTTGGCTAGCCGCCCGGCCCGGCGAGTTTCGGCCTCTATTCCTGATTGCGTTCCTGCCTGGTCTGCTGGCCATTGGCATTGCCTTTCTGCTTAAAGAGCGGCGAACTACACCCTCAAACCGTCCGGTTCAACCATTTTGGGCCTCGTTCAGCTACTGGCGGGCTGCTCCGCCCGCGTACCGGCAGGTTGTAGGCGCACTGGTACTTTTCGCCTTATTCAATAGCTCCGATGCCTTTCTGCTGTTGCTGGCCCGACAGCGCGGCCTGTCCGATGCCACGGTGGTGGGCCTTTACATCTGGTACAACGCGGTGTACGTGCTTAGCGCCTGGCCCCTCGGCCACCTCGCCGATAAGCTGGGGCCGCGCCGGCTGCTGGTAGCCGGGCTCCTGCTCTTTGCCGTGGTGTACGGCGGCGTAGCGGTAGCGCACACTACCTGGGCCTTCGCCACTATGTTTGGCCTTTATGGTGTGTATGCCGCTGCCACGGAAGGTGTGGGTAAAGTCTGGGTAAGCAACCTCTGCCTTAAAGCTGATGCCGGTGCCGCCCTGGGTACTTTCTCCGGTCTTAGCAGCCTGGCTGCCCTGGTTGCCAGCGCCAGCGCTGGGCTGCTCTGGCAGTGGCGCGGGCCGGCCCTTACGTTCGGTGTCACGGCAATCGTAGCGCTGGGTGTCGCCGGTTATTTATCCATTGTACGCCTACGGGGGCAGACTGAGTAGTGAAGCCAGAAGCATGCATCTTCAGCAGCTACTGACTCTTACAGTGAAGTGTTGATTGACATATTACCGCTACTCAGACCGGTTGGATTTAGTTTTTATACGCCTGATATTATGGATGTTGCTTTAGGTTTTATGAAGCCTAACTTGGTTTAAAGCAAAGCGAGGAGCCTGGGGGGCTTTTTGCCACCTCACCCAGACTCCTCGCTTCCTTACGCTGATCAAGTGGACGCTACATGGTGTACTTGCGCCCTTTGTTCTGCTCCTTCAGATAGGCCATCAGCGGCTGAAAATAATCGACCATGGCGCGGGCGGATAAGTCTTCGCCGGTCTTTTCTTTCAGCACGGTGCGCCAGTCTTTGCTGGCACCAGGCCGCATGATGTCGGCCAGAAAAGTGCCCACTTCCTTGCTGCCGTAGTAGTTGGTGGCGTGCGGGTCCTGCTTCAGAATTTTCTTGGCGATGTGGTCGTGAAGCTGGAAGAGAATGACGTAGCTAAGGGCGTAGTCGTAGTACTGCGCCGGGTCGTCGTTAATGTGGGTTTTGGTGGCCGGGTCCAGAAAGTTTTCACCGCGCGCGGTGGGCGGCGTAATGCCCTGATACTTTTTTACCAGCTCCCACCACTTCGCGTTGAGCTGGTCGGGGGGCAAATTCTCGGCGTAGAAACTGTTTTCCCACTCGCTCATCACCCCCGAGGCAAACGGCAAAAAAGTCACGTAGTTAAGTGCCTCTTTGAGCAAGGTTTGCGTCTGGTCCGTCTTTGCTGAAGCGGGCACTAGGTCCAGACCTACCAGGAAAGGCTTTTGCGTAGCCGCCAAACCCATGAGGCTGCCCATGGCCTCGTGGTAGGCGCGGTTGGCCCCGCTGCGCAGCAGTACCGGCACCTCGGGGTTGGTGTAGCTCATGAAGTAGTAGATGTGGCCTAGCTCGTGGTGGGTGGTTTCGTACCACTCCGTGTTGGGCTCCACGCTCATCAGGCTGCGCACATCATTTTCCAGGTCCAGGTGCCAGGCCGAGGCGTGGTTGTTCTTCTTATAGTTGGCGCCGGCGGGCAATGGGTACAGGCTGCTCTTTTCGTAGAAGCTGGGGGGCAAAGCGGCGAAACCTAAGCTCTGGTAGAAGCGCTCCGCTTGCTTTACCTGCCACTCAGCGCCTTTTTTGGCTAACACCGCGTCGAGGTTCAGGCCTTTCACGTCTACCATGGCGCTCCAGTCCTGGCCCCAACGGTTGGGCAGCCAGTGAGCAGGCAGGTAATCGGGCACCTGCTTCTGCCCATATTTTTTAGCCAATTCGTAGCGGGCGTAGGTGTGCAGCTCGCGGTAAAGCGGCCGCAGCTCCGTGTTGATCTGCCGTACCAGCTGCATCATCTCCTCCCGCGTAAGACCGTAATCGGAGGCCTGGTAGGTGAAATAATCGGGGTAGCCGAGGGCCTTCACCGTCTCATTGCGCAGGCCGCGCAGGTTGAGTAACCCTTCCTTTAGCGTCGGACCAATGGCTTTGCTGGCTTCCCAAGCGGCTTGGCGCTTGGCGGGGTTTTTCTCCTTGCGCAGCACTTCATCAATATCATTGGTCGTCACCGACTTACCCTGATATTTGTAATCGAAGCCATACAGCTTTTCGACCTGCGCCGTCTCGGCTTTAATACGGCGCGTAACTACGTCGGCAATGGTCTGGGGCGAGTTGGCGGCGTTGTAGAGAGCGGCCTGCAATTGCTTGGTTTGCAGCTCACTAAGTTCCGTCTTGTGCTCTAATAGCTCTCGCAGTCGGGCAATGTTTTCAGTACTACCGGTGAAAGCGGCCATCGCCTGATTGGCGCGGGCGGTGGCCGCCGCATTCGTGGTGTCGCCGGCCACAATGTGGGTATTCGAGCGCCACTCTGCCTCCTGCGACTGCGTATACAGGCGCTGGTATTGGGTGGCGTACTGTTGCAGGAAAGCATCGGCCTGGGCACGCCAGTCGGGTGCTGACGGCTGGGTTGGCGCAGGCGTTTTGGTGGCAGTGCCGGCCGTGGGGGGCATTTTGGCCGTGGGAGCGCAGGCCGTCAGCACGGCGACCGTCAGCAGGGGCAGGAAAGATTTTTTCATTAAGACAAAGCTAAAATTTCAGTTGGATTACCTGCGCGTCCACTTCTGCGTCGCTGCCCGGAAAAGCAAATCGCAGAAAGGTCTGCGCGCACTTAAGATAGGTTGGGACGAGTTGCTACGAGCAGACACAGAGAGCCACAAGGCGTTGTCGGCGCTAAAGCAGTGAGCTGCGCGAAGCCAGTTTACTGGAAAATGCTTCATTTCCTGAAAGTAGACAAGAAATTGGTTGACGGATAAGTAGAATACGTTAACCTCACCACTTTCACTTCTTAGATTTTTAAAACCCTAGGAAAGCTGGTATTCAGGGCATTCTGCTTCGTGTTAATCAATTTTTTAGATGCCGCTGACTATAATCATCATCAGTATAAAGTATAATTTATTAAAACATTTTCTGCTCTTACGAATTAACTGTAGCAAGCCCTAAAATCAGCGATTTAAGTGTGTTTCCACTTTATTAACTGTTTTTATGAAGCTTAACTAGAAAGTCATCAGTATCCCTTGAGTTAAACAGTAACTTGCTAAAATACTACTTGGTGGCATCCCGTTTTGGAGTCTTTTCTAACTACTCATCATCCCGCATAAACCGCCTCATTATCACTTGCAACTTATGACACAAGAGTATTCGCAATTAGAAACTGAATTTCACGCACGGTCGCGGGCTGATGCGACCATCACTGACTTTTTGCAGAATCAAACGCTCGATGGCCTCTGGTACCAGGATCTGCAAACGCCCGCGAGCGAGTGGGTAAACGCTAAATTCTGGCAAACCCTGGGCTACGCGCCCGACGAGGCGCCCACCAGCCGCCGGGACGCCCTGCACCCCGACGAGCTGGCAGCTGACCAGCACTACACGGAAACCTGCACTCAGGACGCGGCTCAGCCCTCCGACCACGTGATGCGCTACCTGCACCGAGATGGCTCCACGGTGTGGATGCGGACTCAGGGCCTAGTACTGCGCGACGCCGCCGGCCGCCCTACCCGGCTGGTGTGGGCGCTACGCAACATCACGAAGGAAAAGCTGGCCGGAGCCTACTCCCAAGAGGTAGCTACCCATTATGGCCAGATTCTGAGCAATCAGTCGGTTTATATCGTCAAAACCGATCCGCAGGGCAACTACACGTACGTCAACGATTTCTTCTACGAGCGCTTCGGCTACGACAACGCCATCCTTGGCACTTCGTCCTTAGCCAGCATTGTTGAGGAAGACCGGCCCAAGTGCCTGGCGGTGGTGATGCAGTGCTTTACCGAGCCCGAAGTACCCCACCAGGTAATTTTGCGCAAGCCTTACGTGGACAACACGGTGAAGTCGAACCACTGGGAGTTCAAGGGGATTCGCGGGCCGCAGGGCGAGGTGGTAGAAATCCTGTGCGTGGGCTACGACATCACGCTCCTGATGGAGAATCTACACAAGTCTCAGCACCTGCTCGACGTGACCAGCGAGCAGAACATCCGGCTGCAAAACTTCGCCTACATCATTTCCCACAACATCCGGTCCCACTCGGCCAATCTCACTTCCCTGGTGCGGATGCTAGCCGAAGCCGAGGATGCCGAGCAAAGCAGCCTGTTTTTGCAGATGCTGCACACCAGCACCGAGCAGCTAGCCGACACCATCGTCAACCTGAGCGACATCGTCACGGTCAACGGCAACGTGAACAAGCCCAAGGAATCCCGGCAGCTGAAGGCAGAAATCGATAAAACCTTAGAATCTTTGAGCGTACTGATCCGTCAGCACAAGATAGCGGTAGAGGTGCAGGTACCAGCTGATATTGCCGTGACCATCGTGCCCGCCTACCTGGATAGTATTCTGCTTAACCTTATCAGCAACGCCGTGAAATACCGGTCGCCCCAGCGGCCGGCGGTCATTCGGCTGCAAGCGCACCGGGAGCCGGGGTTTGTCGTGCTGGCCGTGCAAGACAATGGGCTGGGCATCAACCTGGTAAAAAACCGGGCGAAGCTGTTTGGCATGTACAAAACGTTTCACGACAACGAGGACGCGCGCGGGGTGGGCCTTTTTATCACCAAAAACCAGATTGAGGCCATGCAGGGTAGCATCACGGTGGAGAGCGAAGTAGGGGTTGGTTCCACGTTTAAAGTGTCCTTCAATGAGAACGCCTAAGCTGGTCTATGTGGTGGAGGACAACCCAATAACGTCCACTATCACGGAGCTAGTCGTCAAAAAGCAGCTACACTGTAATCAAGTGCAGAAGTATGCCAATGGGCAGCGGGCCCTGGATCAGCTCCTGACGGTGCTGGACGAGGGCGGCGACGTGCCGGACCTGATTCTGCTGGACTTGAATATGCCCCTGATGGACGGCTGGGAGTTCCTGGCGGCTTTTACCGACCTGCCGCTGGCTACCGGCGTGTGCGTGTTTATTCTGACTTCCTCCATTCACCCCCACGATATTGCCAAGGCCAAGCACTACAAGGAAGTGCGGGGCTACTTTTCTAAGCCACTGGAAAAAGGCAACGTGACGCAAATGCAGCAGCTATTCGAGGAAGCTACCGACTGAGGCCGCCAGAGGGGTTGTTCGTCGCAAATAGCGGCGGTGTCATCCGTCCCGTTGTCTTTCCTCATTCCGTTTAAAAAAATGCCCCCCAGGCCGGAATTTTCCCTGGCTTCCCGGTGGCCCACCCGCATGTCCGTCCGCTACCACCCAACCCTGGGCGACTACCTCGCGGCCAACCGCTGTGGTGCCGCCGAATACGACGACGCGCCCCTGGAACTGGTCGAGGGCGCGCTGCCGCCCGACCTGGTGGGCACGCTGCTACGCAACGGCAACGGGCGCTTCGAGCACCACGGCGTCCGCTACGAGCACCTGTTTGACGGCGACGGCATGGTGGCGCGCTTTCAGTTCGATGGGCAGCAGGTGCGCTACCGCAACCGCCACGTGCGCACGGCCGAGTACGTAGCGGAAGAAAAAGCGGGTCGGATGCTCTACCGCAGCTTCGGCACCAACCTGCCCGGCGGCCTGCGGACCAACTTCCTGCGCACGGCTTTCAAAAACACGGCGAATACTAGTCTGGTGCAGCATGGGGGGCATTTATTGGCTCTCTGGGAAGGCGGCCTGCCTCACCGCCTCGACCCCGACACGCTGGCCAGTCAGGGGCGATTCGACTACGAGGGCGTGCTGCGTAACCCCTTCTCTTGGCTCGACCGGCGCATCTCGCCCGAGCTGCCTTTCTCCGCTCACCCTAAAGTACACCCCGAAACGGGCGTGCTGCACAACTTCGGGACGGTAGCCGGAAGCCGCCACCGCCTGGTGCTGTACGAAGTGAGCCCGACGGGGCAGGCCCGAATCGCGCAGGTGGTGCCCATGCCCGCCGCCACCTTCGCCCACGATTTCCTGCTGACCAACAGTGGACACCAGATTTTTCTGCTGACGCCAGTAGCTTTCGATGTGCTGCGGGCGTTTTCGGGCCTGGCCTCGCCGGCGGCTTCTCTGCGCGTGGACCGCACCCAAGCCACGCAAGTGGTAGTAGTAGACCCTACGGGTAAAGTCCACCGCCTGCCCACGGAGTTCGGCTTTGTGTTTCACTTCGTGAACGGCTACCAGGACACCGACGGTACGCTGGTCGCCGACGCGCTGCTGCTGGCCGATTACCCCAGCCCCGCCGCCCTGAAAGAGTACCTGACTGGTCGCGTCCCCGATGACCAGCCCCTGGCGCGCTTCGTGCGCTTTCGCGTGGATTTGGTCAATGGCACCGTCACCCGGCAGGCGCTGGCGAAGCACGAGGGCGAGTTGCCCGTGGTGAACCCTGGCTGGGAGGGGCGGCCCTACCGGTATACCTGGGCCATCGGCCGGCCGCCAGGGCATCCGTTGCCGCTGCTGGATCACCTGATCAAGCTGGATTGGCGAACCGGGGCTGCCCGCCACGCTTACCTGCCCGGTACCCTGTGCAGCGAGCCCGTAGTCGTGCCCCGTCCGGCCCCGACGGGCGACCCCAGCAGCCCGGAAGATGACGGCTACCTGCTATACCTGCGGTTTGTCGCTGCTTCCTGCACCACGGAGCTAGTGGTAGCCGACGCGGCCGACCTGCGCACGCTGGCCCGCCTGCGGCTGCCCGATAACATCCCCCTAGGGTTTCATGGGTTGTGGTTACCAACCTGAAGCTGATATGAACGTGCTGGAATAGAGTGGACAAGGCGCCTTTCTCATTTAATAAATCACATTCTCCATACAAGCGAAAGTATACTCGCAGCTATTTTCGGCACGCTATTTAGCAGTCCAAAGCCGCTGAACTCAATAAACACTCCCGGTTGGCGTAACCTTCGCAACACACTTTTTTGTTGCTTACTACTATAAACATTTCTTCTATACAGCATCTATACCCTGCCCATTGGGGCGTGTAATTCAGTACTATGAGTCAATTTAAACTAACGTATGTAATTGAGGACAACCCAATTACTGCTGCTATCACGAAAATACTGTTGGAAAAAACCCAGCGCGCCGGGCAGGTACAGCTGTACGGCAACGGGCAACGGGCCCTGGATCAGCTCACGGCGGCGCTGGACGAGGGCGGCGACGTGCCGGACCTGATTCTGCTGGACTTGAATATGCCCCTGATGGACGGCTGGGAGTTTCTGGACGCGCTCGGTTGCCTGCCGCTGACCCAACCCGTCTGCGTATTGGTCCTGACTTCTTCCATTAATCCCGAAGACCGCGCCAAGGCCGCGCGCTACCCAAACGTAGGGGGTATTTTGCTAAGCCGTTGGACGTCAGCGGCGTGATGCAGATGCTGTACTTGCGCCGCGCCGCCAGTGGACCTCTTTCGGTTGCGCCTACTATTCCTTCTGGCACTTCCCTGCACTATTTAGTTTACCAGAGCAGGGCCACGGCTCCGCTGGGAGAAGCCGAACTGGCGCGCCTGCTCACCCAATCCCGGGCCTATAATGCCGCCAACGGCCTGACGGGCGTATTGTTCTATAGCCAAGGCAATATTATGCAGCTCCTGGAAGGTTGCAAAGCCAACGTGCGTGCGGTCTTCACCCGCATTGCCCGTGACCCCCGCCACACCGGGGTCGTGACGCTGGCCGACGGTCCGGCAAGTCAGCGTCTGTTCGACCAGTGGTCGATGGGTTTTCGGGCGATTAAACCCACCGATTTTCTTTGCCTGCTCGGTTATATCAACCCAGATGAACAAGCTTGCCTGACTCAGGAGCCAGCCCAGGCCGACCCTAGTCTGCACATGTTGCTGGCGAGCTTCGTAGCCGACAGTGAGTTGTCGTACTAGGTAAGCGGCGCGTGAATTTCAGTGTGGCCTCCGTTACAGACTTTACGCAGCCTGCTCTTGCAGCAAATGGCAGTCCTTGTACTTCTTACCGCTGCCGCAAGGGCAGGGGTCGTTGCGGCCAAACTTGCGCCGACCACGCACGGTTTTCAGCCATTCGCGCGGATCGACGGTAAAACGCAAAAACCGCTTCTTGGGGTTTTGACGCAGGGCGCGAGTAAGAAGTTGATACAGCTCGGGGTGATTTTCCTGGAGCTTTTCCGGCTTCTCGAAGAAATACTCAGTTACAACCGCGAAAAACTCGGCTTCATTAGTGCCAGCGTAGGAGTTAATGTCGGATTTGCCGTCGCGAATGGCTTCGATTTCGCGCTGCATTACCTCGGCCCAGGGCTGAAGCAGCTCGGGGGGCAAAGCCATTGAGGGTACGCCATCTATCACACCGTCGGCCTGATCAAGTAGGTGGGCAAACTCATGGATGCCCACGTTTTGCTTGTCCAGCGAATCCTTAAAGCCCTGCTCCAACGACGACTTGGAAAGGTGCATGTAATGAGACGTTTGGAAGTTTCGCACGCTGCCGAGTAGCTGGCCTTGCAGCGGCGTTATTTCCTTGTTTGGGTCGCGGGCTTCCCGCCAGGCATCGGGCACAATAAGCACCTCGCTCAGATTTCCGTATTCCCAGTCGGGAAAGCCAAAAACAGGAATGATAGCCGATGCGGCCACCAGTACCCTTGTCGTATCATCTACCTCGGTCTGAACGCCGGTGATGAGCGTTTGGGCCAGAAAAACCTGCACCGATTTCTCAAAACGCTGTTTTTCATTCTTGGTCAGTGACAGATAGAAAGCCACCCGTTCCATCAGAATGCGGCGCCACTCTATCGGGAATTCTTCGGCCAACGCCTCCGTCCGCACGCGCGAATCGCGGGTGATGTAGCGGTAGAATATAAAGATCAAACCACCAATGATGGCCAGAAAAATAGCGTAGCTCATGAGGTTTTAAGCAAAGAAACAGGCCTCGTGTACGCATTAGCGTCTTTAGTAGCTAAGCTGGGGGGCTTTTTTCTTGCTGCTTAAGTTAAACTTCCATAAGAAGGAGCAAAGCGAACCACGTTTTCACTGCTTATCGGATAGCTACTCGTTAATCGCAGAGGGTTGGTAAATCGGGGTTTTGGGCGAAGTCCAGCATCTGCTCAAGTTGGGACAGTGTTACGCGGTCGGTAGATAAGTTTAAGTGGTGTAGTTCTGCGCGGTGGACCCAACGTACGCCCGTCGTTTCGGGTGTGTCGGCTTGCAGGCTGCCGCCTACTATATCACAGAGAACGAACGCTTTGTATACGTACCAGGGCTGCGGTGGGTGCGGGTGCTGTTTCTTGTCGAGCAGGGCCAGCAGGCGTACCGCCCGGGTTTCAAGTCCTGTTTCTTCCCATGCTTCCTTTACGGCCACTTCAAAGGGCGTGTAGCCCACATCAGCCCAGCCGCCGGGCAGCGTCCAGCGGTTTTCGTCAATCTTTTCCCGCACCATCAGGATTTCCTCGGAGCCGCGAAATAGTACCGCCCGCACGTCTACTTTGGGAGTAGGATAGCCTGCTTCGTTGGCGAATATAGCAGTAAGCTTTGGAACTGGCTCGTCTGCCAAGCTGGCCATCAGCTGGAGGCTAAGCGCGTGTACCTCCTGGTAGCGCTCGGCGTCATAAGCATTGGGCGCATACGCTAAGCCTGCCTGCGCCAGCGCCTGCAAGCGTTGAGCAACAGTCAGCCAGTCGATAGTAGTCATTGGATGGAGTTTTGTCTAGCTCTAATTTAACTATGGATTGCCTTTAGAAAAGGCCCTCTAAAGCTCCGGCAAGAAAGGTTGCAGCCGTTCCCGCAGCAACTCCTGAAGCACCGGATCCTGAAATTGGTACTGGTCGGGGATGCGTAGGCAGATGAGGGGCTTGCCGGCGAGCTGGGGGGCAAATTTCGCACGTAAACGCTCGGTATGGCGGCGCTCCATCACGAAAATAATATCGGCCCAACCCAGATGCCCAGCCGTAACGCGCACTCTAGCGCCCGGCTCGGTGCCAGCCGAGCGGGCCTCGTAGCGCGGGTGGTCGTCGAACAGGCGTTCGGCCGTGAGGCTGCGCCACCGGTTTTGGCTACAGATGAAGAGAATTTTCATACTACCCAACCCCAGATTTCCGTTTGAAGAAACGTTGCGAGTAGCGCGAAGCTTCTGCTTCGCGTATGGTTAGATAACTCGCGTCGGGGGCTTTTTAGCACCGTTGTTCAACTAAACAACGTTACGCGAAGCGGAAGCTTCGCGCTACGATTCCCCAAGCTATAGCCGAGCGCTACATCACCACCGACACCCGAATCTTGCGGCCTTTGATTTTGGCACCCGTTACGCGCTGAACCACATCCTGAGCATGCTGGCGCGGCACGGCCACGTAGCTATAGTGGTCGAATACTTCGATGTGCCCCACAGACTCGCGCTCCAGGCCGCCGTGGGCCACAAATGTACCCACCAAGTCGTGGGCACTGACCTTGTCCTTGCGGCCCGCCGAAACGTGGAGGGTCACGTTTTCGGGACGTGGCGCTTTGGGCGCGGCGGGGGGCAAAGCCGGCGCGTGCATGGTTTTCCACTGAATCTTTTCGGCCACGGGCCACTTCTGCACGTGGTTTTGCTCGTGGGGCGTGGCCAGAATGTGGGCCGTACCTAGGGCACCGGCGCGGGCCGTACGACCGGCGCGGTGCTGGAAAGAGTCGGCTTTGTCGGGCGCGTCGTACTGGATGACGGTGTCGAGGGCGGTAACGTCGAGGCCGCGGGCGGCTACGTCGGTGGCTACCAGCGCCTGAGCCGAGCCGTTGCGCAGCTTCATGAGGGCTTTGTCGCGCTCGGGCTGGGGCATTTTACCGTGTAATACTTCGGCGGCTACGCCCCGGCCAACCAGGAAACGGGCCAGCTCCACACACCGGTCGCGGGTATTGCAGAAAATGAGGGCGCGGCCGGTTTCGGGCTGATGGAGCAAGTGGAGTAGGGCAGCGGGCTTTTTCTCAATGGGACCTACCTGGCCCAGCAAGGTCAGGTTTTCGGGCAGCTCATCCGTGTCCTGGCCGGCATTCACCACGCGCGGCCGGGTCAGGTTAGCCCGAATCAGGTTCAAGACCTTATCCGACATCGTGGCCGAAAACAGCATGGTCTGGCGGCGGCGGGGCAGGCGCTTAATGATTTCAACCAGCTCATCCTGAAAACCCAGCTCCAACAGCTTATCGGCTTCATCCAGAATCAGGGTTTTAAGCTGGTTAGGAATGATGGTGCGTCGCTCCAAATGGTCGAGCAAGCGGCCCGGCGTGGCTACGACTACGTGGGGCGTTTGCTTCAACGATGCCGTTTCCTCGCGCATAGCGTGGCCGCCGTAAAAGGCCGTCACGCGCAGGTTAGGGAGGTATTTGCCTAGTTTTTTGAGGGCATCGCGCACCTGCAGGGCCAGCTCGCGGGCGGGCACCAGCACCAAGATTTGCATGGTGTCTTGGGTTACATCAATGTGCTGAAGCACAGAGAGGCCGTAGGCCGCCGTCTTGCCCGAGCCCGTGGGCGCTTGACCCGCTACGTCCTGACCAGCCAGGGCCATCGGAATTACTTCCGTCTGCACGGGCGTTGGAGCGGTAAAATTCAGCTCTTCGAGGGCTTGGAGCAGCGGGGGCGCGAGGCCGAGGTCGGAAAAAGAAGTCATAGAAAGCACAAAAGGATACCACAAAGGTAGGCAGCCCGCGGGCAGCAGCCGCAACCCTTTTCTGGGGCACCTCGTACCTGCGCTCCGTACCTTTGCACTAGCAGGCACGTATCCTGCTAACAAAAAAGCCCCCCAGCCACTTTAAAGGTCAGTTGAGCAGGCCCGGTGCCGCTGAACTTACCCGCGTAGTGAGAAGAACGAAGTTGTGATTACTCAGAACAGAACCCAACACCCCACCTCATTACTTACCCCAACACAGGCCCCGCTCACGAGCGGGCTCGTGTGGCTGATGGCCATTACCTGCGGCCTGGTGGTGGCGAATATTTATTACAACCAGCCACTGCTGGTCGAGATTGGCCGCACCTTTCAGGTGTCGGATAGCCGGGTGAGCCTGGTGGCGACCATCACGCAGGTGGGCTACACGCTGGGCTTGCTGTTTGCCGTGCCGCTCGGTGATAAAGTAGAGCGTAAAGGACTGATTTTGCTGCTGCTGCTGTGCGCGGCGGCTTGTTTGGCGGGCGCTGCCTTGGCACCGTCCTTCGCGGTGCTGGTGGCCGCCAGCCTCCTGATTGGCATTTTTTCAGCCGTGCCGCAGCTGCTGGTACCCATGGCCGCCTCCCTGGCCACCGACGCCGAGCGGGGCAAAGTGGTAGGCAAAGTGATGAGTGGTTTGCTCATTGGTATTCTGCTCTCGCGCACGCTGAGCGGCTACGTGGGGGCGCATTTTGGTTGGCGCACCATGTTTGGTGGCGGTGCCCTGCTGATGCTGGTACTGGTAGCTGTTCTGGCGCTGCGCCTGCTCCGCAACCAGCCATCTTTCAACGGCACCTACGGCAGCCTCATGAAGTCTTTGTTGACGCTGACCCGCGATCTGCCCACGCTACGCCGCTCCTCACTGGTGGGGTCATGCATGTTTGGCGGACTAACCGTTTTCTGGACTACGCTGGTGTTTTTCCTGGAGGGTGCACCTTATTATTATTAGGACTTACGCACTTGCGGGGAGCAGGGCAGGAATGAGGGGCTTGGCGAGCAGCTGGCTCAAGTAGGGAGCCCATTGGTGCTGGTGGGCCTGATAAATCGTTTGGGCCGTTGATCGGGCAAACTCGCGCAGGGACACCCACGCCAGGTAGCAGCAGGCCAGATGGTTGCGCTGGGCCTGGGCACGGCGGCACTGGCATTTCTCGGCCCCGGTCAGCTGCTTGAAGCTGCGGTGAAACTCTTCCACCTGCCAGCGGGTGCGGGTGGTGGCCTCGACCAGCGGTTGGGTAAGCGTAAAGGCGAAGTTGTTGGTCACGACCCATTCAATGTCGCCGTTTGGGGCGACCAGCCGGAACAAGCGCACCGCAAACGGCACCTTCTGCAAGCGTACTTCCAAGCCGGTGCTCCACCCACCCGGCGGCGGGGCTACGTCGGCCAGGGACTGGTAGCCCCCTCTTTGCTGGCACTCACTAACCGGTTGCTTTTCAGGGTCGTGAAAAACGTCCAACCGGCCCGCTGAATCAGCTTCAGGTTGTCGCTGCCGCTGTACCAGGCATCGAACAGGAGCGTGCGGGCCTGAATTTTATTTTCCGCCACGACGTGGGCGAACATGGCCTGGAAATGCTCGTTTTTGGTCAGGCCATCCAGCTCCGGGGCATAGACGCGGTAGTCCAGGGGCAGAAAATCCCCGGCCTGTCCGCTGCTGTGGACCAGGTTAACCAGGCAGATGCCGGTGACCAGGCCATGTTCGTTGCCCGAATACTGGCGTTTGGCTACTTCAATGAAGCGACTGTAGCGCTTGTCCTGCACGCTATCATCGACCAGCAAAAAGGCCTCCGGCGAGTCGTGGAGCAAGGGCAAGACCAACTCGCGCAACTGCGTGGGCGAAAACGAGCTGCGGCGCAGAAATCGGTTCACTTGATCGTGGCTCACCTGCGACAGGTGCTCGGCCAAGTGCGTACACGTATAATTGCGGGGCGTACTAAGCAGGTACTCGATGTAAGTCGCTTGCGTCACCATAAAGCCAGGCTTTTTCTCAAGTTACTACTAAGTGCGTAAGTCCTAATTATAAAAGCGACGTAGTAGGCTTTTTCGGCGTGATTGGCGCCTGTGGAGCACTGGCGGCGCCCTTAGCAGGCAAGCTAGCCGATAAGTGCGGCTCCGACTACGCCTTGAGTATGGGCATTCTGCTGGCGCTGGGGGCCTATTTGCTGCTGGGCGTAAGCGGCGTGTATCTGGTGGGGCTGATTATAGGCGTTATCATCCTGGACGTGGGCCAGCAGGTAACGCACATCTCCAATCAGTCGCGTATTTTCTCTCTGATACCCGAGGCGCGTAGTCGCCTGAATACGGTGTACATGACCAGCTCTTTTGTTGGCGGGTCGCTAGGGTCGTTGGCTGGTGGGTTTGCGTGGGCGCATTGGCAGTGGCCGGGCGTGTGCACTATAGGCTTGCTTTTTGTAGTGACGGCCTTTCTGATTAACCGTTTTTATGGCCGTAGCTAGGTCTGGGGGGCTTTTTTATCCCTTTATATTTTTCACGCCGTCTTCGCTGATATCGACTAAGTGGTAGCGCACCGCCGACTTTTTGGGCTTGATATCCATGCCGACGTAGTGAGCATACACCTTTGTAAAGCAGGCGCCGAAGTAGAAAATCATCGCCGAGTAAAACACAAATAGCAGCACGAGCACAATACTGGATGCGGGCCCATAGATGGGACCTAAGTTGTGGGGCACCAACAAATAGCCCAGCAGAATTTTGCCAATGTTGATGCAGACGGCCGTCAATAATGCCCCCGAAACACCGCTCGCCACGGAACGTGGGCGCTGCTCAGGTTGCGAAATGTGACCGCAAACCAGCTGGACAAGATCAGTAGGGAAGTTACCATACTCAACCCCTGAAATAGGTAATAGCCAAACGTGGCGTCGAAGTCGCGGGTGTAGTCGGCCAAGAAAGCCAGCACGGCATCCGTCAGAAAGGCCAGCAGCGTAAGCAAAGCAGTGGCCAGCAGCACGCCCAAAGAACGAACCCGCTCGTGCAGCACCTTGTGAAACTGATCTTCATTACGTTGGGGTCGCACTTTCCAGAGCTGGTTGAGGGAGTGCTGAATAACCACAAATAGGGTAGTGGCTATAAAAACCAAAAAGGCCGACCCCAGCCACGTCATCAGGCGGCTGCGCTCAATATTGCCCACGTTTTGCAGAATCTGCTCCACCAGACCCGCCGCCGGGAGCCCAAGCAGTTCCGATAACTTGTGCAGCAGCATGCCGCGCACCGTGGAGGCCGAATAAATGGCCCCCAGCACCTGAATGAGGATAATCAGGATAGGTGGGAGAGCAAACGTGGTAAAAAAGCCGTAGCCGCGCCCAAACGCAAAGGGTCGTTGGCGCCCAACTCGCGGGCGGCACGCCGGAGCAGGACAAAAAAATCGGTCCAGACTTTGCGCCGGGGCTGACCCGGCTCGCGTACTTTTGTCATGCGCCTCATCTAGTCAGTTTGCGGCCACACTATATACGCTCTCTGCGGCGCCCATCGAGAATGCTAGCGGTTCAAATGGGTAAAGAATTCGCCCGCACTGGCTCCGGCTTTGAAAATAAAATAAGCGGAAAGAATGCACAAAGCATCCTTCACGGGCTTCTTTTCAAGTAAATGAGCATAGCTACTCAGGTCTTTCATAATAAGTTGCCGTGATGTATGAGTGAACAAATAATTCCGCAGGCATCACCTCCCGCTACATCCCCCACGCCGGCCCGTGCCAATTGGCTACGCCGTCGGGTACTCACGCCCTTGCTTAGTTTATTGCAGCAAGGACTTTCACCTACGCAATTGGCCCTCACGGTGGCCTTGGGGGTAGCGTTCGGCCTAATTCCAGTTTTAGGCATAACGACGCTGCTTAGCACATATGCGGCTGTACGCCTGCGGCTGAATGTAGCGGCCTTGCTACTCATCAGCCACCTGATGAGCCCTTTACAGCTGCTCCTGCTTATTCCGCTGCTCCAATTGGGAGCCCGCGTCGTGGGCGATGGTACAGATACTGAGCTAACCCTGACGCAGTTGCAGCACTTGCTTAGCACCGACTGGATGGAAGCGGCTCGTTTGCTCTGGCGCGCCAGCTTGGGGGCTTTTTACTGTGGCTATTGGGCTCCATAGTAGTGGTGCCCAGCCTGTTCTATGGGTTGCGGCCAGTATTTGACCGCATAGCTCGCCAGAAGGCGAAGTAACCCTTTCCGGCTACTCGCTGCGCTTATATATGGGCTCGTTCTGATAGAAGTAATGACTCAGCGGCTCCTCCGACTCGGGGCTAATAAGCACAATATCAACGAACTGGTGGCTGGCATCGAGGTGGTGCTGAATAACGGCCCCTATTTCCTGTAGAAACGCAGTATCATCACCTTCCACCTCGAAGCCTAGCAGCAAACGAGCTGGCTCCGGGCTGTCGGGGAGCTGCATTTGGGCCAGGTAGATAGCCCGAATCAGCGGCTGATTGGCGGCATACGTGCTCAGCGATCCTACCAGAGCTGAGGGAAACTCAGCAGGTTGGCCCAAGAGCACCTGGGTATCGGGTGAGATCTGGTGAGCCGGGGCTTCAAACAGATTGCCAGCTAGTAAGTCTTCTAGCTCATTTGCCATCAATAGCTTGCCCAAGCTGGAAAAAGGATTCAGCGCACAGTCTGCGCCTTTAACCATTTGAAACAAATCGAAGCCCGACAAACGCAGGTAAGGCACTTCCTCCTTTACGACGCTGCTATCGTTAATGCGCCCCGGAGACGTAAAAACCGGAATTTTGCCATCGTGCAATACCTGCAGCTGCACTTCCATATTTTCCGTCACAGGAATTTCGCCGCCTAGCTGGCCTTCCTTGGGCTGGGTCAGCACCAGGACATCCTCCTGCAGCAACGCCTGGTAAAAACCGGGGCGGGCATCAGGGTCGGCGGCGGCATGCAACAGCATCTCTTCGAGACGGTTGACAGGCTCGAACGCGGGCATTGGGGGGGCGGGGGCGGGAGTACGGGCGCCGGGGGTGGAGGCGCTACGGGCGAGGTAAAATTGGCGCCTTTATAGCGCGGACCAGTAGCCGGCGTTGCGCTGGCAGGTGTAGGGGCGGCTGGCGCTGGGGTTTCAACAGATTGTTTATTGAATTTCAGAAAGTCGAACAGACCCATAATTCTAAAGTAATTTGAGATGGCAAGCTAAGGAGGAAAGCTGAGGATAAACGCGAAAAAATAGGAGCAATTCTTTGCTTTGAGAGTAGAATACAGCGTATGAAACTTGTAAATCAGCGAGTTATGACGGTTTCAGCTTTCGCAAGGCCAGCAAAATGAAAGATGTGACTATGTGATTCTGCCGCCTGAATTCAAGCTACTGCCCGTCGCTGCCGGCGCAGGCCTGAAGCTGCTGCGATACCTCCCGAATCGTGTACGGCTCACCCTTATTACCCCATGACGACTGCACAAAGTTCAGCAGGTTAGTGATTTCTGAATCGGTCAGGTCTTCGTGGCCGGGCATCACCTGGTTGAACGCAATGCCATTAACGACCATCGGCCCATTCACTCCGCGGCGCACGAGGCAGGCCAGTCCGTTACGGTTTTGGGCCACGTAGTCGGCGCCAGCTAAGGGCGGGATGAGGCGGCGTAGCCCTTGACCTTCATCGCCGTGGCAGTGGGCGCAATGCTGAGCATAGAGGCGTGCACCGGCATTCTGACGCTCCGTGAAGCAGCCGGCGGCCAGTGTTCCGGCCGCCAAAAAGCCCCCCAGCCGCAACCAAGCTGCCGCGCGCCACCTCATAGCGCGGCCTGGGAGGAGGTTTCGGCTTCCTCTTTCAGCAGCACCGGCAAGTCCTCGATGAGGCGAGCCACTTCATCAGGGTTCATACCATCATATAGGCCCCGCACACGGCGCCTGGAGTCAACGAGCGTGAAGGCTCCGCTGTGCGCGAAGCCCCCGGCTACGGTCGAGTCTTGTTGGGCCGGCACGTAATAGGCGCGGGCCAGACTGAAAATAGTATCGTGGGAAGCGGTAGCGAAGTGCCAGCGACTAGCATCCTGAATGCCTAGGCGTTGGGCATAATCGCGCAACACGGCTACCGAATCGTGCGCCGGGTCGATGGTGTGAGAGAGGAAAAGTACCCGCGGATCATCCTTAAACTTCTCGTACACGCGCAGCATCTCGCTCTGCATTTTGGGGCAGATGCTCGGGCAGGTTGCGAAGAAGAAATCGGCCACGTACACCTTATTTTTGAAGGTGTCGTTGGTGATAGTGGCGCTGTCCTGGTTCGTTAACGTGAAGCTGGGAATGGTGGCATAGAGCGTATCGGCCGGACCGCCATCAGCACGCGGTACTACTTCACGCTCACCTAGATAAGGGAGGCGGTCAACAGCAGCGGTATCGGGTTGACCCTGGCAGGCGGTGAGCAGGAGCAGAGCGCCACTGCCCACTAGTATGCCGGCCCGGCGGGCGCGGGTTAAAAGGGAAAACATCATTTGGAGGAAGGATTAGACGAATTACCAGCCTGAGCATCAAGCACTAGCCGGGCCGAATCGATGCTGGTCCGCATCAGGCGGCCCACGGAATCGATTTTGTGCTCCTGAGCGGCAAAATAGACCATCACTTGCTCATGAGCCACCGTGTCGGCGGGACGACGGTACTGGTGCATCCAACCCATCATGGCCGCGTCGGCCCGGAGCAGGGAGCGGCGCCGGCTTCCGGCTTCGGTGGTATCAGGAAGAGTGGCGCGCTGAAGCTGCTGGCGCAGGGTGTACAGCTGATCCATCTGGGCCATAAACTCATCGTGCTTGGCCATAACGGCTTTCTCAGCGGCTTCGGCCTGCTGCTCCTCGCTTTGCAGCGACAGGCAGGAGGAGAAAAGCAGAACGCCCAGCAGGCAGCAAAAGGAGATAGTATGAGGAAATTTCACGGGGCAAAAGTACGGCACGGATGCTTGCGCTGCGCCTATTTACCTTGCTAACAAGCCAACCAGCAAAAACTCTCCCCGGATGAGAATTTAGGTGGCAAGGAGGTTTGGCGCAGCCAGAGTACGGAAGCCTTGTAGCTAATCACAAAAAAATAATATTTAAAAACAATTTTACTTATTAAACTCCCGGCTATATATAGCGAGCTATATTATAAAGGCTCTCACCTGTAGGCCGGTGATTATCTTTACTGCCGCTCCCTCGCCTACCCGCCCCTATTGCTGCTTCTGAGGTTTATTTTCTGCTCTCACGGCTGAAAAGGACATACTATGGTCTTTTTTGCCGGGTATGAGCAGCAATCCTATTGTTCGCGCTCGGGCTTACCCCACACCCCATTGCTCCGCTTTGTTTTAGCCAGCCTCTTTGAGGTGCCGGGGCGTAGTGCGCCCTAGCGTATCGTCTGATAATGCAAGTGAATTCTAGTTTCTAGTACGCGTTCGTTTATCTCTTTCAATCGAAGCTGTTTAGAAAGTAGTCGTTGGTCAACAGAAACGCAAAGGACTCCCACAATACGGGCGAAATTTGGGGTGCGACCCACCTCATCTCACCTGCTTCATGGAAGTCCTGCCCAAAGATATTATTCGTACCTGGATTCTGCCACATCTGCCCCAGTCTCCCATTGGTCGCCCTAGTCGGGTGGACCCGGTCGAGTTGCTTGAAGCGCTGCTCTACAAACTCAAAACCGGCTGCCAGTGGCGCTATTTGCCGGTTAAACAGTTCTTCACCGGTGCCATTGTGACTTGGCAAGGCGTATATGCCCGGTTCAATAAGTGGCGCAAAGATGGGTCGTGGAAAGTAATGTGGCTAAACGTGTTACGGCGCAACAAACACCTGCTCGATTGTTCCAGCGTGCAACTCGACGGCAGCCATACACCGGCCAAAAACGGTGGGGCGGCCGTGGGCTATCAGGGGCGCAAAAAGGCCCGCACCACCACGGCCCTGTTCCTGGCCGACAATCAAGGCCAGCCCCTGGCTTGTGCGACCCCGCAAGCCGGCAACCACCACGACAGCTACCGCTTGGCGGTCTTGTTTGAGGAGTTGTGCGTACTGCTCGAAGCGGCCGGCATTGCGGTAGCTGGGCTGTTTTTAAACGCCGATAGCGCCTTCGATACCACCGAGTTGCGCCAAGCTTGTGCCGCCCGTGACATCGAAGCCAACATCGCCCGCAACCGCCGCGCCACCGATTGGCAAACGGCTGATGACACGTTCTTTGACCCCGAACTCTACCGTCGGCGCGCCGTGGTGGAACACGCCAATGCCTGGCTCGATAGCTTCAAAACCTTACTCGTACGCTATGAAACCAGCATCGGCAACTGGCTGGCGTGGCATTGGTTGGCGTTCATCGTCCTGTTTTTGCGAAAAATCAACCCTAAACCGACTTTCTAAACAGCTTCATCTTATCCTTTTTATCGTATGAAAAAGCATTACCTGTTACCCGTCGCGTTAGGGCTTACTGGCCCACCCTTAAATTGGCTGAAATACCCGCAACTTGCCGTCCGTAGCGGTGCTATGGACTTGCTGCTCCTACTCGGGGCCTGCGAGAAGCCCGACCTGGAGTCGGGCGAGGCCGGTGTAGCGGCCCACACCAGCCAAGCTGACCTCAACGCCAAAGGCAAAGACAATCCCTTCACAGTGGAAGTGATGCGCAAAGCCCTGAAGAATCTCCAATCCGGCAAAGCTGACGGCAGTTTTTCCACAATGGTTATCGAAGCGCCCACCCATACCTACGTGCGCCTCAAGCCCGCCGACACCGACCAGCTGGCTGATTTGGAGGATGTGGGGTTACAACTCTCCTTCGAGCCGCTGGATGAAACGGTGGCGGCTAATACGGTTGTTGACTATTCCGCGGCCGAGATTCCTTGGGTGTACAGTGCCGTGCCGTACGGCGTGGAGTTGCCCTACCACATTCAACGCGAGACCCTGGAGAATCTGTATCTGTTCAATGAAGACGCGGGCGACGAGCAGGATGAAGACCCTTGGCAGCCGGAGCCTACGCCTTGCGAGCCGGTATGGGACTATGGCTGCCGCTGCTACGTTGAAGTTCCCTGCCAGCAGGTAGCCCCGTCCGCCCCGAAGCGCAACAATACCAAGGCGGCCACCGAGCAACTGAAAAAGGCCGGTGTCTCGCCCCTGGCTCTCTACAACGAAGCCATGCGCATTACCGGCCACAAAGAGGAAATTATTGAAAAGCCCGCACCGGGGGAGGTTACCATTCAAGCTACTCGTTATTATCCGAGCGGCATAGTTCGGGTGTGGGAAACCGAGTTGCGAGCGAACGTACCCCTCCACCGAGTTAATGTAATTACTCGGCGCTGGTTTAAGATGGACAACGACTTCACGAACGACAACGGCTATTTCGCCGTGAACACTGGCTATCGGGATAAGGCGCAGCTATTCGTTCAGTTTAAGAATATGTTTGCTACTACTCGGGGTTATACGAATACTTTTACTACGCAGCCTTGGAATGCTGTGCTGCCCATTCGCTACCCACTAGGCACGTACGAAAAAGGACAGATGGAAGGAATAGGCCCCACGTTTATGTACGATGCGAATGCTAATAGTCAGAATGCTTTAGCGTGGGTGGCCGCCACAACGTTTAACGCTTTAGTTGATGCTCATACGTTCTCAGCCGCACGAGGCATTGCGCCGCCGCCCATGGGACTCAACATCTGGCTCTCATCCACCATCACTGAGCTTGCCTCAGCGCCTATGCTGCGCCGAATCACCTCTACTTCCCTTATTTCTCAGGCCCTGGATAGATATCTTTCCTTCACGGGTGGTCCGTTGGCAGTTGGACTCAAGAAGCTGATCCAACGGCAGCTACCAGACATTACCTGCCGTTACGGTAGCAGTACGAACGCGCCCCGCCAAAGCGGTGATTTACACGACACGTTCTACCACGAGTTGGGCCATTCTCAGCATTACGGTCAAGTAGGTAATAACTACTGGACGGCGTACATCGCGTATGTATTGACCTACGGGAATACAGATAATCCGTACGGGCAAAAAACCGATCCGGGAGCCAGTAGAATTGCTATCAGTGAGACCTGGGGTAATTATACGGAGCGGCTTTTTTAAACGATAAGTATCGAGGAACTACTCGGGCGAATATAGCCAGGGATGCAATTAATCAATTAGAGGATCAAGTTCCGGCTGATGATGATTCTGATAAATGGATTGTCTATGGTATGCTACACGATATGACCGATGTAGGAGAGCCAACGGGTATAGGAGGAACAGGGGTCACGGATAATGTAGATGCCTTCAATGCTGCTACCGTATTCCGCGGTCTACAGCCGGAGGCAAACTCCGTGCGTGCCTACGAAGAAGCGATTCGCGTACAAAGCAACAACTTGCAGGCTCCGCAAATGGGCCAGTTGGTTACTTCTTACCGCTGGTAATGAACACCCTCTGCTATTTCTCGCTCGCTGCGCTTCTGTGCATGGGGGCCTGCACCAAAGAGCCGGCCCCCACCTTTCAGGAGTTGTTCTTTGAAATCCCGCTGACCATGCGGCCGGCCCAGGCCACGATGGCGCTGGGCGACACGCTCTGGTTGGAGGCCAACTACTCGGACTCGCTGCTCGACATTCGCAGCGGGCAGCGGTTTCGCCTGCGTCCCCAGGATGCGAAGCCCTTCACGTTTATTAGCTTTCTGGAGCTGACCGGGCAACCCGAACGCCAGCGCAACTTTGCCCACGCGTTTGAGGTCATCAACCAAGTGGGCCGCATTGATAATTTGCAGCAGACGGCAGGTCGCTTTGAGCCGACGTACCAGGATGGGCGTTACCGTATCAAGATTGGGCTGCGGGCGGTCAAACCTGGTATTGCTAATATTGTCCTCAACTTTAGTTCCGAGCCCGGAAATCCATTTGAACGGGGCAGCAACCTATCCTTCCTTGACCTAGGCAAGGATGTGAATGGGCGAAAGATAATTCCGGTATTACGTGACATCTACTACGTCATTAATGAGGGCAAAGCCAATAATTTCCACCTACTCCAGCAGCACAGCAAAACATTCTCTATGAACGTTGGAGCACCGGAAGCCACGGTATACGATGAGCAGAAAAGCAGCTTCAACGTTGTCATTAAATGATTTGAAAGCGCCGCCTGTGTCGGGCGGCGCTTTTTACTAAGCCATTTTTATTAGTAGCCATGCGCCGCCTCACCTTTTTCTCCTGCTTGTGCTTGCTGGTGCTGACGGCCTGCCCGAGAGACGAGCCCAGAACTTTCACCCCCGTAACGTTCGTCATTCCGGCCACTATCACGCCCGAGCGTGACACGTTCGCGGTGGGTGACACGCTCTGGCTGACTATGAACTGCCCGGATTCGCTGCTCGACATTCGCAGCCAGTGCCGCTTCCGCGTCCGGCCCCAGGATATACCCCTTCCTACTTCAGTAGGATTTTACGAATTACTGGGCCAGGAGACAGAAAAAGCCAGTGCCACGGCCGCGTTTCAGGTCGTTAATCGAGTCGGGCACTTGTCCATTGTAGGCCGCACGTTTGGTCGCCTGGAACTCGTATATGATGGTAGTTTCTACCGGGCCCGAATTGGCATCATTCCCCAGCGGCGGGGCGTGTTTGCCCTGACGGTGTTCATCAATATGGGTGATTTTTTTGAGCGTAGCCGGAGCCTGTCGTTCATTGATTTAGGACTGGATCAAAACGGTCAAGCCCAAATTCCCACTTTCGACGATATGTACTATGTTCTCAATGAAGGCCGGACTAACTTTCCCTTGTTCCAGCAGCACAGCCGCACAGTGTCCACGGCTCCGGGAGCCCCGGAACCGGTAGTGTATTTTGAGCAAAAAGAGACGTTCGCTTTTACGGTTGATTGAGTACTAAATAAAAAGCTCCCGCCGGACGCAGGTGGGAGCTTTTTTCGTTTACCCAAACCTGAACTGCTTATGATGATTCAAGCCCAAAACAACAATTTACAAGCCTCGCAGATGGGGCAATTAGTTACCTCGCATCGCTAGTGATGAATATTACGAAGACGCTACTTGGCGTGGGTTCGGCACTCTCGCTCACTGGCTGCCCGGTCAAGGAGGAATTTCCCGAGATTGTGCCTATCGGCTTCCTACCAGCAGTGACTATAACTCCCACGGCCCGCACCATGCAGCGTGGGGATACGCTCTGGCTGGAAGCCAACTTCTCCGACTCGCTACTGGACAAAAATAGCGGGTGGCGCTACCGGGTATAATGAGCAGAAAGGTTGCCTCAACCGTCGTAATCCAATAGCTCTAAAGTCCGGCCTGCGCCAGGCTTGTCCTTACCCAAAACTCAAAAGCCCTTCCGACCATGCGGTCGGAAGGGCTTTTTTGTACGGTGGTCTACCTGATCTGCTGCTTTTCAGGCGGGGTTCGTCGGCTAAAAAATGCCCTAACGCCACCTCCGAGAAGTCGAAAAAAGATTTGGGCAAGGATAAGCCTGCGCCAGGCGGGGGCTTTTTTATTAACAAGCTTATCAGTGCCCGGCTTACGAGTCGTAAACACCCCGATGCTGCGGGAGCCAAAAACTCTCCCCGACTACCACCAGTTTTGCCCCCATACGTCCACAGCCAGTCTACCGCCACCCACAGGCCCCAGGCCAGCAGGCCAAACACGAGTAGCATCCCGACCAGTACCACCGCCAGCAGACCCTTGCCGCTGCCTTGGTACTTACCCTCGGCGTAGTGTCGGCGGAGCAGGCGTACGTTGCGGTCGTTGGCTTTATAGGCGAAGTCAAAGATGTTGCCCAGCACCGGGATAGCCCCAATGATAGTATCCAGTAAGATGTTGAGCACCATGCGAATAACCAGGCTGCCGCTGGCCCCGTGCCGCATCATCGTCAGCACCAGCGCCCCCGATACGGCCATACTCGTCAGGTTACCGACTACGGGCAGCAGGCCCAGAATCGGGTCGAGGCCGAAGCGAAAGCGCGTGCCGGGCAGCGTAAACTGGCTGTCCATGAGGCGGGCGATGCTCTGCACCCAGCGCAGGCGCTCGTCGGCTTCGAAGGGAGGATCAACCGATTTGGGGGGCATTTTGGGCTGCATAGGGAGAGGGCTTTCAGCTTTAAACGGAAGAATGAGATGCGCGGGTACATCAAAGAAATTGGGAGCGCCGGGCGGATCGGTGGTTCGTTGCAATGGATTATTTGAGATAAACCTCCCGCAGCCTGCAAGCGAGTGTGTGGTAAGACCAACAAAATTTTCTGCTCCTCAAACCCAGCCTCGGCGGCGTCTCTCCTCGTTATGCTTTAAGCTATGCTTCTCACTTTCTTACCTAACAAAAACTATATGCAAACGCGCACCTTAGGCCGCTCTGGCCTGTCAGTTTCGGCCCTGGGATTAGGCTGCATGGGTATGTCCGACTTTTATGGCAAACGCGACGATGAGCAGAGCATTCGCACCCTGCACCGCGCACTGGATCTGGGCGTTACCTTCTTCGATACCGCTGATATGTACGGCCCGTACACGAATGAAGAACTGGTGGGCCGGGCCCTGCGCGACCGGCGCGGCCAAGCCGTTATTGCCACCAAATTCGGTATTCTGCGCGACCCCAACGACCCTACCAAACGGGGCATAAATGGCAAACCCGAGTATGTGCGCCAAGCTTGCGAGGGCAGCCTGCGCCGGTTGGGCACCGACCATATTGATTTATATTACCAGCACCGTGTCGATCCTAATACGCCGATCGAGGAAACCGTAGGTGCCATGAGCCGCTTGGTGGAAGAAGGCAAAGTGCGCCACCTGGGCCTTTCTGAAGCCTCTGCCGACACCGTGCGGCGGGCCAGCACCGTGCATCCCATAGCGGCTCTGCAAAGTGAATACTCGCTCTGGAGCCGTGACCCCGAAGACGGTGTGCTGGCCGCTTGCCGCGAATCAGGCGTTAGTTTGGTCGCTTATAGCCCGTTGGGCCGCGGTTTCCTCACGGGTCAGATTCAGCGCTTCGAGGACCTTGACGCTGACGATTACCGCCGCCACACGCCTCGTTTTCAGGGCGAAAACTTTCAGCGTAATCTCGATGTGGTAGCACGCATTAAGGAAATGGCCACGCAGAAAAACTGCACCCCAGGTCAGTTGGCGCTTGCCTGGGTGCTGGCTCAGGGCAACGACATCGTGCCCATTCCCGGTACCAAGCGAATCGGGTATTTGGAAGAAAACCTGGGGGCGCTGGAGGTGCGGCTATCGGCCGAAGAACTGGCGCAGATAGATGAAATTGCCCCCGAAGCGCCATTGCCGGACTGCGCTATCCGGAGGCAATGATGGGCAGCGTGAATGGGTGAGTGGTAAGTTCGCTGTTCTTGAGGCAGCTGTATTTGGGGCTACCCGTCCCGTAAATACTTACGCAGAGCACGAATCATTAAGTAAAGTACATAAGCACCGAGCAGCCATATGCCCATGACAACTACCTGCCAGATCACCATGAACTGCATTATATCAAAAAGGAAAAGAGTAGATTTTTGCATAAAATGTAATCTGTTAGATAAGGATTCGATTCGCCTTGCTGCCAAGCTTGGATCAAGATAGCTTTTAATTAATTCGTTTGCTGAATACTTCAAGGATTCTAAAACGGTCATTACTAATAGCCTCCGTCTCTACTTATGCCTAAGCTGCTAGCTTCCCACTGGCGGCAGCAAATCAATCAGGCCATCTTCGCTGACCACCACGGCCAGCACGGGGTACTGGCTGCTTTCCACGTAGCGTAGGGCGGAGTTGTAGCGGGAGCCGCGGGAGGAGTCGCCTTTAGCAGTGGCCAGGCCGTCGAGGATGGCACCGATGGCGTGGCAAATCCCGTTTTGGTCCACGAGTACCGCCCCATCAATATTCGTGACCAGGCGCATGATAGCGGGTGTCATCAAGCGTGGTACCACCCTGAAACACTGGCGGGTAAGTCGCTGGCTCTCTTGGGAAGCACCCTCGGAAATTACCAGAATGGTGCCGTTCGACTGGCTGCTGGCTTCCTGCGTGAGCCGCCAGAGATACGCAATACCTGTGTCGTGCAGGTCGGGCCACTGCTGGCGCACGGCATGCGCGAAATTGTCGGCATCGACGCGGCCCTGGGGCAGGCGGGGTGCGTTCGACACTACCTTCATCATAATATGATCGGCGTGCGTCAGCTCCCAGCTATAGTGCTTGGTAAAGTGCACCATAAACAAGGGCTCGTAGCTCGAATGCGTTTCCTCAACCAGATAGCCGAGGCCGAAGACATGCGTGGCGTCCGTTATCAGGGCTGTATTGTCTTCGCTCAGCTCCAGCAGCTTCCGAATAGAGCGATGATCCCGCAGGGTAATAGGCGTGTCCAGGGTCAGAACCGGTACGACGGCCGGGTGGTGGCGGCGAGCAACAATCATCAGGCCGATGCCCTCGTCGCCTTCATGCCGTAGCGCGGCTACGCCGTTGCAGGCATCATAGAGGCCGTGAGTGCCGGCCGCGGCCCGCAGCATAAAGCGCCGGCCCGCCGCGCGCAGCATCTCGTTGTAGTCACGGTCGAGAACGGGGTGGGCATCGTCGGAATCAGATTCGCGCAGGGCGCGGGCGCAGTCCTGCAAAAACTCCTGAACTGCCGCGGCCAGCAAGGAGTTGGCGCGGGCCACAATCTTGTCGGGCAAGGCGTAATAGCCGTGATAAGCCTCAGACGAAAGCTGCAGCACTACTATCACCAAATAGCCATTAAAGCTGACCGGCAGCGAGCAGAAGGAAATCCGCGGCATCGGTTCGGAGGGCATTTCATTCAGCGTCAGCTCAGTAGCTTGGCGGAGCAGCTCGTACCAGCGTTGCTTCTCAAAGCGGTCCTGGTCGGTGGGGTGCAGGTGGTACACGACCTCGCGGGGGCCTTCGGCCGACTCCAGGGTAGCAGCTCGTCCCTTCACTTCGGTAAACTCCGCGCTGGGGTAGCGGTGGTTGGCGGGCTCGATGATCACCGCTTGGGGCTCGTCGGGTTCTTTCGCCGAGGCCAGACCAAGTAAAAAAACTTCGGGCTTTAAATTTCTGTCCAGCAGATTAAAAACGCCTTCGGCAAATAGCTGGGCCGAGACGCGAAACAGACTTTGGTGCTCCCACATAGGGTAGTTTGGGCGGTCAGGAGAAGGGAAGGGGCAGAAAACAGTACAGGTACGCGAAAATGCCCCCCAGGGTGGTATGGTCAGGCGGCAACATTCCGGCCAGATTAAGGCAACATCCGGCCGCCAACATAGTTATAGTCATTATAAATCAGGCTTGTTCAGCGTTGGGAAACTCTCGCGAACCAAGTATCTTCACGATACCGCTCACCCATAGCTGCCATCGCCATGTTTGTTGATTTACTGCTGGGCTTTTTGTGCGCTATGTCGTTCCTGCCCCTCACTACCGGCTACTGCGCCCACAGCTATGGCCGGTCGTTTTGGCTGTGGTTTGTGTTGGGCTGGGTGTTGCCGATTGTATCGTTCTTTCTGCTCTTCGCGCTGATCTGCCGCAAGCAGCTCAACCCCGGCGAGTGCCTGCTGGATGAGGCCAAGGCTATTCTGGCCGAGGCCGAGCAAAAAGCAATTAACAGGTAACAGGTAACACTTTCGGACATAGCTACCAATTGTTAAATGTTACCTGTCAAATGTTAATTGATTTGGCCACCCAGGCGCCCGTGCTGAAGCAGCCTTGCAGCAGGTAGCCGCCCGTGGGCGCTTCCCAATCCAGCATTTCGCCGGCTATAAAAGTGCCGGGCCGCCGATGCAGCATCAGGTGTTCATCTACCTCTTCCCACGCTACGCCGCCCGCCGTGCTGATGGCCTCATCCAGCGGGCGCAGGCCACTTACGGGCAAAGGCAACTGCTGAAGCAAGTGGGCCAGACTTTCGGGCGAGCTGGTAATGGCTTCGGGGGGCGCCACCTCACGCAATAAGGTTGGGATGGGCGGCCCCAGGCGCAAGGCTTGCTGCAAAAAGCCCCCCACGATTTGCTACCGCGGGGTTTGCTTAGCTTTTGCACGAGCTGGTCGGGCGTCAGGTCAGGCTTAAGGTTGAGCCAGAGCTTTGCCGGTTTTTCGCGGCTGAGCGCCGCGCGTAGGGCCGGCGTGAGGGCGTACACCGGGCTGCCTTCCACGCCATAGTCGGTCAGGAGCAATTCGCCGCGCATGGTTTGGCCTTCGCAGGTCAGGGTAATGTTTTTGAGCGGAGTGCGGCCCACCTTTTCCCTGAAAAAAGCCCCCAGGCTATTTCGGCACCACAGTTGGCAGGCGCAAAGGGCGTACATCGTACGCCAATTTCGGTGAGGGCAGCTGTCCAGCCGCCGTCGGAGCCGGTTTTGGCCCAGCTGGCCCCGCCCAGGGCCAGCACCACGGCTGGGGGGCAAATTGTGAATTCTTCGTGGGTTTGCTCATCGCGCAGGAGCAGGCCGTTGGGCGAGTCGGGCACGAAACCCAGCCAGCGGTGCCGCGTTTTGATTACAACTCCAAGCTCCGCCAGACGTGCCAGCCAGGCCCGCAAGAGTTGGGCAGGCTTGTAGTCAGCCGTGGGAAATATTCGGCCACTACTACCCACAAAGGTTTCTACGCCCAAATCAGCGGCCCAGGCGCGCAGCTGTTCGGGTCCAAAATTAGTGAGAAACGTACCAAATTGGTCGTGGTGAGCCCCATATTGCTTTCCAAAGGTGGGCAGCGGCTCGCTGTGGGTCAGGTTAAAGCCGCCGTGTCCGGCTACCAGGAACTTGCGGCCTACGGTAGCCTGAGCTTCATACACCGTCACACGGTGGCCCGCTTCGGCCAGGTGCTGAGCGGCCAGCAAACCCGCCGGGCCGCCCCCGATAATAGCAATGCTGGGGAGAGAAGACATAGAATGAGAAAGGGAGTTCACGGGCGGCAAGATACGGCACCGCGGCGCTGGTCGCTTTGAAGCTGTTTGACTTAGCTAGAATTTGGTAGAGACGCAATATTTTGCGGCTCATCGTTGAACGATTCACCCGTAAGGAGGCTCCAACTATTGCGTCTCTATATCGTCCGGCCAGTCAAGGATTAATTCAAACAGCCTCCAATGCATAGTTAAGTTTCTGGCGCCGCCGTATAGAAAACAGTCCTTTCCCTAACTTCTTCCCGCATGGGTCCATACACTATCCTCATTGGCCTGAGTCTGGCCGTTGTCTTGTCCTACTTATTTGATCTTGCCGCCAGGGCCACCAAAGTGCCGTCGGTGCTGATGCTGCTCTTCACGGGTATCGCGCTCAAGCAGGCTGCCGACTACGGGGATATCGGAGTATTGATTCCACAAGTAGTACTGGAGATTTTCGGGATTATTGGCCTAATACTGATAGTGTTAGAAGGGGCGCTAGACCTGAAAATAAGCCGCGAAAAAGCCCCCCTGATTCGGCGCTCCTTCGCGGCGGCGGCGCTTATTCTGGTGGTGCAGGCCCTCATTATTGCCGAGCTGCTGCAACTCTATCTGGGTGTCTCATTCCAAAGCTGTTTAATTAATGCCGTGCCGCTGGCTGTCATCAGCTCGGCCATCGCCATCCCCAGCGTATCCAGCTTAGGCGGCGAGAAGCAGGAGTTTATTGTCTACGAAAGTACCTTCTCCGACATTTTGGGCATCATGCTTTTCAACTTTGCCTTGCAGGATAACTTCGCTCAGGGCATATCCATTATCACGTTTCTGCGCGATGTTATAGCCGTTTCGATTGTGGCTGTTATTAGCACAGCCATCTTGGCGTTTATGCTCGACCGCATCCGGCTGCACATCAAGTTCTTCCTGATTTTTGCCTTTCTGGTCCTGATTTACAGCCTCGCCAAAAAGCTGCACCTATCGTCCCTGCTGCTGGTACTTGCCTTCGGACTGGCCGTGAATAACGCCGAACTCTTCCTAAAAGGCCCCCTGAAGCGCCTGCTGCACCCCGAGCGCCTTTCCGAGGAGCTGCATCAGTTCAAAAGCATCACGGCCGAGTCGGCTTTTCTGATCCGTACCTTCTTTTTTCTGCTGTTTGGCTATTCCATCACTCTTACCAATCTTATCAGCGTGACGCTGTTGTGGCAGGGGCTGCTGATAGTGGCGGTGCTCACCGTTATCCGCTTTTTCTACCTGCGCTACATCGCCAAATCGGACCTGGTACCGGAGCTGTTTATCGCCCCCAAAGGCCTGATTTCCATTCTGTTGTTTTATAGCATACCCAAGGCTCATCTTATTGGGCAAGTCAGCGAAAACATTCTGTTTGTCGTAATTCTACTGACGGGGGTGCTTATGATGGTTGGCTTGCTGCTGGCGCGTAAAGAGCCGGAGCTGGGCGAGTATTAAGCCGACTGCCCCGCAATAGCGCAGATTTACCGTTCAACTGCGCTATGAAACCCGGTTAACTCACTGAAATTTCGCGCCTATGGATTTCTCAATTGCCTGGCAGAAGCTAAACCAGATTGGCCGTGACCTGATGGCCACCTTGCCCAATATTGCCATTGGAGTAATTGTATTCGTGCTGTTTATGCTGCTGGCTCGTGGGGTGCGCTCCCTGGTGCAGCGCATTACACGGGGCAAACGTCAGAATCAGAGTCTGTCATTGCTATTGAGCCGGCTAGCTTACGTAGCCATGATTATCCTGGGCGTGCTGGTCACGGTGACTATTGTGCTGCCCGGCTTTACCCCGGCCAGCTTAGTCAGCGCCCTGGGAGTGGGCGGCATCGCTATTGGCTTTGCTTTCAAAGACATCTTTCAGAACTTCCTGGCGGGCATTCTGCTGCTATTTACCGAACCGTTCAAGATCGACGATCAGATCAAGTATAAGGACTTTGAGGGTACCGTAGAATCTATCCAGATGCGGGCCACCACCATCAAAACTTTTGATGGTCGCCGCGTGGTTATTCCTAATGCTGAGTTGTTTACCAACGCCGTAACCGTGAATACGGCCTACGATCAGCGCCGCTTGCAGTACGATGTCGGCATTGGCTACGGCGACGATATTGCCAAGGCCCGGCAATTGATGCTGGAAGCTGTTGGCGAAGTAGAAGGGGTGCTGCAAGTGCCCGCTCCCGAGGCGCTGGTAATGGAACTGGCTGGGAGCAGCGTGAATATTCGGGTGCGGTGGTGGGTGAATCCGCCGCGTCAGGCCGACGTGCTCGATGCGCAGGATAGAGTGCTGGAAGCTATTAAGAACAAGCTTACGGCTAATGGCATCGATCTGCCATTCCCAACTCAGCAGATCCTATTCCACGACCAGACCGAAGTGACGGATGGTGACCGCCGTACCCAGCGCGAAGGCTGGCCGGCCGGCAAGGGCGATGTGCCGCTTGCCCGTGCCGCGGTACCTGAGCCTAAGTTGGAGGAAGAATAGCTTCGCTCCGGGCTTGTGTGAAGTAGTAAAATGCCCCCCAGGGCTTACTGCTTCTTTTCCTTCAGGGGCACATCCTGTAGCACGGACTGTGGCCCGTCGCTCGTGTTTTTGAGGATGCTCAGGTCGCCGCCGGTTTCCAGTACCACTGCGGCGGCATCGGCCACGCTGGCCACGCCTTGTTCGCGTAAGCCAGCCAGAATTTCTGCTTCGGTAACCCGTTCAGCTTTCAGGGCCTCCGACAAAAATGCCCCCCGGTACACCAAAAGCGTCGGCTCAGACTTGATGAGCTTGCTCACCGTTTTGGAGCGAACCGACAGCCAGGTTAAGACATATTGCAGAAAAATCAGCAGCGCAAGCGCAGTAAGCCCATCGGCCAGCGGTACGCTTTTGTTGAGCAGTATGGTGGCCAGTGTAGAGCCAAGCGCCACGGTAACTATTAAATCAAAGGCATTCATCTTGGTCAGCGTTCGTTTGCCCGACAGGCGCAGTAAAGTAATCAATCCAGCGTAGGCGGCTACTCCAATGACCAGCGTACGGGCGATGCTTGTCCAGCTTGAAAAGAAAAATTGTTCCATAGCATAGGTGAGTTAGATAGGTGTGAATCAGGTACAACGCTTCTGCGGTGTACAATAAGTTGACCAGCTGAAGTAAGCAGTCATCGCAGCTCCAGGGCATTTCGTGGGCAGAAGCTACTGCTAACTTGCCCGCCTTTATCAGGATTCCAGCAAGGTCAGGCGCTCCCGCACCTGGGTGCGCTCGTACTCCGTTTGGAGCGTACGCTCGGCCGCCTCGCCGATCAGGCCTCGCTGGCGGCGTAATACCAGGGTGCGCTTAGGGTCCTGGGTGCGCTGCCCGATAACGGAAAGCGCGGTAAGCAGGCGCAGATAAATAGCCACATTGCCATCGGCACAGACACGAATCTGGTCGAAAGCAGTGGTTACAAATTTCTCGAACGACGGGCGCACTGCCACCACGCGCACCCGATTGTTGTCGGTGCGTAGGGGACTGCCTGTCTGGCGGTCGGCCAGCTGCGCGACCAAAGCGCCGAGGTGATCAATACTGATAATGGCCGTTGTGGTGTCGTTGATGCCCGGTGAGAGGGCCTTCAGGGCTATATCCACGATTTGCCGCAGGCCGAAACCAGCATCCTGTTCGATGGTACGCTGGCTGCCCAAGCCAAACCTGGCATTAATCCGGTCGGTTAGCTTGTCATCAAGCAAGAGGGTTTCCCCCTGATAAACGGCCACCGATACCAGCGCCGCGCCGCGCGCCACAAAATCGCCGATACCGTGCTCCATACGTATCACGCCGTGCAGGTTGCGCGCTAAGTCCAGCAGGCCCTCATCATCCACGCTCTGCACATACCCGTTAGCTCGGGAAGGCACGGTCAGCCAGGTGAGCTGGCCGGCCTGGCGCAGGAGCTCCTGGGCTTCGTTGGCGTCCGCTTCCTGTCCAATCTGGTCGGGAAACAGGCGTTTGATGGCGGCTTCCGTTTCCTCGGTTGCGTTGCGGACAATGTTGGATGCCTGAATGGAATTGGCGATGTGGTGGATAAAGAAAATAAGCACTCCGATGCTGACCAGGGCCAGCACCAAACCCATCAGTACCGCCAAGGAGGGAATAAAGCTGCCTTCGTCGCCACCCCGGATGGTACGCAGCACAATGAGGCAGTACACGAAAATGCTGACAAAGAAGCCCAGCACCATTTGATTGGCCCGGTCGCTCATGAAGTTGCGCAGCACCCGCGGGGTGTATTGGCTGGATACCTGCGCCAGCGTGCTCAGCGTAAGTGAGAAAATAAGGCCAGCCACCGTAATCATGGAGCCGGCAACGGCCGTGAGCACCCCGCGGGCCCCATCGGAGCCAGCCCCGAACAGCAGAGGATATGCTTCCAGCCAATCATGCTCAATGCGTAAATCAATGAATACCAAGGTGAAAGCCAGCAAAACGGACCCCGCAACCATCAGGGTTGGGATAAACCATAAGCTGGCATCCAGATTCAGCCAAAGCGCGCGGAGTCGATTCATACCTTAGTAGGTACTGCCGAGTCTGATGCAGGGTTTTCCCGGCTGGTATCCCGGCGCCGTTTGCAGACGGGGAGATTTAACTTATCCCGCTGTCATTTTCTCTACGGCGGCCGAATTTGCCCCCCAGGAGAAGTGACGCCATAAGTCTGTCATTTTTAACTCGATGGCCCCTGTGTCGTACCTCAGGAGGGAGCCTGGCCAGCGTCGGCCACGCTTTCACTTACCACAAACCCAATTCCATGGTACTGCTTTTTCTTAGCCAGCTTCAAGCTGCTGTTGATAATGTCTTGGGCATAGGGCTGAATGAAATAAATGCCTGGCAGGCGGCCCTGCGTGCGGTAGTGATTTACGTGGTGGGCCTACTATTGGTGCGGGTAGGAGCCAAGCGCTTTCTGGGTAAGAATACCGCTTTCGCTGTAATAGTGGGCATTATGCTCGGCTCCATCCTTAGCAGGGGGATTAATAGCAATGCCTCTTTTTGGGGGACATCACTGGCTAGCATTACCCTGATTGGCCTGCATTGGCTTACGAGTTACCTATCATATAACTCTGACTGGTTGGGCGCTTACGTGAAAGGCTCCAAGCGGATATTGGTGGAGGATAGCCAAATTGACTGGGACGCCATGCAAAGCAGTAGCATTAGTCGCAAAGATCTGATGCGGGCCATCCGCAGCAACGGAAGCACCGAAGACCTGGCGCAGGTAAAGCAGGCCATTATGGAGCGCAACGGTAAAATATCTGTTCTGACGAAAGATGCGCCTCATATGCCGCCGGAAGTGCGCATTCTGGAAGTGGAGGTGCAAGACGGCGTGTAGCGCATTCGCATTGAAATTAGCTAGGCTGATTCATGCGGGTATTCACTCTAAGTTGGCGTTCGGTAACTTTAGTGGTCGAGTTTCTGATTACGTCGCAAGGCTAAGCGACTACTCAATCTCCTTCAGCAACTGTCGGCGGTAATTGGCCAGAATAGTGGACTTGAGCAGAAAGCCCAAGTAATAGCCATCCCGAACAACCGGCAAAGCCCAGGCGTCGTGGTGCTCCATTTCGCTGAGCGTATCCAGCAGGCTATCCTCGGGCGATACCACCGCGACGGGCGGCGCCATCAGGTCGCTGACGTAGGTGGTAGTGTAGTGCTCGTCGTCGAAGAGGGCGTCGCGCACGGTATCCAGCGACACAATGCCCACCAACCGATTATCGGCGTCGACTACGGGAAACAGGTTGCGCGTGGCGTGGCGAAAGATGTTCACCAACTCGCCCAAAGTGGTTTCGGGGTGAACCGGCACAAAGTCGTTCTGCACCAAAGACAGCGGTTCGAGCTGGGCCAGCAGGCCCCGGTCGCGGTCGGCGTGCATGTGCACGCCGCGCTGCACGAGCTTGCGGGTGTACACCGAGTAAGGCTCGAAGTACTTGGTAATCAGATAAGAGCTGGAAGTAACCACCATGAGCGGCACAAACAGGGCGTAGCCGCCGGTAATCTCGGCAATTAGGAAGATGGCCGTGAGGGGCGCGTGCACCACGCCCGCCAGCGTACCGGCCATGCCCAGCACTACAAAATGCACCTCCGAAACCGGATACCAGCCGCTCATATTGATCAGGCGAGCGAGCAAAAAGCCCCCCAGCGCCCCCGTAAACAACGACGAGCCAAACATGCCACCGTTTCCCCCGGAGCCAATTGTGACGCAGGTAGCCAGTACTTTGAGCAGCATGCTGCAAGCCACTACCAGCAGCAGCAGCCACACGTTTTCGTCGCGGTAAACGGCGAAAATAGAGCCTTCCACCAATCCTTCGGGCCGGCCGTTGAGCAGCATCTCGACAATATTATAGCCTTCACCATAGAGGGGCGGAAACAAAAACACCATGATGCCCAGCGTGAAGCCACCAAATACCACCTTGCGAAAAGTGCCCGGAAACCGCTCGAAATACTTGTCGGAGGCGAAGTAGATGCGAATCATGTACACCGATAGCAGCGCGGTAAACAAGCCCAGCATCAGGTAGGACGGCACTGCTTCCACCGGCCAGGTAGTAGTAATCAGTACGAAGGGCTGGCCCGCGTACAGGGCCTTGGAAACCACCGTGGCCGTGGCTGAGGAAATAAGCAGCGGAATAAAAAACGGGGCCGACAGCTCCGACAAAATCACTTCCACCGCGAACAGCACGCCCGCAATAGGGCTGTTGAAAATAGCGGCCACGCCTGCCGCCGCCCCGCAGCCAACGAGCAAGCGCCGCTCACGCCGGCCCACCCGCAGAATGCGCCCGATATTGGAACCCAGAGCTGAGCCCGTGACCGAAATAGGTGCCTCCAGACCTGCCGATCCACCAAAGGTGACCGTAAGAAAAGAGGTAATAGCCTGCGAATACAGCTTGCTGCGCGGCACCACGCTGCCCTGGCGGGCAATGTTATACAGAATAGGACCGATGCCCCGGCTCAGGGTACCGCCCAGCGCGTAGCGCGTAAAAAGCACGGTGAGTCCGATGCCAAGCATCGGGTATAAGAACAGGGCAAATACCCGGTTTTCTTCGGGCACCCAGGAATACAACAGATTCTGGGCGGTGTGAACAGAGCCTTTGAGCGCAACCGCCGCCAACCCCGCGCCTATTCCGACCAGCACGCTCACCAAAATCAGGTAAACCCGGTCGTTGACGTGGCGCAGTCGCCACAGCAACAAGGGACCTAAGAGACGGTGAAAAGGACTTTTCGGCATGAAAATCAACTAAAAGCAGAGCCCAATCCGCAAGAAACCGGCCACTAATACAAGGTACAAGCAATAAAAGGAATAAGCAGCTTAGTACTGACTACGTATTAGTTTGCGCCCGAAACGGCGTAGCCTTCAGCCACTAGCATCGCTTTGCTGCCCTTCATTAGCGCGCTTTTCAGCTCCAGAGTGCCGCGGCGGTACTCTTCGGAATAGGCCCAGAAGAAAACGCGCAGGTCGGCGGAGGTGCTGCTCATTTTCTCGACGATGATATAGGGGGTATGTGGGTCGCGGGTTTCCACGCCTTTATGGCTGCTCACATACTTAAGCAACAGATCCTCAATCCGATCCGAAGAGGTTTCAGTGCCCATATCGACGCTTATCAGAAGGTCCTGACGAATGAAGCCATCGCGGGTGTAGTTGGTAAGCGGCTCACGCAACACCAGGGCGTTGGGCAGAAAGATGTGCTTACCATCGAAGGTCCTGATGAGGGTAGTGCGCAGATTCAGAGCTTCTACTTCACCCATTAAGTCCCGTATCTGCACCGTATCGTGGATGCGGAAGGGGCGGTTGAAGGCCAGCACCACGCCGGCCAGGAAGTTCTCCGCGATATCCTTCAGGGCAAAGCCCACGATGAAAGCCGACAGTCCGGCGCCCGCCAGCAGCCCGCTGGCCACTCCCGACAAGCCAAGCACGTGCATAGCCAACAATACGCCCGTCAGCAGCAAGGCCCAGCGCGTGAAGTTGGTCAGAAAATCGGCCAACAAGGCGTCGTGGGAGCGTTTGCGGAGTCGGTTGCCGAGTAAGCCACTAACGTGATTGGCAACGGCTACCCCAACGGCAATGACGATCAGGGCAATGAGAAATTTGGGTAGTAAGTGCAAAAATTGATGCCAGTAATCAAGCAGCACCTGGTTCAATTCGTCGAGCATAGGGAAGGGCAGAGAACAAAATTTGCCCCCCAGCATAGTGCCGGGGGGCATTTTTATGAAACCAAACTGCTAACAGTACGGGGAGAACTGGCCAGAAGGTTAAAAAAAGCCCCCCAGCGAATTATCTTATCCTACCCAAAACGCTATCAGCACCTTAGTCTGCCCCTTGATTGAACTGCCCTGCCAGCTTTATCCGTGAAGTTTAAGAAGACGGAGCGTAGCTGTCTTTTTTGGACTTTAAATATTTTGTGGCCTTGGTTTTTAGATAGGTAGAGGCGGGTACTACGTGGTAATTAGGATTGTTAGCAAATAGCTCCTGCAGCACGCCTACGTGGGCTAGTCCCATAATAACCATAATGCGCTTGGCCTTCGTTTTCTGCTGGGCCCGCAGGATATTGGAGTAGATTTTTAGGTTGCGGTTGTAGAATAAGCTGATGTAGTGCGCCCCAATGTAGGCTGTATCTACCTTACCCAAATCAACTGTATTGGTACCGGTAGCGGAAAACGCGCCGTTGGTCACCATCGCGGGGTTATTGAACATTACGCGGTGAATCATGGCTACTAAGTCGGGGTGATTGGCTAAGGCGATGTAATCGTACACCGATAAGCTGTCGTGCTGGGCCATGCGTTGCAGAGGGCGAGCGGTAAGCTGCATTTCCTTTAGTCCTTTGTTGAAATAGTCGATGTTGTCGCCGGTGCTCAGCAGCGATTGGGAGGTGGAGGCGTAGTAATCGATGCAGGATGGACTTGCTAGGTTCAGTTGCTTGGCTATCGCAAAGCCTATTTGGTAGCGCTCACTGCGGCCGGTGCCGGAAGGCAGCGTGGAGAAATCAAGGTTGTCGGCGCGGTACAGGGCGTACAAGCTATCCATCTGGCTCTGTTCCGAAGGTTCGGCTTCTATCATGATAGCATCGGGCCGAAACTTGAGCAGGTGCTCCCGCAGCTTGGCTATCTCCGCTTGCTTCTTGGGGTTGAGTACGTCTGACTGCGGCTCTTTATTATAAATTTGAGATAGGTGCACAAACCCTACTATCATGATTTCCGCCCGATCTTTCTTGCTGTTTTGAGCTCTGGCTTGAGTAGATACCAGCAAAAGAGTAAGGCTGAGTAGCCCAATAAACCTGTTGAAAAAACGGCTGTGCAGTTGATACAGTAACATAGGGGAGAGAAGAAGATGGGAGATGGAAACAAATAAAGTGTACAGTACCTTGTAAAGCAAGTTACCGATCCACAAATATTTGCCAGTCCTACTCCCGTATCAGGCGGCTATGGCAGGCTTATTAAGCCAGTACCGAAAAGCAACCGTACCGACGGCGTACGCTACAACATCGAATAGATCGGCCACGGCGGTAGCGGAGAAGTAGGGCAAAATGCCTTCAAACCACAGCGACACGTAGAGCCAGGCCGCAATCAGCCAGGTATCGGGAAGTACAAAGGCGCGCGTATGGGCCACAAAGCGCCGTTGGGCGGCCAAGGCCAAGCTCAGCATGACTGGCATGGCGGCCAGATCACCTAAGTAAGAGGTAAGCAGCGCGGGTAGAGGCCAATGCAGCAGGTAGCGGTTGAGGAGGTAGCCCGCATACAGGAGCACGGCGACGAGAAACAGCGGGTGTCGAAACTCGGGCCAGCGCTTCATATCAACCTGCAACAACTGTTACTACCCAAACTATGAACGACAGGATAGCCGCAAAAGCTAGCTGTCCACCCCGGACCATAGTTTTGAAAAAACGCGTCACGCCCTTGTCTTCGGGCTTTATTTCCATCAGAATAAGGGAGGACGTCTTCTGATTTTCCAGCTCCGCGCGCTCGATGGCACTTTGTTGGGCCCGCGGATCAAGCAGCTCGCCGCAATGCTCACATCGGTCCTCAGGATTGTGTTGCCACCCGGACCATTGCTGGCAGTGCGGACACTTTTTGGAAGCAAGTAAAGGAGTATCAGCCATCTGTGGGATACGCACGAAATGAGTGGCGAGGTTGCATAAAATGCAAAAAGACCAAAGCGCCACCAGAGGAGAGCTTTAGTCTTTTAAATACTATTTAACCAGGTTTTAACTTGAATAAGGGCTGCCGACTGTTCGTCTATAACTCCATAATATCCTCATTCCAGAGGGTGGGCTCAGCCTCGATAAACTCCTGCATCATGGCCACGCACTCGTCCAGATCCACAATCTCGACCTCCACGCCGTGGGCCTCCAGAAACTCCTTCGACTCGCCGAACGTGCGCGACTCGCCCACGACTACTTTCGGAATTTTGAACTGTACGATGGTGCCTGCGCACATAAAGCAGGGCATGAGGGTGGTGTAAAGTACGGTGTCGCGGTAGGTGCGCTGGCGGCCGGCGTTGAAGAGGCAGTCCATTTCTCCGTGCTTGATTGGGTTGTTTTCCTGCACCCGCTTGTTGCGGCCGCGGGCCACAATTTGCCCCCCACGCACCAGCACCGAGCCAATTGGAATGCCACCTTCCCGGCGGCCTTGTCGCGCCTCGTCGATGGCGGCTTGCATGAATTCGTCCATGAGTTCTCAGGGGTGAGTTGAAAGTAGAGCCGCAAAGGTATACCGTGTTACTCTCCAAATAGCGCTCTTTTGGCAAAATGGCAGCGCCGCCGTCGGTTTCTGCAGTGTACACAAGCATCACTTGGCACAAACGCTCCAGAAGGCAATGAAACTCTCTGTACAATATTTTCGCTCAACTGCTAAGCGAGTTGAGGGGACGGCCGCTGCCCAACCGCCATGCGCTCAGGGCGGCGCTTGCCGCTCACGCGGCGCCGCCACAAAAGAAAGCCCGTGAGGCTGAGCAAAGCGGGAGAAAGGCCGCCCATGGCCCATACTACTTTCAGCAGCAGCCCACCAAACTGACCAAAGTGGAGGGTAAGAGCCACAAGCTCTGCCCGCTCACCGAGGCCAGCCTGTCGTACATCGGTGGCGGTAACTACCTGACCAGTGCGCGCCGATACTTCAATAGTTTGACTGAAATTGCCATAAAGCGGCTCATTGGCCAGCTTGCCCATGGCCGTAATTACCGTATCGGCGGCTGTTTTGGGCAGGGCAATCCCCTGTAACTGAAAGCCGGGCACGGCCAGAGCCACTCGGGAGGCGAGAGTGTCCAACGACACGGCTAAAGGCGGCTGGGTAAGGAGCGGCTTTTCTGGCTCAGTAGTATAGGTTTCGGGTAAGAATGCGTGGCGCAGCATCCACGCCCCGCTCCCAGCCAAAACCATGTTGAAGAGTAAGGCCCACACGCCCACCACCCGGTGCAAGCCCGAGGAGGCCGTGCGCCAGTTCTTCCAGCTAATACGTTGGCGGAATAGTAGCACCGGCAGCAGATGCTTGCGGTACACCACCGCGCCGGTGAGCATACTCAGCAGTAGCGCGATGCCCAGCAGGGCAACCGTCAGCTCCCCGCCGGTGCCAGCTAGCAAGCTGTAGTGTAAGCCTAACAGCCAACCGAAAAAATGCCCCCTGGCATCGCGCTGGCCCAGGTAGCGGGCCGTATAGGGGTCGAAATAAGCCAGCGTCCAGGTATGGTCAGGCTGCTCGACACTGATTTCGAGGGCATCGGTGGGGGTGGCGGGAATGCGGCGGAGGCGCAGGTAGGCCGGCTGGGGAAAGTGTTGTCGGGCGGCCGCAAAGGCCCGATCCAAGGAAGGCCGCGCCGAAGCAGGCGCCGCTACGGTCAGCAGCTTAGGGTTGAGAGCGTGGTCAAGCTCCGGCTCAAACAGCAGCACCACGCCGCTCAGGCTCACTACCAGCAGCAGCAAGCCGGTGCCCAGCCCCAACCAGCTGTGCAGGGCAAATAGGCGGCGAGTGAGGGTGGAGCGGGCCATAAGCGCGGAGATTAGAAGGAGTAGCCGGCCGTGAGCCGGAAGGAGCGGGCATTACCCACCCACACAATATCACGGAAGAATACGCCGGAATAGTAGCGGGTATCGGCCAGGTTGTAGGCATTTAAGGCCAGTGAAACGTTCTTGTATTGATAATTCACTACTGCGTCGAAGGTGGTGTACTTAGGAATGGAGAAGCCCGCGTCGAAGCTGTAGCGCTTACCCACGTGATAGGCGCCCCCACCAAAGCCCAGGCCAGCCAGCGCGCCCTGCTGCACCGTATACACGGCCCATACGTTGCCCGAGTGGTTGGGAGCATTTTCAAACCAGGGTGAGCCGTAGGGTTGGTCGGGGTTGCCGTTCTTGGTGATGCGGGCCTCGTTGTAGGCATAGTTGGTAATAACATTGAGGCCTGGCAGCACGCGGCCCGTTACCGAAACTTCCACGCCCCGGCTGGTGGCTTCGTTGCCGGCAATCTGGCGCTGCCCATCCAGGTCATTCGGATCGGTAGTAAGAATATTCACCTTGCGAATGTGGTAGAAGGCAAGAGAACCCACTAAGCGGCGGCCGAGCAATTCGGTGCGGGCGCCTACTTCCCACTGCTTGCCGGTCTCGGGGTCGAAGGGTCCGCCTGAGCGGGGCAGGTTGGAATATTGGGGCTCGAAGCTTTGACTGTAGGAACCATACAGGCTAAGCTCAGGTAGGGGTTGATACACAAGGCCAGCGCGGGGTACAAAGGCGGAGGCCGTAGAAGTATCCTGGGTAATTACCAGGGCCGCCGTGGGATCTGATACCTGCTCGGTTTGGTCCTGGTCGCGGCTGGTACTGCGATAGTTATCATAGCGCAGCCCTAGTACAGCTTTAAGTTGGGGCGTTAGGGTAAGCTGATCCTGAACATAGCCCCCAATGAAGTTAGTAGGGTTATCAAATCGTGCATTGTAGCCTTCGCCGCGGTAGATGCCCCGGTTGGTATCCCCGTACTGAGGGTTAAAAATGTTCAGGCCGGGCACGCCGTCGTAGCTCTGGGCGTAGTCGTAGCCGTTGTTGCTATAACCGTAATCGAGGCCCGCGAGAATGGTGTGCTCAACGGAGCCAGTAGTAGGCTTCCACGTCAGGTAGCCGTTCACAAACGCGTCCTGGGTGACATTATCAAAGTCGCGGAAGTGCCGCTGGATCGTGCCCGTGGCCGGGTCATAGCTGCGACGGGTGATGTGATGATACTGCTGGATAGAGTTGTAATAGCTATAGCGGGCCAGTAAGTTTACCGACAGCTTATCCGAGATGCGGTGCTGCCCCAGGAACTGAGCAGAAGCAATTCGGTCGGCGCCTTTGTCATTTGAATCGTGGTGGCTCCAATCGCGGGGCAATACGCCCAGGTCGCTCTGCACAGCCATAATGCCCCGGTTGTACCAGGTACCACCGTCCTCGTTTTGATGGAAGTAAGAAGTGGTCAGCGTCAGGTTGGTGCGGTCGGTGGGGCGAAACGTAAGGGAAGGGTTGACAAAGACATTGCGCGTTTTCCAGTCGCGCATCTGATGGTCGGTACGCTCGGCACCGGCCACCATCCGGTACAGCCAGCGGCCGTCGGCACTTAATGCGCCGGTAGCATCGGCCACGCCGCGAAACTGATTGAAACTACCGTAGGTCAGCCGCACCTCGCGGCGGGCCGTGGCTTCGGGTAGCTTGGTGGTCTGGTTGATAATCCCCCCTGGGGCCGCAAAACCATAGAGCACCGATGCCGGCCCCTTAATAGCCTCTACACTTTCCAGGTTGTAGGTAGGCTGAGGCGTGTACGAAGAGCCCCCAGGCGCTGCCCATTATAAGCAAAGTTACCCGTCGTGGACCGGAAGCCACGCATATTGAAGTCATTGTAGCCGCCAAATTGGCTGATGCCGGCAAAGTTGCGAATGCTTTCCTGCAGCAATTGCACCTGCTGATCGCGCAACACAGCTTCGGGTAGTACCTGCACGCTTTGGGGAATATCGCGGAGCGGGGTTTCCGAGCGGGTTGCGATGTTGGTAGCGTCGCGCTGATAGGTAGTATAGCTGCGGCCCGTAACCGTTACCTCGTTTAGGTTAGTTAGGCTATTCGTGAGTTGTATGCTAGCCTCAATAATCTGCCCACCCGCCACTATTACTGTTTGGGAATGTGGCGCAAAGCCAACTGCCTGGGCAATTAAGGTATACGAGCCAGCCGGTATCCGTGTCAAACGGTAGCGGCCTTGCTCATCAGCGGTTGTGCCAAGGGCAGTGCCAGCTAGCGCCACCGTAACAAAGCTGGCTGGCTGGCCATCTGATTTACTAACGGTACCGCTGATGGTGCCAAAATCCTTATCAGTATCAGTTGCCTGAACTAGGATGGTAATAAATAATAGCCACACTATCAGACCGTATCGAGAAAAGGAACTAGGGCTCATGCTATTTTGAATCATTATGAATAGCACAAAGGAATACTGTCTAGCCTAACATTGCAAACTTTATTTATATTAATTATAAATAAGCAGTAGGAGAAACACGGCCAATACAGTAGCTGCCGGTTTCAGAGGTATTGAAGAGAATTCCTCTGAGATGTACTGTGTGTATGAACAATTACACAAAGGGGCGGTCACGCAGAGCGGTAGCGAAGCATCTCGCGTGCGGCCGTCTGAGTGGTAGCTCACTCAAAAAGGCGGACGCTAGATCCAGCATGACGTTATTATTGAATGGCAACGAAGCACACCAGATGTTTCACTATCGTTCTGCATAGCCACCTGCTTACTCTAGCAAAAATGCTCCTGTTCACACCTCTGGAGTAAGACAAAACGGGTGGTTGTTCAAAAATGCTGAAGGGTATCACCGCGCACAAATGCCTTTGTATGGGCAGTATTGGCACCGCTCCAAATCATCGGTCTTGCGGATGGGCTCGGCTGGGTCCAAGATGCGGTGTACGAAGCTGGTGAGCAGCTCCTGACCTTTATCGAGGAACGAGCTGCCGTCTTCGGTCAGAAAACTCATGTCGGCCGTCATGGGGCCGGCGCTGAGGTTGCGCAGGGAAATGATGGCGGCATTGGCGGCGGGGCGACCTTCACGCTCCAGCATGAGGCGGTAAAGCCAAAGCTGGCGCACTTTGTCGGCGGCGGATGTGGCGTCGGTGAGCAGGCGCTGGGTAGCGGCGGCAGCATCTTCGCCGCGCTTTTGCAGGCGCAGCTCGTGGGCCTGCACCAGGCCGGTTTTATAGTCTACCACGCGCAGGCGGCCGTCGGGCAGCTCGTCGAGGCGGTCGGCAATGCCGTAGAGGCGCAGGGGTAGGATGTCGCCGCTGGGCAACGTAACGGGGATGGTGGTTTGCAGAATCTCCTCTAAACCATCTACTTGCAGCGGTAAGGTGCCGGCCTGCTCGGGCAAGCCTTCGAGGTAGCGGCGCACGAGTTGAGCGGCCACTTGGCCCAGCACGTGGTTCAGGCCTTCGTCGGGGCGGGCGTGGCGCTCATCTTCTTCCTGGCGCATGGCTTTGGCTACTTCCTCCGGCACTTGTTGGAGCAGGGCGGGCAAGTCGGCAGCTGTCAGGGGGCGTTTTTCCTGAAGGAAGGGCCGCAGTAGATTTTCCAGCACCTCGTGTACTACGGTGCCGAAGCCATCGGCGCCGAGCTTTTCTTCTACCTCCTCGGCCTCCTGAAACTTGGCCAGGCGGGCGAAATAGAACTGAAGGGAGCAGTTCAGGAACTGATTCAGCGCAGAAGGCGAGAGGCCCCGAATGAGCACGCCGCGCAGAGCGGTAAGCATATCAAAGTCCTTTTCCAGCACTAAGTCGCCTACGGGCGAGGGTCGTTCAACGGATGCCTCACCCCTCAGGAGCGGGGGGCCGGAGGGGTGAAGCAAATCGTTGCTGATGTTCACCGTTGCTACCACATCGCGCAGCACCAAGGCTGGGTTCTGGGGGGCTAAATCATTAGCAATCTGTAATAAAAACCGGCTTCGCTCGCCGGTGCGGGTGCCTTCGGCTCCCGGCAGCACGTGCAGCAGATCTACCTTGCGGGCGCGCTGGAGCAGGCGCCAGAACTGGTGGGCGGTGGCCGCTTCGTGGTCGGCGTAGGTGGGCAGGTTGAACTCGCGCAGCACGTCGTAGGGAAAGAGAGACATGTGGCGTTTGGGCGCGGGCAGCACGTTCTCGTTGCAGCTCAGAATAATGACGTGGTCGAAGTCTAGGGCACGCGTTTCGAGTAAACCCATCACCTGCACCTCAGCAATGGGCTCGCCGCTGAAAGGCAGGCGGGTGCGGGCCATCTGCTCGTACAAAAACCGCCGAAACGAGCGCACCGACAGACGCTGCTCCCGGCAGTCGAACACCGAATTGAGGCGCTTTACCAAGGTGAAAAACAAGTACAGGTACTCTGCTTCAATAGCTGAATGCTGATCCTGGTACGCTTTTTTCAGCAAATCAATAATTGTATAGCAAGCCGCAATAATATCGTCGCAGGTGTCCCAGGTGGCAAATAGCGCTTCAACAAGCGGATGTTGCTTACCTAGCTGCAACAGCTCGCTGGCCGGCAGCAGCACGGCGTTGCGCTTCACGATCTGGTTGCACACGTGCTCGAGCAAACCATGGTACTGGGGGGCATTTTCCTGCTTGTCGAGCCACTGCTGATAGCGGCGCAAAAACGGGTGTTGCAGCAGCTTCGTGACGGCCAGATGGTGGTAGCGCGGCACGCCGTAGCCGGTTTCGGGTGAGCCTTCCCGGATGCCGGTCAGGTGCACCTCAAACAGCAAATCGACGAGGTTAAACAGCGGCGTGCTCTGGAAGCTCAGTCCCATGGTCACGTTGTACTCGGGCACGGCCTCGGGGGGCAAGCCGTGCAGCACGGACAGCAGCAGGGTTTCGTCGGGCAATACGATGGCAACCTTGGCCCGCGGGTTTTGCAGGCGGGAAGCAGCCAGAAGCTGGCCCGCTACTTTGCCCTGCATACTGGCATTGGCCACGCCCACAAACTGGATTTCGCGGGGCATGGTGCGCAGCAAATCGGGGAGGGCGCCGGTGGTGCTGGCGAAGCTCTCGGGGGGCAAATCCCACTGCTGGCGGTAGCGGCGCAGGTGCTGGCCAGCCCGGTTGGGCGAGTCCTGCTCCAGGTAAAAGGCGTCGCCGTCGAAGCGTACTTCGGCCCGGCCTTGTTTGAGCAGCAGGCGGATGAGTCTTTCTTCGGCTCTGGACAAGGAGCCCAGGCCCAGAAAAACGTGCTGGGGGGCTTTTTGGCCGTTATCCAGCATGTTTTGCACATGCTCCACGGCCAGTCGGTAAGCTAGGCCAGGGTAGGCTACGCCCTGCTGCTCCATGCGCTTGCGCAGGCGCCAGTACACTTTCTCCAGGTCGTCCCAGAAGCGAAAGTACGCGACGGTGGTGCTGGCGGGAGCTGGCATCTGCTCCAGCGCCCAGCGCTCCAGCGCTTTGGCCTCGGTGAGGTAGTCGAAGACTTTGGCGGGGAAAGCCAGGTTTTGGTCGAGATTGGAAAAGTCCTGCAACAGCAGCCCCGACCAGCCCACAAACTGGTCGAAGTCCAGCTTCTTATCAATCTCGCGCAGAATATCAAACAGCAGGAGCTGCAGGGCAATCGGCTCCTCCACCTGCACGCCCGCCAACTCCACCATGTGGTCTTCCATGGCCGCGATGCGCGGGCTCCACAGGGCCGTGCCTACTTCCGTGGCCAGGGCCAGCTCATTCTTTAAGTACACTACCGCCCGCCGCGTGGGCACAACTACCACCACATCCGACAATTCGGAGCCCGGATAGCGCGCTACCAAATCCCTCGCGGCCTGAGTTAAAAAGGCTACGGGCGCAGCCTTAACAGTAGCGGGCGGAGGGGAAGAAGCAAGAATAGGGGAGGTGGTAAGAGACATGAAGCTGGAAAAGGATAAAAACAGACCGCTAATTCTTCTAAGTGCTAACCGAAAAAGCAGCTATTGATGAGGAGGCACGAAATATGCTGTCAGTCCGGCAAAATACAATTCTTAAACATCCTGTTTATGCGTACAGTTCGTTACTTATTGCTGATCCTCTCACTGCTGGCGGCTTTTCATAGCTATGCGCAGATGGGGCGGCTGGGAGCTACCCGGCCGGTTGAAGAGTTTAAATTTAAATCCATTTTTGGTGCTCCCAAGAAAGATAGCACCTTGGCTTACTGTCTGCTGGGAACGGGCTTTTTCAAAAGCCGGCAGGCCCAGGGCGCTGACACCTTGATTGCCAGGTGGATAAAGCAGCACCCGAGCGCGCGCGTAATACCCGTTTCGACCATTCAATCAACGATGATAGGGGCACCCAACTCCAGCATGACCTACTGTTGGGTGGTTGACAAGGACCAAAACCTGAATGTGTACCTGATTAGAAACGGCTACTTCCCGGGCGGCACTATGCAAAAGCCCAAAACCGGCGTAAAGAACCACATCAGCAAGAAGGAGTACGAGGAATTTATGCTGCAAATCCGGCTGGCCGATATCTACGCTCAGAAAAAGAAGCTCGGAGTGTGGGTAAAGGAATAAGTATCGCAGAGGTCGATAGTGAGCTTGACGCGGTTGTAAGTAATTTAAAGAGAATAGCTTAGATAGAAATAAGGAAAGACATGGCCCCCTTATCCTGGTTCGCTTAGCAGGCGAAGCCGGGATAAGGGGGCCATGTCTTTTCAGTAGTATTCGAAATTTAATCAAACATTTAAAACATTAACATAAAACCTAAGTTTAAATCCTCTAACCCAACAGCAGAATCGCAAAGCCGAAAGCTTGGCGTGTCCGGAAGTTGGCGGCCAGCCTTGCTCAAATTCATACTTATTGATTAACCGATGTCCGACGAAAACCCGCAGTGCACCGAACAAAAAATCAAGGAAGCGGCGCGCAAGGTGTTTATAGAGAAGGGCTTTGATGGGACCACTACCCGCGACATAGCCGAGGTAGCCGGTATCAACCAGGCTCTGACGAACTATTATTTCCGCAGCAAGGAAAAGCTGTTCCGGCTGATTTTTGAGGATATCTACCGGGAGTACTTTCAGGAAATCTTCAGCATCATGGCCCAGCCCCTGGAGCTGCGAGCCAAAATTCCGCAGCTAGTGGAGGCGCACTTCACCCTGTTTGAGCAGAATCCGGATCTGCCCCTGTTTCTACTCTCCGAGATGCGCCGGCACCCCGGCTTACTCACGCCCCCCGGCAAGGACCGACCGGTGTTCTTTTTCCTGCGCCAGCTACAGCAAGCGGCCGACGAAGGCCAGATTCGGCCGGTGGCGCCCATGCACATATTGCAGCTACTGATGGCCAATATCCAGTTTATGTACCTGTCGCGGCCCATTACCATGGAGATTTCCGAGTGGGATCAGGCAGCCCACGCGGAGTTCACGCGTCGGCATAAGGACCTTGTACTTGATATGCTGACGACTTACCTGTTTACTTTTTAAAAAAGCCCCCCAGTTGCGCAGCCGTTGGTTTTTTCAGTGTTGCGCCTGCTGCCTTTTTAATTTGAATACTGATTACGAGATGAAGCAATTATTTGCCCCCCAGAAGTTTATAGGTCGTGCTTTCGTACTAAGCGTAGCGTTGGTGTGCGGTCCGCTGCTTGGTTGGGCTCAATCGGGTGGACCTGACACACCGGCGGCGTTGCCAGCCAACGCCACCTTGCAGGAGTGCGTGCAGTTTGCCCTGCGCAATCAGCCGCTGGTGCGCCAGGCGACGATTGATGAGGCCATTGGCGAGCGGCAAATCCGCATTGGCTTGTCCGATTGGCTGCCCCAGGTGCAGGGCGTGGGCTCTTATACCCGCAACCTGATTCTGCCCACCACCGTGCTGCCCAACTTTCAGGACCCCACGGCCGGGCAGCAGCTGGTACGCATCGGCCTTAACAATACCTCGACCATTGGCTTGCAGGGCACGCAGCTTCTGTACAGCAACGACGTGTTGCTGGCCGCCCGCTCCCTGCGCTTCGTGCGGTTGAATAACAGCCAGAATACCACCGCCTTCAAGATTGACGTAGTAACCAACGTGAGCAAGGCGTTCTACGATATTCTGCTGACGCAGGAGCAGCTGCGTATTCTCGATGAGGCCATCGTGCGCCAGGAAAAGCAGCTCAAAGACGCTTTCGCGCAGTACGAAGTGGGCATCGCCGACAAGATCGACTACAAGCGAGCCACCATTTCGGTGAAAAATGCCTACGCCCAGCGCAAGACCACGGCCGAATCGTTGAAGGGTAAATACGCAAATCTCAAGCAGCTGATGGGCTACGCGCCCGAAAACAACCTGGCGCTGGCCTACGACACGGCCCGGATGATTCAGCAAACCCGCCTCGATACGACCCAGCAGCTGGCCTTCGAAAATCGCATTGAGGTGCAGCAGCTCCTGACGCAGAAGAAGCTCCAGCGCCTAAACATCGACTATTACCGGCTGGGGTTTCTGCCTTCGCTCTCGGGCTTTGTGAATTACAACCGCGTGTATCAGAACAACGACTTTTCGGCCCTGTACGACCGCGCCTTTCCCAACTCCCAGGCCGGCTTGCAGCTGGCGCTGCCCATTTTTACGGGCACCCGCCGCACCCAGAATCTGAAAATCGCGGAGCTGCAGGATGAGCGCCTCGACCTGGACTTGTTCGACACCAAAAACCAGATCAACTCGGAGTACGAGCAGGCGCTGGCTACGTATAAAAGTGCCCTCAACGACCTGGCTACCCAGCAGGAAAACGCCCGCGACGCCCAGGAAATCTACGGCATCGTGAAGCTGCAATACGATGAGGGCATCAAAACCTATCTGGAAGTAATTGTGGCCGAAACCGATTTACGGACGTCACAGCTTAACTATTACAACTCGCTTTTTGCCGTGCTGGCCAGCAAGCTGGACGTGGAGCGGGCCCTAGGCGTTATTGCGCTTAATTAATTCAGTAGCAACATACCAGACGGTCATGCAGAGCAACGCGAAGCATCTCGCGTGCGGTCGTTAGATTACTAATCCTGCATCAGCACGCGAGATGCTTCGCGTTGCTCTGCATGACGTTCTAACTGGATAAGCTTTAAAAAATGCCCCCAGGTCTTTGCAATAAATTTCTAATATCCTCTAAGATACTCAACCCATGAAGTGGAATTTAGTCCGGCTGTTACCCTTACTTATCGGCTCCGTGGCAGCTACTGCCTGTGGCGCGAAGAAAGAGGATGCTCCGCAAAACGCGGCCCCGGTGGCCGTGCCCGTGACGGTATATAAAGTGACCGAGGAAAGCGTGGTGGGCATCGATACCTACCCCGGCACGGTGGTGCCGCTGAGCGAAGTGGAGCTGCGGGCCGAGGTGAGCGGCTACCTGACCAAAAGCTACGTGCAGGACGGGCAGCGCGTGACTAAGGGGCAGAAGCTCTACGAGATTGACCAAAGCCGCTACGCGGCGGCGTATCAATCGGCGCAGGCGCAACTGCGCATCACGCAGGCCAACTATGAAAAGGCCGTCAAGGATGCCGAGCGCTACAACCGCCTGGCCGAGCAGGACGCCATTGCCCGCCAGCGCGTCGATTACGCCGCCACCGACGTAGCCAATGCGCGGGCCCAGATAAGTGCCGCCCAGGCCAACCTCGCCAACGCCGCCACCGATTTGCGTCGCTCAGTGCTTATTGCGCCGTTTGCCGGCACTATCGGGCTGGCGCAGGTGAAGCTGGGCTCCCTGGTCACGCCCGGCACGACCCTGCTGAACACGATTTCCTCCGATAACCCGATTGCGGTGGACTTCCCGGTAAACGAGCAGCTGATTCCGCGCTTTGCGAAGTTTCAGCGGCCGTCGGGGGGCAATTCCGACTCGTTGTTTACGCTGGTTTTGGCAGGGGAGGAAGCGTACCCCGCACCCGGCAAAATCAACACCCTCGACCGGGCCGTGGACCCGCAAACCGGCACCATCATGGTACGTCTGCAATTCCCGAACCCCGACCGCACGTTGCGGGCCGGCATGAACGCCACCGTGCGCGTGCTGAACGAGGATACCGGCCGCCAGCTTGTCATTCCGAGCAAAGCGGTGACGGAGCAAATGGGCGAGTTCTTCGTGTACGTAGTCGGCGACAGCAGCAAGGTGAATCAGCGCAAAGTGCTGACTGGTACGCGGGTAAAAGATAAAATAGTCGTGCGCCAGGGCCTCAAAGCCAACGAGGTAATTGTCAGCGAAGGCACGCAGAATCTGCGCGAAGGTGCGGTAGTGAAGGTGGGCGAAACGGCCGCGCCCGTAGCTACCAAGTAGCGCGAAGCTTCCGCTTCGTGCATCGTTGAACGACTGTAGCGCTACTCGCAGGACGATAAAGCAGACCTCCGCTTCGCCTTTCGTTGAACAATGACGCTTGGGGGCTTTTTCTAGCGACTTGTTTCACTAAACAACGATGCGCGAAGCGGGAAGCTTCGCGCTACATGCAACGACCGCAACGATTCACCAACCGAAGGACAGCGCAGCTAAGCTGGAGCTTGGTGCTACATTAAAACCGTATGATATCTGACGTTTTTATTCGGCGACCGGTCACGGCCATCGTCATTTCAGTGGTGATTGTGCTGCTGGGGGGCATTTCTATCCTGAACCTGCCCATTAGTCAGTACCCTAACATTTCGCCGCCCGTGGTGCAGGTAGCGGGCAGCTTCACGGGAGCCGATGCCCAAACGGTGGAGCAAACCGTGGTGACGCCCATCGAAACCCAGATCAACGGGACGCCGGGCATGGCCTACGTGCAAAGCAACGCCACCAACGACGGCCGCATGAGTACCAACGTCACCTTCGAGATTGGTACCAACATCGATATTGCCACGCTCGACGTGCAAAACCGCGTCAGCGTGGCCCAGCCTACCTTGCCCGACGAAGTGAAGCGCCTGGGCCTGACGGTAAAAAAACGCAACCCGACCACCCTGATGGTGCTGGCCATCTACTCGCCCAAGCGCACCCACAGCACCGCCTTCCTCGATAACTACACCAACGTGTACGTCCGCGACGCCCTGCTGCGCGTGCCCGGCGTGGGCGACGTAACCGCGCTGGGTCAGGACTTTAGCATGCGTATCTGGCTCCAGCCCGACAAGATGGCCCAGCTCGGCCTGAGCGTGACGGAAGTGACCAACGCCCTGCGCGAGCAGAACGTGCAGGTGGCGGCCGGCTCCGTGGGCACGGCCCCGCAATTCAGTACGCAGGCCTTTCAGTACACGATTTTTGTGAATGGCCGCCTGAATCAGGTAGAAGAGTTTGAGGAAATAGTGGTGCGGACCAACCCCGAAGATGGCTCCGTGGTGCAGCTCAAAGACGTGGCTCGCGTGCAGCTCGGTCAGTTCGACTACTCCCGCTACAACACCACCAACGGCATCCCGACCACGCTGCTGCTCGTCAACCAGACGCCCGGCGGCAACGCCCTCCAAACGGCCGACGGCATCTACGCCACCATGGACGCCTTGCAGGAGAAATTCCCGCCCGACGTAACCTACAAGGCGGCTTTCGAGTCGGTGACGGTGGTGCGCGTATCTATCCGGGAGGTGCTCCAAACCCTGGGTGAAGCCCTGCTGCTGGTGACGCTCGTCGTCTTTCTGTTCCTGCAAAGCTGGCGCGCCACGCTCATCCCGATTCTGGCTATTCCGGTGGCTATTGTGGGCACATTTATCTTCTTTATTCCCCTGGGTTTCACCATTAACACGCTGACGCTCTTTGGCTTCGTACTGGCCATTGGTATCGTGGTCGATGACGCGATTGTGGTGGTGGAAGCCGTACAGCACTACATCGACAACGAGAAGATTTCGGCCCGCGAAGCCACCATAAAGGCCATGAAGGACATTACGGCCCCGGTCATAGCCATTGCCCTGATTCTGGCCGCGGTGTTCGTGCCGGTGGGCTTTATTCCGGGTATCGTGGGCAAGCTCTACCAACAGTTTGCCATCACCATCGCTATTTCGGTGGTGCTGTCGGCCTTTATTGCCCTTACACTCACGCCGGCTCTGTGCGCTTTGCTCATGCGCCCCACCGAGCAGAACGCCGATTCCAAAGGCCTGAATAAGCTATTCTACCGGTTCAATATGTGGTTTGGCCGCACCACCGAATCGTACTCGCTGGGCGTGCGCAAAGCACTCCGGTTCGCGCCCTTTGTGATGATTCTGCTGGCCTGCATCTACGCGGGTACCGTAGGGCTTTTCACCGCCAAGCCCACGGGCTTTATCCCGACGGAGGACGAAGGCCGGCTGTTTGTATCCGTGGAGCTTCCTCAGGGTGCTTCCAGTGCCCGCACCAAGCAGATTCTGGATCAGATGTCGGAGATTATGCGCACCAAAGCGCCGGCTTTGCGCACGTACACGGCCGTGGGGGGCTTAAATGCGCTGAATTTCTCCTTTAAGCCCAGCAGCGGCACCTTCTTTATTCAGCTCAAGCCCTGGGATGAGCGCAAGGACGAATCCTTGCAGCTGGCGGCCGTTATTGCGGGTCTGCAAAAGGAGTTTTCGGTGATTAAGGGAGCTAACATTGTGGTGGTGCCGCCGCCGGCTATTCCGGGTCTGGGCAACACGGGCGGTTTTAGCTTCCAGCTGGAGCAGCGCGAAGGCTCCACGGATATTAAAGCGTTCGAAGCGGTCATTAATAAGTTTGTGGCGGCGGCCAACCAGCGGCCGGAAATCGGCCGCGCCTTCACCTTCTTTACGGCCAAAACCCCTGGCTACCAGGTAACCGTGGATCGGGAGAAAGCCAAGAAGCTGGGCGTGTCGCTCTCCTCGGTGTTCACTACCATGTCCACCTACATGGGCTCGGCCTACATCAACGACTTCACTAAGTACGGCCGCAACTTCCGGGTCGTGGCCCAGGCCGACACCTTCTACCGCAAGGATATCGAGAACCTGGGGGGCTATTATGTGATGAATCAGCAGGGCCAGAACGTGCCGCTGCGCTCCATCATCTCGACCAAAGTAGTGGAAAATGCCCCCCTGATTTCCCATTACAACCTGTTCCGCTCGGCGGAGATAAATGGCGACGCGGCTCCCGGCTACAGCTCCGGTCAGGCCATCACAGCCCTGGAGGAAGTGGCCGCCGATGTGCTGCCCGCCGGCTACGGCTACGACTTCTCCGGTTTGAGTCGCGAGGAAATCAGCTCCGGCAACAGCACCATTATCATTTTCGGTCTCTCGATTCTGTTTGTGTTCCTGCTGCTGGCTGCATTGTATGAAAGCTGGTCGGTGCCGTTTTCGGTGCTGCTCTCGGTGCCGCTGGGGGCGTTTGGGGCTATGGTGGCGCTGATTTTTCTGCCCAAGCTCACCAACAACGTCTACGCCCAGATCGGTTTGATTACGCTCATTGGCCTGGCGGCCAAAAACGCCATTCTGATCGTGGAATTTGCCAAGGAGCGCGTCGATACGGGCATGAACCTCATCGAAGCCACCATCGACGCGGTGAAGCTGCGCCTGCGGCCCATTATTATGACCTCGCTGGCCTTTATTCTGGGGGTGCTGCCGCTGGCGTTTGCCTCGGGCGCGGGCGCCGTGTCGCGCCAGACCATCGGCTGGACGGTAACGGGCGGTATGCTGGCGGCGACGTTCCTGGCCATCTTCATCGTGCCGGTGCTCTACGTGCTCATCACCAAGTTCGCCTACGGCAAAACCAGGCTGGCCGAGCTGGAAGCCAGCTACGACCCTGCCGCCCACGGTCACGTGCAGCACGGCTCCAAAGAGCCAAATACGCCCCCCACGGGTCCGGCCGGCCCCAGCAGCAACGGCCACGCCACCGAGGAGCGCAAACGCAAGCAGCAAACGCCCCCCGAGCTTGGGACTTAGGACATTTAAACTGCGCGTTACCAGCAGGCAAAAAGGCTGGCCATCGTCGGTCGCAACATAATAAGCATGAGCCGTAAAAACTACGACGTGGTCACCTTCAAACGGTTTGTGGCCCGCTATTTAGACTCCCCTCCCGACACCTTTGAGTTTCAAAAGAGCGCCGTCCAGATATACCCGCTCTCCCTGGCCGTCGCGCGCATCAAGCCCCCTACCCCCTTTTTAAGGCCGAGTACAGCTTTTTACTGCTTTTTTTGGCGGGCGGGGGGCAGCAGCAGGTGGACAATGAAACCCTGGCGTTGACCGCCAACGACGTGCTCTTCATTCGGGAAGGCCATCTCAATGCCATCAAATCCATCGATGAAGGCACGCAGGGGTATTACATCCACCTCGAAAGTACGCTGCTGCCCCAAATTTTTACGGACCGTGCGTTGCTGCACCGGCTCACGTTTTATCCCAAACATTCGGTTTGCACCGCCGACATGGAATGGCTGTGCCACTGCTGCGAGCTCATCCTTCGCCAGGCCGGGGACCAGGGGTATACCGAAGAAATTCAAGCCGCGTTGCTCCGCGCGATGGTGCTGAAAGTGGCGGAAGCCTCGGCCACCACCTTGTGCCAACCCGACCGGCCCTCCGAAATTACCATGCGGTTCAAAGAGTTGGTATACGACCAGGTTGCCACCAACCGGGAGGTGGCGTTTTATGCGAATGCCCTGGCCGTGTCGGAAAATTACCTGAACCGGTGCGTGAATCAGCTGACCCGTAAGCCACCCAAGCAACACATCACGGAAATGGTGATTCTGCGGAGCAAGGTGCTCTTGCAGGACCGTTCAAAGGACATTGCCCAAGTCGCGGTTGAACTCAACTTTGCCGACCCTTCTTACTTTGGCCGGCTATTCAAGCAGGTGGCGCAGCAAACGCCCACCGAATACCGAAATGCTTTTTTGCAAGGTTTGTCCGAATAAGCGCAAGATTCCTGACAACGAAAAGGCGGTTGCGCTCCTGACCTTTGTGAACCTTAAAGTAGGGCAGGTACTACTTGAGGAAAGGTTTCACGCTTAAAACTGGAAAAGCAACATGTTACGCCACACCGCTTCCCTGTTCATGCTGCTCCTGCTGGGTGCGGCACCGGCTGCCTCGAAGCCGTTGAATCAACAAGCACCCTTGCAAATTCAAATCCTGAACGTCGAAAAAAACAACGGAAAGGTGGTCGTTGAAATCTACAACGTTGAATCGGACTGGCTGAAAAAGCCCTTTAGGCGAATGACGTTAGTGGCCGATGACGATACCAAAAAGGCGGTGTTTGACGTGCCCTACGGCAAATACGCCGTTTCTATTTACCAGGACACCAACGAGAACGGCGAGTTGGGAATGAATTTCCTGCAAATTCCTAAAGAACCTGTCGGATTCGGCAACAACTACAAGCCGTTCGGCGAGCCCAAGTTTGAGTCAGCGTTGATCGACTACAGCCCGACCTCGAAGCCCGTAGCCATCAAGCTCTACAGCGTGTTTTAAACGCCTAACCAATGGACCAAAAGTGGAGCGTAGAACAGGCGCCGGCGCAGCACGACCGAATTGCCGTGGTAACCGGGGCAAACAGTGGCGTAGGATACGAAACCGCCCTTGCCCTGGCTAAAAAGGGCGCGTGGGTGATTCTGGCCTGCCGGAATCTGGAAAAAGCAGAAGAAGCCAAAGCCCGGATAACAGCGGCTTGTCCCAACGCCAGCCTGGAAACCATGCGGCTGGATGTGAGCAGCCTGCGCTCCGTCCGCGAATTCGCCGCGCACTTGCGCACCCGGTACGACCAGCTAAACCTGCTCATCAACAACGCGGGCATTATGATGTCGCCCTTCGAAGTGACCGAAGACGGCTTCGAGAACCAGTTGGCCACCAACTACCTGGGCCATTTTGCCCTCACTGGCTTGTTGCTGCCGGTGCTCACCGCTACGCCCGGCTCGCGGGTCGTCAGCCTGAGTAGTTTGTCCTATAAGTGGGCCGAGATTGACTTTGACGATTTGCAGGCCCAGCAAGGCTACAGCCGCCGCAAAGCCTACGGCCAAAGCAAGCGGGCCTGCCTGGTGTTTGCCTACGAACTGCAGCGCCGGCTAGCCGCTGCTGGTTACCGCACCCGGTCGATAGCGGCCCATCCGGGCTTGGCCAAGACCAATCTGGACCAGTACTTCCCGGCTTTCGTCCGGCCGCTGGGCAACCTCTTCTTGCAACCCGCCAGCCAGGGAGCCCTGCCCATCCTGTACGCGGCGTTAGGGGAAAATCTGAAAGGCGGGGAGTTTATCGGGCCGGCCGGTTTTCAGCAAATGAGGGGCTATCCAACCCAGGTGGATTCGGATGACTCTTCCAGGGACGAAAATGTTGCTGACCGGTTGTGGCAGATGAGCGAAGAGCTGACGACTCAGTACTACCTCAGCGAGCAGATTTAGGGTGGCCCGCACACGACGTCCTGCTTCCCCCTGGCTTCGAAACCACCTTGCTTGCCCTATCAAAGGTGTAAGCTGCCCCAATTGCCGTATGCGACTGCGCTACTTCCTGACCTGGCTGGCCCTGCTGCCGGCATTTTTCGCCCACGCCCAAAACACGGGCAGCATCACCGGCCTAGTGCGCGACCGGGCCACGCAGGAGCTGCTGCCCGGCGTGACGGTGGTGCTGGAAGGCACCGCGCTGGGCACGGCCACCGACGGCACCGGCCGCTACCGCCTGAGCGGCGTGCCGGCGGGCAGCTACAACCTGCGGGCCACTTTCATCGGCTACGAGCCGCTGCTGCGGGCCAACGTACTGGTGAACAGCGGCAACGCCAACATCATCGACCTGGAGCTGGGGGCCGGCGCGCAGCAGCTGGGCGAGGTGACGGTGGTAGCCAACCGCGCCATTCGGGTGGCCACGCCCGAAACGCCGCTGAGCGTGCAGCGCATCAACACGGAAGAAATCAAAAGCAACCCGGGGGGCAATTTCGACATCTCGAAGGTGGTGCAGACGCTGCCCGGCGTGGGCGGCGGGGGCACGGGCGGCACGGCGGGCTTCCGCAACGACATCGTCATCCGCGGCGGCGCGCCCAACGAAAACGTGTACTACCTCGACGGCATCGAGGTGCCGGTCATCAACCACTTCCAGACCCAGGGCTCGGCAGGTGGGCCGGCGGGCATTCTCAACGTGAGCTTTCTGGAAGACGTGACGCTGAGCACGTCGGCCTTTAATGCCCGCTACGACAACGCCCTGAGCAGTGTGCTGCAGTTTCGGCAGCGCGAGGGCAACCCCGACCGGTTGCAGGGCAACCTGCGCACCTCGGCCACCGAAGTAGCCCTCACGCTGGAAGGCCCGCTGAGCCGGCGGGATTCGAGCGGGGTGGCGGGCACCACGTTTCTGGCCTCGGCCCGGCGCTCGTATTTGCAGCTGCTCTTCGAGGCCATCGACCTGCCCATCCGGCCCTCGTACTGGGACTTTCAGTTCAAGACCACCACCAAGCTGGGGCCGAAAACCACGCTCACCACGCTGGGCCTGGGGGCCATTGATAAGTTTCGGCTGGGCGTGCCCCGCAACGCCACCCCGGAAACCGAGCAGGAGCTGCGGCAGAACCCCACCGCCGACCAGTGGAACTACACCGTGGGCGTGAACCTGCGGCGGCTCATCCGCAAAGGCTACCTGAACGTGGCCCTGAGCCGCACCCAGCTCGACAACCAGCTCGACCAGTTTCAGGCCGGGGCCGAGGGCGACGAAAGCCGGCGCATCCTGCTCACGCGCTCGGGCGAAACCGAAACCAAGCTGCGGGCCGACGTGAACGGCACGGCGGGCGGCTGGCAGTACAGCTACGGCGTGATGGGGCAGTACGTGCAGTACGACAACCGCTTCTTCAACCGCCTGCGCCGCCCGGTGCTCGACGCGGGCGGCAACGAATTGCAGCCAGGCGTGGACGTGCGCTTTCAGACGGCCATTGATTTCGGGCGCTTCGGGGCGTTCGGGCAACTGACCCGCTCGTTTCTGGACGGCGACCGGCTGACCGTTTCGGCTGGGGTGCGTACCGACGGCAACACGCTCACCGACGACGGCCGCGACCTGCTCCGCACCCTCTCGCCCCGCCTCAGCGCGAGCTACGCCCTGCTGCCCACGCTGAACCTGAACGCCTCAGTGGGGCGCTACTACAAACTGCCGACGAACCCGGTCCTGGGTTTCCGCGACAACGCGGGCCGGCTCGTCAATCAGAGCAACCAGTACCTGCGCTCCGACCACTACGTGACGGGCCTGGAGTGGCTGCCGGCCCCGGCCACGCGCTTCACGCTGGAAGGCTTTTACAAAAAATACGCGGACTACCCGGTCACCGTCCGCGACGGCATCAGTCTGGCTAACCTGGGCGGCGACTTTGCAGCTATCGGCAACGAGGCCGTGACCAGCACCGGGCGGGGCCGGGCCTACGGCCTGGAGTTCTTCTTTCAGCAGAAGCTCACCCGGAAGGTATTTGCCGTGCTCTCGCTGACCGGCTTCCGCTCGGAGTTTACGGGGCGTAGCGGCGCGTACGTGCCCTCGGCCTGGGATTCGCGCTTCCTGGCCTCGGCGCTGCTGGGGCGCAAGTTCAGCAAGAGCTGGGAGATGGGCCTCAAGTACCGGGCCGGCGGCGGCTCGCCCTACACGCCCCTGAACCTGGCGGCCTCGCGGGCCAGCTACCTGGCCACCGGCCGCGGCGTGTTCGACTTCAGCCAAATCAACACCCTGCGCCTGGGCACGTTCCAGCAGTTCGACTTCCGCCTCGACAAGCGCGTGAACTGGCGGCGCTTCACGCTCGACCTGTTTCTGGACGTGCAGAACGCCTTCGTACTGCGCAATCCGGCCGTGCCGAGCTACGCCTTTCAGCGCCTGCCCGACAACTCGGACTTCGCCACCACCGACGGGCAGCCGATTCGGTTGGATGGCTCGAATGGCATCCCGCTGCTGCTGACCAATGACGACCCGATTGTAACGCCCACCCTCGGCTTCATCCTTGAGTTCTGAGCGGTAAGCGGCACCCGGCGCCCCTGGTCGAGCGCGAACGGGCCTTATTGCTGCGGTGCGCAGGTGGCTCGAATGCCCCGTTTGGTAGGTCAATGGGTAGCTGTCCGGGTAACCGGGTGGGCCAACCTTTCAGGATAGGTCGGCTTTCTCACCGTATGGCAGGAAAGCCAGCGCTTCCGCAATCCATGTAACATGTGGACCAAACTTTTAACCAAGGCCATTGAAGTGAGAGCATCAAAAAGTGTGGGGCAACGATTGACCAGCTTTCGGCCATCACCAGTGGGACCTATGCCAACGGCCGCTCGCTCCGGACTGCCCCACACTTTTTGATGCTCTCCATTGAAGTGGCATTGATGTGTAATAACCCCACGAAGTAGATGCTAAGGAAAAGCGCGTACCAATGAGCACTTCTGGTGAATGGTGTGAGTTAGCCTGGATGAACCAAAAACATGCGCTTCTATTGCTCATCGTAGGGTTAGGTCTCGGTGTATTAAGTGTCTTATGGAAAATACTGCACTATCCCTACGCCGATATTCTACTAGGGGCTTAGGAAGCAAACAAATATTTTTGCGTCATAAAACGCTCAAATGCAGCTACTTATAAGCAGATTTATTTTTCGACTCGTTTAGGCTGAATAAAGCCCTGGCCTAAAAGCTTTTAATAACTGACATTCAGTCGGTTGAGAGGTGGTTTCAACCTCTTAACTGACTAGTTTGCTTCCTAAGCCCATCTACTAATAGCCAGTCTAACTCTAAATCTGGTGGCCGTACTAATAGGACTGTATAAAATACTTTCTCATCCCAAGGCTAAAGGATTTTTGAATCGTTAGCTGCCCCAAGCCTGCTGACGGATTCGCTCATACTCTTGTCGTGGCTGAGAGATTTTACAGTAGGTTCTAGGTATCATAAATCCTGTGCTGCGCTGTAGTTATTTCCGATTCAAATTGCTTACATCTCCTTCATCTGCACCAGCTTCTCCGGCCGGATGGGTAGCGACCGAATACGCTTCCCGCAGGCCTGAAACACGGCATTCGCCAGGGCCGCCGAGGTGGGTCCTTGGGCCGCTTCGCCGGCACCGAGGGGCTTTTCATTGGGCCGGTCGATGATGGCAACAGTCACGGCGGGCACTTCGTCAAAGCGGAAGATGGGGTAGGTTTCCCACTGCCGGCTCGTGACGTGCTGCTCGTTGAAAAGTACTTCTTCTTTTAAAGTCCAGCTGGAAGCCTGAATCAAGCCGCCTTCAGTTTGGTTTTTCAGGCCGTCGGGATTGATAGTTTCGCCCGCGTCGATGGCAGCCCAAAGGTGGAGGGCGCGGATGGTGCCCATTTCCTCGGCCACGTGCACCTTGGCTACCACGGCGCAGTAGGCCGCCTGGTTTTTGTATTGGGCGAAGCCAAGGCCAAAACCTTCGCCGGGGGCCAGCTTTTCGTTTCTGATCATCTCCCGCGTCCGCTGAATCACGGCTTTGGCGCGCTCATCGGTGAGGTGACGCAACCGGAACTCCCACGGGTCTTCCTTGGCTTGCAAGGCCAATTCATCCATAAAAGACTCCAGCGCAAACACGTTGCCGAAGGCTCCCAGTCCCCGTAGCGCCGACACGCGCAACGGCCCCTGCACATAATGCGCCTCCAGGCGCTGATTGGGAATGGCATACAGCGGCTCGCCGTTGCGATAAATGGCGCTACTCACTTCAGTCACGGACGACGGCAGCGCAGGCTGCGCCAACAGGCGGGCGGCCAGCAACGACTCCGGTTTGCCCCCCGGCCGCGTGCTGTGCGTGTCTGACCAAATGTTATTATTCAAATGGGTAATATAGCCTTCTTTATTTAGACGGGCATCGAGCTGCATAACCATAGCGCTACCGTAAGGCTCCCAGGCGTGCTCATCATCCCGGGACCATTGCAGGCGCACGTGTCGGCCGGGGTAGGCGCGGGCCAGCAGCGCCGTGTCGGCGGCTGCGTCGTCGGCGCCGTTGTGGCCGTAGCAGCCCGAGCCCGGCACAGCCTTCACGTGAATGCGCTCGGGGGGCATTTCTAGCAGCGCCGCCAGCGTAGCCCGCAATGGATACACGCCTTGGCTATGGGTCCAGATATGCAGCATTCCTTCCTTATCAAACAGGGCCACCGCGCAGCTCGGCCCCACGGACGCGTGCATGAGGTAAGGCTTGAAATACCGTGCGCTGAGAGAAGCGCCAACAGGAGCCGCACCGGTACCAGCGGTATCAAAGCTGCTCATGTCGCCCTTGTTCACGGCACGCTTGGTAATGGCCGGCAACGCGGTCAGCAGCTCCGGTAGCAGCTGTCTGGCGGGAAGTGCGGGGCCGTTAGTCCACTGGGCGTGCTGAATGCCGTAGTCCTGGGCCAGCTTGGCCTGGTATTCCTTTTCGGCAATAAAACCCACGAAACTGCCGTCAATCACCGTTTTGAGCAGGCCCGGCAGCAGCTGCATTTCGGCCATGTCTAGCTTTGCTAATTTTCCCCCGGAAGAGGTAGGGCGCAGCACGCGGGCGTGTACCATGCCCGGAAATCGTAAGTCCTGCACGTACACCGTCTCGGCCCGCACCATGCGTTCGATGTCGTCGCGGAGCACTGGTTTGCCTACGTGCTGATATTCACTCTTGGCTTTGAGCTGAACCGGTAATTTTACCTCGCCCTGCAACTGTTTGCCTTTTAACAATTGGGCAAACGTGAGCTGACGCTTTCCATCAATCGTGCTTACCACGCCATCGGTGAGGCGAAGCTGGCTGGCTTTTACGTTGAGCTGCCGCCCAGCTAGCGCCAGCAGTTGCTGCCGAGCGGCGGCGGCGGCGTAGCGAATGCTCATGCCGCTACTTTCAATGGAGGCACTGCCGGAGGTGTAGCGCTCATCGGGCGTGCGGCCGGTTTCGGCCAAAACCACTTCCACGCGCTCCATGGGCAGGTACAGCTCCTCGGCCGCCAGCTGAGCCACGGCCGTGCGGATGCCCTGGCCGATTTCGGTTTTGCCCGTGAGCACCCGCACCCGACCATCGGCCAGTACTTCCAGCCAGGCATTAATGCGCGGGTTTTTGGCCAGACTTTCCGGCAGCTCGTCCGCCACTAGTGTTTCGCCCGCCAGCATATCGACCCCGCTGCCCAGCACGAAGGCAATGGTGAGGCAACCGGTACTTTTGAGAAAATCGCGGCGGGAGGCAGAGTGCTGAGAGGCAAATTCGGACCTCATATAAACAAATGGATAAGATGGGTATAATTTAGGATTTCATCGTATAAGCCGCCTCTTTGATGGCCGCCAATGCCCGCGAGTGCACCCCGCAGCGGCACAGCACCCGGTACAAGGCATTACGAATGGTCTGATCGTCGGGCTTCGGGTGCACAGTCAGTAGCGCCACCGCCGACATCGCCATGCCGTTCAGGCAGTAGCCGCACTGGGCCGCCTGCTCCTCCACAAATGCCTGCTGCACGGGGTGCAGGCTGCCATCGGGGCGGGTGAGGCCTTCCAGAGTAGTGATGGCCGCGTTTTGCACGTTGGCTACGGGCAGCTGGCAGCTGGGCCAGGCAATAGTATCCAGCAGAACCATACAGGAGCCGCACTGCTGCAAGCCGCAGCCAAACTTTGGCCCGTTCAGGCCCAGGTCGTCGCGCAATACATAGAGTAGGGGTGTAGCCGGATCGACGCGCACGGTGCGTGCCTGGCCGTTGACTTGTAGAGTGAATTCGGCTTCCATAGTCGAGGTGTTTCATAGAAATACTCTGGTCAGCGGTAAAAGGATGTGCTGACGAGCTCAGCCCCTGCCCGTTCTCTTCATCAGTAAGCCCCAACTCCTGGCCTTATTCAGTTAAAAAAGCTCCCCAGGCAGAAGTATAGCCAGTCAAGCGAGGCTGCCGCGCCATCAGCTGACCAAAATCTTACTCCCAACTTAAGCCCAACGGCGCGCGTACGCTAAAGCTTACCCTACCTCATTCTAATTACTAACGCTATGAATCCTACTCAATTAAGCGACGAGCTGCGCAACGCCGACACCCCCGACCTGAACCGCCGCCGCTGGATTATCGGCCTCTCCATGCTGGGAGCCGCCGCCGGCCAGATCGTTGGCCTTTACCAAACCGGTATCATCAAAACCCTACCCGATCCGCCCTCCGGTGGCTTATTCAACTCGGCCAAAGTCGATGCCTCCGACTACGCCTACAAGCGCTTTGATACTCCCGACGCGCTTATTATGCTGGTGAGCTATGGCATCACGGCCTGGCTGGCGGGCGCGGGGGGCAAAAATCGGGCAACGCAGGTGCCCGCCTTGCCCATTGCTATGGGCGTCAAAACGCTGGCCGATACGCTTACGGCCGTGAAGCTGGGGCAGGAAGAATGGGCCGCGAATAAAGCCCTGTGCTTTTACTGCCAGGTAGCCACGGTGGCCTCAGTAGCTTCGGTAGCCTTAGCCGTGCCGGAGGTTATCAGGGCCGTGAAAAATATTGGCGGCAATGGGAAGACTCAGGCTGCTTAGAGCAGTTTTTAGGGGCAGTGCGTCTCTACTCACTACCTCTAAACCGCTTTAGGTTGTGAAGGACAAACACCTTAGGTCGCCAACGCAGTAGTACACGGCCGAATAGAAGAGGCTCCTCTGACAGAAAACGTCTGTCAGAGGAGCCTCTTGCTTTCCGGTACCTGGCCTCTGCCGGTTTCAGAAATCCTTGGCAGAAAGAGCAGCCTGGGGGGCTTTTTGGCCTTACTACCTGACGTTACGCAGGCGTGTCGTTCTGGTGGGTGCCTCACCCCTAGCCCCCTCTCCCGAAAAGAGGGGAACTAGCTCTAAAAAAGGTAGATTTTTAGAAGCAGCTGGTTTTCTAAAAGCTACAGCTAGTTCCCCCTCTCTCCGTGGAGAGGGGGCTAGGGGGTGAGGCCAACGGCAGAACGACACGCCTGCGTAACGTCAGGTAGTAAGATCCATACCCAATCAAACCGTATCAAAGGCCAGGCCTGAGCTGCCCTCGCCGCGGCCGGTAGTGAACTGCCGCCCTTTCCAGACGGAGACGCGGCCGACATCGTCGCGGCAGCGCTGGTAGGTGGTCTGCACGATCTTGCCGGCCCGCGGAATTTCCTCCTCAAAAATCAGGTAGGGCTTGCCCTCGGCAATGCCTACGGCCAGGGTTTCACTGCTGGGCCGCAGGGTTTCCAGCGCAGTGCCAATGAAGTCGGCGCCTTCCAGAATGCGCAGGAGCCGGGCCCGCTGAAACTGAATCTGCCGCCGCGACTGGCCCGTTTGGACCGGAATAAAGGGAATCCAGTTGGCCGGCGTGCTCGTTTGCAGCAGGTAGCGCAGCTCGGCCAGCTTGTCGGGGTCCAGGGGCGCGGGCGTGGCGAGGCCGTACAGGCGCTCCAGCAGTTTCTGCTCTTCCGTGGCTAATTCGTAGCCGTTGCGGGCGGTGCCGGTCAGGGTTTCCAGCACGGATTCTATGCCCCAGGCCAGGTTGGCCATCTCATCTTTCAGGAATGTGATTTTCTCGATGGGCTTGCTTTCCAGTGACTTGCTCACCACCGGCGGCACGAATAGCGCCGTGCTGGCCGCCTCGCCCCGGCGGCCGCGGGTGCTCAGATTAAACATGCGCCACTGCTGCCACGCATCGTCCAGGCCACGGCCGGCCGGGTTGATAAAGAGCCGTTCCCCGAACACATCCGTCACCACCATGCCCTTGATCTGCGCCATACTGCCCACCGGCAGCTTGTAGGGAATCACGAACCAGTCGTTGGACGACATCAGGGCGAAATCGGTCATCAGCAGCGTCACCAGGTCAGTCGTCTGGGTGTTGATGTTGGCAAAATTCACCACGTCATCTTCAAAAGTCCACCACCGGGCCTGGGGCATGCCGCTAAACTGCACCGGCGTGGGCAGGAAGGAAAGCGTCTCCGTTTTGACCTCGGTTTCAAGGGGGTGTCGGGCGTTATCTGCTCATTATCAGGGTCGATATCAAACGAATACCAGTTGAGCGTGCCCTGCCCGTAGTTGTCGGCAATGAGGGTTGTCGATGTGTTATCCGGCTGTTTCAGGCTGCACTTAAACTGATATTCCAGCTGCTCCGGCGACCAGTTATCGTCATCAGCATCCAGCGGTTGATTATACTGCCGCCCAAACCACGCCCGCAGCTCGTCGCCCGCTTTGGCAATTTCGGCCTTATCGCCCGCCGGCACCGTGACCAGCTCAAACGGGTCGCCGGTAGCCAGCAGGGAAGCCCAAAAAGCCCCCCATCGAGGTGTTTTCCTTCCACTGCTTCCGCCCACTGCGCCACCTCCTGATGGGCGTACGTGTGCAGAAATGCCCGGCCTTCGGCCTCGCTGAGGCCAGCCACATCGGCGGGAGTAAGAGCTTGTTTGGGCTTTTTGAAGGCGTACGCTTTCAGGTAGTCCAAACCATAATCGGTGCCGACGAGGCCATCAGTGGCCCGCTTGCGCAGTAGCTTCAGCCAGTACTGCCCGATTTGCAGGCGCACCGGGTAGGTAAGCTGCATCGGCCGACGCTCCACCAGGGTTTCGAGGGGAATAGTCGGGTCGTAGGGCTGAGCCAGTCCCGTGCGGCCTTTCACGGCCTGAATCGGGCTGGTTTGCACCTGCACTTTGGCCAGACACGGCGAGCCCGCGTTGTCAAACCGAAACTCGCCCAACTGCCACTGCCGGGTAAGCATCCAGAGCGGGTCGCGCACCTCGGCGCGCAGACTCCGGCTCAGGTCCTGGGCGCGCGGGCTGCCTTCAAGGCGGTTCCAGCAGGTAAGAGCCGGATACAGCAGTTCGACTGCCAGCGCCGCGTTCAGGTTGACGGAAGTGAGGTCAAATAATGGCATTGTACTTCGTGGTTGCGAGTTTGACAATGTCTTCCCAAACGAACAGATTATCCGCCAGATTGGTCGAGAGCGAGCTTTTATCAGTCGTGACGGCCAGCAGCACGGCGGGCAGCACCTGGGCGAAAGGCGAGGTGTCGATATGGGCCGGCTCTACGGCCCGCACCTTAGCCATCTCAAAGGTTTCGGTGACGCACTCAATCAGGTTTTCCCAGGTCCAGCTGCCCTGCGGAATTGGCGACACGGCCAGCAGCAGCGTTTGGGGCGGCTCGGAGTTGGGCCGATTTAAATGAGCCGTAATGCCGGTCGTGACCGTAGGCAGCGGAATTTCTTCCATCCACTCATCCACCAAAAGGCCGCATAGGGCTTGTCCGTCATCAAACACGGCACTACCCGCGAAGGCCGCGTCGAGGTGCAGACTCAGCAGCAGCTTGTTCTGCTCCAGCGTGAAGATGCGCGGCTGGTCGGGCGGGGGCAGCGTACGATAGATTTCGGGGATGCGCAGGCCCAGCCAACGGTCCTCTTCGATGTAGGGCAGCTGCATAGCCTGCACCGAAAAAGCCTCCTGGGTAAGCAGCTGCAAGGTTTCGACGGTTTGCATGGCCGGCCGAACCCGCGCAATGCCATACAGCCATTCGTCGGTGGGGAAGGCGTGGGGCTCGTCCTGGAAAAGCTGGCTGCTGCTGCTGTCGGTGTGGGCGCTGGCGAGCTCGGCCGCATTGTGGGGCTCGAAAGTAGGCAGGAACCGAAACGCCGGCCCCAGCAGGGCCTGACCCGCTTTCTGCAAAGCCGGAAGGATATCTTCTTCCGTAGTCAAGGTCGAGGCCAGGGTTAGGTGTTTATCGGACTCTTTTAGCTGCGCCGTCATTTGGGTCAGCACCGCGCCGGCCTGCTCCAGCAGGGGCTGGCGGAGAGCATCGCGGCTGGCCCGTTCTTCCTCGGTGGCCACGACTTCCACCGCCCGCACAGAGTGGGGCATGGTGCGCGCCAACCCCCAAAACGACAAGCTCCACAGCACTAGGCGCAGGTCGTCCAGCGTTTGGTTATCGGTGACCAGATCATACGCCGGATCATCGGCTGCCGGCATCTCGCTGGCCGCTTTCAAAGCGCTTTCCAGATCATCCTGGGCGTTTTTAAACGTTAGCTGCAGTTCTTTGATCTGAGTAGAGAGAGCTGGCAGATCGTAGCGTTGGCCGCTGAGGAGGTTTTGCCGGGGCGCGGCTGGGTGGCGGTCAGATCCATGGCGCCGGTGGGGCGCGAGGCCGTAAGCAGCGTGCTCAGCGCTTTCAGTCGGGGCAGCAACCCAAACAGTGCCACATCGGTTGGGGCCCAATCCGGACCCTTTTCCGTGTAGCGCACCTCCACGGCTACATCTTCCTTCAGCGGCTGACGCAGAAAAAACGCGACGCGCTCGTTCAGCTCCGTCAGGTCGTTCTGGGCGGTGTCGGAAGCGATATACAGCAGATCGATGGGCGTGAGCCTGAGGTCGGCCATACTTACGCTCTGCTTATCCGGAGGGCTGCCGTCTCTTGTAATAACTGCTACTACTTTTACCGTTGTCAGGTTGGGCAAAAAGCCCCCCAGCCAGGCAGTAACGGCGGGTGCGGCTATTGCCCGTGGGGTTGCATCGTCAGCAGGGTCGGTGGGTTTGAGCAGAATGACCGCCTTGTGCGCCAGCGGGAAGCCTCCGCGGGGAATGTTGAGGATTTCCGGCATCGGGATGTGCTTGCCTTCCTGCAAGGATTTCATGGCCCCGGCGGCCCGATCATAATTGCCCTGCACTACCTGGTACACGCTTTCACTCAAGACCAAATCACCCACGGCATCGTAGCTATCCAACAGATTATCAATGGCCTGCACGATTGCCGGCACGGCCTTATTGACCAGCGCAGTGGCGGGCGCGGGGGCGGTGCTGGTGAGAATGGCGCGCACGAAGGCCACTTTGTCGGGCGCGGCGCGGTAGTCGGTGGTCAGGCGGGTGCCGTCCACGACGTTGCGGGCGGCCTGGGCCTCGGAGCTCTGGCCGGTGTTCGTGGTCAGGCGGTCATCGACGAGCGGAAACCGACGACGGAATTCAAAGATGAAGCGGTCAAGCTCAAGGTTCTGCTTGTCGGCGGCCTCGTGCAGCTCGCGCTCAAACTGGTAGCCCAGCAGCGCCCCGATGTACTGCCCGTTATTCACGCCCTCAATCAAGCCCAGCGCCGTGCGTACCCGCTCCGACGACAGGTTGACGGCCATCGTGTCGGCATCGGCGCGGGTGGTGTGGGTAAGGTAGCCGTTGCGCAATACGGCCGCCGCCACGGCGTGCGTCAGGGAAGGCGCGTGCACATGACCGCCGTTGGTGCTGTCTTCTACGATAGTTGCCCCCTGCACCCGCAGCTCGGGCGGTAGGGTGTTCTGGTTTTTGGGCGTTTTGGTATTCGGCACCGGCCGCACGTTTTCGAGCCAGCCGTAGGCCCCGGCGTAGAAGCCCGGCCGCTGGCCCTGCTGCTGCCGCCGACTCTGATTCTGCGTCATACGCTGGCTGGCCAGGCCCGTCATCCAGGCATCGAGGCGGTAGCTGCACAGGTCAATGTGCTCGGCAAAGGCGCGTTCGAGCTTGGCACTGGGCCGGTCGGCCAGCTGCCCCAGCGCCTCCAGTACATCGCTCACCGAAAGCGCCTCGGGAGACCGCCGCTTCGCTTGCTCAAAGACGAACTGCGCCAGGGTTTTTCGCTCGGAGCCCGTTACGGCGGCGGGGGCGCTGTACAGATTCAGCAGCTTGCTATTACGGACCGTTTTCTCGCTCATGCTATAGTAAGCCGAGTCCCGTAGTTTCTCCGCAATCAGTCCTTTAGCCTTCAAAATACCCGATCCGCTGTCGTTGTAGGCTTGCCGGAGCGCGTGGCGCAGCAGCAGGTACAGCAGGGCATTGGGCTTGGTGATGCCGGCCCCGAATGTTTCCTTCTCAATCTCGTCGGGCTTGGCTTCCAGCAGCCATTTAAGGTAGTTGCGGCCATCGGGCAGGAAGGGCAAAACGGCGAGGGTTTCCGACAGCGGCACCTTATCGCGCTCCACCACTCCCCCAAACAGCTTAAAGTACTTCTCGAAAAACATGAGGTCGTAGACCTGCCCGTTCGTTACCCACGGCGCCATCATCGTGTGCACGTCGCGGTCGGCGGCGAATGATGTTGTCTGGCCCACATGCCTGGTGTAGCGCTTGGTGGAGCTCATCTTCACCAGATCCTCGTATTGACGCTGGGCCAGCGCGTACCGCTGAAAGAACGAAACAGAGCTGGCCTGCAAGCCTAGCACTTCCAGCAGATCTTTGTCGGGCTCGCTGGTTTTTTGCGTAGCGGAAGTCAGGGGGATAAGGTGGCGCTTAAAGTATTCGTACGCAATCTGTAAGATGCTATTCAGGCGGGTTTCGAAGCCCCGATTGGGGGCCCATTTGGTGTAGGCCGAGGTGGGCAGAATGCCGTAGGGCTGGCTGCCGATGCGGAAGGCGGGCAGGGGCCCCCGCCCGCTGACGTTGTTGAGGAAAAAGTCGCGCACCTCGGCCACGGTTCTCTCGTCGAAGGGCGGTTTCAGGGGCTTTTGCACTTCTTCCGCGTCGGTGCCGGGCTGCATCATTTCCTCCAGAAAATACCCCAGCGTGCCGTGCCAGAGCGCCTGGTGCATGGCGCGGGCGTCGCGCTGGTCCAGCTCGTCGGCGTTAGAAGTACGGCTTAACAGGCCGGATTGCAGCCCCAGGCGCTGCTTCAGCAGAAACCCATCGGTTTGCTCAGCGGGGGCGGGGCTGTCCTTAAACTGGGCCGGCCCGAAGAGCAAATCGAAGCTTTCGGTAGGGGAAAACGCAAACTGGGTCAGGCCCGAATCGGTGCCGTCGGTGTTATTGGTGGTCGTGCCGTTGGGCACGAGGCTGAAGCCCTCGGTGGTGTAATAATGGCCTTCCAGCAGCTCCTCAAACGTTTGGCGCGCTACCTGCTCATTGTCGCTGAAGCGCAGGCCCAGCACCAATAGCTTATCGAAGCCCGCCGGGGCGTTCATTTTTACGCCCATTCCCACTTTTATGGCCTCCACGAAGTCGGTCATCCAGGCCATGCCTTCATCCATAATCAGCTCCGCGCCGTCGCGCCGGATGCCTTCGCCCTGCATGGTTTTCACCGGATCGGGGCCGACGGGCAACGGGTACGGAATAGTATTGCCCAGCACCTCCGTGCGCGTGGTGCCGTTGATGCCGATGAAGGCCAGCCGGTCGGGCATCATGCTTGCCCGCGCCGGCTGCGACCAGCTTTCGGCGCGGACTTCGTAGGGCGGAAAGTCCGGCGCCTCGGGTAAGCTCAAAGATGGGCTCTGGGGGGCATTTACGGGGCGGTATTCGCGCACAATCCAGGCGGCCCGCTGCCACGATAAAGCGCCCTGCACCAGCTGGCCCCAGGCTGCCCGTGTCAGGGCGTCATCGCCCGCGGCCTCACTTATCGCGGTCCAGAATAGCCGGGCGATGCGCACTTCATTTTCGGTCAGCTGGCTTTCGTGCGTTACCACCTGCAAATCGTCGGGGTAAGCGCGTACCCACAGCTCGGCCCCAACGAACTTAGCTTCCAGGCGCAGCGGCAACAGCATCACCGGCACTTCCGCGCTGAGGTTGGCGGTCAGGCGGGCGGGCGTGAGGTTCGCTAACAACTGCTCCCGCACGGTTCCGGCCACCTTAAGCCTTTCCTTGAGCTGGTCGGTCTGCTGCTCCAGCGTACTGTTCAAGTCGGTGATTCGCTGCCCCACCGACGCCAGCGCGGCGGCGTTGGCGGTGGGGCTCATGGCCAGAGCTGCCTGCTGCCTTTGGAGCCGCACGAGTTGCTCGCGGGTGTGCAGGGCCTCGTCCTGCGCCGTCTGGTGTTCCTGCCGGGCCTTCGCGACGAGTGCCTGCTGTTCAGAAAAGGTAGCCATAAGAAAAGGGAGTCAAGAACAAGGAAAGACCAGATGAAACGAGTGCAGCCAGCCAGGTGCAGCCCCGAATTTGCCCCCCAGCTGTTCTAAAAGTTTAACATCTCACTACCATGTATCGCAATCATCACTTTATCCTGATAAGTGATGTAGGCAATGTCAGCCGCGTTGGTCGTCGTGCTCCAGCTGTACTTTACGTCCTCGTCGTGGCGGGCTTTGTTATCAAGGCCGGCCTCACCCGTGAGCGGATTGGTGTTGCCCAGCGTGAAGTTGCGGTTGATGGTCAGCTGCCCGCCGTCGGCGGTGCCGAGGTTTTTCCAGTTCAGCTCATTCCAGGTGTAGAGCGGAGTTTGGGGAGCGTCGCCGATATCGAAGCCGAAGCGGGGTTCGCCGGGCCGCTCGCGCAGAATGAAAAACCAGCCGGGGTTTTCCGCCAGGCTGTTGCCGGGGTCGCCTTTTACCTCTTTCACGGTCAGGTTGAAGCCGATAAAGTAGATGTCGGGCAGAATCTGCGCCTTGAACAAGGGGTGCTGAAGGTTGGCCTGCCCCGCCACACTACCATCCTCGTCCGCCAGGTTCCGAACCACAGAGTTGTCAAGCTGCCCATTTTTCACGGGCCACTCGGCGCGCTGGGCGTAGATTACCGTGTTGGGGTAGCGTTTGAGAAGCTCGCCCCGCACCACCAGCACCACGTTGTCCTTCACGGTGGGGCGGTTGTTGTGGTCGCCCAGGTCACGGTTCAGGGTCCAGCGGTGCAGCTCGGGGATGTCCTTGAACTGCTCGATTTTGGCTTTGGTGGGGTTGGTGCCCATCACCTCGCGCACGTCCCAGAACTGGCGGAAGTAGCTGCCGCGCTGGTCGGTAGGGTACTCGCGCCACAGCAGCTCGCGGGCAAACTCGTGGTTTACGCCCGTCATATACGACTCGATGAACTTGCCATTCACGTTGAGCAGCGAAATCACATTGTTCTGAATCATCTTCAGATTGGGCACCATGTACTCCCCCGAAATGTCGCGCAGGGGCGCGTACATGGGGTCCGTCAACTCGGGGTAAGCCATGACGGGCCGCACGAACTTAGCCCACTGGCCCAGGTAGTAATCGGCCAGCTTAATGGTGGCCACGGCCCGGTTTTTCATCGTCACCACCGGATCGATTTTCTGCAAAACCTGGCCGTAGATGGTAGGAATATTGACCGATTGGGCCACCACCACCGGCGACACGAGAGCGGAGGCTTCAAACAGCAGATTCTGCTTCTGCAGGGCCGACCGAAACGCCAGATCGTCGTCGGTTTGCTGGGGAAAGAAGCGGGTGGGTGGCAGTCGCAAGCGGAGGCCGCGCGCTACCCCACCGCCTGCGCCACCGCCCGGATTTGCCCCCCGGCCAGGAATTGGGCGCGCATCAGCTTTGGTAAAGCGCACGTCGGCTTTGGAGTTAATCACGAAATCCTTCACCGACCTGATATTCTGCACGTTAAGCACCGTGAGCTGGTCGGCCCGAAGCAGGGCGTTGGCTTCGGGGCTGGCGGGCTGCGCAATGAGCGCGGTGGCGGCTTTCTCGATGCTGAACAGGAATTTCGGCGCGGCATCCTTAACCGGGAAGGGCAGCAGCTTCTGGGTATTTACGCCCCGCACCACCACGCCCAGCTGCAACATTCCCGCCGTAACGGGGCGCGAGTTTAGGGCTACCTGCCCCCGCGGACGCACCACCTTTTTGAAGGCATTACTCACCGTGCCACGGTCCAGGGGGCTTTTTTCAATGATTGCCTTCGCCGTAAGCGGGCTGCCGCCGGGGTTGCTGACCAGCACTTTCTGGTGCAGGTTTTTGGCCAGCAGCAGGCCCACGGAGGGGTCCAGGGTTTTGAGGTGTTTGCCGAATACGTTGAGCAGCGCCTCGGTCGAGAAGGCCAGCCGGTTCAGCTGCCGGTTGGCTTCCAGCACGCCCTCAATCTGCTGCCAGGCCGCTTCCATATACTTCTCCTGGTTGTCGCGAATTACGCGGGTGCCCAAGCCCGCCGCGGCCCGCCAGCGCGGGTCCAGGTTGAGCTCGTGCACGAAGTTGGCGTTAGTCTCATTCTTTAATTCCGGGGTCAGAAAGTGCCACTGCCCGTAGATGGGCGGGGTAATAATGGGGTCGTCGGTGGGGGCGGCTTTGCGGCTTTTTTCGGGCAGGTTCAGCAGCTGCACCAGCTGCTTGCGCAGGTCAGCGTCGGGTGCGGTGAAGAAAGGGGAGCGTGCGGCGGCGGGCGAAATCAGCGCTCCTTCCAGCAGCATGGTTTGCCGCTCGGCGGGGATGATGGCCGGATCGATGCCGCCCTGGGGCCGGCTGATGTCAATGGGACGCACGCCCACGCGCGGGTCCAGCGCTTCGGGCCGGAGCAGGCGTACCAGCTTCTCAAAATCCATGTCGTCGCCGGTTTTGAAGTTCCAGCGGAAGTAGTAGGGGTACAAATCGCCCCCCGGCCGGCCCGCGTAATCAGCCCAGGCCGACATGGTGGCAAATACCGGCTCGGGTTGTTCGAGCCCCAGGCCCGACAGCCGGCCCGGCTCGAAACTCGGCACCACAAACGCCTGGTAGCTCGTGTTGGGCTTGAGTTTGCGCCCGCACAACAGTCGCGAATACGCCCGGTCGGGGTTGAGCCGGATGAGGGCATCCAGCTGGTTCATGGCTGGCCCAACATTGGTCCCAACCAGCGGATTAGTCCCGCCCAGGGCTTCGTTGGCGTGTACGTGGGCCCAGGCCCACAGCTCACTGGCACTGGGGAAAAGCGCCGTGGGGTTGCCTTTCAGCTTAAAGCTGGGCAGCGGCTTGCTGGTGCTGATTTCCTCAAACTCGCCTGGGTTGCTGCCTTCTTTTTCTTCCAGCACCACCAGCGTAATCCAGGGCCGGATGCGGGTGGTGGTGGGGCTGCTGCTGACGGGCGTGTAGCGCCAGGGGAAATCCTCGTCGTAGAACTCAATGAGGGGCAGGTAGTTCGGCTCAAAGTTGGCCGTCCAGCGCTGGGGCTCCGTGCGCACCACGGTCCTTGGGTCAATGCCCACCACGTCGCCCGGCCCCACGAGCTTAATGAGCTGGGGTACGTCGAGCGCCGCGCCCGTGTCGGAGGCGACGCGCACGGTTACGGTGATGCTCGCGCGCTGCTTTACGGCCGTATTATTGTCGCCCTCCAGGATCTGGTTGGCGAGGCCCTGCCGCAGCCAGGGTAAAAAAGTATAGTGGCTCATGGGGGCTACAGTTCAAGGCTCGACAAAATCTGCAACTGACTGGTCAGGGCGGGGTCGGTGCCGACCAGTACTTTTAGGTGCTGCGTGGCTTCGGCCTGGGTGGCGAAAAACGAGGTGCTGCCGTGCGCCTGTAAGGAATCGACGTTGACGATGCGGAAAGCATCATCGGTGACCGTGGCGGTCTTTTTAGGAATGCCAAAGTCCAGCTTCGAGGCCTGCGACAAAGCCGACCGGGAAGCCGCGTTGCCGGCCAGCAGGTGCGTGAAAAGGCCCGCTTTTACGCCGGCCATGCGGAGTTTGCGCTCCCGCCGGAACTTGGAGTCGAAGATGATCTGCTCGTAGCGGACGGTCTTGATGGCCGTTTTGTGGGAGCGCAGATCCAGCCCGCTTTGCCGTACTTCCACGCCGCCTTGCATTTTCTCAAACGAGGGCCGCGCGAGCTTTTCGCTGTTGGTCATCTCCAGGTACTGGGCCGCGGCAAAATAGTCGGTGAAGGGCGTAGTGCTAAGGGGCGTGCTGAGCGGGGCGGTGCCCGCCGTCACCGTCTGAATCGTGAAGCGCTGGCCGTCGCTGGGGCGTTTGGTGCCGTATTTCTGAATATCGAGGTCGAGCGGGGCGTTGCGCTGGGCAATGCGCAGGAAGCCCGCCGGGTGCAGCAGTATGTCGGCCGTGTCGGCGCTCAGGTCGCGCAGCGACACGAGCAGGCTGCGGTTGTCGGGCAGAATGGCCTGCCAGCTTTGCCGTGCCTTGAAGGCCGTTTCCAGCTCTCGGAGCACTTCCACGGTGGGGAGCGGATCGTTGGGCCGGTCGCCCCACTCCACGTCGAAGTTCGCTTTCACTTTCACGAACAGCACGCGGAACGAGGCCCTGCCGGAAACGTGCCACGGGGCCGGCCCGGACAGATGCGCTTCCAGGTGCACGGCAAACAGCTCTTCCTGCCCCAGCCGAACCGCCAGCATCGCCTCGAAGTCAATCATGAACTTGAAGGGGCTGAACTGCAGCAGCGCATCGTAGGCCAGAAAGCCGTAGACGTTGAACTTCCAGGCCGCCGCGTACAGCTCCACCCGCGAGCCCACCTGCACCGTGTTGGACGTGACGGCGAAGTAGCTTTCCAGCCGCAGGCGCGGGTTGTCTTCGGCCAGCAGGTTGATCGTGATCCGGCGCATGGTGGCCAGGTCGGCGGGAGGCTGAAAGGCCGGGTGAAAACCGCCCACCGACAGAATGAAGCCCGGATTTGCCCCCCAGTTGAGGCGCGCGGCCATATCGCCGGTGAGCGTGAAGGTCAGCAGCCGTGAGTCATAAAGCGTGGCGTCGAAGCTGAGCAGGCCTTTGTCGAAGTCGAGGGTGCCCAGAAAGTTGACCTGGAGGCGCAGCAGGGGTAGCTCTTCGCGGGGCAGCAAGGTTTTGAGCACCCCCAGAATAGCAATCCGGATGGGGTTGGGCACTTCAATCACCAGGCCCAGCTCAATGCTGATAAGCGTAGGCGTGCCCCAGCCGATAATGAACATGGGACCGAAGGCAAACCGACCCTGCTGAACAGGAAAGAAGCGTTCCAGGTCGCTGACGATGCGGTTGATGTTGGCTACGATGTCCACCGGGAACAGCACGCTCTTGATGGCATTGGTGCGCACGCCCTCGCGCATGGCTTCGAGCTGCATGGTCCGGTGGAGGGCCAGCAAGCCGCCTACGCCGTTGAGCGTGAAGCCAAAGGAGAGCTGCAGGGGCGGAAACTCCGCCGTAATGAGTATCAGCAGCGAAAAGCCTTTGGAGCCATCGGGGTTTTTGGTGGCGATGATGCCGATGGCTTTTAGAGTCAGAAAACCCTGGAAGGTGAGTTCCAGCGCACCCACGTAGCGGCCCCGCTCCGCGTCGATGCCCAGGAAGCCGCCGCCCTTGAATCCGCCCGCGTCGAGCGACAAGCCCACGCCTTTTGGGGGCGAAATCCGAGGCTGAAATCCAGCAAGCCAACGTTGCCGTCGCGGTTGGGCTTGAATTCCAGTAAGGCATTGACGCCCATCTCCTCCACTACCGCTTTAATGGGCCCCAGCTCCGCTTTAATGTTGGCCCCAATGTCCACCGGCACCCGGTTCCCATCCAGCCCGACGGTCAGAATCAGGGCTTGCAGCTCCACGGGGCCCAGCTGAATGTGGAGGGGCAACAGAATCTGGAGGAAGTGCTGCCCCGGAAATACAGGCCATTGCGGGTATTGAAGCCCACGGTCAGCCCAAAATCCGACTCAAGCCGGCCGGCGCCGCCCAGCAGGGTGCTCAGAAACCCATCGGCGCCGCCGAGGTCAATAACCACTTTGCCGTTTTTTACCTCGGCTTCCAACCCAAATATGCCCTCCGAATTGGCTCCATTGACCACGAAGTCGACGCCGGTTTTGGCCACCAATTGCTGTACCGTGAGGCGCGAACCGCCGGGCGCACCCAGAATGACATAGGGCGTATCATCCAGCCCGGCCGTGAGCTTTACTTCCGTCCGGCCAGCCAGCGCGGCGCCGGGGGGCTTAAACTTTAGATTGCCGTTTGGCTGAACAACTAACGTGGTAGCGGCTTTCAGCTCCCCATTAAACGAGACTTCTACCTTAAAGTCATCCTGGACGAAGGGGCGCGCTTTATCTACTTTTATCTCATCACTTAGCTTGATGAGAATGCCTTTGGGAGTTTCGTCGAGCTTGGGCGAAACCTCAAACACGGCCAGGTCGAGCACGGGCGGATTGACGCCCTGATCGAAGACGGCCGGGATGCCCGCCGAGGCCAGCATTTTCTGGGTTTTGGTGAGCAGCGCCACGCCGTTGAAGCCTGGGTCGCCCCACTGGTACAGGGCGTTTAAGTGCGCTCCTGGGCCTTTCAGGAAGTTGAGCAGCTGATCAACGCGCAGCTTGCGCTCCGTGAACGGCGGCCGGGCCGGGTCCACGGAGCCGACATTGCGTGGGGTGCGCTCCAGGGCACCAATAAAATCAAGGGCTTCGGCTGCGCCCTTGATGCCTTCCAGATTGCGGATGATGATGTAGTCGAGCAGGCGCGTGGGCAGCTCATTGGCAAAGGTATTCAGGTCGGCGGCCGAGACGCCGGCAAACGGCCCGAAGGCCCGCACCTGACTGGCTACATCAGCGAAACCGCTTATTGTGCCCTTGATTTTGCCAAATAGCTCAGTGCCTTTACTGAGGGTGGTGCCAATATTTTCGGCCCCGATGGCGGCAACAAGCTCGCCTACCAGCGGCAGTAATTCGCGTAGGTTGGTAGCCGTAGTTTGCAGCGCATTTATGAAGCCGGGGGCCGCTTCGAGGGCCGGGGGAAACTGCAGCCCCAGCTCGGCTAACAGCAGCCTGGCTTCGCCGGCCTCCATTCGCTCCTCCAGGGGAGCCAGCAGGCGGGCCAGCGAGATGGCAATGCGCTCCAGGGTTCCATTAGCGGGGGCAGGAACGGGCATGGCAGTAGGGCGTTAGGAATGTACGGCGACCGGGGGGCAAATTTCCTGGTCCTGGGCCGCTCGTGGGCGGCCGCTGCCGGTCAGGTGTCGCAGAATCTCGTCTACCGTAGCGTGCTGATCGGCGGCTTCCAGTACGGCCAGAGCGTGGCGGCTGATGGCCGTGCGCAGGCGGGTGCTGCCGTGCTCTTCCAGCATAGCGGCCATACTCATCAACAGGCGCTGCACGGATACGCTTTCTATCTGGCGCGGAATCCGGTAGGCTGGTTCTTTAAGGCTGCGAAACAGGGCCGCCAGAAAGGTGGGACCCTGGTGTCGCTGCCAGGCTACGCCCACGGCGCGCTGTTTTTGCAGAAGCTGCATTACCTCAAACCGGAACTCCAGCACCACATTCAGCACGGCCCGCCCGCGTGCGGTGTGGCGGAGCGTGCGCTGCACCCGCCGCAGCAGGATTTCGCGCTCGGTGGGCAGAGGAATGGGAGAAGCGGTATCCCGCACAAAGTCGATGTCGGCGACGCCGGCGGGAATGGTAATACCCATGGCCGTCAATACATTGCCGATGTTGTTGGCAAAGCCGTTGCCGGTGTTGCCGCCCCACAGCAGGCCCACCACCTGGTTGCTGGCATTCACGACGACGGAGCCCGAGTCGCCGTTATTAGAAAATTTATCGACCCCGGCTACGGGCGCTATCCGCACCTGGTTGGTGAAACTATCGCCGACGGTGGAGTTGACGGGCGAGTTAATATCGGTGATGGTGCCCGTCGTGAGGCCCGTCGTGCGGCCTACTTTGCGTACGGTTTCGCCGATAATGGCGGTGGCCGTGCCGGCAATGATGCCTATCTGGTTGATTTCCTGCACCGTCCCGATGCTGGTGTTCACCGTGGCAATGGCGGCATCCACCAAGCCGCCCACCTGCCCGGCCAGAATGGCTCCTATTTCCCCGCAGGTGCAGCAGCACGATTCCGAAAAATCCGGTTGGCCCAGCTTATCCCCAACCCCTTTGCCCTGGGCAAACATGACGTGGTGGTTGCTCAGGACGACGGTGGCATTGTCGGCGGTGCGCTTGGCTACGCAGCCCAGCGTGCCCACGGCGCCCGTCCCGTTGCCCGTCTGGACGCCGCCTTTCAGCGGGCGGTATTCCGCCTCATCCGCGTACGGAGTGGCCTCGTCCATCTCAATGACATCGGTTTTGATGCCCAGCACTTCGGGCGGAATCTGTTGGTCGGGGGGCAAATCGGCCGTGGGCTTCTTGCGCGTGACGTACACGCGGAAGGAAGCCTCGTCGGTGAGCGCATTGTTCGTCTCCTTCAAGCCTATCCCGACCCCGACTACGCCCGGAAATTTCAGCAGTATTTTTTCGGCCCGCTTATGCAGTTTTTTCAATTGCTCCGTCCGGGCAATCATCTCGTCGCGTGTCATAAAGAGAGGAGTTTGACGACTTAATAACTGATGTTACGCAGCAACTGCATCCATTAGTCGGTAAGGCTGTTTCTGAGCGTAGCAAAAGCCGCTTTTTGAAGCGCAGCAGCAAGTCGTGCGTAACATGAGTTAATAACTATTACTCAGCTTCACATACTCTTGTCCAAACAGCATACTAAACGTGCGTTTGGAGCCATTGCGGTGGACAACGGTCAGGTCCAGACCGGGTGGTTCGGTCGTGACAACCTCCGGGGCAATCCCTACCTGCTCGATGCAGGGCTGCTTTTCCAGCCAGCGGGCAATGGTGCGGGCGTTGTCGTGGAGCGGGAGGTGGGGGTCGAGGGAACGGGCGAAGGAATCTACCGTCCGGTCGAGGGCTGGGGTTGATCGGGCTGCGGCGGCGTTGGCGGGCCAGGCGTCACAAATTTTGGAGCCTGCGTTTTTAGACTTGGTGCACGAGAGACAGATAAACGCAAGCAGAATGCTATGGAACACGATAGGTCGCATAGAATCAGGCCGGAAGAAGCTAATGCAGATAAACCCGTGCGGGGCACGGAAGCCGATAGTCAGGATACTCCCTGCTGGAATTAGCGGGCGGCTGGGGTCTTGCTAATAAATTGAGTAGCAGATATTAAGCAAAAGGTATCAATATATATTCAAACTTCAAAAGATTATTTGTTTTATCCTTTAAATTTTGGCGCAGCCATTTCAAACTCACTGTTCGAGGGCTTCGCTGGGTCCTGATCTGAACTTCCCGGATTTGCCCCCCAATGCGTAGGTCCGAGACGCGGACTGCGAAGTAGGCGAGGGACATTAAGGCCTCTATGCGGGAAGGCGCACACAAACCAGGTAGCAAAAAAGCCCCCAGGTAGTGGGGGGCTTTTTCAATAAGAAATAATGCTAAGACTGTCTGAACTGCTTGTCTGCAAAAAAATAAGTTGGGCAGCCCGGGAATACTAATTCCCGGCTTCTTGATCAGATACGTGCTTTAGGCAAAACACCCAACCGCTCTGGCATATTCTTGCACCGCTGATCTATACCTTAGCGGGCGTGCCTTGCGCAGTATCGACCGCAACTGGTGCCGCCGGGGCAACATAGTTGGCCAATGAGCGCATGACAAATATGGTGCTCACCACCGTCAGGACTGCTCCCGTCAGGAAGGCGGCACCAGGAAAGTGCACCGGCGCCTGCGGTCCGCTGAAGTACGAAAACAGATTGGTCATAAGCGGCGGCCCGATGATGGACGTAGCACTAACCAAGCTGGTGAGGGCACCCTGCAACTCGCCCTGTTCATTGGCTGGCACCTGCCCCGACATAATGCCCTGCAAAGCGGGCATCGCGATGCCCCCCAGACTATAAGGAATCAGAAAGGCGAACATCATCCAGCCTTTGGAGGCAAAAGCAAATAGCGTGAAGCCGATGGCATACAGCGTCATGCCTACCAGCACCGAGCGTTTGGCCCCCAATCGTGGATTAATAACCCGAATGAGTAGTCCTTGCACCAGGGCCGTCATAAGGCCCACGGCCCCAAGCGAGTAGCCGACCCAAGCCTCGTTCCAGCCAAACTTATACATGGTGTAGTACGACCAGGTGCTTTGGGTAGCGTGGGCCGCAATGTAGAGCAGCAGCATAGAACCCACCAATCCCAGGATAACCGGGTAGCGCCGCAGCTGCTGCAACGAGCCCACGGCATTGGCCCGCTTCCAATCAAAAGGCCGCCGATTTTCAACGGGCAAGGATTCGGGCAGAATAAAGTAGCCGTAAAGCCAGTTGAGCAGCGTAAGGCAAGCCGCCGCAATAAAGGGCACCCGCGGACCAAATTGCCCCAGTAAGCCGCCAATCACTGGTCCGATAATAAAGCCCAGCCCGAAGGCCGCCCCAATCATGCCGAAGTTCTGCGCCCGCTTCTCCGGGGGGCTAATATCGGCGATGTAAGCGGAGGCCGTGGTGAAGCTGGCCCCGGTGATACCCGCGATTATGCGCCCCACAAACAGCCAGCCCACGGTAGGAGCAAAGGCCAGAAATAAGTAATCGAGCCCAAACCCGAACAGGGCAAACAGCAGCACCGGGCGTCGGCCGTACTGGTCGCTGAGGTTGCCCAGCACCGGCGAAAACAGGAATTGCATCCCGGCAAAGGCAAACAGCATCCAGCCGCCGTACTGCGCCGCCTCGCTCAGCGTGCCGCCAGTCAGCTCCCGGATAAGCGTGGGCAGCACCGGAATGATAATGCCGAAGCCAATAACGTCCAGCAGCAGGGTGATGAAGATAAAGCCAAGCGCGGCTTTGCGGTTTTCAGCCATTGGGGGGCTTTTTTGAGGATGAGCTAAAGAAAAACCTGAAGCTCAAATAACGATATTAATTACTAAATATAATAGTATTCGTACTAAATTTAATGGTAAGATGTGGGCGTCGCTACCTCGGTTAGGCGGTCAAAAAAATGAATTCAACCAGCTTCTTAGAACACAATCACCTCTTCTGAATCAAAATAATAGAGCACATGCTGCACATCTGTATAGCCTAATTGCCGAAAAAGCCCCCATACTGCTGAAGCAGACGGCGGTGCTGGAACTCGGGCGGGGGAATGCGAAAATCAAGCAGCGTCACGCGGCCGGGCACCGGCCCGATGGTCGGCTCAAACACGATGCGGTCAGGTTTGTATTCCTGGCGGGGCACGCCACCAACCAATATTTCGCGTTCCGTCTCGGCCGATACTTCGCGGCTGAAGTAGTGGGCGAGTTGTGGGTTGTGCACCGTGCGCTGAAGTAGCTCCAGCAGTGTAGGTCGCTCTTTGGTGCTTACCAGGCCCTCTGCCACGAGGTGGGCGGCCACGCGCTCTGCGTCGGCGGCCAGAACGGTGCGACGCAGGGCGTAGTGCAGCTTGCGGCTCCATTCGCGCTGTATCTGCTGGTCGTCGAAATCAAAAACGGTGTTGGCGTGCCGACGCAGGCGCAGGCGCTCTTCCCAGGGCGTGCTGGTGAGGTTGGTCAGCGGCCAGTTGTCGGCGGCGGGCGCGGCATTCTTGACGGCCGGGATACGGTGCTGGGCATCGGCCAGCACGTAGGCCATACGCTCGTCGTCCCACTGCTCGGTGCTGAGCAGGTAGCGGTGCAACAGCTCGGCTATGGTCTTGGCTTGCTCACTGGGGGGCATTTCTGCCTCTGCGGAGCGTGACGAGCTGCTTTTGGTAGGCTTAGGCCGCCGACTGATGGCGTACAGGCGGTGGCGCGGACGGGTAAAGGCTACATAGAGCATGTTCAGCCCTTCGAGGAAGGTTTTTTCCAACTCCTCGGTGTATTGCCGGGCCAGCGGCGTGCGCGCCAGGGCCTGCGTCTGGCTGACCACGGCTATGGGGGGCATTTCCGGCACTGGCTTTTCTTCCTCCCTCAATCTACCCCAAAGCAAGGTGTTGCGGTGGGGCGTCAGGCTCCAGTCGGCGAAGGGCACGATGACCACACCATAAGCTAAGCCCTTGGCTTTGTGCACGGTGGTGATGGTGATGGCGTCGCGGCCAGCGGGGGCGTTGATGCTCAGGGAGCTTTTCTTCTGCTGCCAGTAAGCCAGGAAATTATTGAGGTTGTTGCCGAAGCGTAGGCTAAACTCCAGGGTCAGGTCGAGGAAGCGGAAGAGATACTCGCTTTCCGCATTGCGACCCAGCAGCCCGAACATACCGATGAGGCGCTCCGTTAGCTCATACAGACCCAGATTACCCGTTTCGCGCTCCTGCACGTCGTAGCCCAAAGCGCGTAGCTCGTCGAAAAAGGGGAGAGCTTTCTCCTTGTTGGCCAGCTCGGCAATATGGCGGGCACGGGCCGGCGTGGGGGGCAAATGCCGCACTACTTTATCCACTAGCAGCAAGGCCTCGGCCCGCGCCAGCGTATCGGCCGGCTGATTCAGGACCCGAAACACGGCCACCAGCAGATTCACCACCTCCGCAAACTCCAGCGACAACGAATCGGCCGAAATAATGGCGTATCCGCGCTCCTTCAGAAACTTCGCGACCCGTCTGCTACTGTCGCGGCGACGGCAGAGCACGGCAATATCCTGGAGGCGAAACCCATCTTTCAGGGCTTGTTCTACTAGCTGCAGGGTGAGGTACAGGGTGCTTTCCTCGTAGTCGAGCAGGTGGGTGAGGGGTAGGCCGGGGAGGGGTTCCTCGGAGTAGGTGCCGGTGGCGGGGGAATAGCGGCGGGCGGGCGCGTCGTCTTCGGTGAAGAGCAGTTCTACGTGGCCGTTCAACGGAGCCTCACCCCCGGCCCCCTCTCCCGCATTCCGCGCATCAAGCGGCGAAAGGGGGGAGCCTGACGACTGCTGCTGAGTTGAATCCTTGGCTTGCGCTGGCTCAAACACACTAGTATTTGTCATTGTGATTGCATTGGCAACCACGCGCGGTGGCAGACCGGCTAACGCTTCCTGAATAAGGCTTAGAACCGTTGGTAAGTCATTTATAACTTCCTCGTTGAGGAATCGAAGGACTCGATAGCCTAATTGATGTAGCTTATAAGTGCGGCCTGTGTCATACTCAGCCTGGCTTACTTCGGCATGTACATCACCATCAACTTCTACAACCAGCATTTTAGCAATACACACGAAATCCACGATGAAGGAGTTGATAACATGCTGCCGCCGAAACTTCTCGCCCAGCTTTTGATTACGTAACGCCTGCCAAAGCACGTTTTCGGCCGCCGTCGGATTAGACCGCATCTCTTTAGAAAAAGCCGCCGTCTTTTCCCAAGTATCGAAGTCAGCAGTCAATACATACTCGCCAATTGCTCCTTCACCACTGTTGCGGGTAGTACCAATAGTAGTTTCTGTACCAGCATCAGTAGTACTTGCAGCAGAAATGCCATCCCGATCCCGAGCATCGTCAGAAGTAACACCAGCCAAACCATTAGAAGAACCCGTTGCAGTCGTCAGGCTCCCCTTTCGCCGCTTGATGCGCGGAATGCGGGAGAGGGGGCCGGGGGGTGAGGCAATCGTTGCCCAAAATCCTTATCATAAATGCCCCCCACCAGCGGCAGCCCCGTGTGCCCCTCACTCACAAACTCAAAAAACGAGTTATTAAACTCAATAATGCCCCCCGCCGAGCGGTAATTAACGTTCAGATTCTGCGGCTCCAACGCCTGATCCAGCGTAAAATACCGATCCTCCAATAACCCCCGCAGCTCGTCATCAGCCACGCGGCCGTACAGGTACTCCGTCTCCTTTTTGTGCAAACGCAGAATCTGCTCCATCTCGCCGCCCCGCCAGCGGTAGATGGCCTGCTTGGCGTCGCCCACGGCCAGGCTCAAATTGCCCCCCGCCACGGCATTCTCGACCAGCGGCAGCAGGTTGTTCCATTGCAGCACCGACGTATCCTGAAACTCGTCAATCAGCAGGTGCAGATACCGCTCGCCCAGGCGCTCGTAAAGAAACGGCACCGGCTCGCGCAGCACAATGCCGGCAATGCGGCGGTTGAACTCGGCGATGAGCACCACGCCCCGCTCCCGGCTGAGCTGGTCCACGGCCTTGCTCAGCTCGCTCAGCAGCGACACATGAAACAGGTAGGGCAGCATCCCGCTCACCAGCACATAATCGGGTAGGAGGGTGGCGCGCAGGGTTTCCAGCTCCACAAAAGCATCCGTCAGGTCCGACTTCACGGCGTCGACGCGCTGCTTGTCGGCGGCGGTTTTTACTTTGCCGCTGTACCATTTGTCCTGCTCCAGGGTGGCGCGCACGTAGCTGTTGGCCTCCTTGTCGGGCTGCAAGCGCTCGTCCCAGCGGGTGAAGTAGCCGATGATGCCGCTTTTGCCCTGGTATAAGTCGGCGTCGGTTACGCCGGCCGCGTCGAGGGTAGCCAGGGCGCGGACGGCCACGGCTTGCACCTGCTGCTCAATGGCTTCCTTGCGCTTGCGCAGCGTCTCGTGCAGGCGGCGGTAGTCCTGCAGCGACATCTTCTGGAGCTGCTCCACGGCCTCGTGCACGGGCTCGGAGAGCAGGAAGCGGCCAAACTGCACCAGCTCGTCGGGCAGGGTGTTCCAGCTGCGGCCTTCCTCGGCTTTGCTCAGGGCGTAGTCGGCCAGGGAGCGGGAGAGCAGGGCCGCGTTGGGGTCGCGGTTTACTTTGTCGAGCAGCAGGGCCACGGCGCTTTGCAGCACCGCGTCGCCGTCCAGCTCTACCTCGAAGGTGGCGGGCAGACCCAGCTCCCGCGTGAAAGCCTGCACAATGCGCTGCACAAACGAGTCGATGGTGCTGACGGCAAAATCGGCGTAGTGGTAGAGCACCAGTCGAAACGTGGCGCCCGCCCGCCGCCGCAGCTCCTGCTGTTGCTCCTGGGGCGTAGCAGCAAGGCGCGAAAACTGCCCCTCAGCCGCCAGCTCCGCCGCAATATCGCGCAGCAGCGCATCGTCCTGATTTTCTTCCGTGGGGTAGGCAAACCGCCGCAGCGCCCCAATAATGCGCTCCTTCATCTCCCCGGCCGCGTCGTTGGTAAACGTAATGGCCAGAATGCTCTTGAAGTACGCCGGATCATCGGACCCCAGCGCCAGCTTCAGGTATTCCTTGGTGAGCTGATAGGTTTTGCCGGAGCCGGCAGAAGAGGAGTAGATGCGGAAGGTGGAGGGCATTTGGGGAGGATCGGAGGGCTGTACTGCAAAAGTAAAGCGGAAGTGATGGAATGCAGATTGTTTGGGTAAATTGCGGCTAATTACTGTTTCACACACAACTATGAAATTTCATCTAAAAGAATTTAATAGAAATATTCCGGACGCTAAATTACTTGACGATTTAAAAAGAGTTGCTAATATTCTAGGATCTAATAAGATCTCATCTAGAAAATATGAAAGCAATGGAGGTAAATATACTGCTGGAACAATCGGTGTGAGATTTGGGAGTTGGAATAAGGCATTAGAAATAGCCGGTTTAGATTTTGTATTAAAACATAAACCTTCAGAAGTAGAATTATTTCAAAATATTGAAGAAGTGTGGATAAAACTAGGTAGACAACCACTGTTTAGAGACATGAAACGCCCACTTTCAAAGTTTTCTCCTAGTGTATATATCAATAAATTTGACACTTTCAGAGCTGGTCTTGAAGCATTTATCGAGCATGTAAAGTCAGTAAATACAAATCAAGAGATAGCGGACGCAGAAATAGTTTCTCACATAAATAAAGAAAGTGAAATTTCATTTAGGCATAAGACAAAGAGATTTCCAAATGATAGGCTAAAAGTTCAAGTATTGATGAGAGACGGAAATAAGTGTAGACTTTGTGGTATTACTGTGACCGGAGATGATATTCATTTTGATCACATAATTCCTTGGTCTAAGGGTGGAGAAACAGTTTTAAATAATATTCAAGTGCTCTGTAAAAAACATAATCTTGCCAAAGGGAATTTAGAATACGAAGCTTAGCAAAAGCTCTCACATCAAGGGAAATTCATGACCTACTACTCGTTTTTCAACCCCTCTATATGGAACTGAAAGACCTTATCGCCACCGACTCCGACATTCTAGGAGGACAGCCTGTCTTCAAAGGAACACGGGTTCCTGTCGAGACGCTGTTCGATCATCTGGAGGCTGGAGTGTCGATGGAAGAGTTTTTAGATGACTTCCCGACGGTTACCAGAAAACAGGCTATTGCGACGCTCGAAATCGCTAATAAGCTATGATGATTTATTACAGAAGACCTTGGGATGAAGGCACAGGAAACCCATTGTCGGATTCTTGGGGAACCTCAACCTTTTATTTTGAAGTAGACAAGAACGGCGAGGTTTTGCGTCAAATTCAAGCTTTTGAAAATGGGCGAAAACTAAAATATAGTTTAAATTATATAGAGGACGAATTTGGAGGGCTTTCAGAAGTTTCGTTAGAGTTTGAGGAATACAAAGAGTTTATAATTGACCAGCGAGAGTTTGAAGCCTTATGGAGATAGTATAGCACGCTTCACTCCACGGGCTCCCATAGCCGCTTCTTTACCGCCTCTTCCACCCGCTTCGGGCGCTGGGTCTGCGGATCCAGGAGCACCCACTGGGTTTCGGCTTCGCAGAGCAGCACGTCATCGGCGGCCCGCTCGATGCGCACGAAGCGCTGGGACTGGGCCCCACAACCTTCCCCACCGCACGTAGGGTAAAGCTGTTTTCAGGAGGCTGCCCATATTTCGCTGGACCAGCAAACTCGTGCATCTTGGTTCAACTATGAAGTTTTGTTGCACTTTCGGGCAACTTTTTTTACCTTTGCTTTGTGAACGAAAGGCAGAAACACCGAACTATCGTTTTTTATAAGAATTACTTTCAAGAGTTCTTTGAGAAGCAGCGGGACAAGGTGAAAGATAAAATCATCTGGACTTTCGACCTACTGGAAGACCTGCCAAGAGTGCCTGAATCTTACCTCAAACACCTTGAGAATACGGATGGGCTTTATGAAATCCGGGTGCAGCAAGGCAGCGACATTTTTCGCATCTTCTGCTTCTTCGACCAGGGTCAGTTAGTAGTATTGGCTAATGGCTTTCAAAAGAAAACCCAGAAGACCCCGAAGCAGGAGATAGAAAGAGCACTTAAAATAAAGAGCGAGTATGAAAGCGAAGAAAAATAATATAGTCACGTTGGAGCAGTTCAAAGATCAGAACTACGGGAAGCGTGGGACTGAAAAACGTGATGCGCTCGAAGCAGGGTACCAAAATTTCAGAATCGGAGCTTTACTCCACGAGGCCCGACTTGAAAAGGGATTAACGCAGGAGGAGCTTGCCGAAAAAGTAGGGACAACAAAATCTTACATTTCAAAGATTGAGAATAACATAAAAGAGGCTCGCATTTCGACGCTGCAAAAAATAGTTGAACTCGGCTTGGGCGGTCACTTGGAGCTATCAATTAAGCTCTAAAACTCTTTTCACCCCACCGGCTCCCACAACCGCTTTTTCACCGCCTCTTCCACCCGCTTCGGGCGCTGGGTCTGCGGGTCCAGGAGCACCCACTGGGTTTCGGCTTCGCAGAGCAGCACATTATCGGCGGCCCGCTCGATGCGCACGAAGCGCTGAGACTGGGCCCCGCGCACTTCACCCACCCAGGTAGTGCAGCGCAGCTCCTCGCCCAGAAACGCGGGCTTGTGGTAGCGGATCCGGTGTTCCAGCACCACCCAGATATATTGCTCCCGCTCGCCCTTCGGGATGGCGGTCAGCCAGTGCGCCGCCGCGGTGTCCTGCACATACTGCACGTACTGCACATTGTTGACGTGGTGTAGCTCGTCGATGTCAGACGCAACGACGGTAAGCAGGCGGGAAAAGCGGAAGGCAGGCGTGGGTTCGGACATGGTGGAGCGGTTTTGCAATTAGCGTACGGGGTAGAGACGCAATATTTTGCGTCTCCTCGTTGAACAGTTCGCCGTCAGCAACGAGGAGACGTAAAATATTGCGTCTCTACCATATAACTGGCAGCGATGCCGCAAAGGAAAGGAACGGCGGGCCGGTAGCGTTCGGGATAGCGGCCACACCGGGAAAGCAACGAAACGTAATTTTATCTTAATCCTAAATAGCTACTACTACGTGCATTAGGATCAGCTGCTATCTTCTGATAGATAGAATTTGATTATAGCGGAACGTGAATTTTTAAAACGTGTTATAGCACCTCACAGTAGGGTCAGCCGAACGTTGGCGTACCATTCAATTTGCCCCCCAAGGCTAGCTAAGAGAGCTAATCTTGTCACTGGGGGGCTTTTTTACGAAATAAAATCGTATCTTTGCACCCGCATTTGAGAATGGCCCCGTTCCGCGCAGCTACGGCTGCTTTTTGTAAATTTCTGGCCGTCACCGTCTTCCGTCCGTTGCTTCCGTCGCTTGTCGTTGTTGAGAGTGTGGGTGAAGAACGTCGCTGAATCTGCTGTTTTCAGAGCTAGTTCATCTCATTCCATCTAAAGACAACATGGAAAAAGTAAAATTTGAAGAACTGTCGTTATCGACAGAAATGCAACGCGCGATTACCGAAATCGGCTACGAAGAGGCTTCGCCGATTCAGGCAGAGGCAATTCCCGCGCTGCTCGCAGGTCGCGACGTGATTGGCCAGGCCCAGACGGGTACCGGCAAAACGGCGGCCTTTAGTATCCCGGCCATTGAGGGCGTTGATACCAATTCGCGCAACACTCAGGTACTCGTACTCTGCCCCACGCGTGAGCTGGCCGTGCAGGTTTCGGGCGAAATTCAGAAGCTCGGTAAGTATAAGTCAGGTCTGGCCGTAGTGCCTATCTACGGTGGCTCGTCTTACGACCGGCAGTTTCGCGCCCTGGAGCGCGGTGTGCAGATCGTAATTGGTACGCCGGGCCGCGTAATGGACCACCTGGAGCGCGGTACGTTGAAGCTGGATCATTGCAAAATGATCATCCTCGACGAAGCCGACGAAATGCTGGACATGGGTTTCCGTGAGGATATCGAGACGGTGCTCAAGAAAATGCCCGAGGAGCGCCAGACGGTGTTCTTCTCGGCGACCATGAGCAAGCCCATCATGGACATGACGAAGCGGTATCAGAAAGATCCGCAGATCGTGAAGGTCAACCACCAGGAAATGACTGTTTCGAACATCGAGCAGTCGTACTACGAGGTGCGTGGTCCCCAGAAAAAAGACGTGCTTACCCGCCTGATTGACATGTTCAATCTGAAGTCGGCCATCGTGTTTGCCAACACCAAGCGCATGGTAGACGAAATCGTGGGCGATTTGCAAGCTAAAGGCTATTTCGCCGAAGGCTTGCACGGCGACATGGGCCAGCAGCAGCGTCAAAACACCTTGGACAAATTCCGCAAAGGCACCCTGGAAATCCTCGTGGCCACTCGACGTAGCTGCCCGCGGCATCGACGTGGAAAATGTGGAGGCCGTCATCAACTATGACCTGCCCGCCGACGAGGAGTACTATGTGCACCGTATCGGCCGCACCGGCCGCGCCGGTAAGTCGGGTCGCGCCTTCACCTTCGTGAGTGGCCGCGACATCTACAAGTTGCGCGACATCATGCGCTTCACCAAGGCTACCATCAAACTGGAACGCGTTCCGTCGTTTGAGGATGTGACCGAGGTGAAAACCACGCTGTTCCTGACTCAGATCAAGGATGTCATTGAAAAAGGCAACCTGGAGAAGTACGTAGGCCGCGTGCAGCGTCTGTTAGATCAGAGCGAAGAAATTACCTCGCTTGACATTGCCGCTGCCTTGCTCAAAATGAGCATGAAGGAAGAGAAGCGCGTGGAGCAAAGCCTCGACGCTGGTCGTAGCCAAGCCGCGCCGCGCCCCGGCTACACCCGCATGTTCGTAACCATGGGCAAGAAGGACCGGATTCACCCCCGTGATATCGTTGACCTGATTGCTGAGAGCACGGGCCTCACTGCTGGTAAAGTAGGTGACATCGCGCTGTACGACAAGTTTAGCTTCGTAGAAGTGCCTTCGGAGTTTGCCGAAGAAATCGTTACCAACCTTGGTCGGGCCAGCATCAATGGTCGGCCGGTGGCCTTTAACGTGGCTACGCCCGTGCAGGAAGGTGATGCCAAGCAGGAAGGTGGTCGTGGCGGCTTCGGCGGTGCCAACGAGAATCGTCCTGCTCGTCGTGGCCCAGGTGGCTTCGGTGGCGGTGAGCGTCGCGAAGGCGGCTCCGGCTACGGTGGCAACCGTGGCGGCAGCAGCTACGGCGGTGGCGACCGTCGCGAAGGTGGTTCCAGCTACGGCGGTGGTGCTCGTGGCGGCAGCAGCTTTGGCGGCAACCGCGGTGGCTCCAGCTATGGTGGTGGTTACAAAGGCAACCGCGACGGCGGCAGCAGCGGCAGCAGCAGCTACGGCGGCGGTTACAAAGGCAAGCGTGATGGCGACAGTGGGGCTGGCAACGCTGGCAGCACCGGCGGCGGCTACAAGCCCCGCAGCACTAGCGACTTCGACGAATAGATCAAGCCTCCAGGTAGCTTTCGCTGATCACACGGCGAATCTACTTTAAGTAAAAAAGCCCCCCAGACGTTGGTCTGGGGGCTTTTTTTGTGGTGACGAAACCAGTACTACTTCTTACTCGCGTCGCGCAGCGACTTAATGGTGTCGTGGGCTTCACGCACGCCCTGGTATTGCTTCTCGATGATAGACTTCAGCTGGCCGGGGAGGCTTTCCGCTTTCAAAGCCGTCTGGTAGGCTTTTACGGCGTAATCTTCGCCACGCTCGCACTCGTTGAGGATGCTTTCGCGGTCCTTGCTGGTGATGGCAGCCTTGATGTTAATGAACGCGCGGTGTACAGTGCCGGTGATGGAGGTGTCTTCCTCGGCTTTCAGGTTAAGCTGGTGCATCTGGTCTTCCAGCTCGGTGAGGTAACCGTCGCGCTGGGCGGCGTATTTCTTGAAGACGTCCTTTAGATCCTGATCTTCTACGTCGGTGAGAGCGGTGGCGTAGCCAACTTCGCCGTCTTTCAGGGTTTGAACGAGTTCGTTGAGCAGGGTTTGGGTTGCTTTGGAATCCATGAGGAGTAGGGTTGGGAGTGGTAAAACAGTAACTGTACTGCTTTACTGTGTCCATACCCGCAAGGTTGCAATTTGACTAACTAGCCCACCTGGCGGCGCTGGAGTAGCTGGGAGCATCTGAGCTTGCGCTATGCAGGAAGGTTTCTATGGCTGCCAGCGTTTCGATGGGGGCGCTTAAGTGGGGGCAATGGCCGGTTGCCCGCAAGGTTACCAACGTAGAATCGGGGATGGACTGGTGCACGAAAGCGCCTACTTCGGCGGGCGCAATTATGTCGGCGCAGCACTGTAGAATCAACGTTTTGGGGAGCACCCTGGGCAGATCCTGGCGGTTATCCGACAGAAAGGTGACCCTGGCAAACTCCTTGGCAATGGCGTTATCGGCGCGGCTGAAGTTCTCCATTAATTCCTGCGCCAGAGAAGGACATTCGGGATTACCCATGATTAAGGGCGCAAACGTGTTGGCCCAGCTCTGAAAATCCTGGTTCATCAGGTCTAGCATCGCCTCAATAGCAGCGCGCTCAAATCCTCCGAAGTAGTCGTGGTCGTTGATATAGCAAGGGGAGGGGCCAATGAGAATCAGCTTTGAAAACAGATCCGGCGCCTGAATCGTGCTCAGGGCGCTGATCATGGCTCCCACGGAGTGACCCACCAGAATAACATCCTGCAGGCCCAGCGTGCGACACACCTCCACAATATCGGCCGCGTAGCCGTGCAGGGTAGCGTATTTATCCGGGTCGTAGGCTGAGAGAGCGGAATTGCCAACGCCTACCTGGTCTAGTAGCACCAGTCGGTAGTTCGCTACTAAGCCCGCCGTGATGTAGCGCCAGATATTTTGATCACAGCCAAAGCCGTGGACCAACACCATCGTCTGCTTGCCCTGACCAATAACCTTGACGTTGTTTCGTATGCGTGCATCCATAATCCAATGCAAACCAGATGACCCAGTGCCGGCGGGTACTTTCCTGCTAAAATATGTAATGATTCGCTATCAAAAGATAAAGGCGCACCCATTCTACTTTCGTTGCACCGGAATAGTGGATGCAATAAGCGCTTACAAGACAACAGCGCCCCAATCAGGGGTAGAATAAAAAATTGAGATGTTACGGTTCAGCTCTGCAATGGTCAACGTATCTGACTCTGTTTTATAGAGTTAAACTGATTTGATACGATGAAAGCGCGAACCGCTCGCTTGACAGTACGGGCAGCTAAGAATTGCCGGCTCCTATTGCCCGGCCAGCCAGATACCCGGTAGTCCAGGCGGCCTGAAAGTTGAAGCCGCCCGTAATGCCATCGATATCAAGCACTTCGCCCGCAAAGTAGAGGCCTGGCACCCGTCGGCTTTCCATGGTATGCATGTTTACCTCGCCGAGAACAATGCCGCCACAGGTCACAAATTCCTCTTTGTAAGTGGTTTTGCCCCGCATGGGCAATGGCGTGCGGAGTAGGCTTTCAATCAGGCGGTTTTGCAGCTTGGCGGGCAGCTCACTCCAGCGCATCTCCGGGCTGATGCCGGCCTGGTCGGTGAGGGTACGCCACAGCCGCTGGGGCAAACCAAATAAGGGGTTGCTCTCTACTGTTTTACGCCCGTTCTGGTCGCGGAAGGTGTGCAGCCACTGGCGCAGCGTTTCTTCAGTATGGGCCGGCACCCAGCTCACCAGCGCCGTGCTTTCATATTGTAGCTCATGCAGGCGGCGAGCACCCCAAGCCGAAAGCTTAAGCACAGCCGGGCCACTCACACCCCAATGCGTTACCAGGATCGGGCCTTCATACTCCAGCTTTTCGCCCGCCACTCGCACACGCACGTTGGGCACGCTCACGCCCGGCAGCTCCCGCAGCGGCGACTCTGGTACATTAAAGGTAAACAGCGACGGTACTGGCTCGGCCACCGTGTGCCCCAGCTGCCGGAGCCACTCGTAGCTCTCCGACTTAGGCGCGCCGCCAGTAGCAATGAGCAGGCGGGCAACGTACATCTGCTGGGCGTGGGCACCGGTAAGCCGCAACTGGAAGCCGCCACCGGGCTGGGGGGCAATTTCGTCGGCGTTAGTTTGCTGTAAAATGCGTACGCCGGCCCGCTGCGCCGCGTCGAGCAGGCATTGGGCAATGGTTTCGGAAGAGTCGGTGGTGGGAAACATGCGACCATCGGCCTCCGTCTTGAGTGCCACGCCGCGCGCTTCAAACCAGGCGATGGTGGCGCGGGCATCAAACTCGCGGAAAGCTTCTTTGAGCTGCTTGCCCCCGCGCGGGTAGTGTTGCGCCAGCTGGGTCGGCGACTCGCAGGCGTGGGTTACGTTGCAGCGCCCGCCGCCGGAGATGCGCACTTTGCTCAGCAGCTTACCGGTTTTTTCGATGAGATAAACCGTTAGGCGGGGGTTGGCATCGGCGCAGGCAATGGCCCCGAAAAAGCCGGCCGCGCCACCGCCCAGCACGGCTACGGTGTTGGAATGAGAAGGAGTTTGCACAGCCCAAAGGTACGAACCCCGCCTGCTTAAATCTCTCTTAGGACGGGTACAGAAAGTAATCTAAACTAAACAACGCTGAAACGTCATGCTGAGCTTGTCGAAGCATCTCTACTGCTTTGTTTGGGCGGTTCAGCGAAGCGGTAGAGATGCTTCGACAAGCTCAGCATGACGTGCTGGAAGTTTTCCGTACACACGCTTAGAGCTGGCAGGCGCTGAGCTAGCAGGCGGCCAATGCCACCTCGATATCGTCGTGTTTAAATTGATACCCCAGGGTCTGCCGAATCAAAGTGCTATCAATGATTTTGCCCCCCGGCGCGTCATCCTGACCAAAAACAGGCGGCTGTAATCCCAGATGCCGGGTTGCTTTGGGATAGAAGTCGCCGCGCACGGGATGGGAAATGGCGCACGCATTAAAGGTGTGTCCCCAGGCTTGCTGCCGAATAATAGTGGTCAGCAAACCCACACAGTCGGTGAGGTGAATAAGGTTGACGGGGGCACTAGCCTGCGCCACATCATGACGGCCCGCCAGAAACCGGCCGGGCGGCCGCTGGGGACCAAACAAGCCCGCCAGCCGCACCACGGTATTATGCGCTTGGTCAGGGTTGGTATCCTGGGGGGCAAAAAGAGCTTCGGCCCGTAGCATATCAGAGGCAGCGTCTGAGGCAGCTTGGGCATCGGTTTCGCGCATGGCGCGGGGTTCGTCGGGGTATACGCTGGTCGAGCTGACAAACAACACGTGACCAACTCCACAATCCTTGGCCGCTTCCGCTACGGGATGTAGCAGACCTGAATAGCCGCTGGCGGTAGCGCTCCGGCGCGGGGGCACGTTGAGCACCAATACATCGGTGCCGCTGAGCAAGGTGTGAAGGGTGTCGCGGTCGGTGGCCGTGAATTTGCCCCCCAGACTCAGCAAATACGGCCGAATGCCCGCGTCGCGCACCGTGAGTACGCGCGTGGGCGTGGTGGTGGTGCCGGCCACGGAGTAACCTTCGGCCACGAGAGCCTGCGCCAGGGGCAACCCCAGCCAGCCGCAACCAAGCACGGCCACCGTCGGACGAAGACTTTGAAACGAATCAATCATGCAGACCAAAGGTGGTAAAAAATCATTACCGACCAAGCGGCTTACCTCAACCGACAATTCCCGTTCTTGTGACTTTCCTGGCTTCGCCTTTTATTTACATCTAACCTCGACCAAACGCTTTATGTCTGCTCCCTACACCCAACCCATGCTTCGTGACAATGCCTTGCAAGGCAAAACCATCGTCGTGACTGGCGGCGGCACCGGCCTGGGTCGCGCCATGACCACGTATTTTCTCCAGCTGGGGGCCAATGTCACCATCAGCAGCCGCAAGTTGGACGTGCTGGAAAAAACCGCTGCCGAATTGCGCCAGCAAACCGGCGGTAAGGTATTAGCCGTGCAGTGCGACGTGCGCAAGTATGATGAAGTGGAAGCGATGTTGCAGCGCACCATCGACGAGTTTGGGGGCGTCGACGTATTGCTGAATAACGCCGCCGGCAACTTTATCTCGCCTACCGAGCGCCTCAGCCACAAAGCCTTCGACGTCATTGTGGACATCGTGCTGCGCGGCTCCTACAACTGCACGCTCGCCTTCGGCAAACGCTGGATTGCCGACCAAAAGCCCGGTACCATTCTTAACATTGTGACTACCTATGCCTCCGTGGGCTCGGCTTACGTGGTGCCCTCGGCGGCGGCTAAAGCCGGCGTACTGGCTATGACGCGCTCTTTGGCCGTTGAGTGGGCCAAGTACGGTATTCGCTCCAACGCCATTGCGCCCGGCCCGTTCCCCACGGAAGGCGCCTGGAGCCGCTTATTCCCCGAGCCGCTCGCCAAAAAGCTCGATCCGGCCGCTTCCGTGCCGCTCAAGCGCGTAGGCGACCACCAGGAGCTGGCTAACCTGGCTGCTTACCTCGTGTCCGATTTCTCCGCTTATATGAACGGCGAAGTGGTCACCATCGATGGGGGCGAGTGGCTTAATGGAGCCGGCGAGTTCAATAAGCTGGAGTTGATCCCGGCCCCGATGTGGGACGAAATCGAGAAGGCCATGCGCCGGTAAGTTCGGAAGTACAAGTTCGATTAAACTGCCTGGCTACACTAAAAAGCCCCCCAGATATTATCTGGGGGGCTTTTTCTCGCACGTCAAATGCTATGCTGGATTGCGTGGAATTATAGATTGTAGTCTTTAAAACCCTTGGTAAACTCCTGGGTTGAAATAGGCTGGTTGGCCACCAGATCCAAAAACTTGAACTCCTCGAACAGGCCTTTATCATCCTCCGTCCGCACCAGAACCGGCAAAAACAGCTTTTTATCAACACAGATAAGGGTGCGCGTGCCGTAGCTGTTCGGCACTTGCAGCACCTTACCCGTGGAAATGGGTGCGTCGGCGGCCACCCCGTTTTTCTCCATAATACGGTATTCACCGCAGCCAAATTTGTCGGCAACCTGCGCTACGGTTTCGCCCTTGCCGGCGGTATACGCCACGTAGCGAAACTTGGGAAAGTCGGAGCGGAGCTGGTAGCACGGCCGGCCCGCTACCGTAGTATCGTTGGTGTAGCGGAATGAGCGTTCGTACGACCGATCGGGACGCTGGGCGGAGCCGCGCAGAATATCCGCAATCATCCCGTAGCCCGCATCCAGCACGCTGTGGTGCTGACCGCGGCGCATTAGGGTGCCATTCGGGTCAAGGCTGAGCGTGACGTACGGAAAGCTATTGGGATACACCCACGCGTCGCCGTCATTCTGACCCGTTACCCAAAGCACTTCCACGCCTTTCTTATTACGCAGAAATATCCGCAGGGGAGCATACCCCAGTTTCATCGTGGAGTTAGCCTGGGTGTATTTGGTGCCTAGTCGTTCCTGCGCGTGCACGGTGCACCGCAGTGTCTTTAAATTATCAATAGCCAGCCGCAGCCGCGAAACGAGCTGCTCGGTAGTCATGCTTTCCGGGGGCGACGATGCGACGGTAGGTAGGAAAATAGAATAGAGAGCTAACAGGCTGGCAACCGGCATTACAAGCCAAGGAATTGAAAACATAAGCAACTGAGTATGTATTTTGCAAATGGATAAACCAAATGGGTAATGAAATTCTTTGCTGACGCTACTGCGGTGTTAGCTTGTTAATTGAGGCTGAGCCGGGGGAAGCGGGATTTAGCAGAATCAAAAATAAACAGCTCATCGATTTCAACCTCCGTCATAAAGGAATACAGCGGAAACTGCTCCACCACTGCCTGCACCGCCGCCGCATCGTCTGCGTTGATGGTGATCCAGCCCCGGGTTCGGTCGGCGCTGATGGCATAGGTCTCAATTACGTGGTCCTCAATAAGCTGCTGAATAAGCGCCCAATGCGATGGAATGAGCGCAATAAACTCTTGGTTGAACAACGCGGGTAGCCGCAAGCTAACTACGAATCTGGGCATAAAAGCGGGAGGGCAGAAAAACGAGGGGTTTATTGCTGCTGAACGCCAGCCGCTGGCGGAAAGTTGAGCTTTTATGCCGGCGCGGGTAACTTTTTAAGGCAAAATCCAGAATAGAGAGCCATGCACTTTTCCGTTATTACTCCCAGCCACAACCGCCGCCAGTATCTGCCTGAAGCGGTGGCCAGCGTACAGGCCAGCATCAGCGCTCCGCTCGACTTCTCATACGATCATCTCATCTACGACAACGGCTCTACCGACGGCACCGGCGAGTGGCTCCGTCAGGCCGCAGTCGATACGCCGAATTTGCGCACCTGGAGCTATCCCGAACCTTTAAAGGCCGGAGAAGCCCGCAACCGTATTATCCGCGAAACGCCCCCCGATGCCTGGCTGGTGCCCCTCGACGACGATGATATTCTGCTTCAGCGCACGCTCTATCACTATGCCGACCTGGTGCAGCGCCACCCCGCCGCCCCCTGGTTTGTCGCCGATTTCCTGCGCATTGACCAGGATGGGCGCTACCTACCCAACGAAGATTACTACGCCTGGCGCTTTGATTCGCCGGTTGATATGCTGGGGGCCATTTTTCGGGCTGAGCATTTCATCCAAGGCAACGTATGCTATAGCCGGAGTCTGTTTGATCAGGTAGGGAGCTACGATTGGCAGTTGCCCATGGCCGAAGACCTGGACTTATATGTCCGCTTTCTGCTGGCGGGCCATTTGCCGGTTGTCTCGCCCCACATCAACCACCTGCACCGGTTTCATACCAGCAACGTAAGCATCGGGGTAGATGGGGATAAGCACACCCAGGATCTGCGGGCGATTTACGCTAAATATGCCCCCCAGCTGCGGGCCTTAGGTATTGTTGAGCCGGAGCATTAATTTCGCCGGTGACAGGGCGTAAATCATTTTTTAAACATTTGTATATAATACACATTTGAATAACAAAGAAGCTATTACTCGGACGGTTGACTTCATTGAAGCAAAATTTCTAAACGAGGGTTCTGGGCACGATTGGGCTCATATCAAGCGGGTGTGGCACACGAGCCAGGCGCTTGCCGCCCAAACACCCGGCGTCGACCCTTTCGTGACCGAGCTAGGTGCCTTACTCCACGACGTAGCCGATTGGAAATTTCACGCCGGCGATGAGGAAGCCGGACCTCGTGCTGCCAGAGAATGGTTAGAGAGTTTGGGCGTAGAGGAAGCTGTTATCCAGCGCGTGGAAGTCATTATTCGGGAAATTTCCTTTAAAGGAGTGGGCGTCCCCACGCCCATGAGCACACCGGAAGGGGAGATAGTGCAGGATGCTGACCGCCTCGATGCTATTGGTGCCATTGGGGTAGCGCGGGCCTTTGCCTATGGAGGCCATAAAGGTCGTCCGCTCCACGACCCCGCTGTGCTGCCTGTCGCCCACGACTCCTTCGAGAGCTACAAGCAGAATACCGCGCCCACTATCAACCACTTTTATGAAAAGCTACTGCATCTGCAAGATCGACTACAGACACCGGCGGCTCGTGCGGTAGCAAAGCAACGGCATCAGTTTATGGAGCAGTTCCTTGTCCAATTCCTGCGCGAGTGGGAGGGTAAGGACGTTGTGATGAAGCCGTAAAGGAAAAGGCAAGTTCCCTCATCCTGGTTTGCCCGTGAATAAGGGCAGCGATAACTCGCTACGGACCGCTACTTTTAGGGCATGAATCTACGTTTACTCTATGTTCGGTTTGTGGTGGCCATTTTTCTGCTGGTCGCCGCTGCCTCGTGTCGTACCTGTCCCATTTTGTCGTGTCACACGCGCAAAGTGCATTTTCATGAGGGCAGTAAGTTTCGGGGCCAACCTATTTTTAAGAAACAAAACCCGGCTATTGGCGAGAAAATCAAGGTCCACAACGAGGGTAACAGCAAGCGCCGCAAAGCCGACAAAAGCAAGCCGCTGAAATAGGCCAGAATTAGGCAAAACGGGCCTTTTTTCGTAACTTGCGGGCTTCACAAAGTACTCATTCACTGGTGCCGAAAAAGCCCCCTGGGGGGCTTTTTTAGGCTTACTTAAGTTTCTCTATGGCGGAAGGCGAAAAGATCATTCCGATTAACATTGAAGATGAGATGCGCGGGGCCTACATCGACTATTCGATGTCAGTTATTGTATCCCGGGCTCTGCCAGATGTGCGCGACGGTTTGAAACCCGTGCACCGGCGCGTGCTTTATGGCATGAGCGAGCTGGGCGTATCCTATAATAAATCCTACAAGAAAAGTGCCCGTATCGTGGGCGAAGTGCTGGGTAAATACCACCCGCACGGCGACTCCTCGGTATATGATACCATGGTGCGCATGGCCCAGGACTGGAGCCTGCGCTACCCGCTGGTCGACGGGCAGGGCAACTTCGGTAGCATCGACGGCGACTCGCCGGCTGCCATGCGCTATACCGAGGCCCGTCTGAAGCGTTTGGCCGATGAGCTTTTGGGTGATCTGGACAAAGAAACGGTTGATTTTCAGCCCAACTTTGACGACTCCCTCGAAGAGCCTTCGGTAATGCCGGCCAAGTTCCCGAACCTGTTGGTAAACGGCACCACGGGTATTGCCGTGGGTATGGCCACCAACATGGCGCCTCACAACCTGACGGAGGTGGTCAGCGGCATCATTGCCTACCTCGACAACGCTGAGATTACCATCGCCGAGCTGATGGAGTACGTTACGGCTCCTGACTTTCCGACCGGGGGCACTATTTACGGCTACGAGGGGGTAAAGCAAGCCTTCGAAACCGGCCGCGGCCGGGTAGTCATGCGGGCTAAAGCCCACTTCGATACCCTGCCCAGCGGTAAGGAGCAGATCATCATCACCGAGATTCCCTATATGGTGAATAAGGCTTCGATGATTGAGAAAACCGCTGCTCTGATCAACGAGAAGCGCATCGAAGGCATTTCGGATTTGCGCGATGAGTCGGACCGCGACGGTCTGCGCATCGTCTACGATCTGAAGCGCGACGCCATGCCCAACGTGGTGCTCAACAACCTGTACCGCTACACCCAGCTGCAAAGCAGCTTCGGCGTCAACAACGTGTGCTTGGTAAAAGGCCGCCCGATGACGCTGAACCTGAAGGAGCTGATTCATTACTTCGTCGAGCACCGCGCCGACGTAGTAGTGCGCCGCACCCGCTATGAGTTGGCCGAAGCGCAGAAGCGTGCCCATATCCTGGAGGGTCTGCTTATTGCCCTGGATCATCTGGATGAAGTAATTAAGCTTATTCGCGGTTCCCGCGACGGTGAGGTAGCTCGTGCCCAGCTTATCGAGCGCTTCAAGCTCAGCGAAGTGCAAGCCCGTGCCATTCTGGATATGCGCCTGCAGCGCCTTACAGGCCTGGAGCGCGACAAAATTGTGCAGGAATATGATGAGCTGATGAAGCTGATCGACCACCTGAAGGCGGTACTGGCTTCTGATGTATTGCAGCGGCAGATTATCAAAGACGAGCTGCTCGATATCCGGGAGCGTTACGGCGATAAGCGTCGGACCGCGATTGAGTACGCCGGTGGCGACTTTAGCATGGAGGATATGATTGCCGACGAGAGCATGGTAATCACCATCTCCAATGAAGGCTACATCAAGCGCACCGCCCTCGACGAATACCGGTCGCAGGGTCGGGGAGGAGTTGGCTCCCGCGGCGCGTCCTCCAAGCAGGATGACTTTACTTCTAATCTGTTCGTAGCGACCACCCACGAATACCTTTTGTTCTTCACGGAACTGGGCCGGGTATTCTGGCTGAAAGTATACGAAGTGCCAGAAGGAGGGAAGAACGCCAAAGGACGCCCCATCCAGAACCTGATCGAGATTCCCCGCGAAGACTCGGTTCGTTCCGTGCTGAACGTGCGGGGCCTGCGAGATCCGGATTACCTGGAAAACACCTTCCTGATGTTCTGCACTGAGCAGGGAACCGTGAAAAAGACGCCGTTGGAAGCTTATTCGCGTCCTCGCACGGCGGGTATCAATGCCATCACCATTAATGAAGGCGACCGACTGCTGGATGTGCAGCTCACTACGGGCAGCAGCGAAATTGTAGTTGCCTTACGTTCGGGCCGGGCAGTGCGGTTCCCCGAAGGCAAAGTGCGTTCTATGGGCCGTAATGCTGCCGGCGTGCGTGGTATCACCTTAGCGAATGCCAATGACCGCGTAGTAGGTATGGTCTGCGTGTCGGATCCTTCGCAGGAGTTGCTGGTTGTATCGGAAAACGGCTACGGCAAGCGCTCTGAGCTGCAAGAGTACCGCATTACCAACCGTGGCGGCAAAGGTGTGCAGGCCATGAAGGTGACAGACAAGACTGGTGCGCTGGTTGCCATCAAGGACGTGAATGACACGGACGACTTGATGATCATCAATAAGTCAGGTATCATTATTCGTCTGCGTGTAGCTGATTTGCGCATCATTGGTAGGGCCACGCAAGGTGTCCGACTACTGAAGATCAGTGCGGGCGACGAAATTTCATCCGTTGCTAAAGTAGCTGCCGAGGAAAAGGAGGAAGAAATTCTGAATGGAAATGGGGAAGACGGCAGTGCTGGCAGTGCTCACCCTATTGATGTCGATGCCTCAGCCGATTTAGCTACACTAACTGATCCTGAGCAGCTTAGCGATAACTAAGCTTACTTTGGTGGCTGAAAATTGATAGTAATGATGGTTTTTCTGTCGTTACTGTCTTTTTTCAGCCATTTTTGTTTCTCAACCGCTTTACTCACAACCCAAGGCTGAACCAAGCGCTGATTTTCCGCGTTTGGGCAGCAATTCCTTTCTTTCACCCTAATTCCTGCGTTTCATCTCTATGAAGAAGATTCTTTTGACCCTGGTTGCTGCAGCCACCCTCCACACTGCCTCAGCTCAAAACTCGGCTGTTACCAACGCGATTCTATTCCAACGTCAGGGTACGCTTGACAAGGCCCGTACGGAGATCGACAAGGCCGTGCAGAATCCAAAAACCTCTACCAAGGCTAAAACCTGGTATACGCGCGGCGAGATTTATGATGGCTTAGCTGCCAGCCCCATTTATGGCAAAGCCTTAGGTGCTGGTGAGGGAGCAAAAAATGCTTTTGAATCGTATCAGAAAGCCATTGAGTTGGATGGTAAGGACGGTGAATTCGGTAAACAGGCTGTCGCGAAAATGGATAATCTGTACGGCTTGGCCCTCAACGCCGGCGTAGAAAGCTACAACGGTAAGAATTTCGATGAGGCTATCAAGTCGTACCAAATGGCCCAGCAGATCCGGCCCCAGGATACAACTGCTTATCTGTACGCTGCTTACGCAGCCGAAGCCAAGCAGGATTTTACGTCGGCCAAAGCTACCTATAGTAAGCTGCAGGCAATGAACTATAAGTCGCCGCAGATGTACGGCCGCTTGCTGCAGATTGCTCGCGAGGAAAAAAATGATGCTGAAGCTATGAAAGTAGTGCAGCAGGCTTTGCAAGCATATCCCAATAACAAGGCATTTATGCTGGAAGAGCTGAACATGTACCTGGCTGCGGGTCGTGGCAAGGAAGCACTGGATAAAATCGACCGTGCTATTGCGGCTGACCCGACCAACTCAAACTTGTATGCAGTAAAAGGCTCCATTTTGGATCAGAACAAGCAGCCAGAGCAAGCGTTGGCCGCTTATCGTAAGGCGGTTGAGGTTAACCCAGACAACTTTGACGCTCAGTTCAACATGGGCGTGTATAACTACAACAAAGCGGCTGAGAACTTCACCAAGGCCAGCAAGATGGACATGGCCAGCTACCAGAAGTCGGGCAAGAAGCTGGAAGCCGACGGCAAGAAGTATTTCGAGCAAGCGTTGCCGCACTTTGAAAAGGCGTTGCAATTGCAGCCCGATGATCGGGCAACCATTTCGTCTTTGCAGAAAGTATATGTTCGTCTAGGGCGTAACGCTGATGCAGAGAAAATGAACTCGAAGCTTGAGACACTCAAGAAATAGAACACAACTCCGGGGAGTAAGTATTGGGGGAGTAAGTATTCAGTAGCCCGAGTATCAAGGTGGTGCTCGGGCTACTTTTTGAAAACACTACTTAACATAATATAAATTATAAGACAAATAGAGCTTATGGATTTGGTGGCTGTCAGTAAGCTCAATTCAGATTCTAATGCCATTGCCAGGAATAAGTAATAAGTAAAAAGTAGAATGTGACTGACAATCCACGCAAACTGAAACCCGCGCTACTCTAAGTCTGGTCATGAGCTTTGTCTGGTCATGTGTAAACAAAACCAATCAAAACCAATAATGCCTACGCGACTTATACACACTTATGTCTTAGAAGAGTTAAAACTCAGGTCACGGCAGTGACTGAAGCTTCTTAAAAAGGTTTACGCTTTTAATCACGCTTAATCAAAACCTATTTAACAGTAACTAATGATCATATACAATCTGAATCAGTATTCGCCTTCAAAGCTAAGGTTCAGGCATTCTTAAAGCTTAAGTCACTCCTACTGATACACTCTCTTTAAAGGCCTTTAATAAGCACTTAGGAATTGGATTTGAATAATCTATGCCAAGGCAAATAAATCGATTGTAGGGCTTCTACTGCGCTAATAGCCCCTGGTTAATTCCCATCCGTTCCTGCCCGGCCCTGACATTAGATTAGTATTTAAATATCATTGGTATAGACTGATTTATAAACACTTGCAAGGTAGTATTTCTATGATAATCTATTAAAGCACAAAATAGTATATAACAGTAGTAAATAGCATTACTTTTTTATACTTTGTACTACTGTTATATACTTATATATCTTATACTTATATTTCTTATACTTGTACTCGCATTAATTATATATATCATCTCACTTATATGCCTAAGACCATTGAGTATCCTCGCACCAGTTACCTGAGTGCCTGGGAAGTCGCTGAAGTAGTTGATGACACTGGTGGCAAGTGCGCTATAGAGACATGCGCTCGTAAGCTCAACAGAAAAGTAAGTGGCTCTTTTAAAGCAATTATAGGCTCAGCTGTAAAGTTTGGGCTTATAACCAGCAAGCGTGAGTTACTTACTACCACGAACTTGTTTCGTCGAATCAAACATGCCTATGATAAACAGGAGGAGAAGATATATCATAGAGAAGCATTTCTGCATCCACCGCTCTTTACCCAGATATGCCGTAAGTTTCGCAGTCGTGAGCTACCAGTGCATATGCTGGATGTAATGCTGATCAGAGAATTCGGCGTTGAAGAAATTAATGCTCAGAATGTAGCAAAGGCATTTGTGGAAGGTGCCCGCATGGTTGGAGTGATGGATGAGCGCAATGTGGTAGCGGACATCGATCAGTTAGCAGCCCAGCAACCTCCGCGGCGTGAGCTAGCCAGTACGGACATGCCTATGAATCTATTCCGGGGGCCGGTAACGCCTGCTACTGAAACCTCCGTTGCCTCAGATACCTCCGCTACAATAAAACCCTCCGAAGCAGATACCAAACGTATTCCTAATAGTATTAACGCTATAGGGAGTCTTGTACCAAAGGTATCCTCCAGGGATGCCGTATCTGCGCTCTTTGGACTAGACACAGACGATCTGGAACAAGAGGTTGAGGGCATGCCCCCTAAAGCACCGGGACGAGAACCGTCAGCCTTTAGCAGGGAGATGATTCCACCTGTGCCTGTGCAGACAAATACTCCATCTGTTGCTACCAGTAGTGCGGTCGCCCCGAACGTCGTCAGTAATCCAGTTTCGGCACCGGCACCTACCAATACGAGTTCAACACCTTCATTCTCCATCCATATCACCGGACCAGGTATGGATACTCAGTTTAACATTCAGGATCTGGATGACGTGGAGATTGTACGTATACTTTTAGAGAAAATCAGGAGGCAGTTAGCCGGGTAGCTTTGCTGATACGTACTACTGCCCTATTGTCAGTTATCATTAATACAGGAAGACTCTCCTTTATTAATAAATTATGTTAAGTAAATTATTATGTTTTTCTTTAACTCCTAACCTCTTCGAATGAAATCCATAATTCCCCGTGTACTTGTTTCCCTCCTGAGTTTAGCGGTCTTTGTGGCCTGTGAACCCCAACAGTCGACCGCTTCTTCCCCATCAGACAGCACCCAGGCTATGCAGCGGGAGAACGATAGATTAAAGAGCCAGAATGATAGCCTTCAGAAGCTATTGGAAAGTGAACGGATGACACCCCGCTCAGAAATGCCCCCCACTACCCTACCAGCGGCGACCGATACAGCGGCCACAACAATTCCTTAAATTCGGAAGCTGCTTTGAAAGAGCCTGCTGCGCACGCTGCCTATCGCTGGAGCGTGCGCAGCAGCTGGGGGACATTATCAACCTCGATGGCATCGGGGTGCGCTCCTACTAAGCGTCGGATCGAGGCCGCCGAACGCCCGCCAAACAGGACCGCGTCGAAGCCCGCCGACTGAACCTGGGCAACTTGCTCGGGGGTAGCCATAGCTTTGGGCATTACAATGGCCTGAACACCGATAGCCCTGGCTGCGACCAAACCCTCGCTTAGATCTTGCTCTTTAGTTACTTCCAACCCCAGCGGAACCTGCGGGAGCGCTTGCCGGAGTTGGCGTAATGTAGGTTGATAGGTTGTCAGAATAAGCAGACGATCTGTGGGCACCTTGTAGCGACGTAGCAAGGACGCCAGCGCGCGAACCAAAGCCGGGGAACGGGTATACTCTCCACCGCACCCATCGTGCTCGTGCAAATCGAGGTGCAGGTAGGGATACTGCGGATAGCGGGCAGCGCGCGCCAGCAAAGTTTCCAACGTCACAATGCGTTCGTTATGAAACAAATCGTAGCCCCAGCCGCCCCGATACGGAAGCTTCACCAAAGCCGCCGCGGGCTGCTGGCTAACGCAGCTACTGCCGGTGGTCATGCTGTTGAGCGTCGGGTCATGGTAGAGAATCGGGATACTATCCTGGCTTAGCTGCACATCAATCTCCACGCCGTCGGCACCCTGCGCCAGGGCCTTCTCCACGCCGGCAAGGCTGCTGGGCGGCAAGGGGTTGAAGGGGTTCAGGGGCGTAAAGAAACCGGAGCCGGCGTGGCCAATAACCTGAATATGACCACCGTGGCGGTTAGTCACTGAACCGGGCACCGAGGCATTAGACTCCCAGATCAGGCGGCCGGCACCCAGTATGCCAATCAAAAGCAGTGCGCTCCCTCCTATCCGGCGGGCTCGGTTCGTTAGACGCATAGCCCGCAAGTTCGTCGTTTAAGCTGGCTTCCTACCTACGCTCAACCGCATAATTCATTTTACCTTTGGTCCAGCTTTACTGCTCTCTCCTTCTTTGCTTATGCCTTCGGTTCTGGTTACGGGTTGCGCCGGCTTTATTGGGTCCCATCTTTGTGAGCGGCTGCTGGCCGATGGCTATCAGGTGGTAGGCCTGGACAACTTTGACCCCTTTTATGACCGTAGCCTTAAGCAGGCCAACCTGGGGGGCTTTTTGCAGCATTCGAACTTTCGTTTTCACGAGCTGGACCTACGCGCCGGCCCCGACGCGCTGACGTACGCCCTGGGCGATACCGCCATCGACCTAGTACTGCATTTGGCGGCCAAAGCCGGCGTTGGGCCTTCGGTGCGGGAACCGGCGGCCTACCTGGAGAACAATGTGCTGGGCACGACCCACCTGCTGGAATGGATGCGGCTGCGGGGCGTAGGCAAGCTGTTTTTTGCCTCGTCCTCCTCGGTGTACGGCAACACGCCCCAGCGGCCCTTTCGCGAAGACCAATCGTTGCTGCAGGCCTGCATTTCGCCGTACGCGGCCTCGAAGCTGGCCGGTGAACAGCTGACCTACACCTACCACCACCTTTATGGGCTAAGTGTACTGAACGCTCGCTTTTTCACCGTCTTTGGCCCCCGCCAACGCCCCGATCTGGCCATTCACAAGTTTGTGCGTCTGCTACGAGCCGGCGAACCTATTCCGGTATTTGGCGACGGCACCACGGCCCGCGACTACACTTTTGTGCTGGATACCGTGGATGGCATTGCCCGCGGCGTGGCGTACTTGCTGGCCCAGCCCGCGGGCTTTCACACGGTGAATCTGGGCAACAGCCAGCCCGTTACCTTACTGGAACTCATTGAGGCAGTCGGAAAAGCGGTCGGAATTGCCCCCCAGCTGGTGTTCCAGCCCATGCAGGCCGGCGACGTCGATGTTACCTACGCCGACATCAGTAAGGCTCGTGAGCTGCTGGGCTACGCTCCCCAGACCTCTTTGGCGGAGGGTCTCCGGCAGTTTGTAGAGTGGGAAATGAGGGAAAGGGCATTAGCTACCGCAAGCCTGCGCTAAGCCGCCACTCCGGGCAACATCTTCTCATTCTGAAGGCGCAGACGCTGGCAAAGGACCCGCATAATATTGCGGGCCACTTCAGCGCACTCTTCCATTACATCGTAAAAGTCTTCCTGGTCAATGCGAAAGGCGACGACCGGGCCCAGGGCCATTGCGGTAGCCGAACGCGCTTCAGCATCTAATAAAGCCAGCTCGCCAAAGAAATCACCCTTACGGAAAGTGGTCAGCTGCACCGGGCCATCGAAGATACCGACCTCGCCCTGACACACAATAAACAAGGAGTTGCCCAGGGTGCCTTTCACGAAGATCTCCTGAGCGGGCTGAAAAGAGACCTCCTGCATAATGGGCACAATGGTGCCCAGCACACTCTCAGGCGTTTCGGCAAACAGAGCCGTTCCTTTCAGCAGCAGTACGCGCTCCCGCGCCGATACACAGGAAGCGGTAGCGTGGGCATTGTTCATAAGCAGCTGATTTACATCAGGGTAAAGAGTGAGTAATTGGTCGTAAGCCGCGGGGCGCTGCACGGGCAGCTGCCGCAGCACCGTCATGGCGCTCTCCTGAACCAGAATGTTCGTAGCCTGCAAGTGGGGGTAAATACACAATGGTCTCCGGGTTCGGGTGCCACTGCAGCAGTGCTACGCTGATAGTCCAGGTTGAAAAGGACGAAGAGCCGCGACGCACGATGGCGGTTTGAATAAGCTCGGCGGAGGTCAGGGGCCCCAATAAGCTATCGAAGGTTTGTACCTTATCCCGCAGCCGGCCAGAGTCGAGCAATGCCTGCAAGCCCTGATACAGCGGCCGGGGAATTAAGTTATCCAGAATCTCCAGGGCATTGGCCTGCCTCTCGCCCGCCGAGTGAGCTACCCCGCGCTGGGCATCCAATATGTGCTGGCGCTCATAGATCTGCATCAGCAACCAGAATAAGCGCTGCTGTGCCCTTTTTAGCTCGTAGCGCAAGGCCGAACGCAGCTCAGCGTTAGCCCCACTCATACCGTGCAGGACTTGTTGGGCCAGGCGCATTTCCTTCTCTACCAGCCGCTGAAACATTGGCGCATCGGTGGGTACCGTGGCGTAGCTGCTCAGGGCTCGCAATACGGCGGCCCGTGCGTGCAGATTAGAAGTCTGGGCTACTTCCACCAATACCTGCCGCGCCTCGGGGCTCGCCAGACGGGCACATACCTGTGATAGGAAGTGAAGGTAGCGCCCGTCAAGGCCCTGCGTCAAGGCTTCCTTTATCCGGGGCAAAGCACCCGCCCCCACCCCCACCAGGCTGTCGGCGGCGGCATGCCGCACCGCTTTGTTGCGTAGCAAACCCAGCAAATCATCCACCAGGGCCGGATTGGTCGTGTCGGCGGCGGCTACAATAGCGGCCTGCACCACCTCCGGCACCGAGCTATGCAGGCAAGTAGTCAGGAGTTCCGTTTGTTGCTCGGGGGCCAGAAAGCGAATCAGCCCCAGCGCCACGAGGCGGGAGCTGGTGTCGGGCGAAGCCAGGATGGCCGTCAGGCTTTCCCAGGCCTTAGTGTCCGTTGGGGCTTGCTCCAGCCGGCCCCGCAAGGCTCCTCTCCGCACCACCAGATCCGAATGGTGCAGCAAATCATTCGCCTCCGGGTGGCGGCCGGCCAGGGTGCTGGCGGTTTCGCGCAGCTTCGGGTCCGGGTCGTCGAGGGCCAGGCGCCGTAGCAAGCCAGCATCGGCCTGATGCCCTACCAGGCGCAGCACCCGCGTGCGCACCCGGCTATCCGTGTGCGAGAGCAAGGCTTCCGTGTTCTGTACCAGCGCCCCTGAGCCGGCTTTCAGCAGATCTTCAATCGCCTGCAGAGCCTCTTCGACCGTATTGTCGGTCTCCTCATCCTCTTGCGTCGAGGATAGGCCGCTGGGGGGCAAATTGGGCGCAAAGCTGGCCTCAAACCGTAAGCCCAGCGCGTCCTTCAGCTCATCCAGATACTTCCAGTAGGTGCGCTGCAGCAAAAACACAGCCCCCAGCAGCAGCAGCCCCATCCACACAAACGGCACCCACTGATTCAGGGCCGGGGAATCGCGCAAGCCAAACAGCAGCAAGCCCCCAAACCCCAGACCCAAGGGCTCATAGAAACCTTTCGCCAGGGTATGACCTTCCAGGCGTTCCAGGGGCGTGAGCGGTTGAAAAAGCACCAGAAAGACCGGCTCAAACAACGCCCGCCGCAGCACTTCCAGCGCCAGATAAAGCCCCCCAAAATACACCAGCAGCAGGGCGGGGTCAACGGCAGCCACCTGCAAGGCCCCGAATAACAGGATACCGCCCAAGGCCGTGAGCGGCAGCAAGGCCAGGGTCCAGCGCACCCCGAGGCGGTCGATGCCGTGGCGCGTAAAAAGCAGCTTAAACAGCATGGCCAGCAGGTAAGTAAGCGCCAAAACGCCCCCCACGTACTGCAAAATCGTGGTCTGATCCTGCAGCTTGTACTTCACGTTCACGAAGAAGATATACTCCACGCCTACCGCTACCGCCGCGATGGCCGTCAGGCTAAGACCCATGGCGTGAATCAGGGGGCTGGCCCCAAATACCTGACGCACCAGCGCCGACTGCACCGGCCGCGCCACCCTGGGCAAGCCCGGCCGCGCCGCTACTACTTGTGACTTGAACGTGGCCCGCTGGATCACCGAGGCCAGCACATACGCGCCGGCGGCGGTTAGCAGCAGTACGTACAACTCATTATAGGCATGTACCACCACGGCCAACACCGCCCCGAGGGCTTTGGCGGGCATATCGCCGGCGCTGATAATGCTGAACAGCCGCCGGCCCTGTCGCACGTTGAAGACCACCGCCGACATGCCCCAGAACTCCAGGTTAGTCAGCAGATAAATCAGGCGGTAGCCACTCATGATGGCCACGGCCGTCGTTACCGACGGCCCCCGCAAGAGCAGCAACGCCAGCACCAGGGTGAGCACCACCGCGACCAGTAGGGCGCGCACGGCCAGCTTGTGCAACAGCCAATGGTGTTCAAAGTGCGCGTACAGCTTGCCCACGGCCATCATAGCCAACGCACCCACGCAATACGCCAGGGGCAGATTGCGCTCGGGGTTTTCTTCCAGCAGCAGCACATTGGCCGTCACGTACACCAGGATGGTGCCGATGCCCAGCAGGAAGTTATGCGCGAAAAACAACCAGACCGTCTTCGTCTCGCCGGGCCGTATTCCCAGAAATCGATATAGCTTCTCCATCAGAATTCTTCAGTTAAAAAAGCCCCCCAGCCGCCCACTAGGAGACGGGGCCAGCCACAACGGGGCGGCTTAGTGCAAGGCCCGCTTCTTTACCAGTCCGCCTTTGGTATCGCTGATGCTTTGCATGACCACAAACGCGTTCGGATCGATTTTATGAATCTCATCGGTCAGGCCCATGACCTCCAGCCGGGTAACGACCGTGAAAATAGCTTCTACTTTCAGGTGCTGATGCCCGTGCGAGCCGTAGCCCTGGGTGACCTCAAACACCGTAGCGCCCCGGCGCAGCTTGTTGGTGATCATCTGCCGGATTTCGGTGCTGTGAAAGGAGATGATGGTCAGGCCGGTGTATTCCTCGATGCCCACCAGGATAAAGTCCACGGTTTTGGCGGCTGATAAGTACGCCAGAATAGAGTATAAAGCGGTTTCGATGGACAGCAGCCAGGCGGCAACTCCAAAGATGATAATATTGATAATCAGCACGATATCGCCAATGGAAAGCGGCAGCTTGCGACTAAGCCAGAGGGCCAGAATCTCCGTGCCGTCGAGCACGCCGCCGCCCCGCATGGCCAGACCGATGCCCGCCCCCAGAAAGAAGCCGCCAAACACCGCAATCAGCAGCTTATCATCCGTAACGCTGGGGAATGAAACAATAAGCAGCGCCCCGGCCAGGGCCAGAATGGTCAGCAGGGTTTTGAGGGCGAATTTCCGCCCCAGCTGATAGTAGCCTAAGACAATAAAGGGGATATTGATAACCAAGATCAGCAGCGACAGGGATATGCCCGTCAACTGACTTACCAGCAGGGACATACCCGTGACGCCGCCATCAATAAAATCGTTGGGCAACAGGAAGCCTTTCAAGCCCAGGGCCGCCGAAAAAACGCCCGCCAGCAGCAGTAGGGTTTGGACTATCGCTCGGCGCACCCAGCGCTGCGACACATTATAAAACAGCTTATAGTCGGCCGGGGCCGCCTCAGCGGCTTCCACCGGCGCAGCTACCACTTGCCGGGCGTAGCGTTTGGTGCGAAAGCGCGAAGGAATGAGGTGATCGAGCAACATTGCAGCCAGCAAAAGCCAGATGTTCACTACCGATATACGCTCAGCCAGCCAGCCAGTGGCCGCTGCCTGATCAACGCGGAAAACGTCAGTCGCTAGCCCATGGCATGTACGCACCGACACCGAAGCACCGAATCTGAGGCAGTGCCCATTTCTTTTTAAAGAATATAGGGAGCACTATTCAACAATATCGAATTAATTTAAATGATTCACAAAATAATACTTGAGCTACGCAGGTTGCTTTTTGGGGTCAGCGGGCAGGCTAATAGTGAATTCCGTGTATTCGCCTTCCTTACTTTCCACGCTGAGCGTACCGCCGTGGCCTTTGGTGATGATGTCGTAGCTCAGCGACAGGCCCAGGCCTGTGCCCTCGCCCGTGGGCTTGGTGGTGAAGAAGGGCTGGTATATCTTCTCACGCACCGCCGCCGGAATTCCATTGCCGTTATCGCGTACCCGCACCTGCACCATGTCGCCCACCCGGCGGGTTTGCACGCATACCTCCGCAGAGTAGCCCGCCGGCGCTTGCCGGCGCTTTTCTGCTACAGCGTAAAAGGCGTTGGTGAGCAGGTTCAAAAATACCCGACTCAGATCCTGGGGCAATACCAATAGGGGCTCCAGAGTTGGGTCCAGATCGGTAGTGAGAGTGGCGTTGGAATCCTTGCTCTTGGCCCGCCAGCCGTGGTAAGCCAGGCGCAGACTTTCCTCAACCAGGGCATTTATATTCGTGGGCTGCCGCTGCGAGCTATTCGCTCTGGAGTGCTCCAGCATACTTTTCACGATGCGGTCGGCGCGGTGCCCGTGCTGGTGAATGCGGTTCTGGTTTAGAATCAGCTCCCGCAGCAGCAGCTGGATGTTGTGTTGGCCACTTTCCGACAGGCGCTCTTTGGCCAATTCCTCCTCCAGCTCCGCTACCAGATCAACGCTCAGGTCGGAGAAGTTGGTGACGAAGTTCAGCGGGTTCTGCATCTCGTGGGCAATGCCGGCGGTTAGCTCCCCCAGGCTGGCCATTTTCTCCCGCTGCACCAGCTGGGTTTGCGTCGTTTTCAGCTCGGCGAGAGCCTGCTCCAGATCATTACGCTGGGCCAGTAACTCCGCGGTGCGGGCCGCCACCTGCTGTTCCAGCTGCTCATTCTGTTGAGACAATAGCTGCTGCTTTTCCTGCTCCTGCACCAGTCGCCGCCGCTGCTCCCGAATCAGAATGGTCACAATGCCCAGGGCCAGCAGCAGCAGGATGGGGCCAACGAGCAGAAAGGGAATCAGGACGTCGGGCATGGCAAGAGCCAGCTAAGCTCAGTTCAGCGTAAAAACAACGAAGCCGGATGTCTACTACAAGATAAGCATCCGGGGGGCAAAATCAGCGGCTCCCGTCGCCTCATTTATCCTGAAGAAGTTGTTTCGATTTGGCAACCGCGGAAGGTGTGAGCGGGTAGGAAACGACCAGCAACAGGGCGGGTAGCGGCTGCCCCAGCAGGCGGTAAGGCCGGGGGCGCCAACTGCTATAGTGCAACCACCGAGGCAGGGCCCCGCGCACCGAAACACTTACGGGAGTAAAGCTGAACATCCAGGCCAACAAAGCCATATGGACGGCGGCCAGAAACGTATCAGGACTGCTCAGTAGCGTGTCCAACCGTATCATAGTGGCAATATCATAGTCCGCATTATAGATGATATTGATCGCCGCATACGTGACCACCGAGCAGGAGCAATACACCAGAATAGCAACGCTAAAGAAGAACTCGGGCTGCTTTTCCAGCTCGAAGGGCGCACTTCGGGTAAGGTAGACCACATGAATAATGGCCAGGGTAACCAGGATGGTGCACCCCAGGGCCTGGGCGTAGCTGTTCACGTCCGTAAAAAGACCATTGAGCAGAGTAGCATCCAGGAAGGCAACCAGCAGAAATACCCCTATGCTTACGCGAATAAGCGGCTGTAGCCTTCCGGGGGGCAAAAGCCGCTGATACGTGCCCGCCAGCAGCAGCACCATGAGCACCGTGGCCAGGTGAAAAAGGTAGACGTTGTTGTAAATGGTGATGCGGCTGAGCGTGTCAATCGGGAAGAGAACAGTCTTTGCAGCCACATAATAAAATACTAAGCGGAGATTATAGGGAATATGCCGCCGCCGCAGGCAAGCACAGGCGAACGGCAGCACTGGTGCCGCCTCCAATACTCGATTTATTTGGTGAAGTGCGACCCAGGCATCCATAGCGCTTACTGTTGCTCTTCGAAGCTACCGCAGTTATGCGGGCATTTTTCCTCGCTTATGCCGAATGTGTACTCCCCAGTGAACCCATCCTTTAGCTGGATGGGGGTTTTCACTTCTTTCCCGGTACTATCAACGGCTGATATCAGTACGCCGAAGCCCTTTTTACCCGGCGTATACGTACGGTACACCCGTAACCCACTCACTTTCTTATCTGTCTCGGAGCCCTCCTTACCAATGAGCACCCGGATCAGCGAGTCGCTGAAGTAGTTGCTGGTAACTAGTGCTTTCTGAGTGTTTTTGTATGTCTTTATCGATTGCAGGGCCGCATCGTAAGCGGCCCTGGTGGCTGGCACCCGGCCGGCGCGCGGATTAAACCTGTCGCCCGGTAGCAGCGCTACGGAATCCTGGCTTGTTTCTTCCTCCACCGTGTCAGACGGCGTTTGCGTGACTACTTGCCCCGTGCTTCCTTCTTTTGATTTTGGGCCTTCACAGCTAAAAAGCCCCCCAGCACACGCTACAACCAAACTCCCCGCCACCCAACGCCGATTCGTACCTGTTTTCATAAAAGTTTATATGTAGTGAAAAGTCAAATGATTGGTTGAGAAGACAATGGCCTGCCAGCCCATCAGTCCATTTACCTGACCGCGTGCGGCTTACTCATATAGGACTTACGCACTTGCGGGGAGCAGGGCAGGAATGAGGGGCTTGGCGAGCAGCTGGCTCAAGTAGGGAGCCCATTGGTGCTGGTGGGCCTGATAAATCGTTTGGGCCGTTGATCGGGCAAACTCGCGCAGGGACACCCACGCCAGGTAGCAGCAGGCCAGATGGTTGCGCTGGGCCTGGGCACGGCGGCACTGGCATTTCTCGGCCCCGGTCAGCTGCTTGAAGCTGCGGTGAAACTCTTCCACCTGCCAGCGGGTGCGGGTGGTGGCCTCGACCAGCGGTTGGGTAAGCGTAAAGGCGAAGTTGTTGGTCACGACCCATTCAATGTCGCCGTTTGGGGCGACCAGCCGGAACAAGCGCACCGCAAACGGCACCTTCTGCAAGCGTACTTCCAAGCCGGTGCTCCACCCACCCGGCGGCGGGGCTACGTCGGCCAGGGACTGGTAGCCCCCCTCTTTGCTGGCACTCACTAACCGGTTGCTTTTCAGGGTCGTGAAAAACGTCCAACCGGCCCGCTGAATCAGCTTCAGGTTGTCGCTGCCGCTGTACCAGGCATCGAACAGGAGCGTGCGGGCCTGAATTTTATTTTCCGCCACGACGTGGGCGAACATGGCCTGGAAATGCTCGTTTTTGGTCAGGCCATCCAGCTCCGGGGCATAGACGCGGTAGTCCAGGGGCAGAAAATCCCCGGCCTGTCCGCTGCTGTGGACCAGGTTAACCAGGCAGATGCCGGTGACCAGGCCATGTTCGTTGCCCGAATACTGGCGTTTGGCTACTTCAATGAAGCGACTGTAGCGCTTGTCCTGCACGCTATCATCGACCAGCAAAAAGGCCTCCGGCGAGTCGTGGAGCAAGGGCAAGACCAACTCGCGCAACTGCGTGGGCGAAAACGAGCTGCGGCGCAGAAATCGGTTCACTTGATCGTGGCTCACCTGCGACAGGTGCTCGGCCAAGTGCGTACACGTATAATTGCGGGGCGTACTAAGCAGGTACTCGATGTAAGTCGCTTGCGTCACCATAAAGCCAGGCTTTTTCTCAAGTTACTACTAAGTGCGTAAGTCCTATCATATAAAGTAGCGCCCACACAATTCTCCGGGCATTTGTCTTCACTTATCCCAAATAGGTATTTCCCCTGGCTTTTAACCCCAGTTTGGTCTTCCAGGGTAGTGAGCGTCACCAGGTCAAGGCCATCTTTATCGACGCCTATCACTACTATTCTCTCCTGCCCTGCACTGTCAGCCAGATACACGCGTAGGCCTTCGCATTTACCGTTGGCCAACAGGTCTTTCACGATTTGCTTGCTCACGTAGCCATTGTGCAGGCCGGCGGCTGGGTGGGTATTCTTGTACCTTTTTACTGATTCAATCGCACTGGTATAGTCAGCTTTCGTCTTCGGCTTTCTTCCGGGTTTGGGCTTTTTAACTGGTTTCTGGCTTTCCGCTTCTGTACCTGTATCTGATTTAAGAACAGCAAAGTGATACAACGACGAATGATCTTCAGAACGATGTTCCTGGCTTGCGCTGGTTTGATTGCACCCGCTAAGCGTCCCGCTGGCAGCCAGCACTAAACAGCCCAGCCAGAAATGATTAGAACGTGTTTTCATAGAGCGCAGCTTAAGTGTGTTGTGAAACGGAGGCGGACCGCGTAAGCAACTTACTATCAACTTAGCGAAGCTTCTCAAGCTTCGTAGGAAACCCGCTAGGCACGTCTAATATCTATAAATTTTCTTTAAATAATATATACTCACCTCTGCCTATCCTTCTCTTGTATCCGAAGCGCTCAGCCTATTGCCCGCCACTGCTGTTTGACTACTCCCTTCATGTTGAATTGCTCCCTTCTTCTACTACTGCCCGCAGTCAGGGTCCGCGTGGTCGGACTCCTGCTGTTTCCAGGCGTCTGCACGCCGGGTTATGCGCAGATGGCGCCTGCTGCTGCTACCCTGCGCAAGTATGAAACCCCCGCCGACGCCACGACAAAGAAGCCCTGGTACCGGGGCAAGCTGGTGCGGGCGAGCATCGTGTCGGCCGTGCTGATTGGCTACGGCATCTTTACTCAGGATGGCGGCGGTTTTTATACCAACGAGCAGGCCAACCGCGACATCCACAAGCTGTTTCTCACCTACCGCACCAAGCTCGACGACTTCCTCATTTTTGCCCCCTACGCCGAGTTGGGCGTGGTGGCCCTGGCCGGCGTAGAATCGCGCGACGACCGGATAAATATGCTGCTTGTTATTGGCAAAGCGGAGCTGATTATGCTCACTGGCAGAGCGATGTGGTGGCCGGCGCGGGCTTCGGTATTTTCTCCGCTCACCTCGCCTACCTTACCCACCGCTACCGCTGGGGGCGCCAGCCCCGGCTGCCGGAGGGCATGAGCTGGTGCCTCTTTATTCTGGTGGTGCCACGGGGCTGTGCTTCACCTGGCAGCCCCGCTAACCGAGCGCAACGCAGCCCTTTCGTTTTTCAACGATGCTATCTCGGCAGTAGCACTGAGATAAACCAGCGGCCTTTTTTGCGCTCGCGCCCCAGATAGAACGCGTCTACTACCCTGATCCGCAGTCGCCGGCGCCAGCGGATCGGGAGTTGCTGGCCCGCTGGCGTGGCCGAGAAAACCGCAATGGGCAGGTGCTGCAAGGGCAGCGAATCGGTGGCCGGATTGTACTGGAATAAGCGCAGGCCTTAGTAGTCATCACCTGGCTGCACTTTAACCTCGTTTTAATGTGTGAGTTGGTAGTTAACGACCAGGAAAGAAAAATGTATATAGATTCTGGTCAGTGTAAACAAAAAAGCCCCCCATGCACGCATGGGGGGCTTTTTTGTTTATCTTGCTTAGCTATTTAGGAAGCGCCTGCTCACTTCTCAATTTCCTCTACGCGCAGCCCTTTAATTTCCCGCCGCAGCAGCACCACGTTGCGGGCGTACACCACGATGCCGGGTACGTTGCCCAGAATCAGGACATAGTCTACGGGGCGGCGCAGCACGGCGTAGGCCAGAATAAGAGCGGAGCCGATGAGGCTGACGAGCCAGAAACCCAGCGGCAGCACCGACTCGCCTTTGCGCTCGGAATATAGCCACTGGTACACGAAGCGCAGCAGAAAGATGGTTTGCCCCACGGCCCCGAGCGCCAATACGCCACCGGGAATTCGGTTTTCGAGCATGGTTTGCAAGCTGAAAAACGAGGTGCCGGCCACAAACCAGCCAATAGCGGCCGGCGGAAAAACGTAGGCGGCGGCGCGGAACAGGCCGTGGAGCTTCCGCCATTCGCCCAGCAATTGCAGGTTGCGGATATAGATGCCGTAGCTGATGAGCTGGGCCGCCAGAATAATGGGGTCGTGGCGCAGCATGCCGTACAGTATCATCAGGAACGACGATATCAGGCTGATCTGCCAGAACAGCACCGGCACCAGCACCCGCTTGGCCCGCTCGCTCTGAATCCACTGCAGAATAATGCGGCTCGAAAACAGCAGCTGCGCAAGTAGCCCAACTCCGTAAGCGACGACTTCGGTCTTCATGCTGCGGGCTAACCTTCGAGGGTGCGGCCCGCCTCGGCCGGCGGCTGGCGCTGCTCCTCCCCGATGGCGTAGTTCAGCCAGCGGCTCCGAATCCAGCGGAAGCCGAAGGTATCGACCAGGGGCTTCCAGGCGCGGTTCCAGAGGTTGTATTTGGCCGTGCCGGCAAAGCGCGGAAAGTGGCGCACGGGCAGTTGCTTCACTTTGCCCCCCTGCAGCTGCACCAGCGCCCCCAGAAACCGGTGCATGCCGTGAAACAGCGGCACGCGCCGGGCATACTCGATTTTGATAATTTTCAGCGGGCAGCCCGTATCCTGAATTCCGTCGTTGATAAGCGTGCGCCGCACCGTGTTGGCTACCTTCGACGAGAGTTTTTTGACCAGCGTATCCTGCCGCTTGGCCCGGATACCGTTCACCATGTCGTATTCGGGCAGAAACTCGAAGAAAGTCAGGAAGTCGAGCGGCGTTGTCTGGATGTCGCTGTCGATGTAGCCAATCAGGGTGCTGCGGCAGTGGTCGATGCCGGCTTTGATGGCCGTGCTCAGCCCACGGTTTTGGGCCAGACTAATAAACTCGTAGCGGCTGCCAGCGCGGCAGATATCGCGCAGCAAGGCCAGGGAGCCATCCGTGGACCCGTCGTTGACAAACAACACGGTCGTCGCGACGGGCGTTTGAGCCAGAAATTTATCCATCTCCACCACAAACTGCGGCAGGCTTTCTTCCTCGTTATAAACGGGAACAAGCACCGTGAGCAACTGGGTGGCGAGGTAAGCGGAGGGGGCAGCGGACATAGAAAAGCGAGGTAGCGGGGCGCAAGGTAAAAGGATTTAGCGCCAGCGGCTTAATTGGGGGCTATTTCCGCGCTAAAAAGCCCCCCCAGAATGCTTTTACATTTGATAACGACTGATTATTAATTGTTAGAAAAAAGCTGTTTACCAGGTTACTTCCAACTAAAGGCAAAGGAATTGGCGAGTGCTTGAATGCTGTCTTCTGAGAGGAAAGGATAAGTATTTTTCACGGCCACCTTTACTTTATCTGTTGCCGATTTATGCGTTTCCACAGACCAGTCTATCTCATAATTCACTGCGAAGTTGTAGACCTCTTTCACCAAATAAAAAGTACCCATACCATATGTGGATTTAATCGCCTCTTCTTTGTCCTGAGTTAGCCAGGAACCCAGCCGGGGAATAGCTGCATTTGCTTTTTCTTGAATAAGACTTTGCATAAACAGGGTAGCGGTTTGAGTTGATAGATACTAAAGATTATTTATATAAACTGTCATGCAGAGCGGTAGCGAAGCATCTCGCTCGCGGTAGTGGGATTACTACTCCTGCATCAGCACGCGAGATGCTTCGCTACCGCTCTGCATGACGTTCTACTTTCTCTAATTGAATAAGGCAAGCTCCTTACTCCCGCCGCACACCCGCCGAAATGGTGCTGTGCCGCTCGCGCAGTACGGCTACCACATCATCCAGCGTCAGGTTAGAAGCGGCCAGCAGCACCAGCAGATGGTACAGCAAATCGGCGGCTTCCCCTTTTAGTCCTTCAAAATTACCCCCCACGGCGTCAATCACCGTTTCTACGGCTTCTTCGCCTACTTTCTGGGCGATTTTGGGCATGCCTTTGCGAAACAGCGAGGCCGTGTACGACTTCGGGTCTTCGTCGGGGAAGTCGCGGCGGCGCTGCACCAGGCGCTCCAGCTCGGCCAGAAACCCGATGGGAGCGGCGGGAATAGCCGTTTGGTCGGGCTGCTCGAAGCAGCTGACGGTGCCCCGGTGGCAGGTGGGCCCATCGGGGCGGGCGCGGATGAGCAGCGCGTCGCCGTCGCAGTCGGGGTGCAGACTTACCACGGAGAGGAAATTGCCGGAGGTTTCGCCCTTGGTCCAGAGGCGGTTTTTGGAGCGCGAGAAAAAGGTAACGCGGCCTTCCTGCTGGGTTTTGGCCAGCGCTTCCTGGTTCACGTAGCCCAGCATCAGCACTTGCCCGGTGGCGGCATCTTGTACCACGGCCGGAATCAGGCCGTCGGGCATTTTATCGAAATCGAATTTCATCTCTGATTTATAATCGCACCGGAATCCCATCCTGGCGCAAGTGTTCTTTTAGCTCCCGAATGCCGATTTCACCAAAGTGAAAGATGCTGGCGGCTAGTCCAGCATCGGCATGGGCATTTTGGAATACTTCCGTGAAGTGCTGCTTGCTGCCGGCCCCACCCGAAGCCACCACGGGCACGGATACGGCGCGGCTTACGGCGCCGGTGATATCCAGCGCAAAGCCGTCCTTGGTGCCGTCGTTGCTCATGCTGGTGAGCAGTATTTCGCCCGCGCCACGGTCGGCGGCTTCCCGGCACCACTGCACGGCATCGCGTCCGGTGTTGTGGGTACCGGCGCGGGTGTATATCTGCCAGCCTTCGGGCGCGTGAAAGCGGGCGTCGGCGGCCACCACGATGCACTGGGAGCCGAAGCGGCGCGCCAGCTCGTCAATCAGCTCGGGGCGGTGCAGGGCCGCGGAGTTGATGCTGACTTTATCCGCGCCATTCATGAGTAAGGCTTCCACGTCGGCCACGGTGCCGATGCCGCCGCCTACGGTGAAGGGAATATCCAGCTCGCGGGCCACGTCGCGCACCAGCGCTATTAGGGTGGCGCGCTTCTGGTTGGTGGCCGTAATGTCGAGAAACACCAGTTCGTCGGCACCCTCGCGGGCGTAGCGGGAGGCCAGGGCCACGGGGTCGCCCGCGTCACGCAGGCCCTCGAAGCGGACGCCCTTCACGGTGCGGCCATCTTTCACGTCGAGGCAAGGAATAATGCGTTTGGTAAGCATTGGGGGCTTTTTTGATTCCTAAACTAGCTTACAGCTGAGCGTGCAATTGCTCCAGCGTGATGGTGCCTTCGTAGAGCGCCTTACCGATAATAGCACCGTGCATACCGATACTGGCCAGCGCGTCCACGTCCTGCAAGGTCGTTACGCCGCCGCTGGCCACGAGCTGGGCCTGGGGGTATTGCTGGCGCAGCTCCTGATACATGGGCAGCGAGGGGCCTTGCAGCTTGCCATCCTTGCTTACATCGGTACAGATGAAGGTAGTAGCGCCAGCCTCCAGGTATTCCCCGATAAACGCGCTCAGCGTCCACTCCGACTGGTCGGCCCAGGCGTTGATGGCAATGTGATTGTGGCGAAAATCGGCCCCCACAATGATTTTATCGGCCCCGAACGTGGTCAGCCAGTGCTGCACCACGCCCGGCTCGCGCACGGCAATGCTGCCGGCCGTAATCTGCGCCGCGCCCGCATCAAAGGCCTGGCGCACCGATTGTTCGCTTTGCAGCCCGCCGCCAAAATCGATATGGAGTTGGGTGTGGCGGGCAATCTTCTCCAGCACCGGCAGATTGACCGGATGCCGGGCCCGCGCCCCATCCAGATCTACCAGATGCAGCCGACGCACGCCCTGCTGCTCAAAGCGCTGCGCTACGGCCAGCGGATCGGCATCGTAGGTGGTTTGCTGGGCAAAGTCGCCTTCCGTAAGGCGGACACATTGCCCGTTAATGAGGTCGATGGCGGGGATGATATTCATAGGCTCAATAGTAAGCAGCTGCTTGTGTGGAGTTGTGGTTGGAAGCGCGTATAGCGCGAACCGAAGGACAGCGCAGCTACGGTTCGCGCTACAATCGTGCAACGATTCGCCAAGCTGGAGCTTAGCGTTACAGTTGCAGGAAGTTCTCCAGAATACGCGTACCTACCGGGCCGCTTTTTTCGGTGTGAAACTGTACCGCGTAGAAATTCTTGTGCTGCACGGCCGCACTAAAAGGCGCTGGGTACTCGGCCTCGGCAATGGTGTAGTCACCCACCGGAGCATAGTAGCTATGCACGAAATATACATAGTCCTCCGCGCCGAGTCCGGCAAACAACGGCGAGCGCAGCCGCTGTAAGGTGTTCCAGCCCATATGCGGAACTTTATACTCCGGCAACTTTGGGAAGCGCTTTACCTCGAAGGGTAATATACCAAGCAAGGTGGCGTCGTTCTCTTCGCTGTGCGTACCCAATAGCTGCATGCCCAAACATACCCCCAGAAAAGGCTGAGTAAGAGTCGGCAGTAGTACATCCAACCCTTGCGCTCGCAGCTCGCGCATAGCGGAGGCTGCTTCGCCTTCTCCAGGGAAGATTATCTTATCGGCCCGCCGTATCACTTCAGGGTCGGCGGTGAGGGTGGGCTGGCACCCTAAGCGCTCAAGCGCAAAGAGAACTGACTGCACGTTTCCACCCTTATAATCAATGACTGCTATTTCCATTTGAGTATTTTAAATTTATTACTCATTTGTTCAAGACCCTGAGTAACCAGCAAGTAACACAGATGCAGGAAGCAACTTTCTGTGAAGCTCACAGAACCATGAGTGAGAGACGCGTAGTCGCGTCCAATAGTTGCTGAGGTTGTTTAATTAGCGCATTGCCAGTCGTTCAACGACTAGACGCGACTACGCGTCTCTACTGGACTATGCTGGCTTGAGCGACATTATCCAAATGTTTATACAAATGGATAAACCTACAAAACACCCTTTGTACTTGGAATTTCCATTTTAGCCGCATCGCGCACCAGTGCCATCTTCATTGCTTTGGCTACGGCCTTAAAAATGGATTCGATTTTATGATGTTCGTTGTCGCCGGCGCACTGAATATTGAGGTTGCAGCGGGCACCATCGGAGAAGCTTTTGAAGAAGTGGTAAAACATCTCAGTTGGCATATCCCCTACCCATTCGCGTTTAAACTCAGCCTCCCAAACCAGCCATGGACGGCCCGAAAAGTCTATAGCGGCTTGTGCTAACGCGTCGTCCATGGGGAGTAAAAAACCGTAGCGGGCGAGGCCGCGCTTGTCGCCGAGGGCCTGGGCAAAGGCTTCGCCGAGGGCCAGCGCGGTATCTTCGATAGTGTGGTGCTCGTCGATGTGCAGGTCGCCTTGTACTTCAATTTTCATGTCCACGCCCGAGTGCTTGCTGAGCTGATCGAGCATGTGATCAAAAAAGCCCAGGCCGGTGTGCATACTAGGGCGGCCCTGCCCGTCGAGGTTTAGCTCGACGCGAATTTTGGTTTCGTTCGTGTCGCGCTGCACGAGCGCCGTGCGGGCGGGCAAACGGAGGAAGCGGTAGATGTCGTCCCAGCTTTGGGTAGTGAGGGCCGCGCGCTCATCAGCTTCTTCTCGGAGCAGGATTGACTGGCACCCCAGGTTTTGCGCCAGCTCTACATCGGTGAGCCGGTCGCCGATGACGAAAGAGTTGGCTAAGTCATAACCGCTATCCGGTCCGAGATACTGACCCAGCATGCCGACGCCAGGTTTGCGGGTAAGCAGATTTTCGTGGGGGAAGCTGCGGTCGACGTGCTCGCGGGCAAACTCCACCCCTTCTCCCCGCAGAATATCGAGCATGAGATTGTGCGCGGGCCAAAATGTTTCCTCGGGAAAACTGGCGGTACCGAGCCCATCCTGGTTACTGACCAGCACCAGCTCGTAGTCCAGCTCGCGGGCAATGCGGGTCAGGTTGCTGATCGAGCCGGGCAGAAACTGAAACTTCTCCAGCGAGTCAATTTGAAAATCCGTTGGCGGCTCGATGAGGATGGTGCCGTCGCGGTCGATAAAGAGTACTTTTTTCATGAAATAGAATGTAACGTCAAGCGCTGCGTCGTTTATCGTGCGATGTAGCGCGAAGCTTCTGCTTCGCGTATCGTTAACGAACGAGGAGCGCCGGAGCATTTTAAACAACGATTGCAACGAAACGCGAAGCAGAAGCTTCGCGCTACTATTTAAATTCCCGCAGCGCCGTCAGCAGCTGCTCGTTTTCGGCGGGCGTACCCACGGTCAGGCGGAGCGTGCCGGCGCAGCCGGGCTGAGTAGTGCGGTTGCGCACGACAATGCCGCGCCCAAGCAAGAAGTCATACACGGCGGTAGCATCGGGCTTGAAGCGCACCAGCAGGAAATTAGCATCGGAAGGAAATACCTCCGCCACAATGTCCAGGGCCGGCAGGCGCTCGGACAGCCACTGTCGACCCACCAGCAAATCATTGCGCAGGTTATCAAAATGCCCCCCAGCCGCCAACGCCGCCAGCGCGTGCTGCTGCGTAGCTTCCGATATATTATAAGGAGGCTTGATTTTATTCAGGTAGCCAATGATTTCCGCAGAGGCGAAGGCCATACCCAGGCGCAGACCGGCCAGACCCCAGGCCTTGGAGAAGGTCTGCAAAATCACCAGGTTCGGAAATTCGGCTAAGCGCGTAGTCCAGCTGGGTGCGGAGGCGAAGTCGGCGTAGGCTTCGTCTACAACCACCAGCCCGCGAAAGTCGCGCAGGATTTTCTCGATGGCGTCGGCGTGGAGCAGGTTGCCGGTCGGGTTATTGGGCGAACAAACGAAGACCAGCTTCGCATCGGAGGCGATAACGCCGGCCACGATTTCGGCGGAAAGCTGAAAATCGGCGGTCAGCGGCAAGCGCTGAATGACGACATCATTCAGGTTAGCGGCCACCTCGTACATGCCGTAGGTGGGGGGCAAAATCAGGATGCTATCCTGGCCCGGCACGCAGGTGAGGCGCACGAGCAGGTCGATGGCTTCGTCGGAGCCGTTGCCGAGGAAAATTTGCCCCCCAGCCACGTTCTTAATTTTGGCCAGCTCCGCTTTCACCGCCCGCTGCTGCGGATCGGGGTAGCGGTTGAAGGTGGCGGGTCCGGCGCTGCCCAGGCTGTTTTCGTTGGCGTCGAGCATCACCTGCGCGTCGCCCTGAAACTCGTCACGCGCCGAGGAGTAGGGTTTCATCGCCCGGATGTTGGGGCGAACGATGCTTTCTAAATCCATGATTACTGATTTACGCTGATTATTGATCTTAAAAAGGCAGTCATGCTGAGCTTTGTCGAAGCATCTCCACTGGTTACTAATCTCAATATTGTTATGCCAAAGCGGTAGAGATGCTTCGACAAGCTCAGCATGACCGCCTTTTTCCAATGATCTACCACTCAGACGTGAGCACGCGAGATGCTTCGCGTTGCTCTGCAAGACCGCCTTTTTATTAATGTTCGTTGCTCAAACTCTCCAGCCGCAACGTGACCGCGCGGGCGTGGGCGTGGAGTCCTTCGGCTTCGGCCATGGTTTCTACTATTGGTCCCACGTTGCGCAGGCCTTCGGTGGTGAGGCGCTGGAAGGTGATTTTTTTCAGGAAGGAATCGAGGGAAACGCCGCTGTAGTTGCGGGCATAGCCGTTGGTGGGCAGGGTGTGGTTGGTGCCGGAAGCATAGTCGCCGGCGGCTTCGGGTGTGAGGTGGCCCAAAAATACCGAGCCGGCGCTGGTGACGCCCGCACTATATAGTTCGGCGTCCTCCACGGCCAGAATCAAGTGCTCGGGCGCGTATTGATTGGAGAAATACAGCATTTCTTCGGGCGTGCGCAGTAAAATAGCGCGGCTTTCCTGCAAGGCCAGGGCCGCTACTTCGCGCCGGGGCAGCGTGGCCAGCTGCCGTTCTACTTCCTCCATAACGGCCACTAATACTGTGTCGGAGGTAGTAAGCAGCAACACCTGGGAATCGGGGCCGTGTTCGGCCTGGCTAAGCAGATCGGCGGCGACGAAAGCTGGATTTGCGGTTGAATCCGCGATTACCAGTACTTCCGATGGGCCGGCGGGCATATCGATGGCCACGCCGTAGCGGGTAGCCAATTGCTTGGCGGCCGTGACGTAGCGGTTGCCGGGACCAAAGATTTTGTCGACGCCCGGCACGCTTTCCGTTCCACCGGACAAGGCAGCAATTGCCTGCGCACCTCCCGCTTTGATAATGGTGGTAATGCCTAAGAGCTGCGCCGTGAACAGGATAATGGGGTTCACGGAGCCATCCTGAGTAGGCGGCGTGCACAGCACAATGTCGGGGCATTCGGCCAGGCGGGCAGGTACTCCCAGCATTAATAAGGTGCTGAACAGCGGCGCCGAACCACCAGGAATGTATAAGCCCACCCGCTGCACTGGCACTGCCCGGCGCCAGCATTCTACACCCGGCATGGTTTCGATGCGCTCTTCCACCGGGCGCTGGAGGGTGTGAAACGTAACCAGATTAGCGTGCGCCTGCCGAATAGCAGCTTGAAGCGCGACCGGCACCTGGGCCGCGGCAGCAGCAAATTCTTCGGGCCGGACGCGCAAATCGGTGAGCGTGGCACCATCGAAACGGGCACCGTACTCGCGCAGGGCCTCGTCGCCGCGCTGGCGCACGTCCTCAAAAATCAGACGCACGCGTTCTTCCAGTTCGCGGGCCTCGCCGGCGGCGGCGCGCTGCTGCAAAGCCGGCCACTCGGCCATATCAGGATAGCGGATGAGTTGCATACGGTGAGATAGTAAGTGGTGAGATAGTGAGTAGTGAGATAGTGAGATAGTGAGATAGTGAGTAGTGAGATAGTGAGTTTGTCGTTCTGGCTGTTACAGTGCCTATAATGGTCGGCGCCGCTAGAACAGCAAACTCACTATCTCACTATCTCACTATCTCACCTTTAGGAAATCATTTTTTCAATGGGCAGCACCAGGATGCCTTCGGCGCCGACGGCTTTGAGCTGACCGGTGATGTGCCAGAAGTCATCCTCGTTTACCACCGATTGCACCGATACCCAGCCTTCTTCAGCCAGGGGCGTAACCGTGGGCGACTTGATGCCGGGCAGCAACGCGTGCACAGCCTCCAAAGCGCTCTGGGGGGCATTTAGGATAATGTACTTGTTACGGCGGGCCCGGCGCACGGCCTGCATCCGAAAGCGCAGCTGGTCCAGAATCTCCTGCTTTTCGGCCGACAGATTTCGGTTAGCAATCAGCACCGCTTCAGAGCGAAATACCGTTTCTACTTCGCGCAGACCATTGCCGAGCAGCGTTGAGCCCGAGGAAACAATGTCGCAGATGGCGTCGGCGAGGCCGATGCTGGGCGCAATTTCCACCGAGCCGCTAATAGTGTGCAATTGCGCTTTCACGCCCTCGCTGGCCAGGTAGCGACCCAGAATCTCGGGGTACGAGGTGGCGATATTCAGGCCCTGCAAGTCGGCCACCGACGAGTAATTTGCCCCCGGGGCACGGCCAAGGAGAGGCGGCACTTGCTGAAGCCCAGGGCTTCCACTTCCAGGTCAGGATAGCCGGCTTCGACCAACACATTTTGGCCCACGATGCCCAGGTCGGCCACGCCGTCCTGCACGTAGCCGGGAATGTCGTCGTCGCGCAGAAACAGAATTTCGAGGGGGAAATTGGTGGCTTCGGTCTTGAGCTTGTAGGTGCTGCTGACGAAGGAAATACCGCACTCACGGATCAGATTCAGGGAATCTTCACTTAGGCGGCCCGACTTCTGGATGGCCAGACGAATCATGGGGAAAGGAGTAAGGGAAATAGGATAGTACGAATGACCTGGGGCCTTGCTTCGTACTTTTCTAGACAGAACCGTAAAAATGGGCAAATGGCTGAAGAGCGGTCGAAAATTGGTCAGAAAAGGCCAACACGAGCGGGGCTGCCTTTGTGGGGCGGCCGGGGAGCCAACTGCGGCTCACCCCATGGGGACGATATGCTTGTATGATTCCTCTAGAAAGAGGAATGGTGCCCGTGGTGATGATGGTGCGGCGCGCCTACGCCGGCAACGGCCCCTGAAAGCAGGGCTGCCGAAGGGCTCAGGTAAAAAAACAGGCGCGAGGCGACGGGCATAAAGGCAGATTGCGGGGCAAAAGTACACGTAGATACGAGGGCCCCAAATTTTTCGGCTAAAAAGTTTCGGGCATGCGGCCCAAGCTACATGATAATCAGCCAGCAATAGTTTGGCACTATTCTTACGGAAAGATCAAACCATTCCTTTTTTCGCCCTATTTTACCACCCCATCGCACCTAGCCGTCATGTTCTCCCTGCTTGCCCGCTCCTTTCCGCTTGTCACCGGTTGCATCTGTTGTTTATTGCTCAACCTGACTACGCCCACCCTGGCCCAGCAACCCATGGGTGACGCCCCGGAATTGCCTTTGCCTCAGGCTAGTCCGCACGCGGCTGTACTCCAGACCATTGGCCTTACGGATGTGACAGTGGACTACCACACGCCCGGTGTGAAGGGCCGCGCGATATGGGGTAACCTGGTGCCCTGGAACAAGGTATGGCGGGCCGGAGCCAATGAAAACACGCTACTTACCTTCTCTGAGCCCGTGAAAGTAAATGGGCGCGCCGTGCCCGCTGGCCAGTACTCGTTCTACGTGCTGCCCCAGGACAACCAGGATTGGCAGCTCATTTTCAACCGCGTCACCACGCACTGGGGCAGTGAGGGCTATGATGAGCGCGATGATCTGCTGCGCGTGCCGGCCTCTGCTGAAGCGGCGCCCTTCCACGAAACCCTGCTGTATTGGTTTTCTGAGGTGAAGCCTACCACGGCCCGCCTCAACCTGACCTGGGAAAAGCGCACGGTCAGCATGACCATTGAAACGGAAGTGCACGAGCAGGCCCTACGTGGCATTCAGAAAACCCTCGCTGCCAATCCCGGCAACTGGCAGCTCTTGGCGCAGGCCGCCGACTACATGGTCATCAATAACCTTCAGGGCGAACTAGCCTTACGTTACATCAACGAGTCGATTCGCCTGAAGGATATATACACCAATAATTGGATAAAAGCGCGGTTGCTGGCCTCCAAGCAGGATTATGGTACGGCCATCGTGTATGCCCGCAAAGCCATTAAAATGGGCGACAAAAATGACGACACCTTCAAAGCCCAGCTCCCGAGCATGCGCGTTGCCCTCACGGATTGGCAGGCGAAGGCGTATTAACTTTCCGAAAGAAGAAACTAAACGCGCTGGGGGGCAAAATTCCGGAATTTTGCCCCCCAGACCGTCTTTTGTCCTTCGAATTCGATAACGATGTCCGCTGTGTCGCCCTCGCCCCTGTTAACCTTGCTGGAAACCATGCAGCCTCTATCGGCGGAGCTGCGGGCGGAACTGGAGCGCCTGATGCGGCGGGAGCAGTTGCCGCGCCATACCCACCTGTTGCAGCCGGGACAGGTGGCGCACCGCCTGTATTTTGTGGAGCAGGGCGTGGGGCGCGGGTTTTATTTGAAAGATGGTCGGGAAGTGTCGTCGTGGTTTATGAAGGAGAATGACTTTATCATTTCCATTGTCAGCTTCTTTACCCAAACGCCCTCGCTTGAGTACGTGGAGCTACTGGAAGATGCCACGCTCTGGTCGTTGAGCTACGCTCAGCTGCAGCACCTGTATCAGCAGTTTCCGGAGTTTAATTGGATTGGCCGGGTACTTACCGAGAACTATTACGTGCTCAGTGAGCGGCGCACGCTCAATCTGCGCCTGCAATCGGCCCCGGCCCGCTACGAGCAGCTGCTGGCCGACTTTCCAGCTATTTTTCAGCGCGTGCCGCTCAAATACATTGCCTCTCACCTCGGCCTGACGCCCGAAACGCTAAGCCGCCTGCGCGCCCGGCGGTAAATTTGCCCCCCACGACCGCTGTAGAGACGCGACACTTCGCGTCTGGTCGTTGCTGCCCTTGTTATAAGGAGGAGTAGCACCGGGTATTCAACGAGGAGACGCGAAGTGTCGCGTCTCTACAGTATGTAAAAAGCCGCCCGCCGAACTTGATCTGCATCAATTTCGCCCTCCCGCCAAGCCGCCACCTTTGGGTCAATCATTCACTTAATCCCAAAGGCCATGCAACTGCCCCTTTTCCTGTGCTGCGTCAGCTTCCCTAGCTTTTCCTGGAGCAACCCGCCGATTCTACTCATTATCTTTCTCGTATTCGTGGGCTGCTTTCTGCTGGAGCGCTTGGTGCCGGGCTGGAAATTGCCCGCCGTCCCCACCTGGACGCGGCGCGTGCTGGCGCTGAATTTTCTGCAGCTGCTGGTGGTGTTGCTGGCGGGCGCGAGTTGGGAAAAATGGTTTTCGGCCTACTCCATATTTCACTTGTCCGAGCATGTCAGCCCGGTGGTGGGCGGGTTGGTGGCTTACTTTGTGGCCACGTTTATCTTTTACTGGTGGCACCGCTGGCGCCACACCGTGGACTTTCTGTGGCAGCATTTTCACCAGATTCACCACAGCCCCCAGCGCCTGGAAGTCATTACCTCCTTCTACAAGCACCCGCTGGAAATGACGGCCAACTCCCTGCTCGGCGGCCTGCTGATTTACACGCTGCTGGGCTTGTCGCCGGTGGCGGGGGGCATTTATACGCTTTGCACGGCGCTCGGCGAGTTTTTCTACCACACCAACGTGCGCACCCCGCAGTGGATCGGCTACATTTTTCAGCGCCCCGAAATGCACCGCATCCACCACGAGTACCAGAAGCACGCCCACAACTACGGCGACATTGTGTGGTGGGACATGCTCTTCGGCACCTACCGCAACCCCCGCGAGTTCCGCGCCACCTGCGGCTTCGACGCCGACAAGGAAGAGCAGCTCCTGCCGATGCTCGGGTTTCGGGACGTGCACAAGGAGGAAGCGAAGAGTTGACGCATACAAATTTCAACTTGGTGCTTTACTCGTATACAAACAGGCTGGGGGGCAAAATGCACTGCATTTCGCCCCCCAGCCTGTTTACTCCCCATTCTTTATACTCGCCGACTTTCGACCAACCCTAGTCACTCGCCATTTTGTAAAGTAGATTTAAAAGGGATTAGTCTATAGCCTACCGTGACGGAATACATAATCATCTTGTCCGTACGATTAGTGGCAAAACCGTCGTATAAGTAGTGCGCGGCGACGGTGTAGGTCCAGGGCTTCTGAGCCGAGCCAAAGATGGCGGCCACATCGGCGGTATTCGTTTCTACCCGGATGTTTTGGTTGATAGGCCCATTATTCAGGTAAAATCGTTTGCCTGTATGGACAATACCCCATCCGATAGCCAGTGCGGTAGGTTTATACCAACGGAGATTTTGGTAGTATAATCGCTTGGTTAGCCAAAGCTGCTGATCAAGAATAAATTCTTTTTTGTCCACGCGCTTGATCTGCAAACCATCGGGGCTTCGCTCCAAAACACTATAGGCATACCCATATCGAAGGAAGGGCGTATAACTGATGGCTAAATCGCGGCCTAATTCTACTTTGGGGCCAATACCAATAGTTTGGAAATTTCGCTCATAGTCATAGGGAATATAAACACTAGTTCGAATACCTCTAAAATTAAAAAACTCATGACTGTGCTTCGCACCCGTACGCTAGGGGATATAGTCAGGGAAATTTAGCACTTTGTGCTAAACAGGCCGGGTATGATAGAAGTACCATTAGTACAACCAGAGACCAATGAGTGGAGCCAGCATGCTGACCCCACCCACTAACCGAATGCTTATCCTTATCAATGATTTGTTTTTTCATCAACCGTTATTAATAAAACCAGTATTGAATTTGAGTTGTGATGGGATAATGGCGTTGATAGTTAAAAGATGTTGATTCAAATGGGAATGAAGTTGTCTGTTCTGAATAGTAGCCGTCAGCACTACTATTAGATGCTTTAGTAGGATCTGTTGTTACTATTTCTTCGTGAAACGGAACGTCTGAAGAGCGGTATTCGATAAATACATACACGGAGGTAGTAGTGCTTCCAGTACTTAAATACCACTCCTTGCTACGCATCGCACTAGGCCAGGCATCTGCTTCATAGATGAGGTAAGGGGCCGTATCACCTTTCGTATCTACGGGGCCATGATAGCCTGGGGTAGGATACCAATAGGGGTTCCAATAGCTAACAATTGCAAAATCAACTGTTTTCCATTGTTGATTGGACACTTCGTTGCGTGTCCAATCAGCTACCGGGGTATTACCGGGCCCGTCGTAACCACCTATCTGACCATTAGGCCCTACACGTGAGACATCCGGCATATTATTTGGCGGATTATATGGGTTTAAACCTCCGGGCGCGCGCCACACTACCGCACCAACACAGGCTACTTCACTGGCACCGCCGGCCCAATCCTCTCGGTGGGATTTAAGGGACATCATGCCAATTTTTGCCTCTACAGGCGTGCCCATTGTTTTAATTTGTTTCCCTTTATTTGGCATAGCGCTTGGAACCACATTAACACTTTCATCTATACTAGGCCGCAATTTTTCTGAAAGGCCGATAATCATAATTTCATGCGTAGCTGCGGTTTCTTCCGTAGCCATGAACGCTTTAACGGGAACACCAGCATTATTCACCCGAAATGTCTGGTACGTAGTTACCCCCGGTTCTCCGGCATAGGTGAAAAAAACCGGACTGGAACTATCCTCTTTACGGCCTACTTTATCGGCCTTTTTCAACATCGCGTAGTTAGGAATATAAATTTGAGGCTGCCAAGTATTGCCATCAATACCTTTAAAAGCCAGCAAAGCATTGGTGACCGTTTCCTTTACACCAGCGGCGCTAAGGGCACGGTTCATCTCATCTTCCAGATTGATACCCTGCGCCGCTGCTTTTTCGATTAAGGTCTTAAATAACACGTTTTCCAGACCCGGTTTGCAAGCATTGAACTCGCCATACATAAGACTGCGAATTCGTTCGTCCTTTTGTAACAACGCCAGTGCTTTGCCGAGCACCGCCAAATGCTTGTGCGTGTAAGCCACTTGGTCAGCGTAGGATGCTTTGCTAATTGCGGCAGTGTCAGGTAAAGCTTCAGAGTGAATAAGTTGCTCCTTCTCACAGGAAGTCAGACCACAAAGCATTCCGACTAGCACGGCGGAAAGCCCGGTTCGTAAATATTGTTTCATAAGGTTTTATGATTTGGTTAATTGAATAGCCAAACCTACCTACCTACCTACGCACAAGGAAGTTCTTTCTAAAATTGTGACATTAAGAATAATCTATATTATGTATTATTCTATAATCGGTCAATCGGAGCTTAATATCCCTCAAAACCGCGCAATCACCCGCAGATTCACTACGCGCTGGGACAGGTAATTGGGCACTGAGTACGTGTCGCCGTTCACGTCCTGCAGGTAGCTGTAGCCGCCCACGTTGTTAGCGGCCAGCACGTTCAGGATTTCCAGGCCCAGCCACAGGCTCTCCAGCTGCCCCACGCGGCGCGGCGTATTAGTGTCATTGCGTAGGGTGAGCACTTTGGAAACGCCTAAATCGACGCGCTTATAGGAGCGGCTGAGCTTGGTAGTACCCCGCTCCTCCGGCAGGTTGGGCGGGCTAAAGGGCAGGCCGGAACCAAACACGAGATTCACGTAGCCTTTCACCGAAGGGTTGTTAGGCAAATGATCCTGGAAGAAAATACCCACATTCAGGCGCTGGTCGGTAGGGCGGCGGATGTAGCCTTTCTCTTCGCGGCCAATCTCGGTGCCGTCGGCGTCGCGCAGGGTGATGAAGTCGTCGTCGAGGTTTTCGCGGGTGGTGAGTAGGCCCAGGCTAAACCACGATTCCGTGCCGGGGACAAACTCCCCAGCCACGCGGGCGTCGAAGCCGGCGGCGTAGGCGGTGGCGTTGTTGCGGGCAAAGTAGCGCAGGCGCACATTGTCGAGGTCGTAAGGCACGACGTCGGTGAGGTACTTGAAGTACATTTCCCCGGTGAAGCGAAACGGGCGGCCCCACTGCTCAAACTTCAGATCCTGGCCGGCAATAAAGTGCAGGGAGCGCTGGGCCCGCAGCTCCGGATTCAGCAGGCCCTGCTGATTGCGCAGCTCCCGGTAAAACGGCGGCTGGTAGTACACGCCCGCCGCCACTTTGAACGACAAATCCGGGTTGCGGCGGGTAATAAATGAGTACTGCACCCGCGGACTCACCACCAATTGCTTATTCACGCTCCAATAATGGGCCCGCACGCCATACGTGAGCGTGCGCAAAGAATCGAAGGTGATGGTGTGCTGGGCGTAGCCCTGGTACCGCTCACTTTGCAGCACCAAATCGGTGCGCAGGCGGGTCATGCGGCTTTCGGGCACAAAGCCCGCCGAATCGACGAAGCCGTACTCGTTGAGGATATCTTCGATGTGTTCGCGGCCGACTTTTGCCCCCCAGCGTATTGCGTGGCGGCTGGTGGGCGTCCAGGTGCCGCGGGCTTCGAGGGTGGCCAGGCGGGCGGTGAGGTAGTTGCGGGAGTTGTCGAAGCGCGAGCCCAGGTCGCGGATACGGACGGGCCGGTTGAAGTCGGGCGAGTTGGGATCGACATTGATGTCGGCGAAGCGGTAGCTGGCTTCCACATCTCGGAACTCGAACTCCCGCGAAATTAGCCCCCAGCCAGCAGCTCACCCGTAAAATTGGGCGTGAAGGCGTGGCGCAGATTCAAACCGCCTTGGTAGGTGTCGTACTGCATCCGCTCACGGCCATCGTAGGCGATGAAAAGGCGGGTAAACTGGTTGGTGGCGGTGCTGAACGTGCTCTGGCCGGTTTCGGGCGTGAAGCGGTAATCGTTGTGGGCGAAGGAAGTCAGCAGACCCAAGCTCGTGCGCGTCGGCTCCGATTTGCCCCCCAGCGCGGCGTTGATGTACAATTGCCCATCGTAAAACGTCGGGTTGTAGCCACCCTGCGCCTGTTGCAGGGAGCGCAGCACGTACTGGGCATTTTTGTAACGAATGCCGGCCAGGTAGCTCACCCGCTTGTTGGGCGACGTGGCTTCCACGTGGGCCGTGCCGCCCACCAGACTAGCCGTGGCCGACGCCCCAAACCGGGCGGGCGTTTTGTACTCTACATCCAGCACCGAGGAGAGCTTATCACCAAACTTAGGCTGCCAACCCCCGTCGAAAAGGCCACCTGGCTCACCAGATCAGGGTTGATAAAGCTGAGTCCTTCCTGCTGGGCGGCCGTGACCAGAAACGGCCGGTACACCTCAATGCCGTTCACGTACACCAGATTTTCTTCGTAGTTGCCGCCCCGCACCGAGTAGGTGCTGGTCAGTTCATTATTGGCCACCACGCCGGGCAGCGTGGTCAGGATTTTGTTGAAATCGCCGAAAGCCGAAGGCAATTCCTTGGCCGCCCGCGGGTTGATGCGCGTGAGGCTGACTTGCTCACGGGTATCGGTTCTCTCGTTGCGGCCGCGCACTGTTACGTTGCCCAGAGCGCGGGCATCAGCGACCAGCATAAGCTGCTGGGGGGCATTTTTGGCTAAATCGAGCGTGGTGCGCAGGGGCTTGTAGCCCAGGCGCCGGGCCATGAGCACCAGGGCCGGCGCGCCGGGCGCGGGCGGCGTTACGCGCAGCGAAAATTGCCCCCCAGTGTCGGTAGTGGTGCCGCCGGGCTGGCCTTCTACGCCGATATCTACCAGCTCCAGCGGCTGCCCGTCCGCGTCGCGGACGCTGCCGCTGATCAGGATGCGGGTGGCTGTTTGTTGAGCCACCGCGCCCACCCCGACCAATACCAGCAGCAAGGTTAGCAGCAGGAAGCTGAGCTTATTTTTCAGGCTTGTAAGCAATTGCATTAGGCGTCCTGGCTTTCCTCCGATTCACCGTCCAGAATCCTCCCGCTTTCACTTAAGTGAGCCCGCAACTCCGCCAGCGTCGCCACGGGGTCGGGCGAGCCGAACACGAAGTTGCCGGCCACCAGCACATCGGCCCCGGCTTCCACCAACGCGGCGGCATTGTCGCGGCTTACGCCCCCGTCAATCTCAATCAGGGCCGACGAGCCACTATCCACGAGCAGTTCCTTCAGGGCGGCCACTTTGCGCAACGTATTGGGAATGAAGGCCTGCCCGCCAAAGCCGGGATTCACCGACATCACGCATACCAGGTCCAGATCGGCCGCAATATCTTCCAGCAGCCACACGGGCGTGTGCGGGTTCAGCGCCACACCCGCCCGGCAACCTAAGGCTTTGATTTGCTGAATCACGCGGTGCAAGTGCGGGCAAGCCTCGTAGTGTACCGTGATGTTGGTAGCGCCCGCGTCGCGCACGGCACTGAGGTAATTCTGGGGATCTTCAATCATCAAATGCACATCCAGCGGCTGCTTGGCATGCCGACCAATGGCCTGCAACACGGGTATCCCAAACGAGATATTGGGCACAAAACGGCCATCCATGATGTCGCAGTGCAGCCAGTCGGCGGCGCTACCGGCGAGGCGCTCGATTTCAAATTGCAGGTTGGCAAAATCGGCGGCGAGCAGCGAAGGAGCCAATAACGGGGCCAGGCGGCGGGTAGAAGTCATACCGCGAAGGTAAGCGTTTGGAGCAACGATTACCTCACCCCTCGGCCCCCTCTCCAAAGGGAGAGGGAGCCTGACGATTCTTCCTCTGCATCAGCCCGCGCGATGCTTCATCGCCGCGCTCCACCAGCATGGTGTTGTACACCTCGCGCGGAATGCTCTGCATGACGTTCCATGCTACTCCTGATTCTCTGCTTTAATGCGTGGGTCGAAGGCAAACTCCTCGCGCTGGATGATGCGGATGCGGGCGAAATCGGGGTGGCGGGCGTGCAGAATGTAGTTGTACTCGCTGGCAATAATGGAAGACGGCACCCGCAGCACGGGTGCCGTTTTTCGTTCATACCAAGCGTTGCCCAAGGGCTGGCAGAGGGCGTAGCTGCGGGTTTTGTGCCAGTTGGGGGGCAGATCTTTCAGCGTAATAGTCTCCACGGCTAAATCCTCCGGAAGTTGAATGACAATCACCTTGAAGCGCTGATTCAGCCCTTCTCCACCCCGATGCACCACGTTTTCCAGGCAGGCCAGAGCCCGGCTGCTGGCCGTGTAAATCACGAAATGGCCTTTGGAATTCCAGCGCCCGCGGTTGCCGGAGGCAAATAGATCCTGGGCGTACTCCGCCAGGCAAATACGGTATACTTCCACCCTGCCGCGCGTTTAAGCCAGGTCGCCGTAGGCAATGCGGTCCAGCTCTTCCAGCACCAGATCAATGCCGCCGCTGGTTTCCAGTAGTGTGAGCGGTACTTGGTCATCGAGGCCGTAGGAAGGCTTTTCGAGCCAGCGCACGAAGGCGTCCCCATCACCAAATACCTGCTGCCCGCGCAGGTGCAGCGCCAGCAGCTTCAGGGTTTGCTCGCTGTGCGCGGGGTTCAGGTTTTTCTGCTCCTGCCGGTAGGTACGCAAGGTTTTGCTCGTGATGTTAAGAATATCAGCCAGCTGCTCGGGGTGCAGGTGCAGCAGGCCGGCCACCGCAATAGCCGTAGCAGCCGAAATGCCCTGCCGCGCCGCCATTACCAATGAGAAGGAATCTTTCACCACCGTCTTGAGCGCCGTCAGCTCCGAGCCGGCGACCGGGCGACCAGCGACTCCGCCTGCTTTGCGAGTTGTTGCTATCGTGCTCATGGTGGAAGTGGTTATTGGCGTTATTCCAAAGTTAGGAATATTTTCCCTTAAACTCGGAAAGTTTTCCTTTTGTTCGATAATGTTGTTGATTGAGTAAAAGCCTGCACCAAATCATCCTAATACGAACCTCTATCAAACAGAACGTCATGCTGAGCGGAGTCGAAGCATCTCTACTGGTTACTAATCAATAGCATTGCAACGAAGCGGCAGAGATGCTTCGACAGGCTCAGCATGACCGCCTTTCTTAGTGCAACGACCGCACGCGAGATGCTTCGCTCCCGCTCTGCATGACATTCGAATTAAGATAAGGCATTAAAAAACGTAGCTCGAAGTGAATACTTCGAGCTACGTTCAAACTATAATGTGTAAAACCTCAGCCTTACTTCTCCCCTTTTTCCAGGGTTGCCAGTCCAATTCGCTATTCTCGCGGCGGCGCAGGAATACGGTCTGGTCGTCTTTTTGGGTTTTGCCAAAGGTCACGTCGCCGCGGCAGTCGAGGCATTTGACGGAGGTGTACTTGAACTTGTCCTGGGCGATGCGGGAGGTCAGATCGAGGTTGTCGGAGCCGCAGAGGCCGCAGGCGGGCACATCAGCGAAGCTCAGGCGGTCGTATTCGGATACTACGTCGTGGAAGTTTCCGCCCTGAACGGTAAAGTGAAACTGCCGGCGCCCAATGCGCTTGGTAATCATGAGTTGAAGCACAGCGAAAACGTTGGAGAGTGAAGGCTAATGGATGTTTTGCTGCAATTAAGCGGATTTAGCCGGGAGGCGGGCCACGCTGAACTTCCGCTCTTACATAAACGCCCGGCAGCACCGGGCGTTTTTCGTTTGCGGTCAGCGCCAGCAGGATATGTTGGGCCCAATCGAAATTGTGTAAGAAAGTACAGCAATTATGTTCAAACAGATCTTTTATGGGGTCGTACACACGGATTCATGCCAACGGGCAGCCTACGCAAGGCCAGCCCATGCAATCATACTATGTCAACTAAAACTAAACCTGTTCTGGCCGCGGGGCTGGCGCTACTACTCACGGCGTGCTCAGCCGGCCACACCACCACTGAGCCCCGCAAGGAAGTCAGCTACATTCGCGGGCCGTACAACGCCGCGTTTTTCCGCCGGCACGGGCCCTCGGAGGCGTTTTCGGCGGGCTTCCACTTTCACCACGGCCGCGAACACGACGTGCTGCTGCAAACCAAGCTGGCCGACCGCGAGAAGGTGGACGCCGACTTCGACGCCCAGGTGTTTGACTTTGTGAAAAACAAAAAATCGAAGGTGGGCCCTTCGATGGAACTGTACGGGCCCTACACGGCGCGGGTGATGTGGCGGCTGTTTCGCACCATCGACTGGACCCACCAGCACCACGAGCAGACCTACGACATCATGGCCAGCCAGCGCGTGGCCTGGGACAAGAAAAAGGAGTGGACCGACCGCGCCGTGAAGCTGTATCTGGCCCGCAACCAGGACGTGGCCCGCTCGGTGGCCCCGCTCGACATCACCATGCGCCGGGCGGCCTGCATGATGAAGCCCTACTTCACCTACTACCGCAATTTCTACCCCAAGTCTAACTCCCAGGCCTGGGTGGCGCACTGGTGGCACCCGGCCATCTACGAGGCCCAGATGCTGAGCGGCAACGCCGACGGCGGGCAGGAGGCCGCACTGAAAACCGTAAACGACCTCATGTTCAATGAGGTGTATAAGAACCGGCCCCAGCGCATGCTGCTCAGTCGCGAGCTGATGCCGCGCTACTCGCGCATGTCGCCCGAGTCGGCCAACATCTTCGATAACCTGCACATGCTGCACGGCCTGGCCTACGACATCCTCAGCTACGAGGGCTGGACCGAGCAGCAGCAGCGCGACGAGCTCTACCGCGTCATCGACGCCATGAGCTACCAGCCCGGCGACGAGCAGTACGTGCGCAAGTTCGACCTGCCCTACCCCGACGTGGACCCGCGCCTGTACCCCGCCTGGATGGCCGGCCCGGAAGGCGCGATGTCGAAAATCATGATGGAAATGATGATGGAGATGATGCCGATGATGATGCCCGACATGGCCCCCGACATGAAGGAGAAGATGATGGCGCAGTTCCAGATGAAGATGCGCCCCGGCATGGAGCCCGGCGAAATCGAAGGCTCGCTGCACGACGCCATGATGAAGATGATGCCCGGCATGAAGATGATGCCCGGCGCGCTGGAACCCGGCAAAACGCCCAAAATGATGCGCGAGGCCATGCTCAAGGGCTGGCAGGAAAAGCACGGCGCAATGCCCGACGTGCCGCCGCTCGACATGAGCCAGGAGCCCACGCTGGCCCGCTAGTGCCGGAGCCGTTTTTCTTTTTACCTCCCGAATCATCTTCTTATGAATAAGTCACTTACCCTGCGCGGCCTGCTACTGGCTACCGGTTGCCTGCTGGGCCTGGCCCCGGTGGCCCACGCCCAATCCGACCAGATTAACCTCGATGCCGGCCTGCCCACCCGCCTCGAAGACGCCTACCCCACGGCCTACGGCAACCGCGAATTCCAGCTGCCCGTGCGCTTCCAGCGCAGCCAGCAGGGCGACAACCTAGTGCAGTACACGCCTACCCTGGAATTTGGGCCCCTGCGCAATACCCAATTGGCCGTGGCCGTGCCCCTCCACTCGGGCAACGGCGACCGGTCGGGCAGCGGCAACGTGCAGGTGTCGGGCCACTACAACTTCAATACTGAAGGCAAGTACCTGCCCGCCATGGCCCTGGCTGGCACCCTCACGCTGCCCACCGGCCTGCGTAGCGAGGGCACCGACTACAACAGCCGCTTTATCCTCACCAAAAGCTTTCTGGGCACCCTTAACCGCCTGCACCTCAACGTGGCGTACTTCCACAACAGCCAGCCCGGCGTGCAGGCCGAAGGTGACCAGCTGAAAGAGGAGCGTCCCGACCGCTTCGCCCTGCTGGTGGGCTATTCCACGCGCATCGCGCCGCAATCGTCGCTGGTGCTGGACTTTGTGCGCGAGCAGCGCCGCTTCCGGGGCGAAATGGGCTCGTCCCTCGAAGCCGGCATCCGCCGCCAGATGAATCCGCGGTTGGTCCTCAGCCTCGGCGCATCGGCCGGCCTGGGCACTGACGCCGATAAGTTTACGGCCACCCTGGGATTCCAGCACGCTTTCTAACCGTAGCCCGCACTGCTGGCCGCTTTCATTTCCGCCGATGCACGTCACCCGTCAGTCAATCTGTGCTGTTGTGATGGGGGCTTACCGTTACCGGTGCCTACCTGCTTACCGAACCCTGTGGTTTTTGTTTGGGGCCGTGGGCTTTACCTACACCGCCGTAGCGATGGATAGCAGCGCCCGCAAATGGCTATACGCCGGCGCGGCAGTGCTCAACTTAGCCGGCGCCCTGGGGCTGTGGCTCAACCCCAACTTTCTGAAAGGCTACCAGTGCATGCTACTGGATTTTCCGCTGCGTCGGCGGCACGAGGCGCGTCAACCCAATCATCCGCAGCCGGCGCGCTAGAAGCTGTTTTCCCGCGGCTGCTTCCGGGCTGCTTTGCCCCAGCACAAAGCTCTCTTTTTCATTTGCCTTAATACCTTTCTCATGGAACACAAGAAGCCTTACTCCCGCTTTTTTCTAATGTTGGGCACCTCGTTGGTAGCCATGTACGTGGTGATGTATCTGAACGTGTACACGTGGGACCATGTGTATTTCAGCCTCACCCGCCTGTACATGGCCCTGCTTATGCTGGTGCCCATGACCCTGATTATGATGGGCTTTATGTGGAGTATGTACCCCAACAAGCGCCACAACGTGCTGATTATGGTTGGTAGCCTGGTGCTGTTTGGGGTTGTCACCTTGGCGGTGGTCTAAAGCGTGGTGATAAGCCTAATGCATGACCAACTGAAAAAGGCGCTGAACAAGCTATTCAAGCTCCTTTTGATTCAACCTGAAACGGCACCATCACCACGCTTTAGACCACCGCCGTCACCTTTATGGTACGCGCCCAAGTATTCGTGGACGACAAACTGTGGATGAAGGCCATGATTCCGCACCACTCCATTGCCATTCTGGTCAGCAAGCGGGCTACCATTAAAGATCCCGAAGTGCGGGCCTTGGCCGACAGCATCATCAGCGCCCAACAGCGCGAGATTGGCCAGATGAAGCGCATGCTCGACCGCCTGCAGCAAACGCCGCGCTGATTACTCAGGCTGATTAGTGCCGCCCGCTGCGGCTTACCGGATAAACCTGCCCATTAGCAACAAGAACACCTAATAAGGAGGTAAGAATAACGGTTTTATTGCAAACAAAAGTCCACAAAAAAGCCCCCCAGACCTAAAAATCGTTGTCGGGGGGCTTTTTTCTTAAAAAGGAATTACAGCTTCACGAAGCGCACCGAGCGGCGCAGGCGCTTGGCTCTTACCTCGCAGGTATAGGTACCATTAGCCAGCACGCCAGGCCGCAATTCCACCTGCGGAGCCGAAGTAGCGGCCACCTTCTGCTCCACTACTACCCGCCCCCGCGAGTCGATGAGTCGCACTTGCAAGGCTACGTTTTGCAGCTCGGGAGTAAGCTGTAGAAACAGAGCATCGTCGCGGGTTGGGTTGGGATAAACGGCCAGCTGACCGCGGGTGGCAGCTGGCGCCGTTACGGGTAGCACCGCGCCGGCCGCCAGTTGCTGAGCCCTGGCAAAGTCGGGGATACCGTAGCCCAACTCATTATCGGGGCGGTCGGCCTGAGAGCCGGAGCGCTGCAAGGTGGCAATCACCTGCTGGGCCGTCAGCCGCGGATTGGCTTGCCAGAAGCCCGCCGCCATGCCCGCCAGCGTGGGGCAGGCATAGGAAGTGCCATTGCCATTGACCACCGCACCCGCCGCCGTGAGCACGGCCGAGGCCCGACCCTGCGCCGCCAGCGCGGGCTTGATGCGCCCATCAGCCGTGGGGCCGACAGAGCTAAACCCGGCCCGCTGCAACAGCACCGAATCGACGGCTCCAACAGTCAGAATGGAGTCCGCGTCGGCGGGGGCATTGATGTAGCGCCAGGGGCTGCTGCCCTCGTTGCCGGCGCTGTTTATTACTAGGATACCCACGCGGGCCGCTACCGTAGCCGCCCGCGAGGAAAGCGCCGTGCGACCATTTAGATCGGCGTAGGAATAGTCCGGGGAGGGCTGATCGAAGTCGTTGTAGCCCAGGGAAGAGCTGATAATATCCACGCCCACTGAATCGGCGTACTCGGCGGCCAGCAGCCAGTTGGCTTCCTCTATTGAGTGCTCCGACTTTACATCCTCCGTAACCAGCAAATGGTAGCTGGCTTTGGGGGCCGTGCCGACAAAAAAACCAGGCTGGTTGGCGCCCATCGTTGATAAGCACTGGGTGCCGTGCTCATTGCGGCCGTACACTGCCTTGTTATGCTCCACGAAGTTATACGTACTCAGCAGGCGCTTTTCCTCAAATAAAGGCGCAAACGCTGGCAGGCGGTCAACGCCCGAAAAGCCGCCATCGAACACGGCAATCTGCATGCCTTCACCCTGAAAACCGGCTTCGTGCATGGCCACGGCACCCATCATTTGGGCTTGGCCATAAGCCGGCCCGTAGGTAGGGCGCCCCGGCGCCGTGGTGGTAGTGGGCGGCGCAACAGCCGGCGGATTGGTAGCTATAGGTGCCGCTGGTGCGGCCTGCGCCCGAATCAAGGTTTGAGTGCCCTGCACTGAAGGCAGCGTGCGAAGTGATGCCAGTGTGGTTGAGTCGCAGACTACTACGGCGGCATTAAACCAGCGCGACGTGTACCACACCTGCACGCCCGGCACCGCCCGCAGCTGAGCTACATAAGTAGGATTGACGGGCAAATCGCGGGGCTGAATGGCGATATTCTGGCGCGTGCGGCGGGAAATAGCGCGGGCCGATAAATACGCCTGGGGCTGCGTGAGGCTATAAGGCGAGTTGGTTTTATCCTTAAAGAAAACCAAATGCCTGCCCACAACGGCCGTTACCTGCGGCGAACCAGTAGGGCTTGACTGGGCCATAGCACTACTTAGGTAGCTACTGAGCCCCATCCAAAACAAGACAAGCAGAGAAAGGCGCATTAAAAGCGAGTAAAGAGGATCAGGAAAAGAAACCAAAGGCTGGGTAGCAAAAAGCCCCCAGACCAAGTACGAACCAGATTAGCAAACAAATAAATCCGCTAATGGCCTAATGGGAAACGGCAGGATAAGAACACCCGCACAAGGGAAGTCGTTGCATTGCCAGGCTCCGCAAAAAGCCCCCAGCAGCTGAGCTTACAACAGCGCCCGACAATGGCAGTTCTACATCTGCCATTGTCGGGCACTACTTAAGGTTGTTTCGCCCTGCGACTAACTACAGCTTTCCGACTTCAATCAGCGTTTCAACTCGTGCGTTACCTGCCAATCTATAGCCAGGCACTAAGGAGCAGTCGGCGGGTGAGCCGGGCGGGCAGCCATATACGTACCGCCGCCGCCACCGATGAATAGGCCCCACTTCCCGGGCAAATACCTGGCGTTGAATATTGAGGTTGAACAGATCGTAGGCTGTCGTATCGGCGGTAGTTACGGTCTGCTCGTAGCGCTGGGGTTGGGTGGAAGCGGCTAGCTCAAAAGGTTCTCCCACCCGGTCGTAAGCGCGTTTCTCAGCCGTGATAGTATCGCCGGAGTTGTAGGCGTTAGAATTCCATTTGCGGCCCGTGCGCACCGGAAACACCAGCTCCACCGTGCGCCGGTTGCTGCGCGTAAGCAGCAGGGTATTCGGCGTGGTCTTGATGATGAATACGCTGTCGTCGCGCCAGGTATCGGCCGGTGTAACCCGGCGCGACCGCACCACGCGGTAAACTGAGTCGCCGGCAGCATCGATAAACGTTTCGTCCACGCGCTCCCGAAACTGAAAGCGGGTAGCCGTCCCACGGTTATTCTGATAAATAGAATCTACCACGGCATAAACCCGATACGCCCCAACCGCCACCGGATAATACTCCAGGCCCATGTCGGGGCCCGGCTCCGTTTCGCGGGTACAGGCCCCCGCCACTCCCATTGCCAGCAAACCAGCCGCCACAGCACGACGACCAGTGAATAACCAAGAGAAACGCGGACGATAGAAGTGACTCATGCAAAAGCAGGATTAAAGAGCTGAACCGGCAAGGGCCGCAGCTTGAGTAGTAGGATCAGATATTATATGGCGCTCAATCCAGCCGCCACCCAGCACGTCATTGCCCTCGTAAAAAACGGCGGCTTGGCCAGGAGTAACAGCGTGAACTGGTTCCTCGAAATAAGCATACACCTTGTCGCCGATCTGTTCGAGAAAAGCAGCCGCGCCATCGTGATTATAGCGAATTTTCGTGGTAGAAGGCACCAAACCTCGTCCTTCCAAGGAGGCGTATTTGCCCATGTTCAGCTTGCCCACTACGGTAGTGGTGCTGGCCAAATCCTCAAAATTACCGAGAACGACTTGATTGGAGTCAGGGCGAATTTCAGTGACGTAGGCCGGAAAACCCAGCGCGATGCCCAAGCCCTTGCGCTGCCCGATGGTATAGAAAGGATAACCTTCATGCTTACCAACTACGGTGCCATCGCGCAGCACAAATTGCCCCCCAGCCACGCGCGCTTCGAGTCCTTCTACCCGCCGCTTTAGGAAGCCACGGTAGTCGTTGTCGGGTATAAAGCAGATTTCGTAGCTCTCCGGCTTGTTTACCAGCTCGGTAAAGCCTCGGCGCCGAGCCTCGTCGTAAATCTCGGTTTTGCGCATGCCGCCCAGCGGAAACATCGTCCGCGCCAGGCTCTCCTGCGACACGCCCCACAGGGCATACGACTGGTCTTTGTTCTCATCTAAGCCTTTGCTAATCACGTAGCGGCCGTTTTCCTGGCGTATATTGGCATAGTGGCCGGTGGCAATAAACTGGCAGCCGAGCTGATCGGCGCGGCGCAACAGCGCATCCCACTTGATGTGCGTATTGCAGAGCACGCACGGATTAGGCGTCCGGCCGGCCAGGTATTCGTCGGTGAAGTTATTGATTACGAAGTCCCCGAACTCATCCCGGATATCGATGATAAAGTGGGGAAAACCGAGCTCAACCGCAATCTGGCGGGCATCGTTGATGGAGTCGAGCGAGCAGCAGCCAGTTTCCTTCTTGGAGCCGCCGGCCGAGGCGTAATCCCAGGTTTTCATGGTCATGCCCACCACTTCGTAGCCTTGCTCGTGCAAGAGCACAGCTGCTACGGATGAGTCGATGCCGCCGCTCATGGCGACGAGAACGCGCCCGCGAGGGGACGGCGTGGAGGAAGTGTTTTCAGTCATAAAAGAAGCGCCCGTGAGGTCAAGGCTCCGGCCGCGGTGGCAAAGATAACACCCAGCGCCGGCCTGCGGTTCAGCAGCGCCTTCCATTCGTAGCGTACAAAGTACATGCCGAGCGTGGTAGTAGCCTAGATTCCTTACTTTCGCGCTTCGCCAACTCGTCGCCGGTGTTCAGGCTGGCTTTCTATTTTTCTTAGTCTATGGCTTTGCTTACTTCCGTGCTGGTGCGCGGCATTAATAACCTCTCCGACGCCCGCTACTGCGCCGGCATGGGCGCTGACGGCCTCATTTTTACCCTCGACCCTGCCCTGCCCGGCGCCGTTGATGCTGCCACCGTACGCGAGCTGGCCGGTTGGGTAGCCGGCGTGGAGCTGATTGGGGAGTTTGATGAGATGCCCGTATCCGAAATCAATCGACTGGTAGAAGAGTGCGGCCTGCAAAGAGTACTACTCCACCAACGGCCCGAAGCTCCGCTCTCCGTGCCGGCGCTGCTGCACGCGCCGCTGTTTCTGATTACTTCCAATAGCTTAAGAAACGAAATGCTGCTACAGTACAGCCCGATCTTTCCCGCTGGTCTGGGCGTAGCCGCCTCGTTAAATATGAATGACTTACCCGAAGCTCGGCAGGAAGCCTTGGCCGAGGCCGCTACTCAGATTCCGCTGTGGCTAAGCGGCGCCATTACTGCCGACAATGTATCGGGCTTGCTGAACGCCATTCAACCGGCCGGCCTCATCCTGGAAGGTGGCAACGAAATCAAGCCGGGCTTGCGTGATTTCGAGGAATTGGAAGCGGTGTTTGAGGCGCTGGAAGAGGACTAGCGGGGGGCAATTCTAGCCCATTACTGTTATTAACTGATGTTACGCGGCATATTAGTCGATTGCTTGGAAAGGATGTTTCCTGAAGCAGCAATAGCTTCTTTCTGAGGCAGAGGTGCAGTTGCCGCGTAACATCAGTGAGTAACTGCTGTTACGCAGTCAGAGTCGGCTTCTGCCCGTTTACTACGCTTATGACGACTTGCACGCTGGACTTGTACACGGATTATTTGTTGAGTTCGACGGGTCCGACAACGGCCACGGGCTTGTCGCGCCTGGTAGACGGGGCCTTGAGCCACGACCAGATCACGCGCTGGCTGAGCAGCACCGCGTGGGGCTCGGCCGCTATTTGGCGAGCGGCCAAGCCGCTGATTCGCCAGGCCGAAGCCCAGCGTGGAGCCGAGGAATTTGCGGTGCTTATCGTCGACGATTCGATTCTGGAAAAGGCCCATACCGCTGCCAACGAGCTGATTTGCACCCACTGGGACCACAGCCAGCAGCGCTACGTGAAGGGCTTGAATTTCGTCAGCCTGCTCTACCAGGCCGGCGAGTTGGCCCTGCCGCTGGCCGTCGAGCTGGTGCGCAAAACGGTCCCGGTCTACCATGCCAAGACCCAGCAAACCAGCTATCAAAGTGCCTTTACCAAGAACGAGTACCTGCAGCAGATGCTGCGCGTGGCCCAGCAACAAGTGGCTTACCGCTACCTGCTGGCCGATACTTGGTATGCCTCGGCCGAGAACATGAGCTTGGTGCGAGCCCTGGGCCACCATTTCGTCTTTGCCCTCGAATCCTCCCGCACCGTGGCCCTGAGCGAAGCGGCACGGGCGCAAGGCCAGTTTCAGGCCGTGCAAACGCTGGTGTTTCCCGATACGCAGCCCCTGCGGGTCTATTTGCGGGCCGTCCAAGAGGCGGTGCTGGTGAGCAGGCACGTCTTGACAAACCAAGACGGCAGCCAGGGCGTGTTATATCTGGTCAGCAGCGACACCGACTTGAACCAGGCCCAGTTGACTGCGATTTACCAGAGACGGTGGAAAGTGGAAGAATATCATAAATCGCTCAAACAGAATGCCTCCATGGGCAAATCGCCCACCAAAACCCTGACCACGCAGGCCAATCATTTCTTCGCGGCCGTGCTGGCCTACACCAAGCTCGAGATACTCAAACTCAAGTGTGGGATGGGCCATTTTCGCCTCAAAGCCCAGCTCTACGCCGTGGGCCTCAAAGCCATGTACCACCAACTTGGCCTACTCCGTGCGTAACATCAGTTATTAAGTTAAACACCTGCTCCCCCAAACGTTTATCGCCGGTTAGCTTTACATGGGCTTCGGCCTGGGTGCGCGGCAGACTTTTGGTAAACAAGCGCCAAGCCACGGCCCCATCAATGGTAACACCTGCCACGACAGGGCCAGCTTGGACCTCCTGCAACTCCCACCGCCCAGCGCTGCTATACTGCAGAAACCAGGTGCCGCCGCCCTCGCCCGTTACCGTGAATTGCAGCGTTTGCCCAGGCTCAACTGCCAGCTGCCGGTAGTGGTGAGGCAGCGCCCTGACGCAGGTGGCCAGAAAAGCTGATGTAGCTCTTGCGTTAGCAGCTCTTCTTCCCCTCGCCCCACCGCCTGTCGAATCTGTTGCTGATGGTGCCATTTTTCGGTGTAGTCGCGCGCTATGTGAAACCAGTTGAGCGACGTTTGCTCCCCAGCCCAACCTACAGCAAAAGCGGCTGGCTCCCACGGATCAAGCGTCCGTAAGAAGGCTATATACTCCCGCCCCGTCGACTCTAACAACTCCACCACAATGCGCGGGCTCAGCCGTCGGGCGGCTTTTACCCAGTCCGCGTTCAGCTCGTTCAGAAACTCTACGATACCCTCATAACTGTTCGGATCGGCTGGTGTCACCCCATAATAGCCGTCGCGCAGCATGGATAGCGTTTGCAGGTTGCCGGCCAGCAAGTGCAAAGCCACATCCAGTACCTTCCATTGCGGAGCCAGCGTTTTCGCCTGCCATTCTGCGGGCTCCAAACCCCGAAGAAACGACAGCAGCTTCTCGTCCAGAATGGGAAACAAGGGCAAAGTTTCGATAGGCACAGGGCGTGCGGCGGGCATAAGACAGGCTTAACTCAACGTAAACTGAATGTACTTGATAGCGATACCCTCACCGCGGAAGCGACGCTCGTAGTGGGTTTGAATGTCTTCGGCGTGGGGCAGCAGCTCAGGTGTGGCATAGATGTCGGCGGTGTGGGCTAAGGTGCGGGCGCCAATACGTGTTTGCAGCGTTTCAAGCGTGTACTCGTAGAGCGGCGTATCATCTGTTTTGAGGTGAATTAGCCCCCCACTACGCACTATCTCTTGATACAGATTGAGAAAGCGAGGCGACGTCAGCCGGCGCTTAATATCCCGGTCGCGGGGTCGTGGATCAGGGAATGTGACCCAGATTTCGGCAAGCTCCTGGGGGGCAAAATGGGCGGTCAGCGCCTCGGCGCGGGTACGCAAAAAGCCGACATTTGTCAGGCCCATCTCTTCGGCGCGGGTGCTGCCCCGCCAGATTCGGTCGCCTTTAATATCAAGGCCCAGAAAGTTGCGCTCGGGGTAGCGAGCCGCGAGGCCCACGGTGTAGTCGCCCTTGCCGCAACCCATTTCCAGGGTGATGGGATTGTCATTCTGAAAGAAATCCTGGTGCCAGCGCCCGCCCAACTGCTCATAATTGGCTTTGCCCGGCTCCACAATATCGGGCCGCTCCGCGTTGTGGGCGAAGCGCATTAGTTTCACTCGACTCATTTATGTGATGATTAAAAGCGGCCTTTAACAAATCTATGAATGTCATCCTGAGCTCGCGAAGGACCTTATGTCCGATGAACAACTAGCATCCCGACAACTCGTGCTGACGTGAGAAGGTCCTTCGCAAGCTCAGGATGACACACGAAATTGGATGTCTTCATCAACTCAGTTAGCTCCACTCTTATTCGTAAAGCTCCTCAACCTCAGCCACCACGAAGGTACTGCCCCCGATAAAAACAACATCATCAGGCTCCGCAGCGGCGCGCGCAGCTTGCACGGCAGCTGGCACGGGACCATAAATTGCCCCCCGAAGCCCGGCTTCGGTAGCCAGTTCGGCCAACTCAGCGGCGGGTAAGGCTCGCGGAATGTTAGCCTGGCAAAAGTAGTAGATAGCCGTGGGGGGCAAAATCGTGAGCATTTTGGTCACGTCCTTGTCGTTGACGACGCCCAGCACCACGTGCAGTTGACGATACGTGAGTTGAGCCAGCTGGGCAGTTACGAGGCGTAGGCCCGCTTCATTATGGCCCGTGTCACACACTACCAACGGGTGACGCCCAATGATGCTCCAGCGCCCCCGCAGGCCCGTAAGTTGGCTCACCTCGCGCAGCCCCTGTCGTACTGCGGCTTCAGAAATCTGATAATCCTGCCGCCGTAATTCATCGAGCACATCTAATACACCAGATAAATTAAGACGTTGATAATCACCCAGCAAACCTACTCCAACCTCATCAAACACCACAGCATCATTTAACTTGACCCGAAAGCTCTGTGTTTCGGCATCCGAAAACTGGGGGGCAATTTTGGCTATCCGATAATGCTGGTCGGCGAACGTGAGCGGCGCAGCCATACGGCGTGCTGTTTCCTCAAAAACGGCGGCTACTTCCGGCTGCGTTTGGCTGATGACAACGGGCACGCCCGGCTTGATTATCCCAGCTTTCTCGGCGGCAATGAGCGGCAGCGTATCGCCTAGTAAAGCCTGATGATCGAAGCTGATATTGGTTATTAGCGAAACCAACGGCGTAATAATATTGGTAGAATCGAGCCTCCCGCCCAAGCCAACTTCCACGATGGCGATGTCAACCTTTTCCTCGGCGAAATACTGAAAAGCCAGGGCTACGCACATCTCGAAAAAGGACGGTTTTACCTCTTCAAATAACGGTTGCCATTGCTCCACAAACGCCACCAGGTAGTCGGGGGGCAATTCCTGGCCGTTGATTTTGATACGCTCCGTAAACTCGCGCAAGTGCGGGGACGTGTATAATCCCACTTTGTAGCCTGCGGCTTGCAGCACGGCCGCCAGCATATGAGAGCTGCTTCCCTTCCCATTGGTACCAGCTACGTGCACGCTGCGAAATTTCCGCTCCGGGTGGTTCAGGACAGCGGCTAACGCTTCGGTGTTGCCTAGACCTTTCTTGAAACCGGCCGCGCCAACTCTCTGAAACATGGGCAGTTGCTCATACAGGTAAGCCAGGGTTTCAGCGTAAGTCATGGATTGCAGAATAAATGAGTAGGCAGAAGCTTGTCAGTTCGATAAAGGATGCTGATCTGAGCGCAAAAGAAAGCCGCCGGCCGGATAAATCCGACCGGCGGCTAGGCTAACAAGTAAAAATAAGGCTTACTCCAAGCGGAAACGGAAGGTGATATATCCCACGCCGCCGCCTGGATCGGGACGCGTTTTGCGGAAGGAAAACTGCTCGCGAATGATCTTGACGCAAGCCTGCACCTGGGCCGGCGACATCGTGCCGGCTACTTTGCCAACCGATATAATTTCGCCGTCGCCATCAATCGTGATTTTGAAGCGTAAGTAGCCACCCTGATTATCTACCAGCGGCGGCTGCGGCTTATTGGCGAATGCCCAGCCGCCGTTGCCGAAGCCGTCGCCGGAGCCGCTGCCACCACCGGAGCCGCCCCCATCGCCACCGCCACTGCCGGGCGTACCATACAGGGCGCGGGCATCGAGGCTGCCTTTCGGATTTCCCTGGTCGCCGGTTGCACCCGGCCGGTCGCCATTGTTGTTACCAGTGGGTGTGTTGCTGGTACCAGCAGATCCATTACCACCGCCATCATCACTGCCTTTGGGCGTGTATAGGGTACGGGGCTTGGGCGCAGGCGGTGCTTCACGCACAACTTCCTTTACCGGCTCCGGCTTTTCAACGGGCGGGGTTTCACGCACAACCGGTTTAGGCGGCGTAGGGCGCTCCACCGGGGGCACTTTGACTGGACTCTCCTCCGCTTCACTGGTCACGATTTTCTCCTCAGCAGCGTCGGGCGGCGTGGGGGCCGCGGCTCGCGCTGGCTGCGGGGTAGGCTGTGGATCGGGGTTGCGGGCGGGCGGGCGGCTGTCCTCGGTGTTGCGTGAGTTGTTAGCCTGCGCCAAGGTCTGAATATCGCCGTAGCCGGCTTCATCTACACCATAGTTCAGCTCTACGCCTCCGCCACCCATTTCTGTAAGAGGCGGATCTGGGCCTTTGAAAACGGTGAAGATGAACAGCAATAACAGCAAGACATGAACGACCACCGTCCCGACTAGCGCCTCTTGGCGGTGATGTTCGCGGTAATCGAGTGCCATGAGTTGTCTTAGATTTAGGTGTCGAGTTGTTCAACGCAAACCATAAATGGCGCGTTCCTACCCGCGCGCTGCGTTTTGCTGAGCCTGCGTAGCCATCACCATTTTGACTTTTAGTCGGTTGCCGATTTCGAGGATATCCACCAGCTTCTGCACGTTCAAAGAAGCGTCGACCCGCAGCACCACGGTGGGCTGGTCGAGGCCGGCCACGCGCTTGCTAAGCGCAGATTCTAAATCGGTAGACGTCACCGGCTGACGGTCCAGAAAGTACTGCCCGGCGGCGTCAACCGAGATATTGATGGTTTCTTTCATCACGGCCTTGCCCGAACGGGCATTAGGCAGAAGCAGCTTAATCACGTTGGGATTAACCATCGTGCTCACGATCAGAAAGAACAGCATCAGGAAGAACATGATGTCGTTCATCGAGCTGGTCTCGACGTGCGAGGAAAGCTTACGGCGGCGGCTAAGATCCATAGGGGAATGAGTGGGTGAATGAGCGAATGAGTGAATGGCTGAATGAAGTCGTAAAACTCACCCATTCAGCTATTCACTCATGCAGCCATTAATTTAATTATCCTGCAGGATATCCATGAACTCAATGGCCGAGTTCTCCATGCGGAAAACCAGGCGCTCAACCATGATGCTGAGCCAGTGGTAGCCCACGTGGGCAATAATGCCGACGATAAGACCAGCCGCCGAGGTTACCATCTTGGTGTACAAACCGCCCGAAATCTGGGCAATACCGAAGTCGCCGGTGGTGCTGATGGCGTAGAAAATCTTGATTACGCCGATGATAGTACCCACAAAACCCAGCATAGGCGCAATACCAGCAATGATGCCCAGGATGCTGATATTCTTCTCTAAACGGGCAATTTCGATTTTGCCCACATTCTCCACGCTGGTTTCAATGTCTTTGAGGGGTAAGCCGATGCGGCGAATACCCTTCTCAATCATGCGGGCCAAAGGAGAAGCATTTTGCGCGCACAGCATTTTTGCCCCCTGCAAGTCGCCTTTCACCATTAGTCCTCGAATGCCCCCCATGAAGGAGTCGGGGTTGCTGGTGGCTTTACGAATCGTGATGTAACGCTCCAGAATAATGAAAACCGAGATGGAGAAGAGAATGAAAATGGGAATCATTACCCATCCACCCTGCAACACCAAATCAATCAGGGAAAGCTCAGGAGCTGCCGCGTTGGCCGCGGCATTGGCGGCAACAGCCGCAGTATCAAGGGGAGCAGTGGTGGTAATTTGCAGGAGCAACGATGTCATTTTAGTACTTAAGAACCCAGAGTGCTGAGCCGTATTGTTTGCGTAATTGAGAAAGGCTGCGGTCAGCCGAAGCGCGGTCGGCAAACTCGCCTACCGTAAGACGGTAATAACGGCTGCCCGCAGAAGCGCGCGTAGGGCGCACGGGCCACAAAACCTGCGCAGGGCGATTTTTACGGGCTAAAGCGGCCCGGGCTTTCTCCACGCTGAGAGGGGTATCGAAGCTGCCGGCCACCACGTAGAAACGCCCTGTCCGGGTTTTGATTGTAGAAGCCGAAGCTGCTGAAACGGGTGTTGCCGTTGCGGTGGCTTTTGCCACTGCTGCGGGCTTGGCTGCCGCAAGCGTTGCGGCTGGTGCAGGAGTAGCAACGGGCTTAGCTGCTACCGGCTTGGCAGTAGGCTCGGCACTGGAATCTACTACGGGTTGTCCCGAGATGTCGGGGGTGGTGGCGGGTGTATTAGCTGGCTGATCCTTATCCCAATCAGCAGTTTCTGGACTTATTAGGGCAATCGGAGCCGTTGCATCAGCAGTGCCGTTGGGTACGAACTCTTCGCTCCAGCCATGATTAGCTAACGTAGCCTGCTGCCGGGCTCTGGATTGTGATTTAATAGTGCTGGGGGGCGTTTTTTGCTCCTGTGCCACCCACGAAGCCGGCACCGCCCGTGCGCTGTCGGGCAAGTGCCCCAGACGCAATGCAAACAGATAACCAGCCGACAGCATCAGACCGGTGAGAACCGTAGCGGCGGCTACATTGAACACCCGAGCGGCCCGGCGTGAGCGGCCGGCTACGGTAAGTTGAGGCGCGGTTGGCTGCCGTTCGCGGGCAATTAAAGCGTCGGTTGCGCGCACCGGCCGCGACACTAATTCCGGCAAACCATAACTGGCTGCCAGCAGATTCTGAGTGCCGGTGTACTCGAACTCCAAACCTCTCCCCACAGCTCGGCGAAAGACGCCAATACCAGGCAGTTCCGTGCGCTGGGCGCTTTCCAGCTCCGCCTGCAGGTTAGCCACCGCGTTGCGCACCATCTGACGGGCTTCCGAAGCAGGCACGCGCAGAGCATGGCTCAAAGCATCTACCAACAAGCCATCATTGCGGGTGAGCGCGCCATTGAAGGCTACGGTTTTGGTGGGTGGAGTCAGAGTGTGGCGCACGGGATGAATCCGGGCCGGAGCGTAATCGGCGATAAGTCCGCCGAAACCGGGAATAATCACGCAATCGTGGTCCCGGAGTAAGCTGAGGATATGGTTGGAAATCGGCAAAGTCGGTTGTGTTTGTGGTGCGTTACTCTTTGCTGCATTGATGCTGTAAGTAGCTTACTATTTGGGAATAAGCCTCGGAATATTCTATTCGTTACCAGTGCATCAGCGCAGTAAAAAATTAAAAATCATAGGTCACGCCCGCCAGTACGTTGATGCCCTTCACCGGGTAGTTCAGGAAACGCTCGTACTTGCGGCCCAGCAAATTGTTGCCTAAAGCAAAGATTGACAGATTTTCCGAGAAACGATAATCGCCACGCAGGTTCAAATCTACGACGGTATCGGTGGGGCGCACTACCTGGGCGAGGGTTCCAGAGGTACCCGACCGCTTATACCCTGCTCCGAAACTAGAGCTGTAGGTGTATAACTCTGCCCCTAGCAGCAGCTTATCACCAACATTATACGTTCCAAACAATACTGACTGGAAAGCTGGCCGGTGAAAGGCTTCGGCCAAAGTCTTGGTGTTATAACCATTGTAATCGGCCTTCACGCCCAAGCGAAACTGCTCGGCGGCATTATACATCACTTCGCCGTGCACGTTAAGTAACTGAGTTGATTTGCGGTCATAAACCAAATTAAAGCGGGAGGTATCGGTGGGGCTGTTGGCGTAGAAATACAAGTTGCGGTCGTTGGCGGCCGTCACTTTGGCGCTCACCGACAGGCCCCGAGCGGGCGTTGCCGTGAAGCCCCCGTAAATAGTAGGGCCCCGGTGCGTATCCGCCACGCGCTGGTTGGGAGCCAGCCAGGGGTTTTCGGTGGTCAGGTCGTACATGGTGACGCGCTGCAACGCGCCACCCAGGCCGCCAAACACCACGAACTTGTCCTCAGCCACGGTGTAGCCCACCCGAATGGCCGGATACACATTGAACTGCGAAGCCGTCCCGATGGTGTCGCCGGTGTAGCCCAGCGTAGCGCCCACCGATACGGCCAGCCGGTTCAGGTCAGCTTCAAAAGCCGGTGTGACCTGCACAAATGGCCGACTGGTAGTGGTTAGCTCGTCTTTCTGGGAGATAAAGGATACATCACCATTCAAGGCAATTCGCCCTTTTTCGCCCAGCGCATAGCCTGAGCGCAACGACGCATTGAAGTTGCTCTCGCTGGCCGCAAACCGATCTTTCCAATAGTTAAAGCCCACGCCGAAGTCGTACTGAAAAGCGGCATCGGTGGCGCGGTTGCGGGCATACACCTTCGCGGCGGCGCGGGTGAATACTTGCTTGATGTCATCGACATCGGGGGGCAAATTCTGAGTCTCGCGGTTGTAGCCGTAGAAGTTATACCGCTCCCGGCCCAAATCTAGCTTAGCGCCCAAAGCGGTTGTACCACTGTAGGTTTCACCATTAAGCCCCAGACTGGTTTGGCTAAGGCTGGAATTCTTACGGTCCACCGGGCCGCGCGAGGAGGAAATATGGCTGAAATCGAGACCATAGGAAGCGGCCTCGCTGCGGGTGTTGTGCAGGTAGGCCTTGCCGTAAATGGTCCCGTAGTTGCCCAGCGCGCCTTTGAGGTAATTACCGGTCTGGGGGGCTAATTCCTCCTGCTTAATTGTGAGCACCCGTACCGACGGATTGAGGCGGTCGGCCGGCAGGCGGAAGTCAGGATAGGTGAACTGCACCGTCTGCGCCTGCGGAGTTGGGGCCTCCACTTTAATTTTATCAAAGTTGCGCGTCGCCTCGGGTAGCTCGTTCACGCGCTCCTTCACAATTTCAATTTCAGCGTCTTCAATTTTGCCCCCGGTCGCTGCTGCGCCCACGAAATGCGGGGCGCGGCCACGGCTAAAATGGTGGCCAGAGCTAGGGAATAAGGCGAGCGAAGCGTCATAGCAACAAAGTTGGGCTGAATATAAGCTTTGATTTAGCTCGGCTTAATCAACCTATTGTGAATCAAATATTTATTTTAACCAGCAATCAGCATTTACATCTCCTACTGCTCTATTGGGGAAGGCGAAGGCGAAGCGGTAGAATCGGTTGGCTGGGCTTGAGTAGACTGCAAAGACTGGCGGGCGGCGGCCCGACGAGCGGCGGGTGAAGCTGGCTTAGCAGGTGCCGTTTTGGTTCCCGCAGGCGGCGTAGTTGCAGGTTTAGTGCTGCTACTGGTAGGCGCGGGCGCAGCAGCCCCGTCAGCGGGCAGAGCCGCTAGTCGCTGCTTGGCACCTTCAATGATTTCCGCCACCGGGAATTTGTTGTCGATGATGGAATTCAGCGTAGCCCGCGCCTGGAAAATGTCACCTTGTAGCGTGTAGATGTCGGCGATAAGCAGGAAGCCCCGGCCCTGCCACAGCTCATATCTGGAGGCGTTGGTTTTGTAAGCGGCATCCAAAGCCTCGGGATATTTCTTCTGGTCGAATAATACCTGAGCCAACAGGTATTGCGCTTCGGCCCCGTTTTCGTCGGTCGCCGTGGCAGCCGCCGTTGTCAGCTCGGGTATAGCCTGGTCCAGATTACCAGCTTTGTAGCTGGCTTTGCCCAAATAAAGCAGCGCCGCATTGGTCGCGTTCAACGACGCATTACCCAACGCCCGCAGATCCTGCGCCACCCGGCGCGTGCCCTCGTAGTCACCGCTCTCGTAGTAGCTCCGCATCAGCCCGATGCCGGCGTCGGCCACTTCCCGCTTGTTCTGCGACACTTCGCGCAAACGAGTGTAATACTTGATGGCTTCCGGGTAATTCTTGTTGGCAAACTCCAGGTCAGCAACCCGGCCTGCGGCGCGGTTCACAAACTCGCTCTTGCCCTCAGTCACCACGTTCTTCAACCCGGCCAAGCCCTCCGCCTGCTTGCCCGTTTTCAGGTAAGAATCACTGAGGAAGTAACGGCCATCGGCGGCCAGGGACGTGTTGGGGTACTGCTTCAGGTAAGATTCCAGCCGCGGAATGGCCTGGGCGTACTTCTCAGCGGTGTACAACGACTTAGCCGCTTCAAACTCGACGCTTTCCGTGGCTCCGCTCTGCGGATTCTGCTGCTTGTACTGGCCAAGCGCCTGGTCAAATTCTTCTGTCTTGCCCAGTGCAGCTAAGCTTTCCTGCAAGCCCGACAGCGCATTCGTCGCTGACTTGGTGCGCGGATACCGCTCCAACACCTGGCGGAAGTCGGCTACGGCTTTATCATACTGGTTAAGGTTGGCATACGCTACGCCCCGTTTCTGCAAGGCCTGCGGAATCAGGGCACTATTAGGGCGGGCCCGAATCAGGCGCGAGAACCCATCAACGGCGGGTTGGAAATTGCCCCCTCAAACTCAAACTGCGCCTGCTGAAACACGGCGTCATCGGCGTAGCGCGACTGGGGGCAGTTTTGAGCAAGGTATTCAACGTATTCGTCGCTTCCCCTGCCGACCTAACAAACCTAACGTTACGCTCTTCTGGTAATAAGCATAGTCCTTGTCGGGCGCGTTGGAGGCAATTACTTTGTCGTAGCCGGTCAGGGCCTGCTTGTAGTCTTTGGCCACGTAATAGGTATCAGCCAGGCGCAGGGCTACGTCGTAGTAGTTGGGGTCACTGGCGGGCTGGCGGGTTTCGGCATCCTTCAGATAAGCCTGAAACTGCGGCCGCGCCCGATCATACTGCTTCGTGTTGTAATAAGCATAGCCCAGGCCGTAGCGGGCTTTCTGGTCGAAATCCGTTTCGGCCGCGCTACCGGAGCGCGCGGTACGGGCTGCGGCCGTGTAGCTTTGAATGGCTTCTGGGTATCTTTGGCCAATACTATAAATCTCCCCGCGCAACACCTGCGCCGCCGCCCGCAGCGCATCGTCCTGGGGGTATTTAAGCGACTTATCCAGCAACGGCAGCGCCTCATTAAACTTGCTGTTATTGTACAGCGTGGCCGCTTGCAGGTACGTCACGCGCTGATAGGTAGCGTTCAGACGGCTGCTACGATTATCCAGGCCTTCAAGGTAAGTAATAGCCTGCGCGTAGTCCGAGGAGTTGAGAAAGCTCTCGCTCAGGATATCATCGGCGGCAGCAGCATTTTTGGAGCGCGGAAACTTCTTGTTAAAGTCTTTTAAAGAGGCAATAACTTCCCGACCATTACCCAGCTGGTAGTTCACCTGCGCATATTTGATCGTGGCGTTTTCCCTGATATTGCGGTCGAACGTGGCATTACGGGCCGCGTCGAAAGCATTCAGGGCGGGCTGATTCTGCTTGAGCTGCAGGTAGCTCAGGCCCATATGATAGGCCGCGTTCTGACCCAGCGAGTCCTTGCGGGCTGCTACTCCCTTCAGGCTGTTTACCGCCCCTTTGAAGTCGCCCATCTTGTAGTTGGCGTACCCAATTTTGTACTGTACCGTCGGGTCCATCTTCTTGCGGCCGGCAGCGTAGCGATTAAAGTACTCGGCCGCACTCTGGAAGTCGCTTTTCTGATAATAAGCATCGCCCACGAGCAGCTGGATTTCATCGGCGCCCTGGGGCGGTGGAGTTTGGGCCAACGCCTTCGAGCCATAGGCAATCAGGCCATCGAAGTCGCCCTCTTTGTAATAAATCTGAGTCATGACGGCCGGCACCACGAGACGGTAGCCGTCACTCTCCTCGGCCACCGCTAAATCGCGGCGGGCACCGGCAAAGTCGCCCGCCCGGAAAGCCAGATAGCCGGCATAGTAGCTGCTGGCGTAGCGATACTCCGAGCTGCCCTGCTTGGTGCGGTCAAACAGCAGGCGCGCCTTGTCGAACTCCTTCTGGGCGAAGTAGCTATACGCCAGCTTAAACTCCGATTCTTCGCGCTGCTCCAGCGTTAGGTTATCGGGGCCCACGCGCTGCATGTACTCCGCAGCCTTGGCGTAATTCTTCTTGTCGAAATAGACTTTTCCGAGCTGAAAAAAGGCCTCCGCTGCCTTCGGGTGCGCCGGATTGTTGGCGGCAAAGGCCAGAATCCGGTCTTCGGCATCGGGGTGAAACAGGTAAAGCCCCGACACGGCGTAGTAGTATTCGGCGTCGGTGGTGCGGTCGCGCTGTTCGCCGGTGCGGCGCTGGGTAAGGTCGAGGTAGCGCTGAAAAGACTGCTGCGCGGCGCCGTACTTGCCACGGTCGAAGAGCTCAAGGCCTTCCTGGAAATGACGCTCATCGGCGGCAAAAACCTGGGTTTGCTGGGCTGCGGCCACCAGTGGGGCCGCCGTGCTAAGCGTGGCGGCCAGCGCCAGGCGGGGAAATAACTTCATTGCGGGGCGTTACAAGAAAGGGCGCTGCGGGCCCGGGAGTGGCCAAAAGTAGCGAAAAAGTGGCGGAGGTTGCACAGAAAAGGCATTCCGGCACCCTGGCAACGCGCTGGGGGGCTTTTTTGGTATAGATGCCGCCGCTGTAGCTGCTACCCACTGAGTAGCACAATTTTTTATCCACCCGGTAAGATTATTCTTAAAGCCAAAACAAGAGAATAAAGCTATACCGCTCTCTGGGGGGCTTTTTTACAAGCCAAAATGCATGGTATAGTCCGTCCCATCGGTGATGTGCACGCGCTTGAAACCAAGAGCTTTCAGGTCGATACACACCTGTTTTATTACCGTATCCTTACTCTGAGCATTAAATGATGGCGATGACATAACCACTACGTCAGCTTGCTCTCCTACCACGTTGACCTTGGCTTCTATCCCTTTTTGCAGTAGGATATTGGATAGTTGGGCGGCATACTCCTGGCGCTCCTCTATGGCTACAACGTCTTTGGCTATAACCGTTTTGGGAGTGATACCTTCAGTAGCCAAAGCTGAATCAGCGACCGACGCGGAAGGTGCTTGCAGCGCTGTATCAGATGAGCTGACTAATGCAGCAGATGCGGGTGGTAGTTGCTTATTTGGCTTGTTTGAGCGGAATTTATTGTCGGCACTTAGCTTTTGCACAGGCACTGGTGTGTTGAGCGCAAGATCATCTTCGGTACCTTCTTCCTGGTAGGCTGCGGTTCGCATAGCCGCCAGCAGTCGAAGGGCTTCCTTCTCGCTTGCATCCGACAAGTCCGCCGCGTAGGCGACCCCTGCGGCGGCGCTTACTCTGCTGGGAGTATGCGGACGGGCAGGCCGCGTCCATCTTCCCAATATGAAAGCCCCTAAAAAGGTAAGCAGTATAATCCCGAGCAGGCCGAAAAGTGAGTTACGATTCACAAAACAAATAGTAGAATGCTCGCCTTTGCAGCAATCGATACGATTAAAAGGCGAGAAAGTCTACTATGGCAATCGACAAGCCAATTGTCTAGCTTCGGTACATTGTTTCGCCCTCCATCAACTGCCAGCCAAAGTGTTTGCTAAGCATATCCCTCACTTTCTCCTTGGTTAGCGGCTTAGTCAGGAAGTCCGCAACGTGGAGCTGCTGTCCTCGCTCCACGTCCTGAGAGTTCACAGACGTAGTGAGCATAATGATGACGATGGCTTCTTTTCGCTCCAGCGGCAGCTGCTGGTAGGAAAACAGAAACTCGAAGCCATTCATGACGGGCATATTTACGTCCAGCAGAATCAGGGCCGGACATGCAGCATCAGGACATTGCTGCTTCAATAAAGCAAATGCCTCCTGCCCATTTAGTGCCACCATTAGCTGATCGGCAATAGCTAAATCTTCCAGCAGACGCTGATTGAGGAAGTTGTTAACGGGGTCGTCGTCCACTAATAGGATACACGGTAGCTTCACCACGCAAATACCTAATTATAGATGTTGGGATAAACACAAAACTGTTGTACTCCTTGAAAGCAGCTCGTGGGGGGCAAATCTAAGATTTAAACTGAACAGTTTCCACGGTGCTGCCTAAAGGCATTGCTCTTAATTATTTAGCCTACTATGGCGCTCAACGGCACGGGGTGCAGAACCAGAAATATCAGCTCGCGCAAAATCTCACCCTCCGTCATTGAGCCCGACTCGATTCCCTTACTCTGAGCATCGGCGCGGCGCAACAGATGGATAATGTCGCGGGTGCGCTGGAAGCTGTAGTTGCGCATGGCCACTTGCGCGTCTTTCTGCTGAAAGCTGTTTACCATGCTCAGCTTTTTATAGTCGGCGTCGGAGGGGTTGCCGATCTGGTGCAGCACGAGCAGCTTGGTAAAAAAGCCGAAGAGCAACGTCAGATTCGGAATGATAGGATTAGCCTTGGGGTTGGCTTCGAAGTAATGCAGAATCCGGTTGGCCTTCAGCACATCACGCTGCACCAGCGCCCGTTGCAGCTCAAAGATGTTGTAGTCCTTACTGATGCCCACCAGGCGCTGCACCAGGTCCTCGTCGATGGCCTGCCCGGGCTTTACGTTGAGCAGCAGCTTGTCAATCTCGTTTGTCAGCCGGCCCAGATCAGGCCCGATATATTCGCTGAGCATCGCCACGGCCTGGGGGGCAATTTGCTGCTGCTTGCTGCGCACGTAGCTCGTCAGCCAGGGCGCTACCTGATTGTCATAAAGCTTTTTACTGGTCAGCACGGCCGCGTGCTTGGTCATGGCTTTGGCCAGCGCCTTGCGGCCGTCCAGGGTTTTATGCTTGTAGCAAAACACGAGCACCGTGCTGGCCAGCGGATTTTTCAGATATGCTTCAAAAAACGGATAGCTGCTCTCCCGCTCCAGGTCGGCCACCGACTGCGCTTCCTTCACAATGACTACCGAGCGCTCGGCCATCATCGGAAAGCGGCGCGCCTGGCCCAAAATGGTCGCTACATCTACGTCTTTGCCATAGAGCACCACCTGATTAAAGCCGCGCTCATGCTCCGGCATCACGTTTTTCTCAATTATATCGGCAATCAGATCGATGTAGTACGGCTCCTCGCCTTGCAGGAAATACACGGGTACAAACTGCCGCTGCTGGAGCTGCTTCAGAATCTCGTCGGGGCTGAAGTTGGGCACTTTGTTAGAAGGGAGAAGCGAGAAGTGAGACAATCTAGGGCGGCAAAGGTAAACAGTGCGTCTTACCTTTGCTGCTCGCTGGGTCCGGTTGCCGGTTTGCCGGTCTTGACCACCTCTCATTTCTCACCTCTCTGTACTCACTTCTCCCTTGAATCTTCTCGACGAACTCCGCTGGCGCGGAATGCTGCACGATACCATGCCCGGCACGGCTGAGCACCTGGCCGAACACCAGCCCATCAGCGGCTATATCGGCTTCGACCCTACGGCCGCTTCCCTGCACATTGGCAACCTGGCCACTATTATGCTGCTGGTGCATTTGCAGCGGGCCGGCCACCGGCCGGTAGCGCTGGTGGGCGGCGCCACCGGTATGATTGGCGACCCGTCGGGCAAGTCGTCGGAGCGTAACCTGCTGGACGAGGACACGCTGCGCGGCAACCAAGCCGGTATTCAAGCTCAATTAGAGAAGTTTCTGGAGTTTAACGACGGCCCAACCGGCGCCGTGGTGGTCAATAACTATGACTGGTTCAAGGACTTTGGCTTTCTGCAATTTCTGCGCGATGTAGGCAAACACCTCACGGTGAACTACATGATGGCCAAGGACTCGGTACAAGCACGTATTGGCCAGAACAGAGAAGGAATAAAACGTGAACTTCTTAATTCGATTGATATAATCACTATAATAAAGTCAGATATCAATAGTGGGGATTCTAAGGCTGCAATTCAGCAACTAAATAGTTTACAGGAATTCTTGGATATTCTTTCTAAGAAAGCCTCGCCCGATTATGAGGCTAGAATGGAAGTGTTTATAAATAGTTTGCATGAGAGCATGCAAAAACTGTATAACCAGCTTCCTTCTGATCAATTAACTGTTGGAATGTCCTACACCGAGTTCAGCTACCAACTGCTGCAGGGCTACGACTTCCGCCACCTCTTCCAAACCCTGAACTGCACCCTGCAAATGGGCGGCTCCGACCAGTGGGGCAACATCACGACCGGCACGGAGCTGATCCGTCGCCTCGACGGCGGCAAGGCTTTCGCCCTCACCTGCCCGCTGGTCACGAAGGCCGACGGTACCAAGTTCGGCAAGTCGGAAGGCGGCAACGTGTGGCTTTCGCCCCAGATGACTTCGCCTTACCAGTTCTATCAGTTCTGGCTCAACGCCGCCGATGCCGACGCCAGCCGCCTCATCCGCGTGTTCACCCTGCTCAGCGAAGCCGAAATTCTGGACCTGGAAGCGCAGCACGCCCCAGCCCCGCACCAGCGCATCCTGCAGAAAGCCTTGGCCAAAGACGTCACCACCCGCGTCCACTCCGCCGAGGCGTACGAAGCGGCGGTAGCTGCCTCCGAAATTCTGTTTGGCAAAGGCGACCTCGAAGACCTACAGCGCCTCGATGAGGCAACGTTGCTAGACGTATTTGCCGGTGTGCCGCGCCTGGAGGTGCCGCGTGCCCAAGCCAGCAGCTTGCTGGTAGCCGATTTGCTCAGCGAAGCCACTCAGTACCAAGTCTTCCCTTCCAAAAGCGAAGTTAAAAAGATGATTCAAGGCGGCGGCGTAAGCTTAAATCGTCAGAAAGTAGCCGCTGCCGACCAAGCTGTGTCTGAACTTCCCTTACTGCAGGATAAGTATCTGGTAGCCCAGAAAGGCAAGAAGAACTACTTCCTGATTGCTCTGGTCTAGAGTGTGTGGACAGCAAGCAGAAAGGCGGTCATGCTGACGAAGGAAGCATCCCTCCCGCTTCGTCGCGCCTCGGTTGACATTACCATTGCAGTAGAGATGCTTCGACAAGCTCAGCTGACCGTCCTAATGATTGAAATTGAGCTAAAAGATATTGTTCACACATAATAAAGCGGATTTCAGCTTGCTTAGAATATAGACTGATTGTGCTCCGCTTGATTTTTACAAAAAAGCCCCCCAAAGGATTTCTGGGGGGCTTTTTTGTAAACTAACAAACGCGTGTTATTTACCCACAGTACCAGCAGGAAGTTGCAGTAGAAACTGACTACCGCTGTTGCCGCTGCCCGAGGTATACGCCGGCACGGCACTGCCACCTTTCTCCCAGGCCTCTATCCAACGCATTTGTACCAGCAGCGGCGTGAGCGACTGTTGCTGCTTTTCGTTGGCATACGCCTGCGCGTCGGCCGCAATGCGAATCGATTTGGCCCGGCCTTCAGCTTCCGCAATGTTGATGCGTGCCTGCGTTTCCGCCTGCCGAATGCGGTTTTCGGTTTGTAAGCCGGTTTGTACAGCCGTATTCTTCGCATCGATGGCCGCTTTCAGGCTGGCCGGTGGCTCTAGCTTGGTCGTGATTTGTTGCACAGTGAAGCCCATCGTCTGAAGCTGACTGATGAGATTGGCCTTCACCTGGGCCTCGTAGCTACCGCGGTTGCTGATGAGGCTGTCGGCGGTGTAGCGGTTTGTAGCAACGCGGTAGGCTTCGTACACGGCTGTTTTAAGGAAACCATCCTCAATAGCAGGCAGCGGCCGACGGTACTGCCGAAAAATGTCGTCCACCTTATCTGACTGAATAAAATAGTTGAGACTGGGCGCCACGCCGAATCCCGAGCCGTCTTTGCTCTGCACCTCAAACTCTTCGTACTCCTTGTGTTGGGTGTAAACCGGAAACTCATACACGGCCGTGCTCAAGGGCGTATAGAATACCCAACCCGTGGTGTAGGTAATATCGTCAACGCCGCGCGAGGAACCAGCGAGGTTCACTTTGATGCCCACGTTGCCGGCATCTATTCGCTCAACTTTAATCAGGCTGCACCCGGCAATAGTTGCTACTAATAACAGACTGCCAAAAACGATAGGTTTAAACCAACGACGATTAGAATTTTGTAGAAGATTGGTCATTAAATGAAGATGGTGGAGTAGAATGTGAGTGTGATACGAAGCGAATAAGGGCACGCGCAGCCTGATATACTGATAGAGCTACGCCAATTGTCAAGACTAAAAGCCCAATGGCTCCCCAGCCCAACCACCAATCGGAGGGGCGGCTGAGCCAGTCAAGGAATAACGGCACGGCAAAGGGCAGCACGCCGGCGTAGAACAGCGCCCAGGCAGCCAGCCACAGAGGAAAAGTGCGTTTTGTGGGCATAATGAAGTAACTGTATTGATTGGGTAGAGCCGCAATATCTGAACTGTTGCATACACCACCTAATGCTTGGTAGCGGATGCACACGTTAGAAAGCAAGTGGTATTGCTTCTCATCTCGCTGGCTTTTCGCGCGAACAACAAGCACTACTAAAAAAGGCCCCCCAGAATTTATCTGGGGGGCCTTTTTGCACTAACAAGGTTCACAGAATATGCGGAATCCGAAAACTCCGAATATCCCCGTGAATTACTTCTTTTTAGCTGGAGCGGCTTTCTTAGCAGCAGCTGGAGCAGCCTTCTTAGCAGCTGGAGCAGCTTTGGCGGCACCGCCTGCAGCTTGGCCACCACCATCATTCTTCATGTTCTGCACTTCGGTGCGGATCTCTTGGGCCATGTTCTTCAACTCCTGCATTCCTTTGCGCACCCGGGTACCGGCGGCCGAGTTCTGCTTGTCGTAAAACTTGTCGAAGTCACCCTCGAGCGACATTACTAGGTCCTTGAGTTTGCTAAAATTGTTCATTGGAAATGGGTTTATGGGGGAAGAAAGGTTGTTATTGATTGGCCCTAATATACAGGGATTTCAAATACAAGCAATATTTCTATTTTTTTTCTAAAACGCCCCCCAGCGCTTTATAGAGGGATTTTTTTCCTAATTGAGCTTATGATGCAGATCCAATAACGACGAGCTTATATCAATATAATACCAAAAATAACACCGACAACCATTATGGCTGTCGGCGTTAGTACCTCCGCGCATTACTAAATATACTAGGCTTGCACTGATGCAGTACTCTTGGAGTATAGGCCCTTATCGAGCTTTTCAGCCACTGCTTCGAACGCAGTAATGGTCAGGCGCACGTCTTCGAGCGTATGCACGGCCGTTGGGATAAGGCGGAGCATAATCACGCCTTTCGGAACTACCGGATAAACCACGATAGAGCAGAAAATACCGTGATTCTCGCGTAAATCGAAGGTTATTTGGGTTGCGTCGGGTATTTCGCCGCTCAGGAACACCGGAGTTACCGGCGACTGCGTCGTACCGATATTGAAGCCTTTTTCGCGCAAGCCGCTCTGCAGAGCCCTTACTACGGTCCAGAGATTTTCTTTCAGCTCTGGTTGCGTGCGAAGGAGCTCTAAACGCTTCATTGCCCCTACTACGAGCGGCATAGGCAGCGATTTGGCGAAAATCTGGCTACGCATATTGTATCGCAAATATTCAATTACGCTCTCAGGGCCCGCTACGAAGGCTCCGATGCTCGCCATGCTCTTCGCAAACGTTGAAAAATAAAGATCAATGCCGTCCTGAACGCCCTGTTCTTCGCCCGCGCCAGCCCCTGTAGCGCCCATTGTACCAAATCCGTGGGCATCGTCAACGAGCAAACGGAACTGATATTTTTCCTTTAAAGCCACTACTTCGCGCAGGTTGCCCTGGTTGCCCGACATGCCAAATACACCCTCGGTAATTACAAGAATACCGCCGCCGGTTTCGCCCACCATGCGGGTAGCCCGCTGGAGCTGCTTTTCGAGGCTCTCCATGTCATTGTGCGGATACACGAAGCGCTTGCCTTGGTGTAGTCGTACTCCATCAATGATGCAGGCATGCGACTCCGCGTCGTACACAATCACGTCGTGGCGGTTCACCACCGCGTCGATGATTGACACGATACCTTGGTAACCAAAGTTGAGCAGCAGGGCGTCGGGCTTCTGAACGAAATCAGCCAGCTCGGCCTCCAGTTGCTCGTGCAGGTTGGAGTTGCCACTCATGATGCGAGCACCCATGGGCGTGCCCATGCCCCATTCAACGGCCGATTCGCCATCTACGCGCCGCACCTCGGGGTGATTAGCCAGCCCTAGGTAGTTATTTAGGCTCCAGGTAAGCACTTCCTTCCCGCGGAAAATCATGCGGGGCTTGATTTCGCCTTCTAGCTTGGGAAAGGTAAAGTAGCCGTGCGCATAGTGCGAGTGGCTGCCCAATGGGCCGCGGTTGGAAGCAATCTTCTCGAAAAGATCCACGGAGGAATATATTAAATGTGAAACGAATACGGCAATAGCCTACTGGGCACAACCATCAGGTTTGTGCAAAGTTATGGCAATTCACGCAGGTAACGGCCAAAGACAGACCTTTCTACTGAATTGGAGTAGCACAAAAATGCCCCCCAGTGCTTCCCCGAGCCGACAGAATCGTGTTTCTTTGGGCTAAGTTAGCGGTAAATTGTGCCTTGTCAGTTTCCAGTATAGCACAAAAAACTGACTTTATAGTCCCTAAAACTTGTAGCACACGTTCTACCACCCGCAATTTCCACCTCACCTCCATGAAGCACATCAAAAAACTATTGGTCGCCAACCGGGGCGAAATCGCCCTCCGGGTACTGCGCTCAGCCCGCGAAATGGGTATCCAGACCGTAGCTATCTATAGTGAGGCTGACCGCCAGGCCCTGCACGTACGCTACGCCGACGAGGCGGTGTGCGTGGGTGGGCCCCAATCGAGCGAAAGCTACCTGCGCGGCGACAAGATTCTGGAAGTGTGCCGCCAGCTTGGCGTCGATGCCATTCACCCCGGCTATGGCTTTTTGAGCGAGAATGCCGCCTTCGCCCGGTTGGTAAAAGAAGCGGGCTTGATTTTCGTTGGTCCATCGCCCGAGGCCATGGAGCTAATGGGCTCTAAGCTAGCGGCCAAAGCCGCCGTGGCAAACTTTAATATTCCTATGGTGCCCGGCACCGAGGAAGCTATTACAGATGTAGAAGCCGCCAAAGCAGTAGCCCGTCAGGTTGGCTTTCCGATTCTTATTAAGGCTTCCGCCGGCGGTGGCGGTAAGGGCATGCGCATTGTAAATGCCGAGAGTGAATTTGAGGAGCAGATGCAATTGGCCGTATCGGAGGCCACTAGCGCCTTTGGCGACGGGGCCGTATTTATTGAGAAATACATCGGCTCGCCCCGCCACATCGAGATTCAGGTATTGGGCGACGAGCACGGCAACATCGTGCACTTATTTGAGCGCGAGTGCAGCATTCAGCGCCGCCACCAGAAGGTAATTGAGGAGGCGCCCTCCTCGGTACTCACGCCTGCGCTACGCGAGCAGATGGGCCGCGCCGCCGTGGATGTGGCTCGCGCCTGCAACTACACCGGGGCCGGCACGGTAGAGTTCCTGCTCGACGAAAACCATAATTTCTACTTCCTGGAGATGAACACCCGCCTCCAGGTAGAGCACCCTGTCACGGAGCAAATAACAGGGCTTGACCTCGTAAAAGAGCAGATTCGGGTGGCCCAGGGCGAGCCCTTGCCCTTCCAACAGGATGATCTAAGCATCACCGGCCACGCTCTCGAGCTGCGCGTGTACGCCGAAGACCCCGCTAATAACTTCCTGCCCGACATCGGCACGCTCACAACCTATGTGCGCCCCCAGGGTCCCGGCGTACGCGTCGATGACGGCTTCGAGCAAGGCATGGACATCCCCATCTACTACGACCCCATGATTGCCAAGCTCGTCACCTTTGGTAAGGACCGTGCCGAAGCCATTGCCCGCATGCTCCGCGCCATCGACGAGTACCAAATCACCGGCATCCAGACCACCTTACCCTTCGGTCGTTACGTGCTCCAGCACCCTGCTTTCGTGGGGGGCAATTTTGACACAAACTTCATCCGCGACCATTTCACGCCTGCCAATTTAGTCCCCAGCACCGATGATGAAGCGGAAATAAACAAGCTGGCCGCCGTGCTCGGTGCCATGCTGCTTACTGAGAAGAAACCGCCAGTAGCAAGCGCCGCTGCGGAAGCTTTAGGTACGGGCTCGGCATGGAAGCGGAATCGGTTGGGCGTGCGGTAAGTGGTAGTTGATTAAACTAAAAAGCCCGGCTGGATTTGCCGGACTTTTTAGTTTAATCAACTTCTCTAGTTTCGAATGGCTCACGTTTAAGGAAGCTCACACATTCCCCATTGACTAGCCTTGGTTTACAAATGAATTACAACAACCTTTTAACGTACGATATTGTAATGCTTAATGAGCATTGCACGAGAATATTGCTTCTCACTTTCGCTAGCGCTATCATCAGCAAGTACTTCAAATAGAATAGTTTTGGCTAACGAATCTTTTTTATTTAATAAAAAATCAAAATCCATACTACCTATAATCTTAAATTTTTTATAATCATTAGATACACTTTCTTTTACATATCTGTCGTACTTTAATCTATTAGTTTCAAGCAGATCGATCTTTTCATCAAAATCAGGATCTTTACTAAAAAATAGATTAAGCATAAAAACGATAGAATCATGATTTAATTCAAACTGTTGATATTCCTCTATTTGAGAGAATGATTCAAACTGTTCAGTATTTTTATATATTGAAATAACCCAAGTTGTATCGATAGAGGGAGTCCACTTCTTATTAATTTTGGGTTTCGTTGCATTTCTGATGGTAGCATCAGTTTGATTTATTACAGGATTTTTAGCAGGAATCATCCGTTTTGTATTATCACTATTTTTCTCCTGACAACTAACAAATAGTACAAGTAAGTGAAGAAATGCGCGCGAGTTCATATTAATTAAAAAATCTGCAAAATATGCTGAGTGATAGGACCAGGAAGAGCAGTGTCTGGCTGATCCGGTATTTTGAACAAATAATTGTGCTGCACTTGAATAATTTCCTAACTGGCGCGAGCTTATAGCTCGCGCCTATTTTTGCGATGGAGGTTGTACCTCCACTGGCGTGCAGCGACAAGCTACGACAGAACACGTTCCCTGCAAACGGCGCGGGTGCCGGGAGGCGCAGCCTCCCCAGCAGAGATAGGCACGAGTTACGCTGCGCTAAACTCGCGCCAGTGGCGAGATATTTTACAACTTCAAAAATCCCATCTCAATCCACATACTGCCGCACCGCCTGAGTCATCAATTCGTTCAGACTGATGCGCTGCGACAACGCAGCTAATGCGGCTTTACGATGCAGCTCAGTCCCAAGCCGGACATTGAAAACGCCTTTAAAAGTCTTATCAGGCGTTTTACCTACCTGCTGACACGTTTCTCGGTAGTCATCTACGGCAGCCTCGAACTCCTGCCGCAGCTGCTTCGCCGAATCAGCCTCGAAGGTAACGAGGTCAGTGATAGCCTCTACGCGGCCGTGAAATACTTCATCTTCCGGGCTGTACTGCACCGAACCGATGTATCCTTTGTAGGTGAGTACATTATCCATAAGAAATTAAGTAGAGAAAGAAATTAACGGCAGATGCCTAAGTGCTCAATAACTTCCTTGAGTTGGTATTCTTTGAGAATATTACCGGGGTGAGGTTTGTGTAAGGTTATGACACGCTGCGTAATTTCATTGAAGAAACGTCGTCGGCTACCACCCGTTTTGCCCCCTACAACTTCCATATAGTTGTGGGCTCGTAGCAAACGGGCAAGCTCTTCCCAGGTAAAATCTTTTGGCTTGGCGCAAATTCGTTTATGCAGCTTGTCGAGTTGCGTCATAACATATGTAACTAATTTTTAGTTACTCAAATATAATTTCTTTTTTTGCTTTGTCTATCTCCTCAAATCTTAAATCAAATCCGTCAACTGCTTTACCCCCAGCGTGCGCTCGCGGGTAAAGCCTTCGCCGAACTCCACTCCTATCAAATGCCCGAACTCACGGGCGCGGGCTTCCATAAACTTGGAAAAGGCGGGCGTAGACAAATAGGTAACTGGCTCGGTGTTGTCAGCATCGAAGAACTGGCTTTCAAACGCCTGAATTGCCTCCCACTTCTTGTCCCAGAACTCAGATATATCCACCACAAAATCGGGCGTAATTTGCCGATCTTGAATGTAGTGATACACGAGGCGCGGCCGCCAGGCTGCCTGAGGCTGGCCGTTCTCGTCCAGGGTCTCAATCATCTTCAGTCCCGACAAAAAGCAGGATTCAGAAGCAAGTTGAGAGCCGCGACCGTGGTCAGGGTGGCGGTCATAGATGGCATTGAGCAGCACTATATCGGGCTGGTAGCGGCGCACGGCGGCAATTACAGGCAATTGGTGTTCTCGGTCGTTGCTAAAAAATCCGTCGGCCAAACCTAGGTTTTCACGGGCGTGCAAGCCAAGTATCTTGGAAGCAGCGGCGGCTTCTGCTGCCCGTATTTCAGGTGTTCCACGCGTCCCTAATTCACCTCGCGTTAAGTCGACTATTCCTATCTTTTTGCCTTGTGCGGCGGCGGCTATCAATGTGCCGGCGCAGGACATTTCCGCATCGTCGGGGTGGGCGGCGATGGCCAGAATATCTAATTTCATTCAGAGGATGGTTAAAACGTAAATGGCTTACCCGGTAGCGGCTGCGTTGTTTGCTGAATTTCAATACAACGCAGCCGCTACCGGGTAAGCCATCTTAGGCATAAATAAGTATAAGGGCGCTTTACTTGATACGAAGTGACCGACCAATACGGAGCGTGGCAGTGCCGCCATTTAGTCGTTTGATTTGACTTACGCTAACCCCGTATTTCTGGGCAATTTCTGAAAGCGTATCTCCGCTTCGAATTTTGTGCGTAACAACGCGCCGGGCCGCTGTAGGCTTGCTGCTGCTGGAAGACGACGATCGACTCTGCAAAGCCCGGCTGTAATAGTTGAACAAAGCCGATGTAATTTGAAAGTTGTCCTGCCGCAGCTTATAATCCGGAAAGTCATACATCCGCTCGGGGTCGATAGGATTGCCTTCATAGCGTACCTCGTAGTGAAGGTGCGAGCCCGTACTACGGCCCGTATTGCCCCCCAGCCCGATTATCTGTCCGGCCTTCACAAAAGTACCCGTCGTGACGAGTGCCTTGCTCAGGTGTCCATACAGGGTTTCAATACCATTATAATGACGCACCAAAAGATAGTTGCCGTAGCCACTACCGTCCCATTTCGAGATGCGGATCACCCCATCGAATGCTGCTCTCACAGAGTCGCCGGTCTCCAGATCCAGGTCAACGCCGTAATGCCAGCGACTACCGCGAAAACCGAAATCGGAGGTTGTTGGCGTCGTTTCTAATGGCATTTTGGCATAGCGCTTCCGAGGCGGGTCTACCAACTTCAGCGTGAGCGTATCACGTAGCCGGCGACCATCTACCCGGTACGGATTGATGGTGCGTGTATCCCAGATAGCATAATAGCCCGCTACTTTCACCCATGAGCTGTCGATGCGAACCTCATCGGACATTTCCACAATATGCTGCTCGCCTTCGTTTAGTGAGGTGGTATCCTCACTTACCATCGACAGCTTTTTGGCTGGATTAAAGAAGATGGATTTGGCTGCTTCCGAGTTGTCATCGGGCAAATCTTCCGTCTTTATCAGAACAGTGGTATCAGGCCGCACGTAGCGGATCGTAGGAGATTTCATGCGGAAGAAATCCTTCCGCTGACCCGCCGACCCACCCTTAGCTTTGGGCTGGGGGGCTTTTCGGCGTTGGGCCTGGGCTGAGTTGGGCCACGCGAGGAGGAGCCCAACCATCAACAGGGGCAGTAGCCCGTATTTCAAAAAATTCAACAAAAGCTAAGACGTTGAAGCGTTCCTCACCCCTAGGGGTAGTTTTTAAGACAGCAAGGTAAGTAACCAAACGAGAATGCGTGGTGGCTAGTGTGCAGGTTAAAGGCAAAGAGCCCGGAAAACTTAAATTAACAAAACGTCATGCTCAGCTTATAGCTGAGCATGACGTTTTACCTAAACGAACACCTAATGCTCCCCTAAAGCAGCCAAATAGCGTTCAGCATCCAAAGCGGCCATGCAGCCCGTGCCAGCCGCCGTTACGGCCTGACGATAGGTATAGTCCTGCACATCGCCACAGGCAAAAACGCCGTCCACATTGGTTTTGGACGAACCTGGGATGGTTTTCAGATAGCCCTGCTCGTCGTGATGCAGATAGGGCTGGAAGATCTTGGAGTTAGGATCATGCCCGATTGCCACAAAAAAGCCCTCCACCGGAATTTCGCGGGTTTCGTGCGTCAACGTATTCTTCACGCGCACGGCTTCAACGGCGTGCTCACCTAGAATTTCGTCGGTCACGGTGTTCCAGAGCACCTCAATCTTAGGGTTGTCAACTACCCGTTTCTGCATGATTTTCGAAGCGCGCATCTCCCCTTTTCGCACAATCATGTACACTTTTGAGCACAGGTTGGCTAAATAAGTTGCCTCTTCAGCGGCCGTATCACCGGCTCCTACAATAGCCACTTCTTTCCCGCGGTAAAAGAAACCATCGCACACAGCACAAGCTGATACTCCCGAGCCATTCAACCGCGCTTCCGACTCCAACCCGAGCCACTTAGCCGAAGCCCCAGTGGCAATGATTATAGTATCCGCGGTGATAGTTTTGTTCTCGTCAATGGTCACTTGGTGCGGATGGCCCGAAAAGTCGACTGCCGTAGCTAGGCCGTAGCGAATATCGGTACCGAAACGCTCGGCCTGATTTTTCAGATCTTCCATCATAGCCGGGCCCATTACCCCATCCGGGTAACCAGGGAAGTTCTCGACATCATTCGTAATGGTAAGCTGGCCGCCAGGCTGTAGGCCCTGATACATGACGGGTTGCATGTTGGCGCGAGCAGCATAAATGGCTGCTGTATAGCCGGCTGGCCCCGAGCCAATAATCAAACACTTTATGTGTTCTGAGTTAGTATTTTCCATTGCTGGGTTAAAGCAAAAAAGCAAGTAGTAGGTATGAGGCACTATCCTTTGACTTAGGACCTCATGACAAAGTAACAACAGAATAAAATGCCCCCCAGGTCCATTTTCACTTGCCAATAAGAATAAAAGCTGGCGTCGTGTGTAACAAAAAACCCCAACGAATAAGCTGGGGTTTTTGAATCTGGGGGGCAAATTTTACCCGAGGTAAGGCTTCAACGCTTTAGAGCGCGAAGTATGACGCAAGCGGCGAATCGCCTTCTCCTTGATCTGGCGGACCCGCTCCCGAGTCAGACTGAACTTCTCTCCGATTTCTTCCAGCGTGAGGGAGTGCTCTCCGTTCAGGCCAAAGTAAAGGGTAATGACGTCCGCCTCACGCTTGGTTAGCGTGGAGAGGGCGCGCTGCACTTCTTTGCGCAGCGAGTCGTTCATCAGGCCCGTATCAGGCGATTCCTCGTCCTCGTTTTCGAGCACGTCAAGCAGGCGATTTTCCTCACCCTGCACAAACGGCGCGTCAACGGATACGTGGCGGCCTGAAATCTTGAGCGTATCCACTACCTCGGAGGTAGTCAGTTCCAGCACTTCGGCAATTTCTTCGGGCGAGGGCTCGCGCTCGAATTTTTGCTCCAGTTCGGAGAAGGATTTCGAAATCTTGTTTAGGGAACCAACCCGGTTCAACGGCAGACGCACAATGCGCGACTGCTCGGCCAAAGCTTGCAGAATGGACTGACGAATCCACCATACGGCGTAAGAAATAAACTTAAAGCCGCGGGTCTCATCAAAGCGCTTGGCTGCCTTAATCAAGCCGAGGTTACCCTCGTTAATTAAGTCGCCCAGCGAAAGTCCCTGGTTCTGATATTGCTTGGCTACTGATACCACAAAGCGCAAGTTAGCTTTGGTAAGCTTTTCCAGTGCCTGTTGGTCACCTTCCCTAATCCGCTGCGCCAGCGTTACCTCCTCGTCGGGGGTGAGCAAATCCACTTTGCCAATCTCCTGGAGGTATTTATCCAGCGACTGGCTTTCGCGGTTGGTGATTTGCTTGCTGATTTTAAGCTGTCTCATTGCGGGCGCGAAAGAGTTGTATTGTGATAATAATTGAACGTTACTGATACCTTTTACGGGTACCGGTCAGTTTAGGGCAACATACCGGTACCCGCGAAAGTTCGCCGGATTAAGCTTGTGCTTCACCGTTGTCGGCCGCCGTGCGCTCGGGACGGGGCAGTAGAACCTTGCGCGAGAGACGGTACTTACCAGTTTTCTTATCGATATCGAGCAGCTTTACGTCTATTTCCTGCCCAACTTCCAGCACACCTTCCAGACTATTGAGACGCTCGTGGCCTACTTCTGAAATGTGCAACAGGCCGTCTTTGCCAGGCATAATCTCAACGAAAGCACCATAAGGTTGGATGCTACGAACTTTGCCTTTGTAGGTCTCACCAATCTCCGGCTGAGCCGCAATAGCACGGATGCGACCAATGGCAGCCTCCATATCCTCTTGGTTCGAAGCGTAAATGCTTACGTGGCCCTTCTCGTCCTTCTCTTCGATAATTACCGTGGCGTTGGTGTCCTTCTGAATCTGCTGAATGACTTTGCCACCGGGTCCGATAATGGCACCGATAAACTCTTTCTCAATCAGCATCTTGTGCGAGCGAGGCGTATGCGGCTTCATATCGGCGGCTGGCTGGCTGATAGTCTTCGCCATTTCGCCCAGAATGTGCAGACGACCCTCGCGGGCCTGGTGCAGAGCCGCCGTCAGAATCTCGCTGCTCAGACCCTGGATCTTAATATCCATCTGGCAAGCCACAATTCCTTTCTCCGTACCCGTCACTTTGAAGTCCATGTCACCCAAGTGGTCTTCATCACCCAAGATGTCAGATAGTACGGCGTACTCACCGGTTTCCTTGTCTTGTACAAGGCCCATGGCAATACCTGATACGGCGGCGCGAACTTTCACACCCGCGTCCATCAGTGCCAGAGAGCCAGCACACACCGTAGCCATCGACGAAGAGCCGTTCGACTCCAGAATATCCGACACGATGCGGATGGTATAGGGGTTCTCTTCTTCACCTGGCAGTACGCGCTTTAAAGAACGCATAGCCAAGTTACCGTGACCTATCTCGCGGCGGCCCGGCCCGCGGTTGGGCTTCACTTCACCAGTCGAGAAGGCCGGGAAGTTATAGTGTAGCATGAACTTGCTGTAGCCCGAAAGCATAGCTGAGTCAATGATCTGCTCATCAAGTTTGGTACCCAACGTTACTGTGGTCAACGATTGGGTTTCGCCACGTGTAAACAGCGCCGAACCATGAGCACCGGGTAGATAGTTGATTTCGCTCCAGATAGGACGGATTTCCGTGAGCTTACGACCATCCAGGCGCGTACGCTCCTTGATCATCATGTCGCGGATTGCCTTCTTCTCCGCTGATGCGTGGTAGCGGCTGAACATTTTCATGTTCAGCTCAGGCTGCTCGGCCAACAGAGTTTCAAGCAAGTTTTTCTTAATAGTACCGAATCCTTCTTTGCGACCTTGTTTGCTGGTATTGCCAGAGTAAGCGACAGTATAGGCTTTCTGATAAACAGCATCGGTAATGCGCTGCTTCAGTTCGGCATCCTCCTCATATTTTGGATAGTCACGCTTAACAGCGGCTTTCGCAACGACAGCGCCAAGCTCCATCTGCACGCGCACCTGCTCCTTGATGGCTTCGTGAGCGTAGGCAATGGCTTCCACCATTTCCTCTTCGCTAACTTCGTTCATCTCGCCTTCCACCATGGCCACTGAGTCGGCCGTAGCACCTACGATCAGGTCGATGTCAGCACGGGCAATATCCGAGGTTTTAGGGTTGATTTGCAGCTTACCATCGATACGCGCCACGCGTACTTCTGATATAGGGCCAGCGAATGGAATATCAGAAACCGACAAGGCGGCCGAGGCAGCCAAAGCAGCCAGCGCATCGGGCTGCACGTCTTTATCGGCCGAAATCAGCGAAATCATCACCTGTACTTCGTAGTGATAATCCTTGGGGAACATGGGGCGCAAAATGCGGTCAACCAAGCGACAAACGAGGATTTCGGAATCCGACAAGCGACCTTCACGGCGCTGGAACGAACCGGGAATTTTACCGGCCGAGCCAAATTTCTCTTGATAATCAACTGACAACGGCAGGAAGTCAACGCCTTCGCGTTGGCTTGGCTGCGAAACTACCGTAGCCAGCAGCATGGCATCGCCAAGGCGCACCACTACCGCTCCATCGGCGAATTTGGCCAGCTTGCCAGTTTCTATGGTTATCTGCCGACCGTCTGGCAGCGTAATAGTTTTGGTAATAGCGTGGTAATTAGGCATCGGAAAATTGCTTAGGAAAGCGACAGCGGGCGAGCAGCCAAAAAAACAGCGCCGGCCTTCGGGACTGTTTTACTCAAAAATCGTTTGGGGGGCGTTTTTGTAATGTAAACAACTTACCCTACTCAAATAGTGACCAAAGGGGTCAAAAAAAGAGCAGGGAACCCTCTAAAGAGGGCTCCCTGCTCCTATGGGCGGGATTACTTGCGAATACCCAGCTCCTTAATGATAGCGCGGTAGCGGTTGATTTCGCGGTGCTGCAGATAATCAAGCAGACGGCGACGCTTACCTACAAGCTTAAGCAAACCTAAGCGAGTCGAAAAGTCTTTCTTGTTAACCTTCAGGTGCTCCGTCAGGTGGGTGATGCGGTGGGTGAACAGCGCAATTTGCGATTCAGCCGAACCGGTATCGGTGGCAGATTTGGTGAGGCTATTTTCAGCGAAAATAGTCTGTTTTGCTTCGGTAGTGAGTTTCATCGGCAGATAGGAGTTACCCGTCTGGAATTAAAATATGAAAAAAAGGCCACCCCGCATTTCGGAGTGGCCGCAAAGGTAAGGGTTTTTATGGCTCGTTGTTCGTTTTTGCTAATCCAGATTTGTACTTATTGCTTTGAAGGATCGTGGTTATGGCACTTTAAGCTGTGATTCCCATTAGGCTGCACGTCGGTACCCGCGGAAGGGCCAACGAATGTTGGCCGGTATACGGCGCCAGAAGTCAACTTCTAATACACCTGAGTCACGGCGTGCCTGATAGAGAAAAAACAGACCTACCGGGAGTAACAGCGCGTCGGCAATCCACATACCTAGCCCCACTGGCAGCACGCCTTCACGACCATACTTTTCCCCCATTATGGAAGCCACATAATAGATAATAAAGAACAGAATGGAAATCAGCACCGGCACGCCCAAGCCACCTTTCTTAATAATGGCTCCCAGCGGTGCGCCAATCAAAAACATGATCAATACAGCAGCAGACTGCGTGTACTTGCGGTAAATCTCAATACGGTAGTTACCAGTTTCGCGAGCGAGTGTTGTAAGGCGCTCTACCGAGCTACTCAAATAGCCACGCAAGTTGCGGGCCCGGTTAGTGGCCTGTTGCACCTGATTAAGAGTGACGGGGGGCAATTCTTTGGTTGATACCTGCCAACTCGCTACCCGCTTATTAGCTGCTTGCCCAGTAGTATCAAGGCGCATATGCACGTAATACGGATTCAGCATCCGCACCTGCTGTTGTCGCTCAGTTCCTAAGCGCTTATGCAGCGAATCGGTATACTGATGCAGACGTGGCAGATCCATCATCATTTTATTCTCGGTGAAGAGCTCCTGCTGCGTCCGATTTAAATCAAAGGACGCTAAAGAGAACGTAATCAAGTTGCGCGAAAAAGCCTGGCGCACGAAGCTCGCACCCGCCCTGTTGCGAACATCCGGTTGCTCCAGATACATTACGCCATCAAACAATTCCAGCCCTAGATATTGCCCCCCAAAGCGCATAAACATCCGGCCAGAATCAGCCAGAATAACCTTGGAGTTGCCATCTGTGTTGGTGTGGTCATAAATCATAACACCCTTAAGAAGGTCGCCATTCTCACCAGCCTTCTCATTCACCTTAATAGTATAGCCAGGAATACCGTTATAGAACACGCCTTCCCTAATATCCAAGGACAGTTTCTGCTGGCGCACATCCCACAGCAAACTATAGGCGTTCAGATTGGCCTTAGGAACGACGGTGTTGTTAAACCAAAATGCCCCAACGGCCAACACCAGACTTACCAGCAATACAGGTCTTAGAATGCGTGTTAGTGAAATTCCAGAAGTCTTAATGGCGGTTAGCTCCTGGTGTTCACCCAAAGTTCCGTAGGTCATGAGCGACGATAATAGCACGGCCAAAGGCAATGCTATCGGCACCATTAGCACACTGAAGAAGAATAACAACTGGCCGATAACCGCGAAACCAAGGTCTTTGCCAATTATATCATCCATATACTTGAGCATATACTGCGTCAGCAGGATAAACTCCACCACCGCGAACGTCAGTAAAAAAGGACCGGCAAAGGCCTTAAGAATCAGTTTATCGAGTTTTTTCATTGCTTGGCCAGAAATGCACCGCTGGGGGGCATTTCCACTAAAAAAGGAGCAGTAAGTAAACGTAGCTGCTGCCCGTTTAGCTTCTGCTCCTTCATTTTTTATAATAAACCCGACTTAGCCGCCTACTTGTTCCCGCAACTTGACAATCAGACTATCCCACATCTCCTGTAATTCTTCTTCATCCGTTTCTTCCGAGTAGTCTAACACCCGCAAATAGACCTCCTGCGTCAGCTGCGACTCTTCTAAGCTAAAGTCAAGGTAGCTCGCATCCGGCGTAACCCGCTTGTTCTGATCCAGAAACACGTAGCGCACCGACCGATTAGTGCGGTGGGAGCTCATCTCAGCGTAATGTGGCTGATTATCCCAGATAAAGTTGAAGCGATGATCCTCATCAATGCGCACATCCTGACAAAACCACTGCGTCAGCCCCGATGCTGAGGCTAAATATGGGTACAGAATCTTAGTTGAAGCATTAATAGGGTATTCCACCGAAAAACGGTGCTTCGAGCGAGTTGCAGAGAGCGGCATAAGGCAGAGATAGTAAAGAACAGCAGTACGCCTACCCAATAGATATGGCAGGCAGTGGGCAATATACACGGGTTTTTTTTCTCTAAGGATTGCGTTGGGTCAAATGTTGTGCCTACCTTTGCGCCATCAAAAATCCGGCGGGGTAGCTCAGTTGGTTAGAGCACAGGATTCATAACCCTGAGGTCACGAGTTCAACTCTCGTCCCCGCTACAAGAAAAAGGCCTTCCTAGTACAGGAAGGCCTTTTTTGTTTTCTTCCGTGTGGCCCCTTAGAAGACAGGAAGCATATCACTATTTATGAACAGAGTGAATAAGCAGAAAGTGGCCATTCTCAAATCGACTCATGCCAATCTCAGAACAGTATGGGACGGTTTACTCCGAGCATCAACACTTTAGCCTTCAAAGTCCACCAATAGGGGTAGGTCCATACTCTTTAATCCGTGATTTGAGCCAAACGGAACTTCATGGCTACATTTTTAAGGAAGGTATTACGCTAGCGGGCCTAAACTAAGTCCTAGAGCAATTTTCAGGTTAGTGTACGTGGTAGCCACAATGGTCAAACCAGTTTTTCGCGTCGGCTTCGGTCACCCATTCGATGGCCGTTTGGATGACCGTCTCCAAGGCGTCGCGGGTGCGGGCCTGGGCCGTGCGGAGCCAGGTTTTGAGCTTGCTGAAGGCGAGCTCAATGGGGTTGAAATCGGGTGAGTACGGCGGCAAATACAACAGGCGGGCCCCGCGGGCTTCGACGCGTTCGGCCAGGCCAGCCACTTTGTGGGCCGGCAGGTTGTCGAGCACGACCACGTCGCCGGGCACGAGCGTGGGGCCGAGCACCTGGTCGAGATAGGCGGCAAACACGTCGCCGTTGAGGGCCCCGCTCACGGTCATGGCCGCTTGCAACCCGTTCGGAGTCAGCGCCGCCACGAGCGTCACGTTCGGTCCGCCGTGCAGGGGCGTGGCTTGCGGGGCGCGCTGCTCGCCTTCGGCGCGGGCGTAGCGGCGGCAGTAGGTCAGGTTGGTGCTGGTTTCGTCCACAAATTTGAAACAGGCAAACTCTTCGGCTTGCACGTCTTCGAGAAAGGCCGCCCGCAAGGCCCTCACGCGCTCGGTATCACGCTCGGCGGCGTGGACGCTCTTTTTTCGCCGCCAGTCCAGCGCCTGCACGGCGCGGCCCATCGTGGCTGGGCTCACACTCGGGCCGCCCAGCGCGGCCACCCACACGCGCAACTCGTCCAGGGTCGCGTCGGGCTGCTGGCGCAAGCAGGCCGCCAACTCGGCGCGGGCTGCCGCGTCCAGCAACGGCGCGGGGCCGCTGCGGTGGGGCAGCGCGGCCACCGACCCACTCGCCCGCTGGCGCTGGCGCAGCTTTTCGACAAACGAGACCGAAACGCAGAACCGGGCGGCGACGGCGGTTTGCGTGGCACCGGGCGCGGCGCACGCCGCCGCCACCCGCTCCCGTAAATCATTCGAATACGCTTTCATATCCAAAAGATACGCCCAAACCCATACATCAACCTAAGAATCGCTCTAAGCACACCACTCACCGCATTCGAACAGTTCAGTGAAGCAAACACATTATTTAACTCAGATGTAGACTGCTATTTACTATTGATTGATATTCTAAAGACCAGTGAAACTTCTTAAAATAACTCACTGTTACACAGTGCTCATGAAGGGAAAGCAATAGGCACTTAAAAAATATTTAGCGCGTCTATTGTATTGTTAAGTGAATTTCCTACCTTTGCACCCCGATCACAGACACACTTCGTCAGGAAGTGAAACAATCGAGAAAAAATATTCAGAAATATTTGGAGGGATAGGGGAAAATCTTACCTTTGCAACCCCGAACGAAAAGGTGTCTGGGTTACTAGGGAGGATAAGGCAGCGCAAGCGGCCACAGGGTCAGTCCGGCAGGGGCTGACGCACGTTCTTTGAATGGTTGGAAAAGACAAATTGGTAAGGCTGCCAAGGTAGGTAACTACCCCGGCAGCGAGCGTAACAAACGAGTTCAACAAGAAGAGTTGGATTACGCCCAAGACAGCAGCCTATGTTCGCATAGGTGAAGAGAATTTATACAATGGAGAGTTTGATCCTGGCTCAGGATGAACGCTAGCGGCAGGCCTAATACATGCAAGTCGAACGGGTGTAGCAATACACTAGTGGCGCACGGGTGCGTAACGCGTAACCAACCTACCCGCAACTGGGGGATAGCCCGCCGAAAGGCGGATTAATACCGCATAATATAGAGTGACGGCATCGTCGTTTTATAAAAGATTTATTGGTTGTGGATGGGGTTGCGTAGCATTAGCTAGATGGCGGGGTAACGGCTCACCATGGCGACGATGCTTAGGGGACCTGAGAGGGTGATCCCCCACACTGGCACTGAGATACGGGCCAGACTCCTACGGGAGGCAGCAGTAGGGAATATTGGGCAATGGGCGAGAGCCTGACCCAGCCATGCCGCGTGCCGGATGAAGGCCTTCTGGGTTGTAAACGGCTTTTCTCAGGGAAGAAAAAGGTCTTGCGAGACCAACTGACGGTACCTGAGGAATAAGCACCGGCTAACTCCGTGCCAGCAGCCGCGGTAATACGGAGGGTGCAAGCGTTGTCCGGATTTATTGGGTTTAAAGGGTGCGTAGGTGGCTTGGTAAGTCCGGGGTGAAAGCCCACAGCTCAACTGTGGAACTGCCCTGGATACTGCCAGGCTTGAGAGTCGTCGAGGGTGGCGGAATGGACGGTGTAGCGGTGAAATGCATAGATACCGTCCAGAACCCCAATTGCGTAGGCAGCTGCCTAGGCGACATCTGACACTGAGGCACGAAAGCGTGGGGAGCGAACAGGATTAGATACCCTGGTAGTCCACGCCGTAAACGATGGATACTCGTTGCCAGCGATAGACTGTTGGTGACTTAGCGAAAGCGGTAAGTATCCCACCTGGGGAGTACGCTCGCAAGAGTGAAACTCAAAGGAATTGACGGGGGCCCGCACAAGTGGTGGAGCATGTGGTTTAATTCGATGATACGCGAGGAACCTTACCTAGGCTAGAATGCGCGTGACCGGTTCAGAGATGAGCCTTTCCTTCGGGACACAAAGCAAGGTGCTGCATGGCCGTCGTCAGCTCGTGCCGTGAGGTGTTGGGTTAAGTCCCGCAACGAGCGCAACCCCTACTTTTAGTTGCCAGCATGTCATGATGGGGACTCTAGAAGGACTGCCTGCGCAAGCAGTGAGGAAGGCGGGGACGACGTCAGGTCATCATGGCCCTTACGCCTAGGGCTACACACGTGCTACAATGGCCGGTACAGAGGGTCGCTACACGGCAACGTGACGCCAATCTCACAAAACCGGTCTCAGTTCGGATCGGAGTCTGCAACTCGACTCCGTGAAGCTGGAATCACTAGTAATCGCGTATCAGCAATGACGCGGTGAATACGTTCCCGGGCCTTGTACACACCGCCCGTCAAGCCATGGAAGTCTGGTAGACCTGAAGCTGGTGCTCGTCACAGAAGCCAGTTAGGGTAGAACAGGTAACTGGGGCTAAGTCGTAACAAGGTAGCCGTACCGGAAGGTGCGGCTGGATCACCTCCTTTCTGGAGCTGATCCGACTCGTGAACTTCGTTCAGTACGCTACTAACTTACCAATACGTCTTTTCCTCTCATTCAAATATTATTAGGAGGGCGACAATAATGCCTCCCTCCTACCCTGATCTAGATCGTAGATCAACTGTTCTTTGACGTAGGATAACGAGTAAGAAGAAAAAGAAAGAAGCGAGGACTACTTTTAGTGGTTTCTTGTTACGAGCCGGCCTTCCTGTTTACGGGAGGGCTAGAAGGTAAGTAAGCAAGGGCACACGGGGGATGCCTAGGCTCTCAGAGGCGAGGAAGGACGTGATAAGCTGCGAAAAGCCGCGGGGATTGGCACATACGAAGTGATCCGCGGGTATCCGAATGGGGCAACCCACTACCGTGAAGCGGTAGGGCCTATAGCTTTAGTGCTATAGGGGCAAACCCGGGGAACTGAAACATCTAAGTACCCGGAGGAACAGAAAATAACAATGATTCCCTAAGTAGTGGCGAGCGAACGGGGACGAGCCCAAACCGAGTTGGTTACGGCCAGCTGGGGGTTGTAGGACCTCAAGATCTGATTGTTTGATTTTAGCTGAACGACGTGGGAAAGTCGACCAGAGACGGTGAGAGTCCGGTAAGCGAGCAAGTCAAGCACGGTAGAGGATTCCTGAGTAGGGGGGACCGGAGAAATCCCCTCTGAATCCAGCGGCACCATCCGCTAAGGCTACATACTCCTGAGAGACCGATAGTGAACCAGTACCGTGAGGGAAAGGTGAAAAGAACCTCGAATAGAGGAGTGAAAAGAACCTGAAACCGTGTGCTTACAAGCGGTCGGAGCCTTCTAGTGGGGTGACGGCGTGCCTTTTGCATAATGAGCCTACGAGTTACTCCTCCCTGGCAAGGTTAAGTGTCTGAAGACGCGGAGCCGCAGCGAAAGCGAGTCTGAACAGGGCGCAGAGTCAGGGGGTAGACGCGAAACTTTGTGATCTACCCATGACCAGGGTGAAGGTTGGGTAAAACCAACTGGAGGCCCGAACCAGTTTCCGTTGAAAAGGATTTGGATGAGTTGTGGGTAGGGGTGAAAGGCCAATCAAACTGAGAAATAGCTCGTACTCCCCGAAATGTATTTAGGTACAGCGTCGCGGTCAAGTCAGCCGGAGGTAGAGCTACCGATTGGACTAGGGGGTGTCACAGCCTACCGAATCCAGACGAACTCCGAATGCCGGTTGATATACGCGGCAGTGAGGCGTGGGGTGCTAAGGTCCCATGCCGAGAGGGAAAGAACCCAGACCATCCGCTAAGGTCCCTAAATCCGGACTAAGTTGAACAAAGGAGGTCCACTTGCCTTGACAGCCAGGATGTTGGCTTGGAAGCAGCCATTCATTTAAAGAGTGCGTAACAGCTCACTGGTCGAGCGAGAGGGCATCGATAATACGCGGGCATCAAGTCCGGTACCGAAGCGATGGATTTACACGGATGTGTAAGTGGTAGGGGAGCATTCTAGCAGCGGAGAAGGTATGCTGTCAGGCGTGCTGGAGCGGCTAGAAAAGCAAATGTAGGCATGAGTAACGATAAGGCGGGTGAGAAACCCGCCCCCCGATAGACTAAGGTTTCCTGCTCAACGCTAATCGGAGCAGGGTTAGTCGGGACCTAAGGCTACGCCGAGAGGCTACGTCGATGGACAGCTGGTTGATATTCCAGCACTTACTCTAAGAAGTGATGCAGTGACGCAGAAGTGAAAGATGCGCGGGCGGACGGAAGTGCCCGTTGAAGCGCGTAGGTATAGGGTTGGTAGGTAAATCCGCCGACCTTGCTGAACCGTGATAGTACCCTACGGCCTCGGCCACGGGGATAGTCATCCTAATCAGACTGCCAAGAAAACCTGCTAAGCGTTTTAACCTTAGAGTAACCCGTACCGCAAACCGACACAGGTAGTCAAGGAGAGTATCCTGAGGGGCTCGAGTGAATCACGGCCAAGGAACTCGGCAAAATGGACCTGTAACTTCGGGAGAAGGGTCGCTTCCTCTTAGCAATAAGAGAAGCCGCAGTGAAAAGGCCCAGGCGACTGTTTAACAAAAACACATGACTTTGCGAACGCGTAAGCGGAAGTATAAGGTCTGACACCTGCCCGGTGCCGGAAGGTTAAGAGGGGAACTTAGTGGCGCAAGCTGCGAAGGTTTGAATCGAAGCCCCGGTAAACGGCGGCCGTAACTATAACGGTCCTAAGGTAGCGAAATTCCTTGTCGGGTAAGTTCCGACCTGCACGAATGGTGTAACGATCTGGGCGCTGTCTCAGCCGTGAGCTCGGTGAAATTGTAGTCTCGGTGAAGATGCCGAGTACCCGCCACGGGACGGAAAGACCCCGTGCACCTTTACTATAGCTTGACATTGACGCTGGGTAACACATGTGTAGGATAGGTGGGAGGCTTTGAGCCGGGGGCGCCAGCTCTCGGGGAGCCAACGTTGAAATACCACCCTTGTGTTACTCGGTGCCTAATCTCCTGAACGGGGAAACAGTGTCTGGTGGGTAGTTTGACTGGGGTGGTCGCCTCCAAAAGAGTATCGGAGGCTTTCAAAGGTCCGCTCAGACCGCTTGGTAACCGGTTGTAGAGCGCAATAGCAGAAGCGGGCTTGACTGTGAGGCCTACAAGCCGAGCAGGGTCGAAAGACGGATATAGTGATCCGGTGGTTCCGCATGGAAGGGCCATCGCTCAAAGGATAAAAGGTACGCCGGGGATAACAGGCTGATCTCCCCCAAGAGCTCATATCGACGGGGAGGTTTGGCACCTCGATGTCGGCTCGTCACGTCCTGGGGCTGGAGAAGGTCCCAAGGGTTCGGCTGTTCGCCGATTAAAGTGGCACGCGAGCTGGGTTCAGAACGTCGTGAGACAGTTCGGTCCCTATCTGTGGTGGGCGTGAGAGATTTGCGAGGACCTGTCCTTAGTACGAGAGGACCGGGATGGACCAGCCGCTCGTGCACCGGTTGTGGCGCCAGCTGCAGCGCCGGGTAGCGACGCTGGGATGAGATAAGCGCTGAAAGCATCTAAGTGCGAAACTCACCTCAAGATGAGATCTCTTATATAGGAAGAGTCGTGGGAGACGACCACGTGGATAGGCTACAGGTGGAAGGTCGGAAACGGCCGAGCCGAGTAGTACTAATGACTCGAACACTTACCAGACAATGCTCTTTTTCTGCTTTCTTCTTACCCGTTACCTGCGTCAACGTTATTTGTTGTGTCTGTGAACTAGACACGAGCGCCAGTAATGGTGGCTTTAGCCCGGGTGTTCACCTCTTCCCATTCCGAACAGAGCAGTTAAGCCCCGGTGCGCCTATGGTACTACCTTCACCGGTGGGAGAGTCGGTCGCCGCCAACCTTATATTCCAACAGCCCCCCAGCGTCCCACTATCCGGATGCGGGGGGCTGTTCCCGTTTAAGGCTAATCTTATGTAAATAGGACTTACGCACTTGGTGGTATGTTGAGGAAAAACCTGTCCTTATGGTGACGCAAGCGACCTACAGCGAGTACCTGCTTAGTACGCCCCGCAATTATACGTGTACGCACTTGGCCGAGCACCTGTCGCAGGTGAGCCACGACCAGGTGAACCGCTTCTTGCGCCGCAGCTCGTTTTCGCCCACCCAACTGCGCGAGTTGGTCATACCCTTGCTCCACGACTCGCCCGAGGCCTTTTTGCTGGTCGACGACAGCGTGCAGGACAAGCGCTACAGCCGCTTCATCGAAGTGGCCAAGCGCCAGTATTCGGGCACCGAGCACGGCTTGGTCACGGGCATTTGCCTGGTTAACCTGGGGCACAGCAGCGGGCAAGCGGGCGACTTTTTGCCCCTCGATTACCGCCTCTATGCCCCGGAGCTGGACGGGCGTACCAAAAACGAGCATTTTCAAGCCATGTTCGCCCAGGTGGTGGTGGAGGGGAAAATCCAGGCCCGCACCCTTTTGTTCGACGCCTGGTACAGCGGCAGCGACAACCTGAAGTTGATTCACCGCACCGGTTGGACGTTTTTCACGACCCTGAAAAGCAACCGGTTGGTGAGCCCGAGCAAAGAAGTCGGCTACCAGGCCCTGGCCGACGTGGCCCCGCCGCCGGGCGGCTGGAGCACGGGTCTGGAAGTACGCGTGCAGAAGGTGCCCTTTGCGGTGCGCTTGTTCCAGTTGGTGGCCCCAAACGGCGACGTGGAATGGGTCATCACCAACAACTTCGCCTTCACCCTGACCCAGCAACTGGTCGAAGCGACCACGCGCACGCGCTGGCAGGTGGAGGAGTTTCACCGCAGCTTTAAGCAACTCACCGGCGCGGAGAAGTGCCAGTGCCGCCGCGCCCAGGCTCAGCGCAACCATTTGGCCTGCTGCTATTTGGCCTGGGTTTCCCTGCGCGAGTTTGCCCGAACAACGGCCCAAACTATCTATCAGGCGCACCAACAGCAGTGGGCACCCTACTTGCGCCAACTGCTCGTCAAGCCCTTCATTCCTGCACTGCTCCCCGCAAGTGCGTAAGTCCTATGAAGGTAATATTATCTATTTGCGTAAATGATATTTGGCCTCTAATACGTGCAGATAGTAGCTAATCAGCCTCAATATGCTGTATTCATGAGCATAATTTGTAATTATGTTAGCTACTAGCAGCTGCATCAAGTCCATTAAGTTTCGTGCTAATCGGCTGCTTATAACTGCGCCGCCAACCAATTGTATCCACTAGATGGCCGGGATTTGACCTTTTCGGAAGATAAATGACCGCCTACTTAACTCCTCTACTCGAAGGTAAGTGATAGTTGGGTAAAGCCAACTTCACACTCTGCCTGTACGCGTATGCAACCATGACCAATGCTTTCTTCACGCAGAGATTTCAGCCAATTAAGTATATTGTTTAGATACAGCTATAAGTTTTCTTTTAGCCGTAGAATTAGCTCGCTAACTCGTTTTAATTTAACGCTTAGGCTCTATCTAGACCTACATACGTGTAGAGGTAATGGCCCATTTCCAAGTAAACATCTTTAAGAAAAGCGAAAGATGTGTCGTGAGGCAGAAATTTGGTTTTAAGAATGCTCAATCCAGCTTGGGTGTTGTCAAAGGGATTATCTATCCGACTGAAAATGGGCGCTACTCTGGTTTCATTGATGCAGAGCCTACGAAATTTTGTAAGGTTTTAGCAGTAGTTAGCTTGCTACTCAACATAAAATTTACTTCCTAAGCCCCATACGAAAAAGGCTCCACTAATAAGTGGAGCCTTTTTCATTTTATCAAAAATGATATTACTTAAGCTTTTCAATAATGCCTTGAAAGGCAGTAGGGTGATTCAAAGCTAAATCAGCAAGTACTTTACGGTTCAAATCGATGCCTGCTTTCTTCAGGCCGCCCATGAACTGTGAATAAGACAGGCCATGCTCACGAGCACCTGCATTGATACGCTGAATCCACAAGGCACGGAACTCACGCTTTTTGGTCTTGCGGTCGCGATAGGCATACAGCAGGCCTTTCTCAACAGCATTCTTTGCAACGGTCCATACATTCTTGCGACGGCCAAAATAGCCTTTCGCAAGCTTCATTACTTTTTTGCGACGGTGGCGTGAAGCCACGTTATTCACACTTCTTGGCATAACCTACTTTTTTTGGCAACCGGTGACCTCTGTCTTGTAAACCGGGTGCCTGGTGGAAATTAAATTGCTAATTGACATTAAAGTTAAATGGTGGTTTGAGTTTTAAAATCACCGTTTTAACCATTCGTCATTTAGATATTAAGCATATCCTTCACCCGATTCATATCGGCCGAGCTAACAAGCGTTACGTGCGTCAGATTACGCTTTTGCTTAGTAGTCTTTTTGGTGAGAATGTGGCTTTTGAAGGCGTGCTTCCGCTTCACCTTGCCCGTTCCGGTGAGCGTAAAACGCTTCTTAGCACCGGATTTCGTCTTTACTTTTGGCATTGTGGTATAAATTGAGAAAAAAGAAATGCTTGTTGAAAAACCTAATTAATCATTTGCTTAGGCAATTGATCTTTTGGGTTTAAGCCTGCTCTTCTTTGGCTTTAACTTCTTTAAGCTCTTTTGGCGCAGCTTCCTTGCCTTCCTTCCCTCCTTCTTTAGTAGCAGGAGCTTTAGGTTTGGCAACTACAGCAACCTTAGGAGCCAAATACAAGAACATACGTTTGCCCTCTAATTTAGGCAACTGTTCTACTTTAGCTAAATCTTCAAGTGCCTGGGCAAACTTAAGCAACAGAATCTCACCGCGTTCTTTAAACACGATTGAGCGACCTACGAAGTGCACGTAGGCTTTAATTTTGGCCCCCTCGCGCAAGAACTCTTGCGCATGCTTCAACTTGAAAGCAAAGTCGTGTTCGTCGGTATTAGGACCGAAACGAATCTCCTTGAGTACCACTTTCGTGGCTTTAGCTTTCATTTCGCGGGTGCGCTTCTTCTGCTCATACTTAAACTTAGAGTAGTCGATAACGCGACATACAGGCGGTACTGCCGTAGGCGAAATTTCTACCAAGTCCAAGTTCTGCTCCTGGGCTAAGCGACGGGCCTGCTCAATTGGATAAACACCTTGCTCGATGTTTTCACCGACTAGGCGCACTTCGCGGGCCGTAATCTTCTGGTTGATTTTGAACGGCTCCTCCACCTGAGCACGGGGGATGTAGCGGCGATTTGGGGTTGCTATGAGTTGGTCCTCCTTCTGAAAGGTGAGCGAATAATCTTTAGGTACTGTTAAACCTAACACAGTCAGCCGTGATGAGTTTCAATCAGCGGGCAAATATCCGCTTATTTTTTGAATCTAAAAAGTAACTATATAAAAACATGCTCATTATGTTGTTTGCTATAATGAGCATGTTCTTATGACAAGCTTATTAATTACTGATGTTACGCACGGAGTAGGCCAAGTTGGTGGTACATGGCTTTGAGGCCCACGGCGTAGAGCTGGGCTTTGAGGCGAAAATGGCCCATCCCACACTTGAGTTTGAGTATCTCGAGCTTGGTGTAGGCCAGCACGGCCGCGAAGAAATGATTGGCCTGCGTGGTCAGGGTTTTGGTGGGCGATTTGCCCATGGAGGCATTCTGTTTGAGCGATTTATGATATTCTTCCACTTTCCACCGTCTCTGGTAAATCGCAGTCAACTGGGCCTGGTTCAAGTCGGTGTCGCTGCTGACCAGATATAACACGCCCTGGCTGCCGTCTTGGTTTGTCAAGACGTGCCTGCTCACCAGCACCGCCTCTTGGACGGCCCGCAAATAGACCCGCAGGGGCTGCGTATCGGGAAACACCAGCGTTTGCACGGCCTGAAACTGGCCTTGCGCCCGTGCCGCTTCGCTCAGGGCCACGGTGCGGGAGGATTCGAGGGCAAAGACGAAATGGTGGCCCAGGGCTCGCACCAAGCTCATGTTCTCGGCCGAGGCATACCAAGTATCGGCCAGCAGGTAGCGGTAAGCCACTTGTTGCTGGGCCACGCGCAGCATCTGCTGCAGGTACTCGTTCTTGGTAAAGGCACTTTGATAGCTGGTTTGCTGGGTCTTGGCATGGTAGACCGGGACCGTTTTGCGCACCAGCTCGACGGCCAGCGGCAGGGCCAACTCGCCGGCCTGGTAGAGCAGGCTGACGAAATTCAAGCCCTTCACGTAGCGCTGCTGGCTGTGGTCCCAGTGGGTGCAAATCAGCTCGTTGGCAGCGGTATGGGCCTTTTCCAGAATCGAATCGTCGACGATAAGCACCGCAAATTCCTCGGCTCCACGCTGGGCTTCGGCCTGGCGAATCAGCGGCTTGGCCGCTCGCCAAATAGCGGCCGAGCCCCACGCGGTGCTGCTCAGCCAGCGCGTGATCTGGTCGTGGCTCAAGGCCCCGTCTACCAGGCGCGACAAGCCCGTGGCCGTTGTCGGACCCGTCGAACTCAACAAATAATCCGTGTACAAGTCCAGCGTGCAAGTCGTCATAAGCGTAGTAAACGGGCAGAAGCCGACTCTGACTGCGTAACAGCAGTTAATTACCTGTTATCATCTCAGTCACTTGACTTTGAAAGCTGCGAATAAATGCCTCAATTGGCATACTTCCCAGGTCACCTTCTCCATGCTTACGAAGCGAAACAATGCCATTTTCCTGCTCCTTTTCGCCTACAATGAGCATATAAGGCACCTTAGCCATTTCGGCATCACGTATTTTACGCCCTATCTTCTCATCGCGACTATCTAATGATCCGCGCAACTCAGACTGTACTAAACGGTCATAAACCTGCTGTGCGTAGTCTTGGTATTTCTCAGAGATAGGTAGTACGGCGAATTGTTCAGGCGAGAGCCATAACGGGAAATTACCAGCGCAATGCTCAATCAGCACTGCAACAAAGCGCTCCAACGACCCGAAGGGGGCTCGATGAATCATCACGGGGCGCTGACGCGAGTTGTCGGGGGCAACATATTCGAGCTCAAAGCGCTCAGGCAGATTGTAATCAACCTGAATAGTACCTAGCTGCCATTTACGACCTAAAGCATCACGCACCATAAAGTCGAGCTTAGGACCATAGAAAGCAGCTTCGCCTAACTCCGTAACGGTAGTCAAGCCTTTCTCAGCGGCCGCCTCCTGGATAGCACTTTCCGCCAAGGCCCAGTTTTCATCGGAGCCAATATACTTTGCCTTGTTTTCGGGGTCGCGGAGGAGATTTGCGCTGTATAATTCTCAAAGCCGAGCGCCCGGAACACGTACAGTACAAGATCTATAACCTTGATAAATTCTTCCTTTACCTGATCGGGTCGGCAGAAGATGTGAGCATCGTCCTGCGTAAACCCACGTACCCGAGTAAGACCATGCAATTCACCGCTTTGCTCGTAGCGATATACTGTTCCAAACTCAGCTAGGCGTAGAGGCAAATCGCGGTACGAGCGAGGCTTGGTTTTGTAGATCTCACAGTGGTGCGGGCAATTCATTGGCTTGAGAAAGAACTCCTCACCGGGGTTAGGCGTCTTAATCGGCTGAAATGAATCAGCACCATACTTTTCGTAGTGACCTGATGTAACATAGAGCTCCTTAGAGCCAATATGAGGGGTCACCACGGGTAGATAGCCTGCCTTCACCTGGGCACGGCGCATGAACTGCTCCAGACGTTCACGTAAGGCAGTGCCTTTGGGCAGCCAAAGCGGAAGCCCCGCTCCTACTTTCTCCGAAAAAGCAAACAGCTCCAGTTCCTTGCCCAGCTTGCGGTGGTCACGTCGCTTAGCTTCCTCCAATCGCTCCAAATACTCAGTGAGATCCTTCTGTTTAGGGAAAGTAATGCCGTAAACACGAGTGAGCTGCTTATTCTTTTCATCGCCGCGCCAGAAGGCACCAGCTACATTCAGCAGCTTTACCGCCTTGATCGGGCTAGTGTCAGGTATGTGTGGGCCCCGGCAGAGGTCAGTGAAATCGCCTTGGCTATAAAAGCTGATAGTGCCATCTTCCAAGCGCTCCAGCAAGTCAAGCTTGTAGGGGTCGCCTTTTTCTGTGAAGTAAGCGACAGCCTCAGCTTTGGGCACTTCGCGGCGCTCGTACTGACTTTTCTTTCTGGCCAGTTCCAGCATTTTCTGCTCGATCTGGGGAAAGTCGTTCGTCGATATGGTCCGGCCTTCACCTAAGTCAATATCATAATAGAAACCGTTTTCAATAGCTGGGCCGATGCCAAGCTTTACACCCGGATACAAAGCCTCGAGAGCCTCAGCCATTAAATGAGCTGACGAATGCCAAAAAGTATTTTTACCCGCGTCATCATTCCAGGTTAGGATTTCAATAGCGGAATTCTGCGTGATGGGGCGGTGAAGGTCGCGGACCTCGCCATTTACGCGCACGCCCAAAGCGTTGCGAGCCAAGCCTTCGCTAATGCTAGCGGCTACGTCGAAGCCCGTCGCGCCATCTACAAACTGGCGCACGGAGCCATCGGGAAGAGTGATGTCAATCATTGGTTGGGGAAAAATGCTCTACAAACAGCGTTAGCCCGCAAGTTAGTAGGTTGGGATGGACTTAAGGGCAGTTTTACGGTAATTGCTTTAACTGCACTATACACTAAAAGCGCTTCCGTACGCTCAAAGAAGCCAATTTCAAGATAAGTTGATCAGAAAATGCCCCCCAGTACACTTAGCGCAGCAAAGGCAATGAGCGTTCGGGAAGAGGAGCAATAGCCTGACGAACTGGCCGCCGGAGCGTATTACCTCGCGTTTGGCGGGCCCGCTCGCCGGCTCTCCATACCCGGTAGGTCCAGTGCTTGTTGCCCGGATTTTCGGCTACCAACAAGCGGTAGTGAGCTATTGCTTCGGCAGAGCGACCTAGGGCCTCATAGCTTTCGGCGAGTGCCAGGCGGGCGTTGGGCAGCCGAGGGGCACGACGCAAGGCCCGCTGCAAGTGAGGCAACGCCTCGGCATAGCGTCGTTGCTGGAAAGCTGCCAAGCCAAGTCGGTAATCGGCGCGGTACAGCGTTGTGTCCAGCTCTAACGCGCGGCTGTAAGCAAGAAGGGCACTGTCCGGCCGGTTCTGCAGCTCGTGTTGGCGACCATAGTCGTACCATAGTGGGCCATGAGTTGGAGCCAAGCGAAGGCCGCGGGCGGCATACACGGCGGCGGCGGCGGGACGGCGGTTCGCATTTGATAAAAAAGCCAGCTGATGCAGTATTTCGGGCTGACGCGGGTCGCGGGCAAGGCTAGCGCGCAAATAATCTAAAGCCTGGGCAGTATCGGTGAGGGCTGCGTGGGCTAACCCTTTATAAAACAGTGCGGCAACAAGTTCTGGCTCCTGTTGCAGCGCACGGTCGAGGTGGTCGAGGGCGTCCTGAGGGTGGCGGGCAGCCAAGTGGGTTTCTCCCGCTAACAGGTTTAGTTCGGGCGACGAAAATCCGCGCCTTGATGCTTCAGCTGCTGCTGTTAACGCAGCATCCAAGCGGTTTTGGGCCCGCAGGGCGCGAGCTTTTATAAAATAAAATTCTCCGGGTGCTTCGTCAAGACGTAGTGCTTGTTCGATATCAGCCAGAGCCGGCGCTATTTGGTTGGCTGCTAAACGAAAAGCAGCCCGGCGCGCGTAGAGCGAGGCTTTGCGGGGCTGGCGGCTAATAGCACCCTCTAAGGTTTGCGCCTGCAATTGAGGCCCGCTCTGTACCGTGGCCAGATTTACCATCATAGCGGGCGGGCCAGAAGGCGTCTGGTCGCAGGCTGAGATGATGACAGCAGCGAAGAGCAGCAGCAAAAAAGGCGAAGAGAAGCCACGGAAGCGTAAAATATCAGATTGGCAAGGGTTAATAACGTGCGAAACGGTAGTCAGCCGCAGAGACAGAGCATAAGCTCCACAAAGATAAACCTAACAGCAAAGATATGACCGGCCACATCGAGACCGGTACCAGTCGGGACCCGATCAGGCTGACTCTGTGCCGCCGCGGTTTTTGCGGGCTAGCTGCTGTAATAAATTCCGACAACGGCGGCTCACCTCCAGTTCCTCACTGGTTACCGGCTCCAGTTTCTGCGACTCAACCAGCACGGCGATGGCCTCCTCCAGCTGACCCTGATTCTGATATACGCGGGCAAGGTCGTAGCAAAACTCTATGCGGTTTGGGTCAAGCTCGTGTGCTCGTTTAAGAGCATCAACAGCTTTTTTGCTACTTGCGCCACCGGGCATGCCACCCAAGATCAGCTCGCTGTATATCCGTTCCAGCACGTTATAATGATCTACGCGGTAGTGCCAGCGGCCTAGCAGCTGCCAAGTATCAGCCCAATCGGGGCGGCGTGCTACAGACCGAAATACGTATGGCTGCATTTCTTTGTACATCAGCAGACGGCCGCGGGCCCGCAGCAAAGTGGCTTGGTTTACAAGAGCGAGGGCCACGGCGTAGTTGGCCTCTCCCCCATCCGATTTGGCCACGAAAGCCCGATAGGCATATTGCCCGGCCGAGGTGAAATAAGCCGACCGCCGGGTTTCGTCGGTGTAGCGTGTGCCAATCCGGACGCTCAGTATGGCTGCTTGCCAGAGGGCTTCATAGTTTTTGGCATCTTCGTTCAATACTTGTTCATACTTCGCTAAAGCCTCCGAATCAAGGTATTTGCGTTGGAGCAGCCGCGCTTCAGCCAGCAGCTTGCCAATATCGGGCACTGGCGTGGGGGCTGCCATAGCGCCTCGCCCACTCAGCAGTAATATGCTAAGTAACCAAACTAGCCAGAAAATACGGGGCGACAACATATACAAGAGCAGATTTTGGACTAAGCTGCCGGTTTTTCAGCTCTGTTCAAAAACCGGCTTTCTTTTCTATCGTTATTAACGGTATTCGTACCGGATTAAATGCACTGGGGGGCATTTTAATTGGCAAAGCTGCATGCTACCTAACCCGGAGAATAACGCTGACCAGACATGAACCCGTTCGCACGGGGTAGTAGTCAACAGCTGAGAGTGTTCACAAAAAAGCCCCCAGAATCTTTGCTTGTTCTTACCCAAATCTTTTTCTGACTTCCCAGCAGTAAAGTAAGGGCCCTTTTCGTCAGATGAAATAGCCTGAAATGGGAGTGAACCAGTCAGTCAACCGCGCAAAAAAGCCCTTCCGACCATATGGCCGGAAGGGCTTTTGAGTTTTGGGTAAGGACAAGCAAAGATTCTGGGGGGCTTTTTTGTGCCTTAAAATAATTTCAGCTGCGACTTAGGGCGACGCAAAACAGCTTGTGCTCGCTCTACATCCTCATTCGTCACTTCCACTGGCCCCGTGAGTTCAGGCAACGGAGCGGCTGGCTCGGGCGCGGCGGGGCGCGGAATAGTGGCCGGACCGCGCTTCTTAGCAGCGGCGCGACGCTCGGGCTCTGGACCTTCATCGGTAAGCAACGCCACCGAATGAACCTTATAATAAGTAAGCTTATTACCAGCCGCTTTCCATCCTTTCACATCAATAAACGTGTGCAGCGGCAGCTTTTCGATTTCACGGTCGGCTTTCTTGTCACGCTGAATTTTCAGCTCGACCAGCGGCTCCAGGTTGGCCGTAACGACCAACAGCTTGGAGCTTTTGCTTTCTGAGATGAATAAGAAGCGCTTCTCCAGCGTGGTGGTTTCAATCTTAAAGCGCTTCACGTAGTGTACTTTCGTCTCGCCTTCCACATACATGGCGCTGAGCACCGTGTCAGGCTCCAGCTTACGCAGCAGCACGATGTTGGGCACATCGAAGTGGTGGGCCGTGTCGGGCGACTTCAGCTCATAGCTGCCGTCTTTATATACTATCAGCACCGTATTATCGGTGTCGAAGGTGCCCAGGTAACGACCGTGGCCGGCCGTATTGAGGCGGCCCACCACACTGTCAAAGAACATCTCACGGCCGCCCAAAGTTGAGTCGCCGAGCGCCTCTTGCTTGATCCGTTTAATGGGCTGCTTCGTAACGATGTTGCCCTGCGAGCCTTTGCCTTTGATAGCCAATTCAGCGAAGTCGAACTCAAACTGCTTTACCCGCGCCGGTGCCTTATCTGAGAGTTGAATGCTCACGATTTCCGACTCGGAGTTGGGGTTGGCGGTGAGGTAAAGCACCTTGGAATTTTTGCCCCCTTTGGTCAGATCGTAGGTTTTGTCGCGGGTAATGCCTGTCACGAGGAAGCGCTTGGCGTAGGTCACGCCCGACGGGCCATCCTGGTACATCATGTTGTACACCAGCCGGTCGTCGTTCTTGTTGTACACGCCCACGTGCAGGATATCCTTGCCAACAAAGGTTTTCTCCGCGATGCGCGTCACCATAAACGACCCATCGCGGCGGATGGCGATGATATCGTCGAGGTCAGAGCAGTCACAGATGAACTCGTCTTTTTCAAGCCGAAGCCGACGAAGCCGTCCTGGCGGTTCACGTAGAGCTTCTGGTTGGCTACCGCTACTTTCTGGGCCGTAACCACGTCGAAGGTGCGGAGCTGGGTTTTGCGCTCCCGGCCAGCACCGTATTTTTTCAGTAAGCCTTCAAAGTACCCAATAGCATAGCGCGTGAGGTTGGCCAAGTGGTCGGCTACTTCGGCCAACTCCGCTTCCAGCTTCTGAATGTACTCGTCGGCCTTGAAACCGTCGAACTTGGAAATGCGCTTGATACGGATTTCAGTCAGACGCGTCAGATCGTCCTCGGTAATGGCGCGGCGCAGCACAATCCGCGTGTCATTCGCCTTCAGCTTCTCCCCTTCCAGGCGCACAAACTTCTTCAGGCCGGCATCAATGGTTTCCAGAATCTCATTCCAGGTTTCGCATTCCTCAATCTTGCGGTAAATGCGATTTTCAATGAATATTTTCTCCAGTGAAGCCGAGTGCCATTTTTCGTGCAACTCATCCTGGCGGATTTCCAGCTCACGCTCCAGCAGCCGCACCGTTTTCTGGGTGCTCAGGCGCAACATATCCTCCACGCCCACGAAGCGCGGCTTGTCCTCGATAATAACGCAGGTATTGGGCGAAATCGAGATTTCGCAATCCGTGAAGGCGTACAGCGCATCCATGGTGAGGTCGGGCGATACGCCGGTGGGCAGATGCACCTGTATTTCGACCTCCGCTGCTGTGTTGTCGACTACCTTCTTGATCTTGATTTTATTGGCCTCCGATGCCTTCACGATGCTTTCCATCAGCGCCGTGGTGGTGGTGCCGTAGGGAATATCGCGAATGACCAACATGGTTTTGTCGGCCTTCTCAATGGTGGCGCGCAGGCGGATTTTTGCCCCCCGCTGCCCGGAGTTATAGTTGGTAATGTCGCAAAGCCCGCCGGTAGAGAAATCCGGAAATAGCTGAATGTCACGACCCCGCAGCACGTCGATGCTGGCTTTGCACAACTCGCGGAAATTGTGGGGCATAATCTTGGTGCTCAAACCGACGGCAATACCTTCGACGCCCTGGGCCAGCAGCAATGGAAACTTGACGGGCAGCGTAGTGGGCTCGCGTTTGCGGCCGTCGTAGCTCATCTGCCAGTCGGTGATGTCAGGATTAAACACCACATCGAGCGCGAACTTGGACAGGCGCGCCTCGATATAACGCGGGGCCGCGGCGCCGTCGCCGGTGCGGATGTCGCCCCAGTTGCCCTGGGTTTCGATCAGCAGATCCTTCTGCCCCAGGTTCACCATCGCGTCGCCGATGGAGGCGTCGCCGTGGGGGTGATACTGCATGGTTTGCCCAATGACGTTGGCTACTTTATTAAAGCGACCATCGTCCATCTCCTTCATAGCGTGCAGAATGCGGCGTTGCACGGGCTTGAGACCATCCTCAATAGCGGGCACGGCGCGCTCCAGAATCACGTAGGAGGCGTAGTCCAGAAACCAGTTCTGGTACATGCCGGCCACGGTGGCCACGTCGTGAATGGTTTCGCCGGGGGCAAACTTAGGCTCCTCCTCCGTTTCTTCCGTCACGGGCGTGGGCTCGGTCGTGACGTGCACGTCGTCGGACGATTCGGACAGCAGCAGCTCGCCGGAGGCACTCACCACAAATTCTGCCGTTTCCTTTTTCGATTCGGCCTCAGCATCCTCGGGCGTGGCCGTAGACCCGAACTCAAAGGAGTCGCCGGCGCCAAATAGGTTCGGCTGCTCTTCCTGATCCGGGTCCTGGGGGTTCTTCTCTTCTGACACAGTGGGGTGTGGCGCTTGCCACGGTTAATGTTCTTGTACCTCTCTTTCAGCCGAAGGGCTGAAAGGCTTTTCACTAAAGACGCCTGAAAATGGACAACAGGCAAGAATGTATCGATCAACTCATAGAATTTGAGTAAAAGCTACGAAGAAAATCAGCAGCGCACCAGCTGGTTCGGCTACGAGTGTGCGTATCAAAAGTACCGTTAGCTGCGCAGAACGCAATATTTGTAATGCGAGCGAAGCCCATAAAGTTCCCAATAATATTAGCTAAACACAAGCATGAACTCAACTTTCTGCAGCGTTAAACCAGTTTTCGCCACTAACAACAATTGCTAAACCGCATAAAATATACTAATTAAGTTAGCTAAATATAGAATACAGTTTATAACTAATTTTCTGTAGCCAAGTCGTTACCACAATCCTTACTACAACAGTCCGCTGTTCGCACTCGCAAACAGGAGTAACGAACAAGCATTATCTCGACTTTTCTGCGCCGGGGGACAAATTGTTGCCTGCCACAGACAACCCCCGATAGTACAGGCAGCATCTGGATAAGTGAAGCGCTAAGGAAGCATATTTGCAAATACGCTTCACTTGCCTTAGCCACCCACCTCTCCTATTCTACTCCTTGTGCATTTCACCCACAAAACTCTGCCGGTCCTGCTGACTTTGGCTAGCCTTACCGCTGCCAGTGCGCAACCATCTGCCACTACATACCGCGCCACGGAGCGCCGGGTTAATGATCTGGTTCATACCAAGCTCGACTTACAATTCGACTATAAGAAGCGCTACGCATACGGGAAGGAATGGCTGACGCTGCAGCCCCACGGCTACCCCACCGATTCGCTGCGGCTTGATGCCAAGGGTATGGACATCAAGACGGTGGCATTGGTCATGGGCGCGACCCAGCAACCACTACAATACCGCTACGCCAACGAGCGAAACCTATGCGTGAACCTGGGCAAGAAAATGCCTCCCGGCACTCCGTATACCATTTACATTGAATATACGGCCAAGCCCAACGAGGCAAAAGTGAAGGGCAGCGCCGCTATTTCGGAGGCAAAGGGCTTATACTTCATCAACCCCGACAGTGCCGTTGCCGGCAAACCCGTGCAGATCTGGACCCAGGGTGAGACGGAGGGCTCATCGGTGTGGTTTCCGACTATTGATCGGCCCAACCAGAAAACGACCTCCGAAATCAGCTTGACTGTGCCTAGCAAGTATGTGACACTCAGCAATGGGGCCTTGGTGAATCAAAAAGCAGCGGGTGCGGGTCTGCGCACCGATACCTGGAAGATGGAGCAGCCCCACGCCCCCTATCTCTTTATGCTAGCCGTTGGCGACTTCAAGATTACGAAAGACACGTGGCGGGGCAAAGAAGTAAGCTACTACCTGGAGCCAAAATTTGCCCCCCAAGCCCGCGCCATATTTGGCAAAACGCCTCAGATGCTGGAGTTCTTCTCCCAGAAGCTTGGGGTAGATTACCCGTGGAATAAATACGCTCAGATTGTAGCCCGCGATTATGAGAATGGGGCCATGGAAAACACCACCGCCTCCCTGTTTGGTGAGCAAGCCCAGGGCACCACACGGGAGCTGTTGGATTGGGAGTATGCCGGCGTGGAGCGCGAAATTGCCCACGAGCTGTTTCACCACTGGTTTGGCGACTTCGTAACGACCGAAAGCTGGAGCAATCTGACCATGAATGAGTCGTTCGCCAACTTCAGCGAAGTACTCTGGGCTGAGCACGCCTACGGACCCGATGCCGGCGCAGCCCAAGCCGACCGTAGTTTGCGCAACTACCTACGGGGTGGCTCCAGCAATTACGAGAAGCCGCTGGTGCGCTTTCAGTATGACGATAAAGAGGACATGTTCGATGGCGTTTCGTACCAGAAAGGCGGCAGCATTCTGAACATGCTACGCGCCACCTTGGGCGAGGAGGTGTTCTTTCGGGCTTGCAGCGCTACCTAAAACAACATGCATTCGGCACGGGCGAGCCGCACCAATTGCGGCTGGCGCTGGAAGAAGTATCAGGTCAGGATCTGAACTGGTTTTTCAACCAATGGTATTACCGCGCCGGCCATCCTATTGTCACTATTGATTATCAATGGGATGCGGCCCGCAAGCGCCAAGCGGTGGTGGTGCGCCAAACGCAGGCTGGGGGGCTTTTTGATCTTCCGCTGCTGGTGGATTTGTATACTGGTGGCAAAGCGCAGCGCTACCCTGCCACCCTACGGCACGCCGTAGATACGCTGTATTTTCCGGCCGCTACCAAACCCGAGCTTGTCAACGTGGACGCCGCTAAAGTGCTGGTCTGGCAAAAACAGGATAACAAATCATTAGCTGAATTCGCCTATCAATACAGCCACGCCCCTCACTACCTCGACCGGCGCGAAGCCCTTGCTGCCGCCCAGGCCAAAGCTACCGACCCGCTGGCCCGAAAAATTCTGCTGGCCGGCCTGAAGGATAAATCACCGTTCCTACGGCAATTGGCCGTGGAATCCCTGGGCCTTAAGAATGCCCCCCAACGTAAGGCGGCGGCCCTAGTACTAGCCAAGCTCGCAGCCTCCGACTCATCGGTGCAGGTGCGGGCGGCGGCGCTTACGGCGCTCGGTACGCTGGAGGAAAAGCGTTATGCTAAGCTGTTTACCGAAGCTCTAGACAGCAAATCATACCGGGTGCAGGGAGCGGCGCTGCAAGCGTTGTTGCCACTGGAACCCAAGCAGGCGCTGGCCCGCGCTACCGCTTTCGAGGCTGATAACAAAGGCGCATTAACCACGGCGCTGGTGAGGGTGTATGGTCAGGCGGGCGGACAAACCCAGTGGCCCTTGGTGTTGAGCAAGTACGATGCGGCCGAACCAAACGGGCAACTCGATATGCTGCCCGGTATTGTGTCTATGCTCGGGCGTCTGGAAGATCCAGCGGCGCTTTCCGCAGGTATTACGCGCATGAAGGATCTGGCCGTGAAGTTCAAAGCCTATGGAGTCGCTGAACCAATCATCGGTGGGCTGCGGCAGATAGAGCAGCAACAGGCCGCCCGGCCAACCGCAGCCCAGGCCAAAGGGCTGGTCGAATCAGCGGTAAAAGAGATTCAGGACGCGAAGTAGCGGTGACACCAAGCTGGTTTCCTGCAAAAAAGCCCCCCAGAGTAAATCTGGGGGCTTTTTTATACTGTATGAGCTACTGTTTATTCTAGGCAAATGCCATGTCCTCTTCGGCTACTTCCTCTACCGGAAGCACATCGGAGGTAATCAGGTCCTTTTCCTGGCGTAGATTGTCAATGATAAATTCCTGGCGGGCGGGCGTATTCTTGCCCATATAGTACGTCAGGACCTGCTGAATGGAGCGGTCAGATTGCAGAATGACGGGCTCCAGTTTGATGTTATCACCAATGAACTTGCCGAACTCATCGGGGCTAATTTCGCCGAGGCCTTTGAAGCGCGTTACTTCGGGGTTGCGGCCCAACTGGCGCATGGCGGCCTGCTTTTCCTGCTCGTTGTAGCAATAGATGGTCGTTTTCTTGTTGCGGACGCGGAACAGCGGCGTTTCCAGAATGAAAACGTGGTTGTTACGCACCAAATCCGGGAAGAATTGCAGGAAGAACGTGAGCAGCAGCAGGCGAATGTGCATACCATCCACGTCGGCGTCGGTGGCGATAACCACGCGGTTGTAGCGCAGGTTTTCGATGCCTTCTTCAATGTTGAGCGCGTGCTGGAGCAGGTTCAGTTCCTCGTTCTCATACACGATTTTTTCTTCAACCCAAAGCAGTTCAAGGGCTTGCCGCGCAAGCTGAACACGGCCTCCGTTTCTACGTTGCGGCTCTTGGTGATGGAGCCCGACGCGGAGTCGCCCTCGGTGATGAAGAGCGTGGTGAGGGCTTCGGCTTCCTGCTTGCCTTCGCCGAGGTGGAAGCGGCAGTCGCGGAGCTTGCGGTTGTGCAGGTTGGCTTTTTTGGCGCGCTGGTTGGCCAGCTTCTTCACGCCCGCCATGTCCTTACGCTCCCGCTCGCTCTGCTCAATGCGCTTTTTCAGGGCATCGGCCACTGCCTGATTTTTGTGCAGATAGTTGTCGAGGTGCTCTTTTAAGAAGTCTTGAATGAAGCCGCGCACCGTAGGGCCGTCCTCGCCCATGTTGATGGAGCCAAGCTTGGTTTTGGTCTGGCTTTCAAACACCGGTTCTTGCACCCGCACCGAAATGGCGGCAATAATACTGCTTCTGATATCAGCGGCATCGTACTCCTTGCTTTTATTAGTCTTGGCGTAGAACTCACGCACCGTTTTCACCACCGCCTCGCGGAAGGCCGCTAGGTGCGTACCGCCCTGGGTGGTGTACTGGCCGTTTACGAAGGAGTAATATTCCTCGCCGTAGTCGTTGCCGTGGGTCAGGGCCAACTCGATGTCGGGGGCCTTGAGGTGGATGATGGGATAGCGCAGGCTCTCCGCATCGGCTTTGCGACTGAGCAGGTCGAGCAGGCCGTTTTCGGAGTAATATTTCTGACCGTTGAAGTTGATGGTGAGCCCCGCGTTTAGATACACGTAGTTCCAGATCTGGTTTTCCAAGTACTCCGGAATGAAGCGGTAGTTGCGGAACACCGTGTCATCGGGTTGGAACACCATCAGCGTTCCATTGCGCTGGGACGTTTTCTGGGGCTTGGAATCTTGTACCAGTTTGCCCTGCGAAAACTCCGCCGACTTCATCAGGCCCTCGCGCACGCTTTGCACCAGAAAGTAGCTGCTGAGCGCATTCACGGCCTTAGTACCCACGCCGTTCAAGCCCACGGACTTTTGGAAAACCTTGGAGTCGTACTTACCGCCGGTGTTGATTTTGCTGACCACATCTACCACTTTGCCCAGCGGAATGCCGCGGCCGTAGTCGCGCACCTGCACGCGCTGGTCGGATATTTTAATGTCGATGGTGCGGCCGTGGCCCATCACGTGCTCGTCAATGGAATTATCAATAACTTCCTTTACGAGCACATAAATACCGTCGTCGTAGGCCGAGCCGTCGCCGAGCTTGCCGATGTACATACCGGGCCGTAAGCGGATGTGCTCGCGCCAATCCAGGGAGCGGATACTGTCTTCGGTGTACGCGTGTTGGGGGGCAATGGGAAGTTGTTCGTCAGCCATAATAACCAGGTAATCAAATTTGAGGTAAAATAACGCAGAAAATTGACCTTTTCTCAACAGTAAGCCGTAGGAGGGCGCAAGACTGCTGCTCGTGTGACCGGCGCGCTGATTTTAGCCATAAATATTAGTAAAATTCCTGATTAAAACCAACGTTTTGCCTACATAGTTCCTTTCAAAAACAACGCTCACTGCCCTGATACCGGATTTTACTCCTCCCCTGCCCTCCTAATTTTTTTAGCTAATGCTTTCCCCCTCTAAACATTTTAACGGCCCCCGACCCAACTCGACTCCGGCCGAGGTGAAATTGCCCCCCGTCATTTATTATACCTTTCTGCTCGTTGGTCTGTCGCTGCTCGTGTTCGTGCTCTGGAAGCTCGACAATGTGTTGCTGCCCATTACGTTTGCGGTCCTCTTTTCCATTCTGCTGTTGCCTTTGTGCCAGCGCTTTGAGCGGTGGGGCTGGCCTAGGGTGCTGGCAATTCTCTTTTGTCTGCTGCTAGTAATTGTGGGGTTGGCGGGCATTATTTTCGCGTTTGGCTCCCAGATGACGCAGTTTAGGGCCGAGCTGCCCAAGCTGCAGGCCAGCTTGGTGCAGTATTTCGACCAGATTCAGCAGATGCTGAGCCAGCGCTTTGGCATTGAGCCTATCAGCAAAGACGAGTTTATCGACTCTTCTATCAAGAACGCCAAGAAAGACGCGGGCGGCTACCTGGGCGCTACTCTGAACACCACGGCCGACGTGCTGAGCGTCGTCACGCTGGTACCTATCTATATATTTTGCTTCCTGTACTACCGCGACCATATGCGGCAGTTCATGTTCCGCTTTGTAAGCCCCGAGAAGCGTACGTCGGTGCTGCACACCGTGGACAGCATCCAGACCGTAGTGCAGGCCTATATCAGTGGGCTGATGACGGTTATCGTGATTGTGGCTATTCTTAATGCCATCGGCCTTCTGGTGCTGGGCGTCAAATTCGCCATTTTCTTCGCCGTCTTTGCCTCCGTTCTTACCATCATTCCCTACATCGGTATCCTGATCGGCTCGGCTCTACCGGCCCTGATTACGCTGGTCGAGACGGGCTCGCCGGCTAAGGCGCTGGGTGTCGTTGGCGTGTTTGTATTCGTGCAGTTCCTGGAGGGCAACTTTATTACGCCCATGATTACCGGCTCCAAAGTGAGCATCAACCCCATGGCTGCTATCATCGCCCTTATTCTGGGGGGCGAATTGTGGGGCACACCGGGTATCATCCTGAGCATTCCTTTGATAGCCGTAATCAAAGTGGTTTTGGACGCGTCGAAAGCTACCGAGCCGTTCGGCTTTTTGCTGGGTGATGTGGCCGATGGCGACGACATAATAGACCGGAAGGCCGAGCCGGGCTTTTTCGGCAGGCTTTGGCAGCGGGTGCGGGGCACATCTTAATATGAGGAATGAGGACGCCTGCTATTTCCTTATTCTTCATTCCTCATTAAGTAAAGCGTACGTAACCTGGGGGGCAATTTGGTAGTATAAACTCCCGATCAACCGCTTGCCGCGGTTGAGCTTTCTTTCTGATCAACAACCACAAAACAAACTACTCATGGCTTCTATTAGCGATAACACTGCCCGCGCGTACAATGACCTCGTTGAAATCAACGAAACTGGTGCCAAAGGCTACCAGGAAGCGGCAGAAGGTGCCACTAACCCTCAAGTAAAATCTCAGCTGAGCCAGTTCAGCCAGCAGCGCGCCAAGTTCGCGTCGGAGCTAAAGCAGCAAGCCAAGCAGTTTGGCATTAATTCCGAAGATACTACTACGGTGCAAGGCTTGGCGACCGACGCCGCTGCCGCAGTACACCGTGGCTGGATCAACATCAAATCGGTCATCACGGGCCAGGACGACAACGCCATTTTAGGCGAGTGCGAAACCGGCGACAAAGTAGCTCTCGAAGCTTACGAGCAAGCCCTGAAAGCAGAAGGCCTACCCGTAGAAGCCAAGTCGATCATTCAGAAGCAGCACGGCGAAATCCTGGCTGCCAAAAACCAGATTACTTCGATGAAGCGCTAATTGGCTTCTAATCATTCCTAAAAAAGCCCCCCAGACGAATCTGGGGGCTTTTTTATGCGTTAATATTTTTGATAAACAGGCGGTCATGCAGAGGCAGAGCCGAAGCATCTCGCGTGCAGTCGTTGCCAAACTAACTGTCATGCTGAGAAATCGAAGCATCTCTACCGCTTTGTTGCAGTACCGTTGAGGTTACTACCCAGTAGAGATGCTTCGATTCCTCAGCATGACCTCCCTTTTCTATTGCAACGACGCACGCGAGATGCTTTGGCGTTGGCTTGCTGCGTCCTATGTGCTGCATGACCACCTTTTTAACAACTGCAGGCGACACACTTCACGCTACTTGGCCTGTTCGGCTACTATCGTGTCATGGTGTGCTACAATTTCTTTTGCAACCTTAGTAAGGCTTATCTTTGTTACCAATAGAATTAGCCAAGTAGTAACCCGTATCCGCGCCGCCTTTGTACGCTATTATTGACCTTGAAACGACCGGCGGTCAGCCCACGCAGGACCGCATCACCGAGTTGGCCATATTCATTCATGATGGCGACAAAGTGGTAGACCAATACGAGACGCTGGTCAATCCGGGCCGGTCGATTCCCTTCTTCATTACCCAGCTCACCGGCATCACCGACGATATGGTGCGCGATGCTCCCCGCTTCCATGAGGTAGCGCGCAAAGTGGTTGAGATGACGGAAGGCTGCGTATTTGTAGCCCACAATGTGCGCTTCGACTACTCTTTTCTGAAGAAGGAATTTGCGGACTTAGGCTACAATTATTCGCGCAAAACGTTGTGCACGGTGCGCCTGAGCCGCTCGCTGATTCCGGGTCAGCCGAGCTACAGTCTGGGCAAGCTGTGCCAGAACATCGGTATTCCGCTGGAAAGCCGGCACCGCGCCGCCGGCGACGCCGCCGCTACCGCCATTCTCTTTGACCGCCTGCTCAAGATTTCGCAACAAGACGAGGCCTTGGCCAACCCCACGCTGAGCCCCGCCGACACCCTGGCTACCGTGGATGCACTGGCACCCAACGGCCGGACGGTGGCTACCAAAAAGCCCAGCGCCCGGCGCGTAACGGCCGTGCAGGAAGCCATCAAGACGGCGCTTTTGCCCCCCAACATCACCCCCGAGAAAGTAGCCGCCCTGCCCCAGGAAGCCGGCGTCTATTACTTCCATAATGAGCAGGGTGAGGTGATTTACGTGGGCAAAAGCATCAATATCTACAAGCGCATTCAGCAGCACTTTGCCGTCGATTATAAGTCGCGCAAGTCGCTGGAGTTCAAGAACAGCATCTCCGACATTACCTGGGAGCTGACCGGCTCCGAGCTGGTGGCATTGCTCTACGAGTCGGCGGAGATTAAGCGCATGAAGCCGTTTTACAACCGCGCCCAGCGCCGCTCAATATTTCCGGCCGGCATTTATCTGCGCCAGGACGCGCAGGGCTACAAGCATCTCTACTACGGCCGCGCCGACGCCGACAACCCCGCCACGCCCCTCATTGCGCTGGCCAATCAGTTTAAAGCCAAAGGCTTTCTGTTTCATAAAGTATCCAAGTTCAACCTTTGCCAGAAGCTCTGCGACCTGTACAAAACGCCGGGCGCCTGCTTCGACTACCAGGTGCACCGCTGCAAGGGGGCCTGCGTGGGCCAGGAGTCGCCGGAGGAGTACAACCTGCGCGTGGACGAGGCCATCGAGAGCTTCACCTTTGAGCACGGCTCCTTCGTGGTTATCGGTAAAGGTCGGCGCGAAGATGAAAAGTCGATTGTGGTGGTCGAAAACGGCCGCTACCTGGGCTTCGGCTACGTGGACGGCGAGTTCTCGGCTCGTCGGCTAGCTGATTTTCGGGAGGTAATCAAGCCCTACGGCGACAACAAGGACGTGCAGCAGATTATCCGGCAGTACCTGCGCACCAAGCATAAGGACAAGGTGAAGGTGTTTAAGTAATTGGGTTGGCCCCGGCTTCGGTTCAATGAAGGCCTCACCTCCCGGCCCCCTCTCCTAGGGGAGAGGGGAGCCTGACGAACTGTTCAGCGAAGCCTTAGCTTAGGCTAAGACTTCTACCGCTTTCACAAAAGAAGTACTGATCGCAGGTAGCGGTTGCGGAGGCGGTAGCCGACGCAGCCGCGCAGGCCGAGCGCCTGGCTCCCCTCTCCCCTTGGAGAGGGGGCCGGGGGTGAGGTTCACCGTTGCAAACCTAAACCCCATGCCCCTCTCCCTTTCCGAGCTAAGCCGCCTCGAATTCCTGTTTGAGCAGTACCGGCAGTTGCAAGCGCCTCTGCTGCCGCCACCCAAAAAAGCCCCCCGCAAAACTAAGCCCCCCGTTTAGCTTGCCCCCTCGTATACTGTCGAGTTTCCGCTTCCATTTTTTGCTTTATGCCCGACCTTTCCTCCGTCCAGATTACTTACCGCCCCGATTTAGACGTGCTTACGGTGCGCTGGCTCACCGATTCGCCTTTTGCCAGCCTCCAGGCCGACTACGAGGCGGTGCTGGCTGCTAGCCAGCACTACCACACCCTGCGCTGGCTGCTGGACGTGCGCCGCCGCGTGCTACCCACCCCCGAGTCGGCCCGCTGGGTAACCCATGACTGGCTGCCCCGCGCCGTGGCGGCCCTGGCTCCGGCCCGCCCGCGCATCGCCTACCTCATCTCGCCCTCCCGCGAAGAATTGCTTCGCACCGACGCCACCTTACAGCCCGGCGTGCAAGCGGCCCTAGCTCCCAGCCGCCCCTACGACCTGCACCTGTTCGTTGATGAAGGCGCTGCCGTGCGCTGGCTCACCAATTAGCTTCTTTCATCTGGCGCCCGCTGATCGAAGCATGACCAGTTTTCGGGGCTGAAAAACCAATACCATGGCTACCGTCCACACACTCTAATACAGGCGGTGGCGCAACAGCCAGCCGGCCGCGTCGAACTCGTTGGCCAACGGCTGATACGCCTCTGCCTTGATTTTACTACCCGGCGGCAGCTGCAAAAGATTGCCATCGCCGCTGTCGAAAATGGTTACATCCGTATCTGAATCCGTCTGGGGGGCTTTTCCGGTGATGACCAGGTCCTGACCGGCCCCGTCGTAGATGCTTATCGCAATAGCAGGGTCAGGCAGGCCGCGCAGCTCAAACACATCGTTGCCGCCCAGCCCGAGGAGCTTGATGGTGCGGGTTTCGCTGGCTTTAAACGTGCGTTGGTTCAGCAGGCTATCCGCCATCGCCAACCGGCGGGCCAGCACGCTGATGCGCACCTCACCCGGCGCCACTGCCTCTATCAGAAAGCGCTCCGGTTGGTCGGTGCCGGGGAGTTCGACGTCGCGGGCCAACAGCTCGTAGAATTTGGCGGCCACGGCCGGCAGCTGCTCCCGCCGGCTGCGTAGCTTGTGCTCAAACTCCGCCCCCGACAAGGCATAGATCTGGGGCGGCCACACGCCCACGGCCTCTTTGATAGCCACGTCGGGGAGGCGCAGGCGCAAGGAGTCCGCGATTTGGCGGAAGTCCTCGGCCGATAAATAAGCCAGCAGCGACTTATCCATGGGCCGGGCGGCTTTGTTGAGCCCTTCCACATCCTGGAGGCGAATGTTTTCTTTGAACGTCTGGTAGTTGGGCTTAAACCAGCTGATTAGCCGCGTCATCAGGCCATCATCGAACTTAAAAAAGGCGTGGTCCCGGTCACGCGGGATGCCCCGATACGTAACCGTGCCGCCCGGCCCCGGAAAGCTGGCCCAGCGCCACTGGTCCTCGCGCCGGCTCCAGTCGCCCAGCCACATATCAAACAGCCGCGACCGTAAGTAATGGCGCGCATCGACGCGGTAGTTGTGCGTGACATAAAGAGAAGTAAATGCCTTCCGGGAGCTCTCAACCAATGAAGAATTGCCGAAGTTTGGGCTGTTAATCTGGTTGCCATCGGGGCGCTCCTCAAACAGATACAGCGCATTGCCAAACTCCTCCCGAAACGGCCCCAGCGCGGAATCAGCCGGCAGCCACACCAGGCGCGGATTGGCATGATACACGCCCGCCGCCCGCGCCAGCCGCGGCACGATATACGCCCCGTACGGCTGAATAACGCTGGTCTGGTCCTTCATCAGGCGACCAATGGGGCCTTTTTGCAGGCTGGGGGGCAGAGCCTTGGTAGCATCTTTATCCACCGTGCGCAGTACGTACTCGATGCCAGCCGAATCGACGAGGCGCAGGTTTTTGGTTTGAAAACTGCCCCCCGCCTGCAGGGGCCGCAACCCGCCGGGCACCGCCGTACGCAGGTTGAACACGGGCGCTTTCACTGGCGTGGCCCATTCGCGGCGGTAGTGCTCGCCCCAGAAAAACTGATGCACAGCGCCGCGCTGGTACTGCGGACCGGCCGCCGCACTCACCGTCGAGTCGGGGCCAATGACGGGCAGCGAACCGGCCGGCACCTCACGGGCAGAGCACGCGGCCAGCACCAGCCAGCTAGTACCTAATCCCAGTAAGCGGCCAGACCGGAAGGCTTTCAGTAGCAAGTTCACAGGTAGCAGGAGTAGCGCGATGAGGTAAGCCGGCTGCGTACGCAGCCAATAACATAAGTTATAGCGCAAACGGGAAAAGAGCAATTGCGTTGGGAGATTATGCAATTGTCAACCGCTTTTGCCTACTGTTGCGTTGAAGGTAGTAAGTTGCGTCACATCTGCTGCCCATGCCTCCCCGTTTCTACTTCTCACTGCTTCTACTGGCCTTCTCGACGGGCTGTGTACGCGAGAATTTCTTCCAACCGGACGCTCGTCTTGCTACCACTTCCGCTCCCGCCGCCACCGATAGCGTGCTTGTAACCGCTGGCCGGCATTATCAGCGCGGCCCTGTGCACAACCTGCTGCTGGGCAAGCACTACCGCCCGGTGTGGGCTACGCCGGTGTGGGTGCCGGTATTTAACCCCGCCACCGCCGTGCCGGGGGGCCTGACGCCCGGCAAGCTGGGGGGCGGTTTTCAAAGCACCAGCATGACGGTGCTTGGCACCGATGGCCGCGAATACGCCCTGCGCGGCATTGATAAAGATCCGTACAAAACGCTGCCCAAGATATTTCGCAAAACCTTTGCCCTGAACTTAGTGCGTGATGCCACCTCGGCCGCTATGCCATACGGCTCCTTTGTGGTAGCGCCCTTGGCTGAAGCAGCCGGCTTATTGCATACCACGCCCCGCCCTTTTTACGTGCGCGCCGATGAAAACGGCCTGGGCGAAGAATCGGAGCTTTTTCGGGGAAGGCTGGTGCTGCTGGAAGAGAAATTTGAGGACAAAGCCAGCCTGACGCCCGCGTTTGGCAAAGCCACCGACTTGCTGGAGAGCGACAATGTATTGCGCGACCGTTTTGCCGACCCCGCTCACCGCGTCGATCAGATTGCTTTCGCCCGCGCCCGCCTGTTCGACTTATGGATTGGCGACTGGGACCGCCACGAGGGCCAGTGGAGCTGGGCTTCGTATCCTCCTAATGCCAAAGGGGTTATCACGTATCAGCCCGTTCCCCAAGACCGCGACCAGGCGTTTTTTCGCTTCAAGGATGGTATCATTCCCTGGATCGTGAGCCGGCCTTTCCTTGTGGGGAAGTTTCGCACCTTTCGGCCCAAATATGAGAGCATTGAAGGCATGACGCAGAACTCCCGCTTTATTGATGAGCGCTTCCTGAACGAAGTAACTGCCGCCGACTTCCAGCGCCTGGCCACCGACCTGCAAAAGCGCCTCGATGACGACGTTATTGCTGATGCCCTCAAGCGTTTACCGGCTCCGGTGTTCGCGCAGGAAGGCGAGTATATCGGCCAGGCGTTAGAAACCCGCCGCGCTAAGCTGCCGTGGGCGGCCAATGAGTTTTACCGTTTGCTGGCCCGCCACGTCACGGTAGTCGGCACCGACCAGGATGAGCGATTTGTCGTGCGCCGCCTCACCGACTCCACTACGGCCGTCACGGTGTACACGCTGGGGGGCAAATCGGACCGGGATTCCGTGTTTTACCAACGCGTGTTTCGCACCAGTGAAACCCAGGAAATCACCCTGCACGGCCTCGAAGGCAAGGACGTATTTGAGCTAAGCGGCGAGGTGCGCCGCGGCCCGCGCATCAACATTTACGGCGGCCCCAACTCCGATAAGGTCACCGACTCGACCCAGGTGCAGGGCCTCAGCAAGAAAACCCGCTACTACGACACCCACTCCGATAATGAGTTAATTAAGAGCAAGGAAACCCGCGACAAAACGGAGAAAGGCGTAAAAATGCACGCCTACGACCGGGAAGGAACGTGAGACGCTGTTGATATTGGTAGTGTAGAATTTGTAATAATACTTTTAGAACGTCATGCAGCGCGAAGGCGAAGCATCTCGCGTGTTTAGTTGGATTACCACTGCAACATCAGCACGCGAGATGCTTCGCCTTCGCGCTGCATGACGTTCTAAAAAAACAAAAAAGCCCCCGTACCATGTCCGGGGGGCTTTTTTATTCACTAGCAAGCTTCTGAAAATTATCGATTTACAACGTCGGTTCCGGGGCCGTTTGGTCTTTTTCCTTTTCCACTTCAATGGCCGGAATAGCTTCTGTGTACAACAAACCGATTTTGGCGGCGTGCTCAGCGGCCTGCACCGTGTCTTTTACCAGCAGCATTTCTACCTTATCCTGACGTATTTCTTCGGCCACGCGCTCCACAAGGGCTGCCCGGCCGGGGTGCTGCACATCGCGGATATAGATGGCCAGAATGCGGCCGGGGTAGCGGCGGACCACTTCGCGGTAGATGTTGGCGTCTTCCTGCCCACTGTCGCCGATGAGCACGAAGGGCAGCTCAGGATACGTAAGCAGCAGGTTATCAATCTCGCGCAGCTTATGGCCGTGATGAGCCGAGGCTTCGGGCTTCGTTGCTTTGCGGGCCAATGACATATCGCGCAGCAGCAGTGGGCCGGGCGGCACCTCGTTCAGCTCCAGAAAATCGTCCAGCAAATCGTAGAGATTCCAGGGGCTGCTGCTCACGTAGAAAAACGGGTTGTTGCGCTTGCCATTGCGCCCCAGCTGCAAGGCCCGATAAAACTCGGCCACGCCCTCAAAAGGCAGGCGCGAGTGCGCGTTGCGCACCAGCACCGTGCGCGCCATGCGCAACAGGTTGGTGGCGGAGGTTTGAATGACGGTATCGTCCAGGTCGCTGATAATGCCGTATTCAGCGTCGGGGGGCGGAATGAGGACGTGGGCTGCCTCCTTCACGTCGGCGGGCATCTGGAGGCGCTGGGGGGCTTTTTTCAGCTCCACTTCCACCGGATACCACATAAAGTCGATGGGCGCCGGCAAGCTTTTGGGCTCGATATTCAAGGTAAAGTAACCTTCCTCGTCGGTGGTCACGGTATGCTCGCTGCCGTCGCCTGGCCGGATAACCAGCTCGGCGCCCGGAATCTCGTTGCTCTCGAAGCGCCGATACATATTCAGAAGGTTTTGCCAGCGCGAGTCGCTCTCGCCGGGCTCGCCAATGCCTTTATCGGTCAGCAAACGGCCTTTTACGTACAGGCGGCCGGCAGTACCATAGCTGCGATACGTAACCAGCTGGAGCGGGTGCAACAAACCCAGGCGGGCGCGGGTGCTCGTGACCAGATCATCGGCCCGCTCGGCCAGGTTACTGAGTTTGTTTAGGAATGATGCCATAGGGAAAATAAAAGAGTAGGAAGCAAGGTACGAGCGAAACCCGCTGGTGAGTTGTGTCAGCGTATCGGGGCTTACAGGCAGAAGAGGTGGTACTACGACTTTTTTCGTCGTAGTACCACTATCGTTGCTGATGATTGTATGCGCTTAGGTCGTTCAACGATAGTGGTACTACGACGAAAAAAGTCGTAGTACCACCCCATCATACGGTTTTCGGCCGGGCCGCCGCAAAACATAAAAACCAGCCTTGTATAGGCTGGTTTCCTGTAAATAAGCACGAATTCGAAGTTTACAAAAGCCTTTGCAGCTCCACGAAACCAGCGTTGCTGGTAGTGCGGCCCGCGCAATTAAGCTCCTTGGCTTTGGCCTGAATGGCGTCCACGCGGGAGCCGGGGTTGGGGTGAGTATTCAGAAACTCGGGGGTGCTGGCGGTAGACTGCGCGGCGGCGGCGGCCGCTTTAATAAAGAAGCCGGCCGCGCCGTCGCAGGCGTAGGAAGTGCCATTCAGGTAGCGCACCGAATAGTCATCGGCCTCCATCTCATACTCGCGGCTAAAGCGCAGCTGGCCCAGGCTGGTCGCGATTTGCGCCAGCTGATTGGGGTTTTCACCTAGCAACAGGCTCAGCAGGAAGGAGATACCAAACTCTTTTTGCAAAGAGCGGGACGTGTGGCGGCGGTCGGCGTGGGCAATCTCGTGGCCCAGCACCCCGGCGAGCTGGTCTTCGGTTTCCAAGAACTTAATCAGGCCCGAGAACACATAAATATGCCCCCCAGGCGTGGCGAAGGCATTTTGAATCTCATCGTTCTTGATAATTTTAACGTCCCAGGGAAACTCGTTGCGGTACTGAAGCTCACTGGAGCTAAGCACCTTATTCACTACCGCATCCAGCAGGACGTAGGCCCGTTGGTTGGCTGCTACGTTGCGCTCCAGCAGCTGGCGGCTGGCCCGGTACGTGGAGTCGGTTTGGGCGGCTACTTTTTGGCCGAGCGCTTTATCATCTTCCACAGAAAACAGCACTACGCCATCACCATCGCCAGTGCAGGCCGTAGTGCCCAATGACGTCAGGAGGGCAAGAAAAATCCAGGATTTAAGCCTAGTATAACGCATACTGCAAAATAGGAGTGTAGGAAGAACAGAGGAGCAGAACTGACCGTCTAAAAACGGTGCCAAATCCGGCGGCTACCCATACGGCAGCCGGCCGGAAGGCGTTGCTCATACGCAGATACTAATGCTATAGATCAGACGCTCAACCTGTAATTTTATTTTCCTGAGCAGAGCATTATTCTTCACTCCTCCACTCCACTGCTTCGTCCTTGATTTGGAAGCGCTAATTTCTTTGCTCCTGACGAGCGGCACATCACTACTTTTTCTTGGCTTCTGCGTACAGAAATGCCCCCTAGCTGCTTATAGCCGGGAGCATTCTTAGCTCTTTATGCCCACCACCTCCACCCTCCGACCCAAAACCAAAAAGAAACATCTGCCACCCTTGGAAGAGGCGCATGAGTTGTATAAAGACCCGGCCCGTCAGGCGGAGCTGGCTGGCCTGCGCTACCAGGCGGATACCAAGCCCGGCATCAGCCGCCAGCCGGGGCCCGATGGCACCTTCACTTTCCTCACGGCCAAAGGCGAAAAAATCACCGACGAAAAGACGCTGGCCCGGCTTCAGGGCTTCGTCATCCCACCGGCCTGGACCGATGTCTGGATTGCGCCTTCGGCCTCCGCTCATCTTCAGGTGACGGGCCGCGATGCTAAGGGGCGCAAGCAATACATCTACCACCCCGCCTGGGACCAGGCCCGCAGCCTGACCAAGTTCAGCCGCCTGCTGGCTTTTGGCGAAGCCTTACCTGCGTTGCGCCAGCGTCTGCAACAAGATTTGAAGCGCGCCGGGCTAGACAAGCAGAAAGTTATTGCCTTGGTATTGACCCTGATGGACCAGTCATTTATACGTATTGGCAACAAGGAATACGCCAAGAAGAACAAAAGCTACGGCCTTACCACCCTGCGCGACCGGCACGTGCAGATATCAGGTGACGAGGTGCGCTTTTCGTTTGTGGGCAAAAAAGGTGTGGCCCACGATGTAGCCCTCCAAGACCGTCGGTTGGCGCGCATGGTACGCAAGTGCAAGGAAATACCTGGTCAGCACCTGTTTCAGTACTACGCCGCCGATGGCCACCGTCAGGAGCTGGAGTCGGGCGACGTAAACCAGTACTTGCAGGATGTAACGGGCATAAGCCTGTCGGCCAAGGATTTCCGGACCTGGGGCGGCACCGTCAAAATGGTGGAGTGCCTCGAAAGCGTGCTCCACGAAGAGCCGGATTTGCCGAAAGACAAAGTACTGAAACGAGCCGTGAAAGACGTAGCCTCGGGCTTGGGCAACACGCCCACCGTGTGCAGCAAATACTACATTCACCCGCAGGTAGTCGACCTTTTTCACTCCGACAAGCTCATTAACTACCTCCGCCAACACGACATCGACCCAACCGAAAACGACATCCTCTCTCCTACCGAGCACATGGTGCTGCATATGCTCCGCACCGCTGCTTAAGGGTAATTTAAAAGGCAGTCCGGCAGAGTGGTAGCGTAGCATCGCGCGTGCAATCGTCGCACTAAAAAAGGCGGTCATGCTGAGGTCACGAAGCATCTCGCGTGCTAACGGTTGGATACTAATCCAGCTAAACACGCGAGATGCTTCGTGACCTCAGCATGACCGCCTTTTTGCTTGCTAGGATTACTTTCTTCTCTTAGCTGGAATGATCGGCAACGATAACCCAGCGGCCGGCAATGCGGCGAAAAACCAACAGAAAATGCCCCCCAAGATCACCGGCAGCGGGGCGGGCGAGCTGCCAGCGGCCTACTACATGGGCCGCGTCGGGGCTGATGGGCGTTATGCGCAAATTGGAAAACGTAAGCTGCCCCATCGCGGCGGCATTGGGGTAGCTGCGGCGGTAGTTGTCGAGGGTAGGCTGCCAGCCGTAGGTCAGGCCGCTTTTACCAATAAACACGAGCGAGTCGGACTGCCAATAGCCTTGCATAAAGCCGGTTACATCGCCCCGGTTCCAGGCGGCAGTCTGGGTTGTCAGTACCTGGCTGATATCCTGCCGCTGACTGCCGGGGCGCATGGCCGCGCAGCTACACAACAGGGCCGCGCTCAGCACTAAGCCGATGATTTGCTTCATGTTAATTTTTTAAGAAAAGTAAAAACAGCTTTACGACGGCCTGAATATAGGCGTCGGCGGCTCTACTGCATTTCTGCTTACTCTTCCAGCAGCTCCCGCACGTAGGCCGTGCCGCCCAAGCGGCGCATATTACGCTGCACCCGCCGCTGCTTAGCCCGCGCCACCGGCCCCGGATTGCTAGCCCGAAACCGCAGCGGATTCGGCAGCACGCCCGCCAGCAGCGCCGCTTCCGAAGCAGTAAGCTTAGCCGCCGATTTGTGAAAATAGCGCTGGGAGGCAGCTTCTACCCCGAAGGTGCAGTCGCCCATTTCGGCCACGCTCAGGTACATTTCCATGATGCGACGCTTGCTCCAGAGCGTTTCAATCAGGATGGTAAAATATGCCTCCGCTGCCTTGCGCAAATAGCTCCTCCCCGACCATAAAAACACGTTTTTGGCTACCTGCTGACTGATCGTGCTGCCGCCAACCAACTGTTTGCCGCCCTCAAAATTGCGCTTGGCGGCCTGCTGAATTGCTTTCACATCGAAGCCCCGATGCTGCAAAAAGCGCTGATCTTCGGCCGCCACCAGCGCCAGCGGCACCTGGGGCGATACTTCGTCCAGGGTTTTAAAATCGTAGTTGATGCGGCGGTCGTCCTCGCGGATGCCGTAGTAGCCACGGCCAATGGGCGCGTGGGCGCGGCGGTCAAGCATGAGCCAGGTAGCGGGCGGGGCCAGCCACCGATAAATAAGCACCCAGGCCACCGTAGTAAGAAACAGAGCGGCCACTATTTGCAGCAATACCCGCCACACCCGCCGCCCAAGTTGCCGGAATTTTGTTTTCATGAAATAAAGCGCTTTTACTCTTCCAGCCCCATCGGCTGAGGCTTGGGGGGCAAAAGTAACGCATTTGGGTGCGCGCTTCCTCTCACTAAATCGCTTACTGCTGCCCGGAATGAGTAATTAGCTTTCCATTCTTCGTATAGTTGATAGTAGTTGAGTTATTTGAATAGTAAGGATTGCTGATGCTTTTGCCTTTGTCCAGTATTCGGGAGGTGGATGTAACAAGATCAGCCTCAACCAACTGAAACCTTCGCGGTTTTAGATATCCGTCGATACTGTGCACGAATAAGAGCGTATTGTTTTCGGATAAAGCCATATGCTCTTTATAATCGAGTTGCACCGAACAGTGCTTAAAATTAAAGACTGTCTTCACAGGTGTTTGCTGGAGCAAAGGCGCAGCATATACCTGCCCACAGGAGCCAATGCCAATTATATAACTGTCAGTTAGGGCGATTAATAAGGGAAAGCTGTGGGTGGCTTTTACAAAGACAGTATCCAGGCTTGCTCCATTCTCTCCTACCGTCAAAAACCCATCTTTGTAGCGTAGCTTTTTCTCCATGCTTTGTGAAAAGACGCTCTTGCTCAATAATAAAAACAAGAAAAGGGCATAAAAAACAGGTCTAGATGATCTCATGGCGCTAAATATAATGCGCAGAAGCAGGTAGGCTTAGTTTTGTCAAGTATTGACAATCGGCTACGAGCTTAAAAACAAGCCTTGAAGAGTAGAGGTTGATAGCTATAAGTATCTTCATGCCGCTGTAGATTCTAAGGTTGCAATAGCTATCGGTTATCACAGCTAAGGCATATGCCTTTATTAATAGCGTGTGTCCATTTTGAGTAGCCTTAACCAAGCTCAATTCATTGATACATGCCACCTTTTGCTCTTGCTCCAACACCCCAAAATGCCCAATTCCAGAATTCTACCCCTCTTTCCATTGAACCTCGTCGTATTTCCCGGCGAGAAGCTCAACCTGCACATCTTCGAGCCGCGCTACCGCCAGCTCGTGCGCGACTGCATCGAGTCGGACCTGACTTTCGGCATACCGCCCTACCTTAACGATGGCGTGAGTGAGCTGGGCACCGAAGTGCGCTTGCTAAGTGTAGAAAAGGCCTACGACAGCGGTGAGCTGGACATAAAGACTAAGGGCGTCGGGGTATTTCGCATCCGCGAGTTCTACCGCGAGGCCCCCGGCAAGCTCTACGCCGCCGGTCAGGTAGATACCATCGAGGACGACCCCGAAGAGGACCCCAATCTGAAGGTGCGCATCAACGAGTACGTGCGCCAGCTCTACGATACGCTGGGCCTGCGCAAGATCTTTCTGGATTTGCCCCCCAACTACCGCATCTACGATATTGCCCACAACCTGGGCTTCAGCACCGAGCAGGAGTACCAGCTATTGCAGGCCACCAGCGAGCTGGAACGCCAATCCATGGTACTGGAGCACCTCGAAAACGTGCTGCCCATTATTCTGGAAACCGAGCGCCTGAAGGAGCGTGCCCGCCTCAACGGGCATTTCAAGAACTTGACGCCCCCAAATTTTTAGAGCTACAATAGCCCACTGCTTTTTTCCCTATGCTGCCTGCCCTCCTGGATGTCCTTGCCCAAACGGTTACCCTGAGTCAGGCGGATATTGAGCTATGCGCGCAGTTTTTTCAACCCATTGTCTTTAAGAAAAATGCCGTCGTGGAAGTGGCCAGTGCCGTCCCGCAGCACCTTTATTTTATTGCCTCTGGCTACATGCGGCTGTATTACACGGACGAGCGCGGCGCGGAAGCAACAACGTATCTGGGCGCTCCCAACGACTTTCTGACGCCCTTTCTGAGCTTCATTCACCAGCACAAAGCTCCGGAAAACCTGGCCTGTATTACTGCCTGTGAAGTGCTGCGGATCTCCAGGCCTAACCTAGTAGCGCTCATCGAGGCGAGCGAAGCTTTCAAAGCATTCAGCGTCCTGATTTTTGAGCAGGCCATTGCCGCCACCGCGCGGCGGGCAGATGGCCTTGCCACCCTCAGCGCGGAGCAGCGCTACCGGCAGCTGCTGGCCACCCGCCCCGATATCCCTCTCCACGTGCCGGTACAGCACATTGCCTCCTTTCTGGGAATCAAGCCCGAAAGCCTGAGTCGTATCCGACGCCAAGCAATTCTCTAACAATTGTCAAGTAGTACCCGGCGTCCGGCCCGGCCCTTTGCATTCATCCTTAACCCTTGAATGTACCTGTGCCATGCTTCCTGAATCCGCCGTCCAATTATTGGGTATCTTTTCGCAAAGCTTTTTACCGGCTTGTTCCTCAATGGCCTTTTGCTCACCGCCGCCTACCTGCTTTTCTGGAAGCTGCTAAAGACGCGGCTACAAAACTGGAAGATTCAACTCAAAACCCGGGTCGACACGCGTCAAATTAAGCGAGAACTGAAAAACTCGCTTTATACATTGGCAGTAGGTGCTTCTATGGCTTGTCTGGTGCTTTGTTTGAGCACAAAAGGCTACACAAAAATCTACCAGAACTCATCGGAGCACAGCCTCTTGTTTAGCCTAAGCGGATTCTTTGTACTTCTGCTCATCGATGATACTTGGTTTTATTGGTGCCACCGGCTGCTGCACCACCCCGCCATTTTTCGCTATGTACATGCCGAGCACCACAAAAGTGTGGATGTGAACCCCTACTCCTCCTTATCGTTTCACTTCCTGGAGCCGTTTCTACTTTCTTTCTGGATATTCCCGGTGGCCTTTGTTTTTCCCGTGTACGCGCCCGTGCTAGGCTTCGTGCAGCTCTGGGGCTTGCTGGACAACCTCAAATCTCATTTGGGCTACGAGTTATATCCCAGAGGCTTTAACCGTAGCTGGTTGCGGTTTCTGACGTCCAGCACCCACCACAACCTGCATCACAGCCGTTTTCACGGTAATTATGGAGTACATTTTCGACTCTGGGACCGGCTCTTAGGCACTGAGTTTCCCGACTATGAGAAGGAGTTTGATAAAATTCAAGTCCGAAAAAAGCAGCCCCGCCCCGATTCGAATGCCGCTTTGCTAGCGTAGAGCGTTGCTATAACTTGCGCGCAGCCTTGCTCTACAACCTCAGGCTACACTACTTACCAGTTAGTGCGCCGTAGCTTTTCCGGCTGCTGCACCTGAATATATTTGTTGGTCAGCTCGATAATTCCGTCATACCGAAACTCGCTCAGCGTGCGGCTCAGCGACTCGGGTGCCGTGCCAATCAACGCCGCCATATCATCGCGCGACAGATGAATCCGGGGGTTGGTGGGGTTGAGCGTGCGCTGCTCATGCAGGCGCAGCAGCTTATCGGCCACACGCTTACGCGGCGAGTTGTAGGCCATATCAAAGTAACAGCTCTTCCTGCTCGCGCACCCGGCCCGCCAGCAGGCGCACAAACTGCTGACTTACTTCCGGGTTGCGCATTATTAGCTGAGTGAAGTCGTCGGCCGGAATGTAGCCCTCTTCGATACGGCCCACCGACAGAAACTCCTCCAGAATATCGTTGAGGTGATTGACGGATTGCCGGATGCGCTCAAGGTGGGGCAGACGCTTATCCTACTGCTCCGTGGCCGGGTATTTTTCTACCAGGGAAGCGGAGGTGAGTACCGCCGTGAGCGGCGTCCGAAACTCGTGCGAGGCCATGGATACGAAGCGTGACTTCGGCTCTCCCAGCTCCTGCGGCAAGGAAGAGTCGGACTCGATTACGCCTTTGATCGGCGGTACTGGGGCACCGTTGGGAAAGAAACCGATACCCACACCAGCTTCTGGGCAGCCAGGAAAGTGCATTGCTTCTGAAACCGCTCTAAAACACTTATTCAGGTTAGATGCTTCTATACTACGCTTCCAATAGTGCGTATAAGCTTTTGTACGTCTGATTATTCGCTTTGCCGACTCCTACCCTTCTTTTATACATTCTACTGGCTATCAATGTGGTGGTAATCACTTGGCTGCTGTGGCGCTATGTGCAGGAGCGCCGCTACCGGCGCTTGCCCTATGTGGCCCCAGCCGTGCGCGATTGGGAGCAGCACCAGCCCGACCCAGCCTCTCCGTTGCGCCACCGCATAGCCCTGGTTGGCGACTTGGGCGCCGTAGCCACCGACGGCCGCGACCCGGTATTGAACCTGCTGCATGGCTGGCTGGAAGAAGCCGGCGCGAACAGCACCGTGGTCATTCTCGGTGATAATGTGTACCCGACTGGTCTGCCCGCCGAAACAGCTATCGGCCGGGCGGCGGCCGAGCGCCGCCTGGATATTCAGCTCGATGCCTTGCGCTACCCCGGCCGGGTGGTGTTTTTGAGTGGTAACCACGATTGGAACAAGGGCCGTAGCGACGGTTTTCAGTACCTGCTGCGCCAGGAAGCCTATGTGCGCGAACATTTGCCCGCTGCCCACTATTTGCCCCCCGGCGGCTGTCCCGATCCCGTAACCGTGCAGCTGGCCGACAAGCTGCTGCTCATAGTGCTGAATACGCAGTGGTGGGTGCAGCACGGCACACGCCCGCTGGGGGCGGCCTACGGCTGCAAGGCCACGGACAGCCGCATGCCTTTTCAACACTTGCAGCTGCTGCTGGAAGCCAACCGCCATCAGCAGATTGTAGTGGCCGGGCACCACCCGCTGTACTCCAACGCGCTGCATGGGGGGCAATTCACAACCAAGCAGCACGTATTTCCCCTCACGGCCGTGCATAAGCGGGCGTATGTGCCGCTGCCGGGCATTGGTTCACTGTTCCCGATATATCGGCGCATCGTGGGCGCGGAAGAGGACATGGCCCACCCACGCTACCGCAAAATGCGCCGCCGCCTGTTGCGCGTGCTGCATCAGTTCCCGAACATCATCTACGCGGCCGGCCACGACCACAACCTGCAATACTTTGCTTACAAGAATGGTCACTACCTGGTCAGTGGCTCGGGCAGCAAAACGGCGTACGTAGGCAAAGGCGGCAAAGCGACCTTCACCCATGAGCACAAAGGCTTCTTTACGCTGGACTTCTATGAGAATGGTGAAGCCTGGCTACGCACGCTGGAGCCCGGCAACGCCGACGGCACCGAGCGCGCCCCCGAACCATTTCGGCGCCGCTTGCTGGCCGGGCTGGGGGGCATTTTGGGCGCGGCGGCTACTCCGGCGCGGGCGTCAGCACCTGCAAGCTCCGCGGATTAATGCTTACCTCAACCGGCGTATCCAGCTCCAGCGGCTCCCCATCGACCTGCACGAGTACGCGCGGCTGCCCCAGTACCTGAATACTGGCACGACGGCAGCGCAGGCGCCGCGTATATATCGAGGTATCGAAGGCATCGGTATACAGATGATACAGAATACCGAGGGCGGCGGTGGCGGGGAATGGCTCAATCAGGCACAGCTCAAACTCGCCGTCGTCGAGGTGACTATCGGGATTGATAACGACGTTGCTGCCGAACGTGCTGGCGTTGGCGATGGTGAGCATAAAAGCCGGCCCTTCAAACTGCTCACGGTCGGTTTCGATGCGGTAAGTAACGGGCTCGTAGCTCAGGTATTCCTGCAAGGCAATGCGGATATAAGCGCCCGGCCCGCGCGTGTCGCCGCTGCAAAAACGCTCCACTACCAGCGCATTAAACCCCAGATCGGCGAGGTGAGCCGAAAAATTCCCTCCTACGTGCAGCGTATCGAGGGCGCGCAGCTGGTGCTGCCAAATCACAGCCAAAGCGCCGTCCATATCCTGCGGAATGCTCAGGTCTTTGGATAAGCCATTTCCGGAACCTAAAGGCAGTATTCCTAACGGAATTTTGCCCCCCAGCAGCGCCTCGCCCACTAAGTTCACGGTGCCATCGCCCCCGGCGGCAAACACGGCATCGTAGGCGTTGGCTGCTAAGTGAGCCCGAAGTTTGTCGAGGTCGTTTTCGCCGGAGGTATGAAAAAATCAGCCCGACGTCCGCGCTGCGTGCAGAAGTCAGTGATGGTAGCCTCCACATTCTGCTTATCGATGTCGCCGGAAATCGGATTGAGCACAAACAGCAGCGAATGCAAGTTGGGAGTTGATTCAGCAGCCATTGCTTATAGGGTTTAAGAACAAAAAGGAGGAGACGCAAGGCAGCAAATGAGTTTTCTGAGTTCCGCCTTACGTCTCCTCCCTTCCTGTTCAGGATGAGGTAATTATTGCTTTAGTCCGCTGGGCACGCCACCGGGAAAGCGCTCTGTGATTTCCTGTTCCAGCACGCCAACTCGGTTGCCCGGATTGGGGTGGGTGCTCATAAACTCAGGGCCCCGGCTCTGGCCACCGGCCTGCTCCAGAATCTGCATTACCTGAATCATGGCGCGCGGGTCGTAGCCGGCATCGGTGGTGTATTGCACGGCCAGGCGGTCCGATTCCAGCTCGTCTTCGCGCCCAAAGCGCAACGACACCACTTTCGCAATAGCCGCCGCCACGGCTGCTTTCCCGATGGAACTGCCGGGGCTGTTAGGGTCGTAGGCGGCGATGGTGGCGGCACCGGCCAAGCCTTGCGTCAGCTGCGATTTGGCTAACTGCTCGGCGGAGTGACGGCCAATGACGTGGCCAATCTCGTGGGCCAGCACACCGGCCACCTGTCCCTCCGACTTCATGTTTTTCAGCAAGCCCGCCGTAATAAATACTTGCCCACCGGGCAAGGCAAAGGCATTGATGGTCTGCTCATCGGCCAGCAAATGGAAATCGAATTGGTAGGGCGACTGGTCGGCTTTGGAAGATTGCACCAGCGCGGCGCCAATGCGCTTTACCGCGGCGCTGGCCTGCTGATCGGGGTGCAGACCACCGTATTGCTGGGCCATTTGGGGTGCGGCCTGCAATCCGAGCGCGATTTCCTGCTCGGTGGTCATGTTTACGTGCTGCACCTCGCCGGTCACGGGGTTCGTCTGGCGGTTGCAATAGTAAGTCACAAAGGAAAAGGCAGCGACGGCCAGAGCAATGATAAATCGAAGGCTTCCTCTCATAGCGGTAAGGAGAATTAGGGGAGGGAAAATGCGGCTTTAATGAAGGCCGCCGGGCTTCTAACGCGCACTCCGCGGCAGGGTTGCTTGCAAAGAGGCACCCTATTTGATCTGATTAGCGTATCAGGCGCAAAACTGGTCCGCAGCCGGTTCCAGTTGTTCTCCTGCACTCCCTAATCTCCCTCTCTCATGAATCAAAAACGTACCTTCGGCGCCATACTCACCATCCTGGGTATCATCGGTATTATTTACGCCGCCCTGGGCTTCCTGGGAATAGCTGGCATAAACCTCAGCAAGATGAATAGCCTGGTGCCCTTCATCGTGGGCCTCATTTTCTTCTTCGCGGGCATCAACCTGGTCAAAACTACCAGCGACCGGGCCTAACCGACAGGCTACCCGCTAAACTGTAAAGCCAATAAAAAGCCCCCCAGACGTAGGTTTGGGGGGCTTTTTTAATGACTTGACCAACCAGCTAGTTCAACCCTTTCACCTGGGCAAAAGCCTGTAGCGCCGGATCTAGCTCGAGCCAGTCGGAATCGTAGCGGACACCGGAGGGCGGATGCGCGAAGAGCACGGTGCCATCCTTTATGGTGCGAATAATAGCGCTGCTTTCTTTCACTGGCAGCGCGGGGCAGCCCTGGCTGCGTCCGAGCCGGCCGTGCCGCTGCACAAACTCCTCACACACATATTCCGCCCCGTGTACCACCACGGCCCGGCTGGCCGCATTCGTATTATAGCTTGGATCGACACCGCGCAACCGCAAGGATAAGCCGTGCTTGCCAGTGTAGGTGTGGCTTGTTACGTAAAAGCCCAGGCTGCTCATCTCCGAGCCAACCCGATTAGAAAAAGCCTGCGCGAATTCCTCGCCCGTATTAATCCCATGCGCTACCAACGTATGATGCACAACCCGCGACTTCTGCAAATCGATAACCCACAGCCGCTTCAGACGACTGGAGCGGTTAAAATCGATGATAGTGAGGGTATTTTTGGCAGGATTAGCCAGGCCGCGTTTCTGGAGCTGATAATATCCCATTAAAGCCTGCCGATACACGTCGATGGGCAAGCCGGAAGTAGTCAGGCCGGCCAGGGCGTAGGTATGCAGGGTATACTGCTCGAAAGCCGCCAGGTAAACAGCCCGCCGACTCTCACTTAAAACCGACTCCGGAGCATTATCGGCGGCTGCACTGGCTTTAGCAGCTGGAATAGCTTCTGGGGGGCAAAAAAGAGATAAAAGACTTAAGGAGAGGCAAGCGAAGGCAGTCGGTTGGCGCATTATCGGCTGGAACTGTTGTTGCGGAAATAGGGTAAAACAAGGCCTACGCAAAAGTCAGGCCTTTCAAAAATAACCGAATAATGTGCTAATTATTGTTCAGCGCAATTAAAAATCATATAGTTTGTCCTGATCAGCAACGACTTAGATTGTAAAAAAGTATGTTTTTAACTCATTGATTGCTTTGAATAGTTCCCTGACACCATAAACCCATATCGATAGTAGTGCTAATTACTACCACAAAATTCATTGAAATGCAACGTAACTTTCTACTATTTTCTCTGTATTATACAATATATTTAGTTCTCCGTTATAGAATTCTCTTACCCGCCCCTTCTACTACCTATTGCATCGGATTCGCTTGAGGAAGCGGATTCATCGTTCACTCTTGTCATACAACCTTTCTATGACAACGTTTAGCGCCTTATCCAAACAGCTGTACTACGAGTTGCGGCCGTTGATGCATACTGCCGACATCCCGCCCCATATTCAGCAGCAGTTACTCGCTCGCCTGACCCTGTTTTTGCTGTTTACCTCAAGGCAGCCGCCGGCTACCTTAAGCGTGCGTGTACCCCAACCTCTGGAAGGAGCGGAACTGACGCTTTACTATACTGATGGGAAGCAGATAACTTTACTTACACGTCATATTCGCGCTTTTGCTCCAGCAACCGACAAATTATATGATACGATGATCACATTAGAGCAGTGTGGTCGGAAATTAATGCAAAAAGCTTGTTACAGCTGGGAAATAGGCCGAGTGTTTCATTCCCATCGGGATCATAGTGCCTAGCCGAATGTATTCAAGCTCAATGACACTGTCAATAACTGCATTTGCCCACTTTTGTGCATTTATCCTTCCAATTGCTTTTCTAGATTCATCCTTCTTTTTCAGAGCATCTATTGAACAGCCTCAAACGCTAGCTGTAAAATAATTATATTTTACAGCTACAAAGGTTATAAAATGGCCTGCTTGTTGTTTATGTGGAAATTATCCTTATTTTTGTTCTTTAAATTGACTTTTATAAAGTATACTTAACATAGGGGATTATTGATATATTCGCCTATATTTACGCATACAGCTGTCTTTTTGGCTTGTACAGGCAGCTTTTTGCAGAATTAAGGTGTACTTTCAGCAGGTTGTAGTTCTGTCAGCTTATTCTTAAATTTTCAGCTTCCCTATATTATAGGTTTAGATGTTTTGAAATTGCGCTTACGCTTAGCTTATTCCGTACGCTTACCAGTACCCCGCCCCGCTCCCTGCTTCCGCCTTTGCATTTCTCTTATCCATGTCTTCCTTGCCGCACTTAATCGCGCGTGCTACGGCTGCCTATTACCGACAGGCCCGTGAGCTTTATCCTACTGAAACCGATTTCAGCCACTGGCTCGACACCCTGGACGCTGATAGCCGTTACCGGTATCGTCAGCAGGGCCTCGATATGACGTGTTTGTTGCCGCAGTTTCAGCTTTTTTGCCTGGAGCGTCGGGGCATCTATTTGCGGGAGTTTATGGCCGCCCGCCTCACCCCCGATCAGTTTGAGTACTGGGAGCAGGAGAAAGCTATTTCCGATTTTAAGCCATCGGTACCGCCCACTGATTTGTACTAGCCAACTTATCGCCCCTGGTTCGGTTCCAAACAAGTAGCTTAGCAGTGTAGCATCGAGTCGTCACGGCTGACTTACTGCCTTATCTTTGTGCTTGTCAACCTATGTATTTATTTCGATTTTTTGCGGCCGGAGCGGCCACTCTACTTTTAACTGCTTGTGGGCATTCATTGCCTGAAATAAAGGGTTTTGATGATAAGGCATGGCGTAGTGATCCTTACGCCTGTCAGGACAAGCGAGCCGCGCAGCTACCCGCTTTAAACCGTTACCGAGAACAGCTTTACGGTGCCCGCATTGCCAGCATTGATGACCTATTAGGCCGCCCCGATGAGGAAGAGCTTAGCGCGCAGACCGAGAAGACCTATTATTATTATGTGGAGCCCGGCACGCAGTGTAAGCCCAGCCATCAGCGCTCTAGAGCCAATAAGCTGACCCTGCGCTTTGGTCCCTTAGGGGTGGTAACTGAGGTTTTATATGAGCGCCCCTTAGCAGCGCCTTCATCCTAAGAATCGCTAGTACTTGTTCGCAGAATCAATAAGAAAAAGCCCTCAGAGATGCTCTGGGGGCTTTTTGTGTCAGCGAATATACATTCAAATGAAACCGGAGCTGGTTAGCCCAGTCCACCTTCGTTTGCATCACTCTTATTTGGCTGGTCGGCTGGTTGGTTTTGCTCGGCGCGGAACACACTTAATTGCGTGGGAGTCAGGATGCGGCTGCACTCGGCTTCATACTGGGCTTGTAGCTCAGCGGCTTTCTGGCGGCGCTGCTCAACGTCCATATATTCGTACTCAATCTCATCCAGGCGGGCGAGTTTGATCTGATTAACGGAGCGCAACCGAATGTACTGAGCCTCATTCAAATGAAGCTGGCTGCTCATGTATCGGGTGAGGCCATCCACACGAGCCAGCGACGGAGCCAAAGTACCGGGGCGCTCAGCATAACAGTCACGCTTTTGAGCAGAAGCAGAACCGCAAAAACAACCGATGAACAGTACGAGTAGAAATAGTGATTTCATAGAAAAGCAGAGGAAAGTCTAGCCGTGAAATTTAGCGCTGTAACGAGTGGACAATAAGAAGGTTTTGTTTGTTCCATATTAAATATAGTGCAAATATATATGACATTAGTATAACAAACAAGGGATGTAATATATTTTCCATTTTATATCCAATATGAAGAAGCCTAAGTGGCTATTCAGTTAATGCCAGCTTATCTTACCCACCTAAAAAAGCCCCCCAGAGTGCGTCCGGGGGGCTTTTTTAGATGGGTAATGAAACAGCAAACTTCTACTCGATTCCTTGCATGGGCTTATGATCCGGGCTCTTGAAATACTGCATTGCAATCAACGAGACGATCATACCACCCATTGCACCTTGCAGCACGATAGCCAGGAAGGCGATGGTTACGGAAAGGTCGAAGCCAAACAGATCCTGTGCTTGCGTCTGCTCCATAAAGTCTCGTTTGATGGAAGAGTAGACGATGAAGAACAAGCCAAACGCAACTGAAGCCACGAGCGCCGTTACGATGCCCGTGCCGAAGCCTTGCAGATACGCGAGCTTATCGCCTTTCTGACGCTTAAGGCGCGCAATAGCCAAGCAAGAACCAATAGCCAGAATGCCGGCATTCAGAAAGCTGTATTCGATGCGAATAAAGCCCAGCAGATTAGCAATCAGAAAATAAGCCATCATCGCAACGCCTGTGATCAGGCCTACGCGAACTCCATTGTTTTCAGCAGTTAAACGAAGGGCACCCATACGGATAAGGGGAAAATGTGAAAAAGTGAATCAGTGAGGTAGCGGAACTGCCAGGGCGGCCACAACTGTTAGTTAGTCGCCAAAGGCTAGCATTTCTACTTGCTTTTTATACTCTTTTATCCAATGGGATGTTGTGCAAGCCATCTATTTTTTTGGGTTCCGACACTTTAGGGGGCTTTTTTACAAGTCAAATTGCTGAGTATGAGCATTCCGCTGTCCTTACCTGATTATCTAATTTGACGCTCAAGCTAATCAGGACAGCGTGTGCGCGGGGCATTTTGCGTACTTTTGCGCGCCGAATTGTCCTTATTCCAAGGTTGGCACCAACGGTTTTTCGTTTTCAGCATCTACACCTCTATGATTAGTACCTCCAATGTAAGTCTGCGCTACGGTAAGCGTATATTGTTTGAAGATGTTACCATTAAGTTCATGCCCGGCAACGTGTATGGCCTCATTGGAGCTAATGGCGCTGGTAAATCCACGTTTCTAAAAATATTATCCGGCGAGATTGAGCCCAACACCGGCTCAGTGAACATGCCCGCTGGCGCCCGCCTATCGGTGCTGCGCCAGGATCAGTTTGCTTACGATCAGCATGCCGTGCTCCAAACCGTGATTATGGGCCACACGCGCCTGTGGAAGGTAATGGAGGAGAAAGACACACTCTATGCCAAGGCTGACTTCTCGGACGCCGACGGCGAACGGGCCGCGCAGCTGGAAGGTGAGTTTGCTGACCTCGAAGGCTGGAATGCCGAATACGAAGCGGCTGAGCTGCTATCGGGTCTGGGTATTGGCGAAGACAAGCACTACACGATGATGGCTGACCTTGGCGGCTCCGACAAAGTGCGGGTGCTGTTGGCGCAAGCCTTATTCGGCAACCCCGACGTGTTGCTGCTCGACGAGCCAACTAACGGCTTGGACGCCGAAACGGTGCTGTGGCTGGAAAACTTCCTCGACTCGTTTCAGAACACGGTGATTGTGGTCAGCCACGACCGCCACTTCCTCGATGCCGTGTGTAACTACATGGCCGACCTGGACTTCTCGAAACTCACGATGTTTCCCGGCAATTACTCCTTTTGGTACGAAAGCTCCCAGCTGGTGATGAAGCAGAAGCAGGACGCCAACAAGAAGACCGACGACAAGCGCAAGGAACTGGAAGAGTTCGTGCGCCGCTTCTCGGCCAATGCCAGCAAGAGTAAGCAGGCTACGTCGCGCCAGAAGCTGCTGCAAAAGCTGACGCTGGAAGATATCAAGCCCAGCTCGCGTCGCTATCCGTATATCGCTTTCAAAGCCGACCGTGAGGCTGGCAACCAGCTGCTGACGGTAGAAAACCTGAGCAAGAAGGTGGACGGCCAAACGGTATTCCGCAACGTTACCTTCTCGCTGGATAAAAAGGATAAAGTAGCCATCATCAGCCGCGACGACCGGGCTCCTTCCCTCCTGTTTGATATCCTGTTCGAGCAGATTCGGCCGGACACGGGCAACTTCAAGTGGGGCACTACCATCACCCCGTCCTACTTCCCGCGCGAAAACCACGAGTTCTTCGATACTGACCTGAACCTGGTAGATTGGCTGCGTCAGTACTCAACGGAGAAGGATGAAAGCTTTATTCGGGGCTTCCTGGGCCGTATGCTGTTCTCGGGTGAAGAGTCGCTGAAGAAGTCGAACGTGCTGAGCGGGGGCGAAAAGGTGCGCTGCATGCTCTCCAAAATGATGCTAGAAAGTGGCAATGTGCTGGTGATGGACGACCCGACGAACCACCTCGATCTGGAAAGCATCACGGCGCTCAACAATAGCCTGCGTGATTACGCCGGCTCGCTGCTGTTCGTATCTCACGATTTACAGTTTATTGAAACGATTGCCAATCGCATCATCGAGCTTACGCCCGACGGCATCATTGACCGGCGCATGAGCTACGAAGAATACCTGGCCGATGGGACCATTAAGGCTCAGCGCCAACGCATGTACCAACTTGTGTCTTAAGCTCGTTGTAGCTACCTATGAAACGCACCTTGCTCCCATGGGCCCTGGTTGGGGCCGCCCTTTTTCTGGCTCCGGCCGCTGCTTTAGCCCAAACTGACACTACGGCGCGGCCCGCCACGGCCAAGCCACAGTTGAATACCGCTCCTCCAGCCGCACCAGTACCCGCCACGCCGCCTCCCGCCCAGCAGCGGGAGTACGAGGCGCGGCCAGCCGTGCCGGTACCCCCGCCGCCACCCGTCGATGAGCCCCTGCCTACCCAGACTAGTCCTAATAGAGATAGCCCATCGGGGCTAGAGTTTCCGATGGGCAGCCGCGCCTCAGAGCAGCCAAAGCCGTTGCGCAAGTATTTCCTGTACGCCAACTTTGGCTTGGGCTATAACGGCAACTCTTACTACGGCAGTCAGTTTAGCGCCAGCATTGCGCCCGCTATTGGCTATCGCATCAACGAGCGGCTAGCAGTAGGTCCGGGCTTGTCCTATGCTTTTAATAATTACTCGCTGCCCGATCAGCTGCGGGCACCGGGCACTCCTTCGAGCTATCAGACCAGTAATATTGGGATAAAGGGTTTCGCTCAGTTCATCTTTTACAAAGACTTTTTTGTGCACGGTGAATATGAGGTAACTCGGGCGGAGGTGCTTTTTCAGGATCAGAACACGGGTGCTATTTCCACCGGCAAAATTACGGTAAACACACCCCTCGCTGGTGTGGGCTACCGCAGCCGCTTCAGCGACCGGGCCGCCGCCGATATTGTGGTGCTGTACAACTTCAACGATGGCCTCAATGATATTTATGGGCAACCGGTAATTCGCTTCAGCTTTCTGTTTGATTTGAAGTAGAAACACAGCTTGCTCTTAGGCTTTACATACAAAAGAGCCGCTGCTCCCATGTGGAACAGCGGCTCTTTCGTGTTTTTTAGATTCTTATGGTAGCTTGAGCAGCAACCTAACAGCGGCTCAGGCGGGGCATTTAGACCGTGCCGCCCCGAACAAGGCGCAGTACTACAGCAATGATAGCAATGACGAGCAAAATGTGAATCAAGTTGCCTAAGCCAAAGCTATTGAAGCCCAGGAAGCCGAGCAGCCAAATAATAACGAGGATGACGGCAATGATGTACAGGAGATTTCCCATGGTATTAGGGTTGAGGTGTAGGGTGAGGGAAAAACAAATTCGTCGGGAGCTAGTTGATTGTGGTTAGGGAACCAATTAGCAAGCGATTTGCGGATTTGTACGCGGCGCTTTTCAAAAAAGATATATCTCAATAGCGCAATTAATTTATCTGAGCTCCTAAATATTACCAAAAAGCCCCCGACAAGCTTAAACGAGCCTTTTTCGGTTGAGCTTATTTTTTTCAGATTGTACTTAATTGATCATTTTAGCTAGCTAATTGTATCATCCGGACAGGCTGTGGGAGGGTGCAGTTGGGGCTGGCTGCATTTCAGATTAGTTTTGCGCGCCGGTCCGCTGGCCCTCAACCTCATCTTCCCACCCATTTTTCTTTCCTATGCTCCACGTTGCCGTTATTGGCTCGGGTACTATGGGCAATGGCATTGCCCACGTTTTTGCCCAGCACGGATTTCCTGTCACACTTATCGATATTTCGCAGCCAGCCCTTGATAAAGCCTTGAGTACCATTGGCAAAAACCTGGACCGCCAGGTGGCCAAAGGTGGCCTCAGCGAAGAAGATAAAGCTGCTACTCTGGGCCGCATCACGACGCGCACCAGCATTGCTGAAGGCGTCGCCAATGCCCAGCTCGTAGTAGAAGCCGCCACTGAAAACGTGGATCTGAAGCTGCAAATCTTCCGCGACTTAGACCTGTACGCGCCTGAGGGAGCAATTTTGGCTTCCAATACATCTTCTATCTCCATCACTCGCATTGCCGCCGTCACTAAGCGCGCTGAGCAAGTGATTGGGATGCACTTTATGAATCCAGTGCCGGTGATGAAGCTCGTGGAAGTTATTCGCGGCTACGCCACTTCCGATGCCGTGACCCAGCAGGTAATGGACATTTCGCGCCAGTTGTGCAAAACCCCTACCGAGGTCAACGACTACCCCGGTTTCGTGGCCAACCGCATTCTGATGCCTATGATCAATGAGGCTATTTATAGCCTGTTTGAGGGCGTGGCCGGCGTGGAGGAAATCGACACCGTGATGAGACTAGGCATGGCCCACCCGATGGGCCCCTTGCAGCTGGCCGATTTCATTGGTTTGGATGTATGCCTGGCCATTTTGCGGGTGCTGCACGAAGGCCTCGGCAACCCCAAATACGCGCCGTGCCCGCTGCTGGTGAACATGGTGACGGCCGGCCGCCTGGGCGTAAAGTCGGGCGAAGGCTTCTATACGCACACGCCGGGCAGCAAAGACCTGGTGGTAGCCGCCCGGTTTCAGAAGTAATTTCTTTTCAAGAAAAAGCCCCCCAGAACATTCCTCGGGGGCTTTTTTATGCCTGAACACTGCGAACCTCTGCGTTACCCTCCGCGGTCCTCTGCGGGAACCTCTCATTGACAGCTCCCGCAGAGGACCGCGGAGGGTAACGCAGAGGTTCGCGGAGGTTGTTTGGCGCGAAAGTCGGGTTTTAAACTTTTCGGCTCCGAATTCCCTTTTTAGCGTAGAACAAATCTGCTAGCGGCTACTGGGCTTTCACTCGCCCTATAACCGTCGGTACCTAACCTAGACTAACCTTTGACAATGGAACAAGCAACATTTGGCGCCGGCTGCTTCTGGTGCGTAGAGGCCGTTTTTCAGAACCTGGAAGGCGTGGAGAAAGTCGTGTCGGGCTACACCGGCGGGCGCATCGCCAACCCCACCTACAAGGAAGTGTGCAGTGGCCTCACCGGCCACAATGAGGTAACGCAAATCACCTTCGATCCGCAGAAAATAACCTTCGAGGAGTTGCTGGAAGTGTTCTGGAAAACCCATGACCCGACAACCCTCAACCGCCAAGGCAACGACGTAGGTGACCAGTACCGCTCCGGCATCTATTACCACAATGAGGAGCAGAAGCGCCTGGCCGAGGAGTACAAGCAAAAGCTCAATGACGCCAATGCGTTTCCCAAGCCCATCGTAACCGAAATTCTGCCCCTGGGCACGTTTTATCGGGCCGAAGATTATCACCAGAATTACTTTAACCTGAATGGCAGCCAACCTTACTGCCAGTTTGTGGTGAAGCCGAAAGTAGATAAGGTGAAAGCTGTATTCGGCGAGAAGCTGAAGAAAGCGACTGCTTAAGACAAGCGCTGTTTCGTTGCTAATACAACCCAAAAAAGCCCCCCAGATACGTTTGGGGGGGCTTTTTTGGGTCTATGTATATGGCGGAATTAGCTTTATTTCAACTAGCTATACAGCTACGTTGTGCTCGCGCAAGGCCTCATTCAGCGAGGTTTTCAAATCCGTGCTGGGCTTGCGCTGACCAATAATCAGGGCGCAGGGCACATGAAACTCGCCGGCCGGAAACTGCTTGGCGTAAGAGCCGGGAATAACCACCGAGCGGGCCGGCACGTGCCCGCGGTACTCTTTCGGCTCAGAGCCAGTTACGTCGATGATCTTGGTGCTGCCCGTGATGGTAACGCCCGCCCCTATCACGGCTTCTTTCCCAATGTGGCAGCCTTCCACCAGAATGCTGCGCGAGCCGATGAAAGCGCCGTCTTCAATAATAACCGGCGCGGCCTGCACGGGCTCCAAAACGCCCCCCAGCCCCACACCGCCGCTCAAATGCACATGCGCCCCCACCTGTGCGCAGGAGCCTACCGTAGCCCACGTATCCACCATCGTGCCCTCACCTACCCAAGCCCCAATATTTACGTAGCTGGGCATCAGGATAACGCCGGGGGCCAAAAAGCTGCCGTAGCGGGCCGTAGCGGGTGGCACTACGCGCACGCCCTGGGCTTCGTAGCCGGTTTTGAGGCGCATTTTGTCGCGGTACTCGAAGGGCTTCAGCTCCAGGGTTTCCATCTGCTGAATGGGGAAATACAGGATGACGGCTTTTTTCACCCAGTCGTTTACCTGCCACTCGCCGCTGGCGGTGGGCTGGGCCACGCGCAGGCGACCTTTATCCAGGTCTTCGATTACGGCGTGAATGGCTTCGATGGTGGTGGTGTCGCGCAGCAGGTCGCGGTTGTCCCAGGCAGCTTCAATGGTGGTTTGCAGGTCGGTCATGAAGGGAGAAGAAGTAAGTTTCTAGCCGGCAAAACTACGTAATTGGGGTGTGTTGCCGGACATTGTAAAACAAGCCCGCGGCTGACTATGTCCGGCGGCTTCAACGGGCATGGCCAGGTTGGAGTGGTTTTGGAGCCGGCAGACAGCATGTAGCGCGAAGCTTCCGCTTCGCGTATCGTTGTTTAGTTGTTAAAAAAGCCCCCCAACGTCATCGTTCAACGATACGCGAAGCGGAAGCTTCGCGCTACCTCCACCAGCCAGGCTGTACAGCGACTCCGAAACGGCTCTAAGTAAAACCAATAGCACCTTTTGGGCTAGAAACCGCCAAACGCCGCGGCGCGGGCAGTGGCCGGGCACAACCTAGTGCGGTAAAGAAATGGTGAACTCGGAGCCGTGGCCTTCCTGGCTCTCCACGACCAGCCCACCGCCGTGACCCTGGGCGATGATGTCGTAACTCAAGGACAAGCCCAGGCCGGTGCCTTCGCCGGGCGGCTTTGTTGTAAAGAAGGGCTGGAAGATCTTCTCGCGCACCGCTGGGCTCATGCCCGTGCCGTTGTCCTGTACCCGAAGGTGCACCTGCCCGTTCACCTGCTGGGTCGAGACCCGCACCGTGGGCTGGTAGCCGGCCTCGCCTTGTTGCTGGCGCTGGCGCACGGCGTAGAAGGCGTTGGTGAACAGGTTGAGCAGCACCCGGCCCACGTCCGGGCCTACCATGGTTACGGGCGTTAAGCCGGCTGCGAAATCCGTAGTCAGCTCCACGTTGAAGGCTTTGTCTTTGGCCCGCAGGCCCTGGTAGGCCAGGCGCAGGTACTCCTCGGTTAAGGCGTTCAGGTTGGTGGGGCGACGCTCCCCGGCGCTGGTTTGGCTGTGCTCGAGCATGCCCTTGACGATGCCCGCGGCCCGCCGCCCGTGGTGACCGATTTTATCCAGGTTCTGGGTCAAGTCCTCGAATAGCTCCTCCTGTAAGGCCGCATCCGCGGCTCCTCCTTGGCCTGTTCCTCGCGCAGCTCCGCTACCAGCTCGCTGCTCAGGTCCGAGAAATTGGTGACGAAGTTCAAGGGGTTCTGAATCTCATGGGCAATACCGGCCGTCAGCTCGCCCAGGCTGGCCATCTTCTCCTTCTGAATGAGCTGAGCCTGCGTGGCGCGCAAGTCCGTCAGGGAGCGTTGCAGCTCGCTGGTGCGCTGTGTCACCTGCTGCTCCAGGGTCTCGTTCTGCTGGGCTAGCAGGACTTGTTTTTCCTGCTCCTGCGCCAGGGTCTGGGCCGAGAGACGTTCCACCTCGCTAAGCTTTACTTGCAAAAGCTGGCTATCCAGGGCAAACTCCCGGGCCAAGAACAGCGAGATGCCTAGGGCTGGTAGCGCGAACACCAATATCTCCAGGACACTTATAATTGTCGAGAATTCCGGCGCGGACCTCGCTAGCACGAAACCTGAGCTCAAATAGGCCAGTGCCGCCACCAGCCCGCCGATAAAACCTGCCGCAACAATTAAGGCCCCGCGCTGGCGCTGGCGCACGGCTCGCACGGTCAGGCGCAGCTGCTCGGCGATGGGTAGCAGCAGCAGCAGCACAAACGGAATAAGTCTCATCGGATGCGTGAACGACACGGCCAAGAGCAGCAGCAGCACCCCATAGGCCACCCACAGGGCTGCATAGACCCGGCCGGGGCGCACGCGAAACAACTCATATAAGGCCCGCACCGTCCATAGCCCAATCATGCCCGCCAGGGCCGCGGCCATGATATTCGCTCCTGCATACAAGGTAAAGGTGGCGAAGGGGTGCGTTTTCATATAGTACGATGCCACGCAAGCCAGGGCGGCCGTCAGGGCGTACCGAGCGAAGTAGCGGTTGGCGCGCTGGGCCGGGTTGTAGTGAAAGAAGGCCAGGTGCAGCAGCGTCAGCAGGGCACAAAAGCCTAGCATCACCAAGTAGACCCGGGCTTGGTCTCTTTGTCCAGCAACTCCTTCCCAAAACTGCTGCGGCGTGAACATGAATATGCCAAATAGCTCCGCCTGTTCGTTGCGGAGTGACAACGGGGGCTGCCAAGGCGCTAAGCGCACGGCCAGCACCTGCTCCGCTGGCCCACCGGCGGGCATTACGCCGGGCTGCGGATAGCGGCCTCGGGGTTGCACCTGCTCGGGGTCGGCATGGAGCCGGCCTTGGCGCTGCACCAACCGGCCGTTGAGGTATACCTCGCAGGCCCCCAGTTGCGCCGCATTGAGCAGCAACTCGCGCTGCCGGAGGCTGTCGCTGAAACGGAAGCGCAGGCGCAGCCAGCTGATACCGGTGCTTAGGGCCGCCGGCAACTCCCGCCGGGGTCTTCGCGGGGTGAGCGTGTCCCAGGCCGAGGCGTCGAAGTCGGGCCGCGCCCAGGCTGAGTTGTCGCCCACGTGGTAGCGCCAGCCCTTGGTGAGTAGCAGGCCATTGCCTGGTAAGCGCGTGACCTGAACAACGGCCGTGTCGGCGGGCAGCGAGGCGGCTGCGGCAGAGAGAAACAGCAGCCCGCAGGCCACCAGCAATAGAAGAAAGCGCATAGCAGGAGGAAAACCACGCAGCAAGTGATGTCTCGTGGTTGGAATTAATCCAAGTTATAGTTGGGCCTTAAGCGAGCAAGCTAGCTATTTACCCGCTGCTTATCAGCAGGATAAACAACTATTTGTAGCCTTAAGATGCGGTCGAAGGAAGATCGTATAAGTGAGCCCAAAGCGGGCAAAGCGGCTCACAATCTCCATATTTGGGCGAGCGTTTGGTAGCTTGGCCTTTTCCCGTTTGCCGCTTATAGAAATGCCCCCCATATTGATCATGAAAAAAATCAGCCTGTTCCTTTTCGGTATTAGTGCTCTACTAGCTGGTTGTCAGCCCAAAGCGGACACCTTTGCCGGCCGCATGTCGGTAGCCGAGACGCCGCAGGCGTTCCGGTACCGGCCGGGCCTGCCGCCGCGCGTGAGTGCTCACCGGGGCGGCGGCAACTACCCTGGCTACCCCGAAAATGCCGTGGAGTCGTTTGCTTACCTCGTTGGCCAGACGCCCACCATCATTGAGTGCGACATCGACCTGACCCGCGACAGTGTGCTGGTACTCATGCACGACAAAACCCTGGACCGCACCACCACCGGCACCGGCCCGCTCATTGCCAAAACCTGGGCTGAATGCCAACAGTATTTCCTGGAAGACAACTTCGGCACCGCCACCACCTACCGCATCCCGACCCTGGAGCAGGCCCTGCGCTGGGGCAACGGCAAATGCCTCTTTACCCTGGATGTGAAGCGCGGGGTGCCCTTTGCGAAAGTGGTAGACATGATTCACCGCACGGATGCGGCCGACTACGCCGCCGTTATTACCTACAATGCCCCCGATGCGGCTACCGTATATCGGCTTGATCCCCAATTAATGATTTCCGTGTCCATTGGAGGTCAGGAAGACTACGAGCGACTACGCGCCACCGGTGTTCCCGACCAGAATATGTTAGCCTTCGTGGGCACTACCGAGCCTGATCCGGCTCTGTACCAGTTTTTGCATACCAAAGGCATTGCCTGCATCCTAGGCACGCTCGGCAACCTCGACAAGCAAGCAGAAGCCCGCGGCGACGAGCAGTACCGCACCTTCCTGCAGAACGGCGCCGATATCCTGGCTACTGACCGCCCGCTGGAAGCGGCCCAAACCATTCGTTGATGCCCAACTCGTCGTCGGCTGGCCGCGTGGTGCTGCTGGCTTCCGTGCTCAAGCCCCTGAACGACACCCGTATGTGGGGCAAATTTGCCCGCACCCTCGCCGCCCGTCCCGGCCTGAGCGTGCACGTAGCCGGCCGCCGCGCCCCAGCTCCTAAAAAAGCCCCCCACAACCTGCACACGCATGAGCTGCTGGCCGGCTCACGCCTGAGCGGGCGGCGCCTGCTGGCCCAGTGGCGCTACTGGCATCTCCTGCGCCGGCTGCGGCCTAGTATCGTTATTGTGCACGCCCCGGAGCTGTTGCCGCTGACGGTACTATGGCAAAAACTGACTTCTGGGGGGCATTTTATCTATGATGTGCGGGAGAATTATGCGCTCAACATTCAAACCCAGGCCGTGTACCCGGCTTGGGTGCGGCGCACCTTGGCTAGCTTGGTGCGAGGGGTAGAAACCTGGGCAGCGCAGCAGGCGGCCACTATTGTGCTGGCTGAGCGCAGCTACGCCGATGAACTGCCTTTTGGCCAATCGAAACGCACGGTTGTTCTGGAAAACAAATATCAGCCTGTCCACAGCGAAACGCCCCAATTTGCCCCCCAGCCGCTCCCCCAGCCCGGCCAGGAGCTACGCCTTCTGTACTCGGGTACTATCTCCGAGCTGAATGGTGTGTTTGAAGCCCTGGAGCTGACGCGCCAGCTGCGAGTCATCTGGCCCCAAACCCGACTTACTGTTATTGGGTTTTGTCAGCAGCCGGAGCTGCTTCGGCGCCTGCAGGAAGCCATTGCTTCCTACAGCGATGGGGTAAAACTAATTGGTGGAGATACCCTGGTGCCCCACGAGCAGATTGTGGATGCCATCCGCCAAAGCCACATTGGGCTGCTCCCTTATCGGCCTCATGCCAGCACCTGGCGCTGCCGCCCAACCAAGCTATTTGAGTACCTGGCGCACGGTCTACCGGTGCTGATTCCGCCCAATCCGCTCTGGGAAGAGCTTGTTAATAAGCATGGGGCGGGTGTAGTCCTGAATTTTAATCACCTTACCGCTGCTACAGTAGCGGAAGCAGCCAGTACATTAGCGGGCCGTCAGTTTTATGCGAATGGTATTCCGTCGGAAGTATTTTGGGATACCGAAGGCCAAAAACTAACTCAGGTAGTAGATTCTATTTGGTAACTGCTAACCTTTGTGCCCCGTTTATGAAACCGGGATCTATTTTTTTAACTTCGGCCCCTTTTTCTCCGTTCCTCGCCCAAAATCCCCCTTCCTATGAGCACCCTCCGCCAAACCGAAATTGCCGGCGTCGGCCACTACGTACCCGATCGTGTGGTGAAGAACGCTGACCTCGAACAACTCATGGAAACCACCGACGCCTGGATTCAGGAGCGCACGGGGATAAAGGAGCGGCGCTGGTTCGAGGAAGGCAAAGATACGACCGCCAACATGGGTGCCCAGGCCGCCCGCCGCGCCCTGGAGCAGGCCGGTCTCCAGCCCGACGACGTGCAGCTCATCGTTTTCGCCACGCTCTCGCCCGATTATATCTTCCCTGGCTCAGGCGTGCTGTTGCAGCGCGAACTCGGTATCAAGGAAAATATTCCGGCTCTGGACGTGCGCAATCAGTGCTCCGGCTTCATCTATGCGCTGTCCGTGGGCGACCAATTCATTCGCACCGGCATGTATGACACCGTGCTGGTGGTAGGCTCCGAAATTCATTCTTCGGGTTTAGATAAAAGTACCCGTGGTCGGGCCGTATCCGTCATTTTCGGCGATGGTGCCGGTGCCGTTGTATTGCGACCCTGCATGCGCGAAGGCCAGGGCATTCTGAGCACCCACCTGCACGCCCAGGGCGAATTTGCGGAGGAGCTGATCGTGAAAGAGCCCGGCTCAAACCGTGAGGACCGCGTGCGGGTAGCGATGGAAAACCAGGAGGAAATGTATCCTTACATGAACGGCACCAACGTGTTTAAGCATGCTGTGGTACGCTTCCCCCAGGTTATTAGCGAAGCATTGGCCCAGAATGGCTACCAGCCCCAGGATATCGACATGCTGATTCCGCATCAGGCCAACCTGCGCATCACGCAGTTTGTGCAGCAGAAAATGCAGCTGCCCGACGACAAAGTGTACAGCAATATTCAGCGCTACGGCAACACTACCGCCGCTTCAGTGCCTATTGCCCTGAGCGAAGCTGTGGGCGAAGGCAAAATCAAGCGCGGCGACCTGGTGTGCCTGGCCGCTTTCGGGAGTGGCTTCACCTGGGCCTCAGCGCTCATCCGTTGGTAAGGAACGCTGCGCTTAATGAAGAATGAAGAATGAAGAATTATTTAACGACGCTCAACTCCTCATTCTTCATTCCTCATTCTTCATTCAATCAAAATGCCTAGTTACACCGAGGAAAATTATTTAAAGGCTATTTACAAGCTGGCGGAAGCACAGCCCGGCGTGGAGGTAAGCACCAACCGCATTGCCGAAGTACTTCAGACGCGCCCCGCCTCGGTAACGGATATGCTGCGCCGCCTCGGCGACAAAGGACTGTTGCACTACGAGCGCTACCGCGGCGTATCACTCACCCATGATGGGCGGCGCGTGGCGCTGCTCACCATTCGGAAGCACCGGCTCTGGGAGGTATTCCTGGTGAATAAGCTCGGCTTCAATTGGGACGAGGTGCACGACGTGGCCGAGGAAATGGAACACTTGCAGTCACCGCTACTGATGCGCCGCCTCGACGAGTTTCTGGGCTTCCCTCAACTCGATCCGCACGGTGACCCTATTCCCGCCGAAGACGGCGCAATAGTTCGGCCCCAGCATCGGCTTGTGTCGGATATGCAGCCCGGCGAGGAAGGCACCGTTATGGCCGTCAAGAATACCTCCGTACCCTTTCTTCAGTACCTCGACAAAGCCGGATTGAGCTTAGGCGTCAGAATTGAGGTATTAGATAAAGTACCCTTCGATAACTCGCTGGAAATCAGAATAAACAATAACAGAGTTACGCTTATTTCGAAAGAGGTGAGCTGCAATTTATTTGTAGCTGATTAAGCGCACGCTTGCTCAAACCTGGCACTTCGTGCAGCCTGTAGTAGGTTAGAAAACATACCCTAGTCAACGGTGATGCCCCCTGCACTATCTGGCACCAGGCTGCTGAAAGCAGCGCTATAATTTGCCCCCCAGTACTCCCATTTATGTTGCTGCCCCCTGCCCTTTCCGATACTATCATCGCCCTGTCTACTTCTCCGGGTGCTGGTGCTATAGCAGTGATTCGCCTCTCGGGTCCTGCGGCATTTTCCCTTACCGACGGCTTATTTCGCGGCAAAAATCTCGCTGATCAGCCTAGTCATACTTTGCATTACGGCACCCTGCGCGAGACCGATGGCCACATTCTCGATGAGGTAGTCGTGTGCTTATTTCGGGGGCCAAATTCGTACACTCGTGAGGATGTGGTTGAAATAAGCTGCCACGGCTCCGACTACATTGTGCAGCAGGTGCTGGCCGCCTTCACACGGCGCGGCGCCCGCTTAGCCGAGGCTGGTGAGTTCACCAAGCGCGCCTTCCTGCACGGCGCCTTCGACTTAGCTCAGGCAGAGGCCGTTGCTGATTTGATTGCGGCCGACTCGGCTTTGTCGCATCAGGTGGCCATGCAGCAAATGCGGGGGGGCTTTTCCAGGGAGCTGCGCGACTTACGCGCCCGGCTGGTTCAGTTTGCGGCCCTCCTGGAGCTGGAGCTGGACTTCGGCGAGGAAGACGTAGAATTTGCCGACCGCACTGGTTTGGTAGCTCTATTGGAAGAAGTGCAGGCATTGGTGCACCGCCTGCTTCGCTCATTTGAGCTCGGCAACGTTATTAAGAATGGGGTTATTACCGTTATTGCCGGCCGCCCTAATGCGGGCAAATCTACCTTGCTCAATGCCTTGCTGAATGAGGAGCGGGCCATCGTGTCGGCGGTAGCCGGCACTACCCGCGACTTGATTGAAGATGAAGTCAGCATCGAAGGAATTCGTTTCCGATTCGTGGATACGGCCGGCCTGCGCGAAACCACTGACGAGGTAGAATCCATCGGAGTAGAGCGCACTCGCCAGCGCGTACGTCAGGCGGCGCTACTGCTTTACTTGTTTGATTTAACGACCAGTACGCCCGCTGAAGTTCAAGCAGAGGTTGAAGAATTAAACCCTGGGGGCAAATTCCGATGCTGGCCGTTGGCAATAAGCGCGACGTAGCTTCCAGGGCTCAACTGCATGCCTTCAGCACTCAGCCCAATACCGTTCTGATTGCGGCTAACCCTGGAGAAGGCCTTGACGAGCTACGTGCTGAGTTGCTGGCCCGAGCCCGTGGCACCGGCCTCGACCAAACGGGGGCCGCAACCATTGTCACTAATCTGCGCCATGCCCGCAGCCTCGAAAAAACCAACGCGGCGCTGGACGCCGTTTTGGTAGGGCTGGCTACCGGCGCGGGCACCGAATTAGTGGCCGCTGATCTGCGCCAGGCCCTGGCGGCGCTGGGTGAGATTACGGGCGAAATATCCTCGGATGATTTATTGACCAGTATTTTCACGCAATTCTGCATTGGGAAATAGCCTAACTGTTTCTGCGCTTTTTGATTCCCGGATCATGAATCAAATAAAACTGCATCTGGAGCTCAAATTCCCCATTTTGACCTGAACAACATAAGTCGCCAAGTTGTAGTATAGTGTTCAAACATCGATTATCCTTTCCGGCCTGCTAGTTATTCTTTAGTTTCGCCCCGCAACCACCCTCTAACCCACGCTTATGGCAGAGTCTGCTGAACTTATCCTCGACGGTAAATCCATTTCATTACCCGTCATTGAAGGCACCGAGAACGAAAAAGCATTTGATATTGGCAAGCTGCGTGATCAGACGGGTTACGTAACCCTCGATTCGGGCTACAAGAACACCGGTGCCACAAAGAGCGCCATCACCTTCCTCGATGGCGAAGAAGGTATCCTGCGCTACCGCGGCTATCCTATCGAGCAGCTCGCCGAACGGTCAAACTTCCTGGAAGTGGCGTATTTGCTGATTTACGGCTCCTTGCCTACTCAAACGGAGCTGGACAAGTTTGCCCACCAAATCACGACGCATACGCTGGTGCACGAAGATGTGCGCAAGATATTCGACGGTTTTCCCTCGACTGCCCACCCCATGGGCATCCTGTCCAGCCTGATTTGCTCATTGACCGCTTTTTACCCAAAAAGCCTTGATCCGAATCAGAGCCCTGAGGAAACCAACCTGAATATCATTCGTCTCATCGCTAAAATCTCGACGATTGCGGCCTGGTCGTATAAGAATTCGGTAGGCCATCCGCTTAACTACCCCCGCAACGACCTCGACTATTGCTCGAACTTCCTGTACATGATGTTCGCCTTCCCCACGGAGAAGTACGAAATCAACCCGGTGGTCGTAAGTGCCCTGAACAAGCTGCTCATCCTGCACGCCGACCACGAGCAAAACTGCTCTACCTCTACCGTGCGTCTGGTGGGCTCGGCCAACGCTAGCTTGTATGGCTCTGTTTCGGCTGGGGTAAACGCTCTGTGGGGCCCTCTGCACGGCGGAGCTAACCAGGAGGTGATGGAGATGCTGGAAGCCATTCAGCAGGACGGCGGCAACACCCAGAAGTGGGTGGATAAAGCCAAGGACAAGAACGATTCTTTCCGCCTGATGGGCTTTGGTCACCGCGTGTACAAGAACTTCGACCCACGCGCCAAAATTATCAAGAAAGCCGCCGATGAAGTGCTCAAGGCTTTAGGTATTGATGATCCGCTGCTCAAAATTGCCCAAGAGCTGGAGCAGGCCGCCCTCACCGATCCATATTTCGTAGAGCGCAAGCTGTATCCGAACGTTGACTTCTATTCCGGTATCATCTACCGCGCCATCGGCATCCCGACGGAAATGTTCACGGTCCTCTTCGCTATGGGCCGCCTGCCCGGCTGGATTGCCCAGTGGAAAGAAATGCGTGAGAACAAAGAGCCCATTGGTCGCCCCCGTCAGATTTACACTGGCGAGCTAGAGCGCGATTATATGAGTATCGAGCAGCGCTAGCAACCTCCGGCTCCAAGAACAGCCACAAAAAAGCCCCCCAGAAATTTCTGGGGGCTTTTTTGTGGCTGTTTACTTTCATCAAGCTACCAGACACCAGATAAGCCTTACTTAGCAGCGGTCATGGTGGCCTTTGCCTGGTTGTAAGCTACCATCTGGCGGGGCCAGAGAATAGCGGCCAGATCCCACTCATAATGCGACTGCACTTCGGCCAGATACTGGTCAAGGGCCGCTGGATCAGACGACAGGCGTGTCTTGGCTTCCTCCGTTTCGGCGAGCATCTGTAGGTTTAAGCGCTTTACCTTCACATACTGACCTTCGTCCAGGCGTACTTTCTGAGCCATCTGGCGGGTAAGCTGCGTAGCGCGTGCGTTCAGTGATGTTCCGTTGTCAGCTACTGCGCTAAACGACAGCGCCGAGCCTAAGGTGAGCATGACACAGATGAGAGTATAAATTCTTTTCATAAAAGGAGAAATTTAAGGAGGTGAAAAGAGAACGGTTTACTACTACTATTCCAACCTTGGCCTGAACGCGAAGTGAAAGCTATCAGCCCAACGTTTATTAGAACACTTAAATATAATCAAGTATAAATCAAAACCAATAGATTTTATTGATTAATTACCATTTATTTTAAATTAATAGGCATTAAGCAATAAAATCTAGTGTTTCGCTGAGTACCTACTATACCTGCTCTACTTGATTATTTTGCTTTAATGCAGATGAAAGCTTAAAAACGCACTCGCCTATTGTGAGCTACGTTAAGCCTGAAGGAGTAACCTAAAAACAAGACTAATTGGAAGCATTCATTAGTGCGGTCATGCTGCTGCGCGACTGCTGATACATAGCAAATTGATTGGAGCGCATTACTCGGGCAAGCGCTACTTCATAGTCAATCTGAACTTCAGCCATCTTCTGATCGAGGCTCAACGGATCGGCTGCATAACGCACTTTCAAAGCGTCCATATCAGAGAGCATCTTCACATTGAGCTGCTTTACTTTCAGATATTGCCCCTCATCCAGTCGTGCTTTGTTAGCAATAGCCCGTGTAAGTGTGGTAGCCCGTGCCTGAATAGCGGTTGATGCGTCGGCAGCTGAGACATTTAAAGCAGCACCCTGAAGGCACAGGACTAAACAAGCAAAAAAATATACTTTTTTCATAATAGTAAGGAAAGGGAAGGAAAGTGGAAAAGGAATATTACAGACGATAAAAGCAGCGACAGCCAAATGAGAAACTCCAAGATCAAGCTGTCGTTGCGGCTCAAATGTATATGGAAATATTTAAACAAAAGTATATTTTTTATAACTATTCTATTGCTTTACTTGCACCACAACATGCTAATGTGTTCATTAGTAAACTATTGATTGTCCTAAGGAGAAGAAATACTACAACACAAAAAACCCTAACTTTTATAAAAGTTAGGGCTTATTTTAGATTATTCCTGATAGAATTAGCTAGAGAATTCGAAACTCTATCCTCCTATTCTGCTGTCGGTGCATATCCGAATCGTTCGGCTGAAGTGGCCTTGTTTCACCGTACCCTTTAAACCGTAGGCGAGTAGCCTTTACCTCATTCGCCACTAAATAATCATACACAGCCTTCGCACGATTTTGAGACAGAACCATGTTATCACTGTCTGCGCCCACGTCATCAGTGTGGCCCGAAATCTCTACTTGAATATCCTTGTACTGACGCATAAATTGAATCAATCGGTTCAGCTCAGTACGTGATTTGGGTTTGAGGTCGTACTGGTTCGTATCGAAAAACAAGTTGTTTAGCACGATGCTACGGCCCGCTCTCACGGGCTCCAGATAAATGTCAAGCGTAAGCGGATCGAAGCGTCGCTTGTCGGTATAGTCGAAGCTTAAGCTCTTCATCAGGTACTTATCGGCGACGGCATACATTGCGTATTGCCGCCCTTCATTGAGCACCACGGTGTAGTCGCCCGACTCACTGTCAGATGTTACATATTGCACCAGCTCGTCGGTTTGCAGGTCATAGAGCTGCACATCGGCCCGCAACGGCTTTTTGGTTGTCGCGTCGAATACGCGGCCTTGGGTGTACGTACTGGTTTCGCGGGCCCGCACTTCTGCCGGCACCTCAAACCCAAACAACTCAACCGGCCGGTCGCGCTCCTGCTTTACGCCCGGCTCGGTGGCGCGGGAGCGGGAGCAGAAGCCGCGACGGTTGTCGGACGTGATGAAAAGGGAAGCTTCATTTTCGAAGGTGTTTAGGGGGTAGCCCAGGTTGCGGGGCTCGCTCCAACGCCCCGGCGCTTGCATCTCACACCGGTACACATCTAAGCCGCCCATACCAATAAGGCCATCGGTAACATAGTACAGCGTGGTGCCGCTAGCATGAATGAAGGGTGCCATATCCTTGCCAGGGGTATTCACAGGCACACCTACATTCCGGGCCATGCTCCAGGTATCGTCGGGCTGTAGGGTGGTAATATATATATCTTCCTGGCCTTCACCGCCTCGGCGGGTGGAAGTGAAGTACAGCGTGCGCCCATCAGCGGAAAGCGTGGGCTGTGAGTCCCACTCAGGTGAGTTCACGTTGCGGCCCAGGTTCTGTGGCTTGCTCCAGTTGTTGCCGGTGCGGCGCGAGATATACAAGTCGCAGCTGCCTACCGAGCCTGGCCGGTCGCAGGAGGTGAAAACCAAGGTCTTGCCATCACCAGATATAGTGCTGGCGCCTTCTTTATACGGGGTATTGATGAGCGGAGAAATAGAAACCGGCTGCCCGAAGGACCCATCGTCATTGCGCCTAGCAACAAACAGGTTTTCGTCACCTCCTTCCTGAATCGTATAGAGCAAAAAACGATTATCGGCCGTTAAAGCAGGAAAATATTGAAACCGAAATGTATTTAGAGGCTCGCCTAATCGCTCCGGCGTCACGCCTACGGGGTTGGCGATGGCCTTGAGGGCAAACTCGCAATTCTTGAGCTGGCGCTGAGCCCGACTAATATTGCGTTGGCTCTTGGGGGCCATTTTTATATACGTCTTGTAGCTGGTGGCGGCCGTTTGGTAATCACCAAAGGTCATGGCCAGCTCGCCAAGCGTGTAATAGTCAGATGCGCGGGCTGGGCTGGGGGGCAATTTTGCTAATCCAGTACGGTAAGCCTCGAAGGCTGCCCGATTCTCCCCCATGGCCTTGAGCAAAGAGCCTTTCAAGACGAACGGCTCACCCTGGGATGGAAACTTATCATTGAGAGTCGACAGCGTTTCGAGGGCTTTCGTAAAATCGCGCTCTTTAGCCTGCTCCTGTGCTTTCTCGAATAAATTACGCGCCTTGGTATTAGGAGTGGAAAGCTTTGCTTGCGCTGCCACATGCGTCGTAGGCACCAAGGGACCTACTAACAGCATCAACAGCACGAAAACAGGTAGCAAACGGCGCATAAGCAGAAGCTGAAAGCTACGGGATATCGAGGTACTTATGCGTCTGTAAAGACACCTGCCACTGTGGATTTTGCTTTACATAGTCCACGATAAGCGGGGTCATTTGCGCGGCGCGGCTCCATTCGGGTTGCAAGTAAAGGCGAGTGTGCGCGCCTACTTGTGCGGCATGCTCTTCAGCCCAGGCAAAGTCACTCTTGTTGAACACAACTACCTTCAATTCATGAGCCAATTGTAGTACTGAAGGCAGTGGGGCCTTGAATTTTTTGGGCGAAACACAAATCCAGTCCCAATCACCGGTAAGCGGGTACGCCCCCGAAGTTTCGAGCCAGGTCTGACAATCGGCAGCTTTCAGCGTAGTGGTAAGCTGAGTTAAATCATGCATAAGCGGCTCACCGCCTGTTACTACCACGTTGCGGCCGGGATAAGCCGTAACCGCCGTGACCATGTCCGCCAGGGCTACGCGCGGGTGCTGGCTGGCATCCCATGATTCTTTTACGTCGCACCAGTGGCAGCCTACGTCACAGCCGCCCAGTCGGATAAAGTAAGCAGCCCGGCCCGTATTAAAGCCTTCCCCCTGAATGGTGTAAAACTGCTCCATCAGTGGTAATGCAGTAGCAGCAGATGCCATCGGCGCGGAGCCAGTCATAACTGGAATCGTGTGCAGCAAAACAGTAGAATATGGTAAAATAAAAATGCGCTGAGCGCGGCTCGACCCGGAATTGCCAACGCTATTGCGCAGCATTTCTGTTCCGGTGCCACATTTTTAAATGTAATGCAACCACCCGAACTTTAAAAGTTTTATTTACGCCCAATAGGATTCTACCGGGCGTATATATCTCCTTTGGCGGCCCGCAACGTGTTGAGTAAGAGCATAGCAATAGTCATTGGCCCTACGCCGCCCGGTACAGGCGTGATGAAAGATGACTTGGGAGCTACGCTGGCAAAGTCTACGTCGCCTTTCAGGGCAAAGCCTGACTTCTTGGTCGCGTCGGCTACTCGGGTTGTGCCTACGTCAATTACAATGGCACCCGGCCGCACCATGTCGCCCGTCACGAATTCTGGCCGGCCAATAGCGGCTACCACGATGTCAGCAGTGCGGGTGATTTCGGCCAGGTTACGCGTACGGGAGTGACATAAAGTAACAGTGCAGTTACCCGTATCTAAGTTCTTAGCAAGCAGAATACTAACGGGTGTGCCCACGATGTTACTACGCCCAATAACGACGCAATGCTGCCCACTGGTTTCGATGCCGTAGCGACTAAGAAGCTCCACAATACCCGACGGTGTAGCGGGCAACAGAGAAGGCAGGCCAGCTACCATGCGCCCGATGTTCATAGGATGAAAGCCGTCCACGTCCTTTTCGGGCTTGATGGTTTCGATAACCTTATCGGCGGAGATGTGAGCGGGTAGCGGCAGCTGCACGATGAAGCCGTCGATGCGGTCGTCGTGGTTCAGCTCCTCCACCTTCGCCAGCAACTCAGCTTCGGTAATATCATTCTCGTAGCGCAGCAGCGTCGACTCGAAGCCTACCCGCTCGCAGGCCAGCACCTTGTTGCGCACGTAGGTTTCGGAGCCGCCGTCGTGGCCCACGAGGATGGCGGCCAGGTGGGGGATTTTGCCCCCGCGGCCTTTATCTTTTCAACCTCAGCGGCAATTTCTACTTTGATATCTTCGGCGGTTTTCTTGCCGTCGATGAGTTGGTAGCTCGTGGCTTCGGGAGCAGTGGTCATGCGGGTAGCAGCGATATTATTCAGAAGGAGCGGTCGTGGTCTTACGAGCCTCGTTATGCGCAGCAATAGCAGCGGCGCCGGACTCCTGCAGTTCTTTCTCCATCGTGGGCCAATCGTCGCGCCACCGGAACTTGCGCTCTTGTCCTTTGATAATCTTGTCTAGCTGTACTTCGGTCGTACAGTTCTCCGTGATTTTGTTAGCCATTGGTTTGAAGTAATCATACAACAGCTTGTCAGGAAGTGTATGGGGTGAAAAATGCGTTAGGCAAGCAAAAAAACGCGCCTCAAGAGGCGCGTCTCAATCTTTAATCTATTTTCAAAACTGCTAAGAAAGCTTCCTGCGGAATCTCTACCGAGCCTACGGAGCGCATCCGCTTCTTACCCTCTTTCTGCTTTTCCAGCAGTTTGCGCTTGCGGGAGATGTCGCCGCCGTAGCACTTGGCAATTACGTTTTTGCGCAGGGCTTTCACCGATTCGCGGGCAATAATCTTTTGGCCGATACTAGCCTGAATGGCGATATCGAACATCTGGCGGGGCAGCAGCTCGCGGAGCTTTTCGCAGAGGCGGCGGCCCCAGTCGTAGCTCTTGGAGCGGTGCACGATGGCTGAGAGCGCATCTACCCGCTCACCGTTCAGCATAATGTCCAGCTTCACCATATCCGCCTCACGGAAGCCAATCAGCTCGTAGTCGAGGGAGGCGTAGCCGCGCGAGATGGTTTTGAGCTTGTCGAAAAAGTCGAACACGATTTCCGACAGCGGCAGCTCAAAGGTCATTTCCACCCGCTCTGAAGTCAGATACGACTGGCCCTTGATAATACCACGCTTCTCCATGCAAAGCGTGATAATCGGTCCCACGTAGTCGGCGGCCGTGATGATCTGCGCCTTGATATAGGGCTCCTCAATGAGCTTAATCAGGTTGGGCTCCGGCATTTCGGAGGGCGCGTTGATGGTCAGCAGCTGGTCTTTGGTGCCGATGGCGTGAAACTGCACCGAGGGCACGGTGGTAATCACGGTCATGTTAAACTCGCGCTCCAGGCGCTCCTGCACGATTTCCATATGCAGCATCCCGAGGAAGCCGCAGCGGAAGCCAAAGCCCAGGGCTACCGACGTTTCGGGCTCCCACACCAGCGAGGCATCGTTGAGCTGGAGCTTTTCCATGCACGAGCGCAACTCTTCATACTCCGTGGTGTCCACGGGGTAGATGCCCGCGAATACCATCGGCTTTACGTCGGCGAAGCCTTGGATGGCTTCCTTGGTGGGCCTGGCAACGTGGGTAATGGTGTCACCTACTTTTACTTCGCGGGCTTCCTTGATGCCCGAAATCAGGTAGCCAACGTTGCCGGCTCCCATTTCGAGGCGCGGCTCCTGATTAAGGCCCAGAATCCCGATTTCGTCGGCGCCATATTCCTTGCCGGTGGCCATGAAGCGCAGTTTGTCACCCTTACGCATGGTGCCGTTCTTGATGCGAAACAGCACCTCGATACCCCGGTAGGAATTGAAAACCGAATCAAAGATCAGAGCTTGCAGCGGCGCGTCGGGGTCACCTTTGGGGGGCGAAATCCGGTCGCAGATAGCGTTCAGAATGGCTTCAATGCCGATACCGGATTTGCCGGAAGCCGGGATAATATCTGCCCGGTCGCAGCCGATGAGGTCCACAATTTCGTCGCTTACCTCCTCGGGCATGGCGTGCGGCAAGTCAATTTTATTGAGAACTGGAATGATTTCCAGGTCAGCCCCGATAGCCAGGTACAGGTTGGAAATCGTTTGGGCCTCAATACCTTGTGAAGAGTCGACAATAAGCAAGGCACCTTCGCAGGCGGCGATGGAACGGCTTACCTCGTAGCTAAAATCGACGTGGCCGGGAGTATCAATCAGGTTGAGCGTGTACACTTCCCCTTTGTAGGGGTACTGCATCTGGATGGCGTGGCTCTTGATAGTGATACCCCGCTCCCGCTCCAGGTCCATGTTGTCGAGTAGCTGCGCCTGCATGTCGCGCTTCGAGACGGTGCTGGTAAATTCCAGCAGGCGGTCAGCCAGGGTGCTTTTACCGTGGTCGATGTGGGCGATGATGCAGAAATTGCGGATATGCTTCACTGGCGAGGGTTTTACAACTACAAAGGTAGGCAACAAGGGGCGGAAAAGCTATCTGAGCGCCATGAGTGACAATCAGGCCTTTATTTACCAAGGCGGTCATGCAGAGCGGCGCGAAGCATCTCGCGTGTTTAGCTAGATTAGTAATCAGGCATCAGCACGCGAGATGCTTCGCGCCGCTCTGCATGACCGCCTTTCTACATATCAACACCCTCCTGCTTCAGCTACTGCTAATTCTACTGGCACGTAACCAAAATTCTACCCTACTATCCTCTCATTTCATACCCGCATCATCTCATTCTGGTTCAGCGGGGTTGACAAATGCCCGGAAATACTGTTGTTGAGGTAGTCAAACCACTCTAACCACAACACCCCTCCCATGAGCATTACCCTCAAGCAAGCCCAGCAAGCCCTCACCGCTGCCCACGAGGCAGCCGTGCAGCACAACGTGAAAATGAACATTGCCATCGTGGACAGCGGCGCTAACCTCGTGACCTTCCTACGCATGGACGACGCCTGGCTCGGCTCCTTGGACATCTCGATTAAGAAGGCCAAAACCGCCCGCTTCTTCGATATGAACACCGGCGAAATCGGCAAGCTTTCCCAGCCCGGCGGCTCGCTCTACAACATTGAGCACTCCAACGGCGGCCTTATCACCTTCCCCGGCGGCATCCCGATTAAGAATAACCAAGGAGCTGTTATTGGTGCCATTGGCGTGTCGGGCGATAGTGTAGAGAATGACCATACCGTAGCCCAGGCCGGTGCCGACGCCGTGCAGGCGGTGAAGGAGTAGCACCTGGTGCTAGCTTGGTGAATCGTTGTTTACCGGGCTTGTAGCGCGAAGCTTCTGCTTCGCGTATCGCTGCACGACTCGCGGGGGGGCTTTTTTCAACGATTTGTATATCCTCAGCAACAAGCAACGATACGCGAAGCAGAAGCTTCGCGCCACGGCGCGTTACTAACAAAGACCGCACCCATCAGACGAAGCGCCGCTTCGTGTTACACCCCAACCTTTCACCAAGCTCCAACTTGGTATTACCTCCAAAACTAAACTTTACTTACTATGGCAGATAATCGCGGCGTCGTGTACCTGGGGCCGGGCAAAGTCGAAGTGCAGAGCATTGACTTTCCCGAGCTGAAGAACCCCAAGGGACGCAACATCACTCACGGAGTGATTCTGAAAGTAGTATCCACCAATATCTGCGGCTCCGACCAGCACATGGTGCGCGGACGGACCACGGCACCGGCCGGCCTGGTGCTGGGGCACGAAATTACGGGCGAAGTCATTGAAACCGGGGCCGATGTGGAGTTTCTGAAGAAGGGTGATCTGGTGTCGGTGCCGTTCAACGTGGCCTGCGGGCGGTGCCGTACTTGTAAGGAGATGAAAACCGGCATCTGCCTGACGGTGAACGAAGGACGCGCCGGTGGTGCCTATGGCTACGTGGACATGGGCGGCTGGATCGGTGGGCAGGCCGAGTACGTGATGGTGCCCTACGCCGATTTCAACCTGCTCAAATTCCCTAATAAGGATCAGGCTATGGAGAAAATCCGCGACCTGACCATGCTAAGCGACATTTTCCCGACGGGTTTCCACGGCGCCGTGAAGGCTGGGGTTGGTCCGGGCGCCACGGTATACATTGCCGGTGCCGGGCCGGTGGGCTTAGCCGCGGCGGCTTCGGCCCAGCTGCTGGGCGCGGCCGTAGTCATCGTGGGCGACATGAACAAAGCGCGCCTGGCCCATGCCCGCTCCTTCGGCTGTGAAACCGTGGACCTTTCCCTCGACGCGACCCTCACCGAGCAAATCACCCAGATTCTGGGCGTACCCGAAATTGACTGCGCCGTGGACTGCGTGGGCTTCGAGGCCAGCGGCCACGGCACCGACTCCAAAAAGGAAGTGCCGGCCGCCGTGCTCAACTCACTGATGGAAATCACCCGCGCCGGTGGCTCCATCGGCATTCCGGGCCTCTACGTGACCGAAGACCCTGGTGCCGAAGACAAGGCCGCCCAGAAGGGCAACCTATCTATCCGCTTCGGCCTGGGTTGGGCCAAAAGCCACTCCTTCCACACCGGCCAGACGCCCGTCATGAGCTACAACCGTCAGCTCATGCAGGCTATTCTCTACGATAAAGTACAGATAGCCAAAGCGGTGAACGTAGAGATTATCACGCTCGACCAAGCCCCGGAAGGCTACGCCGAGTTTGATAGTGGCGTGGCCAAGAAGTTTGTCATCAACCCTCACGACATGATTCCAGTGTAGGGTTCAGTCGTCACTTGATTTGGCAACACCTTTTCAGGACAAAAAAGCCCCCCAGACCATTTCTGGGGGGCTTTTTCTCGTCCTCATTTTATACGCGTGCAACTGTTGCTACCTAATGCCTTATCTGATATGTGTATCGACTTTAACTACAGCTAACAAACCAATTCTATGACACTCCGCTCCCGCTCTGCATTCGTCGCTGGGTTCCTACTCACTTTACTTTCCTTATCAGCCCACGCGCAAGGTTCGGTACCTCATCGCGTTACTACGGCTATGGGCGCGCCCGTGCCCTACGCTTCGGTGGGCGTGTTAGGCAAGCCTATCGGGACGGTGGCCGATGGCAGCGGCTCGTTTTCCCTGGCACCCTTTGCCCCCGCAGCGGCTTCCGATACGGTTGTCATATCCTGTGTTGGGTATCAGCCCCAGCAATTGACCGTGGCTCAGCTGGGCAGCTTGACGGAAATAAAACTAGAGCCCCGGGCCCACACGTTGGGTGAGGTGAAGGTGCGTGCCACCGACTGGAAGCGTCACCGCATCGGCAATGAGGGCAGCGCCAGCCTGACGGCGTACAACTTTCATCTTCATCAGGATAAAGACCCGGTGCATAAGCTTGGGCGCGAAGTGGGTACGGTGCTGCGCGTGAAAGCCCATAGCCAACTGGAGGACGCTCATTTTTATATTCGGCAAAACCACTTCCGCGACCTGCGCTTTCGGCTCAATGTGCGCACGCTGGATGCCGATGGCCTGCCTACTACCTCCCTGCTTACCCGCGACGTACAGTTCGGCCTAGCCGACGGCGCCACCGGCTGGCAACACATCGATCTGAAACCCTATGACGTGCAGGTCGGCAACAACGAGCGGGTAATTGTAACCCTGGAGTGGCTACAGGGAAGGCCTGCCAGTGAGCACGATTGGTACCTACTCACCATTCCGGGTCCCGTGTCCCCCTTGCACCGCACCATGTTCCGGGATAAGTCGGAGGACCGCTGGACCTCCATGCCCATCAACCTAAGCTTGTATGTTACGGCCCTGAGTCCGCGAAGCTGAGCGCTAACCTCGCAGGGTGGCGTGCGTAGGTGCTGGGGGGCTTTTTCGGCCGCGTCTTATTCACCTAACTCTCTCCCTAGCTATGAGCCTGACCCTAAATCCGACCGCCGTTACCTTTGCCAAACATCTCATTGAGGAAGGTAAATTCAAAAATGACCAGGTCCATTGGGGCGAGCACAACCCTGATACGTCTGCGCAGAACAACTACCTCAGCAAGCATGAGATGAAGGAATATGGGCAGTGGCACCTGGGCCTCGATATGAGCAAGGCCGAAGACACCAAAGGCCGCTACCACTTTCCCTACGGCGACTTTAAAACGGTGCACCGCGACGGCCTCATTGCCGCCAAAGAGCGCGCCGCCCAGCAAGGCGACACCGACATCGAAGAGGCCGCTGCTAAGCTGCTACAGATACTGGAGGAAAAGGCAGCCAAGTAAGCGGGGACTTTCTCAGCGCATATTTTGCGTACTTTTAGACTATGCAGTATTTATTAGAATCCGGCGGCATACTCCTGGGCGGCTCTTATTTAGAGCGCATGACAGATGACGAGTTTTTCGACTTCTGTCAGCAGCACCCTCAGTTGCGCATTGAGCGCACAGCCAACCATGAAATTGTTATTATGTCGCCTACTGGCAGCCGTTCCGGCAAACGCAATGCCCGCCTTACTTTTCTGCTGGGCAAATGGTGTGAACAGCATCCTCAACTCGGAGAATATTTCGACTCTAACACCGGCTTCACCCTTCCTGATGGCTCCGTGCTGTCGCCAGATGCCTCCTGGGTTTCAGCGGCCAAGTGGAATGCGCTGACCACGGTGCAGCAGGACAAGTTTGCGCCCGTCTGCCCTGAGTTTGTAGTCGAGTTGAAGTCCACTATTGATTCCACCAGAACGCTGCAAGCCAAAATGCAGGACTGGCTCCGCAACGGCGCGCAGCTAGCGTGGCTCATCATCCCGGAAACGGAAACCGCCTATATCTACCGGCCCAACCAGCCAGAACCGGAAGTAGTCCAGGGCTTTGAGAAAGAGCTGTTCGGCGAAGCAGTGCTGCCGGGGTTTCGGCTGCGGCTGGCGGAGCTGCAATAACTTCATCTACTACATTTCACCATGCATATCACCCTCCTTCCCAACGAAGCACCGCTGGTACTAAGCGGACCAAGCTTGGCGCAGATGACAGACGACGAGTTTTTCGACTTCTGCCAGCAGCACTCCGATTTGCGCGTCGAGCGCACAGCTAACCACGAAATCCTGATTATGTCGCCCACCGGCAGCCTTTCCAGTCAGCGAAATGCTGAGATTAACTTTCAATTGAGTCTGTGGAATCGAGAGGGGCGGCTGGGGCGCGTCTTCGACTCCAACGGTGGCTTTCGCCTCCCCGATGGTTCCATGCGAGCCCCCGATGCCGCCTGGCTGGCTAATGCCCGCTGGGAAACTCTGACGCTGGAGCAGCAAAAGAAATTTGCCCCGCTGTGCCCGGAATTCGTCCTGGAACTAGCTTCCGAAACTGATAGCGTCATTGATCTGCAAGCCAAAATGCTGGATTGGCTCCGCAACGGTGCGCAACTGGCGTGGCTCATCGTACCGGAAACCGAAACAGCCACTATCTACCGCCCCGGCCAGCCGGAACCAGAGTTGGTACAGGGCTTTGACAACGAGTTGTCAGGTGAAGCAGTGCTGCCTGGGTTTCAGCTGCGGCTGGCGGAGCTGCGGTAACTGAAACTCACTACAAATATACTTTATGCTTTTTACTGTAGAGAATCGAAGATTTGAGTTCCTGGTAGCTAGTTGTGTTGGAACCCGAGTGGCCAAAAACGATAGTCTAGGTTGGGAGATACGTGATGGTATGGGCTGGGAACTGTGGGAGCAAATTGATGGAAAATGGAATTTAATTGTTGAGATATTCAGGAATGACAGTCTAGAGAAGATTGATTTCGCAACTTTTGAAATCATTGACATTCCGTTTGCCGCATTAGAGGTTATACTCAATGACTTTTATATTAATGGAGGAAAGAAATTTCACACGTATTCTAATGAAGAGTAATTAGTTCAAGACTACACATTCAGAAAAAGCCCCCGCTGCCGCGCTGGGGCTTTTTTCGTACCTTAGCCCCTCTTACCCCACCCCATTCCACCCGCTATGCAAGTTGCTCCCGTAGCTCCCTATAAACCACAGAATCATATCCGCATTGTGACGGCGGCGGCCCTGTTCGATGGTCACGACGCGGCTATCAACGTCATGCGCCGCATTATTCAGAGTAGCGGCGCCGAAGTTATTCACTTGGGCCACAACCGCTCCGTGCAGGAAATCGTGGACTGCGCTATTCAGGAAGATGCCCAGGCCATTGCCATTACCTCCTACCAGGGCGGCCACAACGAGTACTTCAAATACATGTACGACCTGCTGACGGAGCGCGGCGCGGGCCATGTGCGCATCTTCGGCGGCGGCGGCGGCGTGATTCTGCCCAGCGAAATTGCGGAGCTGCAAGCCTACGGCATCGAGCGACTGTACTCGCCGGATGACGGCCGCGCGATGGGTTTGCAAGGCATGATCAATGACCTGTTGCAGCGCTGCGACTTCCCTACCGGCCAGAACCTGAACGGCGAGGTAAGCCACGTAAAAGAGAAAGATGCCCGCAGCATCGGTCGCCTGATTTCAGCCGCCGAAAACTTCCCCGAAGAGTTTGAGCGCGTGAAGGGCCAGCTAGTTGCGGAGTTTCAGCAGCAGGAAAAAGCCCCCCAGAGCGGTAATGGCGCCACGCAGCAAGCAACCACCGGCGACACGGAAGTAACAACGCGGACCGCTCCTATTCTTGGCATTACGGGCACGGGCGGCGCGGGCAAATCCAGCCTGGTAGATGAGCTGGTGCGGCGCTTTCTGATGGACTTCCCCGACAAGACCATTGCCATCATTTCCGTAGACCCCAGCAAGCGCAAAACCGGCGGGGCCCTGCTCGGCGACCGGATTCGGATGAATTCCATCAACTCGCCACGGGTGTACATGCGCAGCCTGGCCACGCGCCAGAGCAACCTGGCCCTGAGTAAGTACGTGCAGGACGCCGTGGACGTGGTAGTGGCCGCCAACTACGACCTCATCATCCTCGAAACCAGCGGCATCGGCCAGTCCGACACCGAAATCATTGAGCACTCCGACGCCAGTCTCTATGTGATGACGCCGGAGTACGGCGCGGCCACCCAGCTTGAGAAGATCGACATGCTGGACTTCGCCGATGTCATTGCCCTCAATAAATTCGATAAGCGCGGGGCCCTCGACGCCCTGCGCGACGTGCGTAAGCAGTACCAGCGCAACCACGGCCTCTGGGACCGGCAGCTGGATTCGCTGCCCGTATTTGGCACCATCGCCTCGCAATTCAATGACCCCGGCATGAATCGCCTGTACCGGGCCGTGCTGCATATGCTGGAGCAGAAAACGGGGGCCACTTTTGCCTCCCAGCTCGAAACCACCACGGAGGATTCGGAGAAGATTTACATCATTCCGCCCCACCGCACGCGTTACTTATCTGAAATCGCTGAAACCAACCGCAACTATGATATTTGGGTACAGAAGCAAGCCGAAGTGGCCCAACAGCTTTACGGCCTCGACCAAAGTCTCCACGCCGTCAGAAGCCTCCAGTCCGGCGGATCTGGTGCAGGCAGCGGGAGCAGCAGCCACGGAACCGACCCAGGATCACTCGTGGCCGGCTTGGAGAGCACATTCCAGGAAATCAAGCTCCGGCTCGATGGTCAGAACTGGAAACTCCTGGAGACCTGGCCGCAGAAAGTAGCCACCTACAAAGCCCCCGAGTTCGTCTTTAAAGTGCGCGACAAGGAAATCCGCATCCAGACCCACACCGAAAGTTTGTCGGGTAAGCAGATTCCGAAAGTGAGCCTGCCGCGCTTCACGGCATGGGGCGACTTGCTGCGCTGGCAGCTGCAGGAAAACGTGCCCGGCGAGTTTCCTTACACGGCCGGCGTGTTTCCGTTCAAGCGCGAGGGCGAAGACCCCACCCGCATGTTTGCCGGCGAAGGTGGCCCCGAGCGCACCAACCGCCGCTTCCACTACGTGAGCATGGGCCTGCCCGCCAAGCGCCTGAGCACGGCCTTCGACTCGGTGACCCTCTACGGCGAAGACCCCGACCACCGGCCCGACATCTACGGCAAAATCGGTAACGCCGGCGTGAGCATCTGCTGCCTCGACGACGCCAAGAAGCTGTACTCCGGCTTCAATCTGGCCAACCCCAGCACGTCGGTGTCCATGACCATCAATGGTCCGGCTGCCCACCTGGCCGCGTTTTTCATGAACGCGGCCATCGACCAGCAGTGCGAGTTCTATATAAAGGAACACGGACTGGAGCAGGAAGTCGAGGACAACATCAACCAGATTTATCAGGACAAAGGTGTGGTGCGCCCCAGCTACCAGGGCGAGCTGCCCGCCGGCAACGACGGCCTCGGCTTGCTATTGCTCGGCGTGACCGGCGACCAGGTTTTGCCCCCCGACGTGTACTCGTCTATCAAGGCGCGCACCCTGAGCCAGGTGCGCGGCACCGTGCAGGCTGACATTCTCAAGGAAGACCAGGCCCAGAACACCTGCATCTTCAGCACCGAGTTTGCCCTGCGCCTCATGGGCGACGTGCAGGAGTACTTTATTAAGGAGAAGGTGCGGAATTTCTATTCGGTTTCCATATCCGGCTACCACATTGCCGAGGCTGGCGCCAACCCCATCACCCAGCTGGCGCTTACCCTCAGCAACGGCTTCACCTTCGTGGAGTACTACGTGAGCCGCGGCATGGACGTGAACGACTTCGCGCCCAACCTCTCCTTCTTCTTCTCCAACGGCATCGACCCCGAGTACGCGGTGGTTGGCCGGGTGGCGCGTCGCATCTGGGCCAAGGCGATGAAGCTGAAGTACAACGCCAACGCCCGGAGCCAGATGTTGAAGTACCACATCCAGACCTCGGGCCGCAGCCTGCACGCTCAGGAAATCGACTTCAACGACATCCGCACCACGTTGCAGGCCCTCTACGCCATCTACGACAACTGCAACTCCCTGCACACCAACGCCTACGATGAGGCCATCACCACGCCCACCGAGGAATCGGTGCGCCGGGCCATGGCTATTCAGCTCATCATCAACCGGGAGCTGGGCTTGGCCAAAAACGAGAACCCGCTGCAAGGCTCCTTCATCATCGAGGAACTCACCGACTTGGTGGAAGAAGCGGTGCTATTGGAGTTTGACCGCATCACGGAGCGCGGCGGCGTGCTGGGCGCCATGGAAACCATGTACCAGCGCGGCAAGATTCAGGAGGAAAGCCTGCACTACGAGATGCTCAAGCACACGGGCGAGTACCCCATCATCGGCGTGAACACCTTCCTCTCCTCCAAAGGCTCACCCACGGTGCTCCCCGCCGAGGTTATCCGCGCCACGGAAGAGGAAAAGCAGTACCAAATCACCATGCTCAACCACCTCCACGCCCGCAACGAAAGCACCACGGAGCAGCGCCTGAAGCAGCTACAGCAAGTAGCCGTGCAGAATGGCAACCTGTTCGAGGAGCTGATGGAAACGGTGAAGTTCTGCTCACTCGGGCAGATTACGAATGCCCTGTTTGAGGTTGGGGGGCAATATCGGCGGAATATGTAAGCACAGATTTTGCAGATTAAATTGATTTCGCTGATTTTATGAAGCCGCGCATCTACATTGATACGTCCGTGGTTGGCGGTTATTTCGACGAGGAGTTTAAGGAAACAACCGAACTGTTCTTCCAGCAATTTCAGCGCGGTAACTTCATTTTCGTTGTTTCCGATCTTCTTGACCTTGAATTACTGAACGCGCCAGCCAGAGTTCGGAACTTGCTTGACCAATACCCGTCCACTCTTTTTGAACGGGTGTCGCTCACTCAGGAATCTGTTGACTTAGCCAATCGGTATATTACTGAAAACGTCGTTGGCAAAACCAGTCTGGCCGACTGCCGCCATATTGCCCTTGCTACCCTTTCACGGGTAGATGTGCTGGCAAGCTGGAATTTTAAGCATATCGTCAACCTTCAACGTATTAAAGGCTACAATTCAGTAAATCTGCGCCTGGGTTACCAGCTGCTAGAAATCAGAAGTCCCAAAGACCTTATCACCTATGAAAGCGAATAAATCTCCCAAATCCTTCGATGCTGTGGAAATGATGCGCGCTATCCGCAGCAAAATCACGGAAGAAACCCAGAACATGAGCTTCCAGGAGTTGCAGCAGTATATCAAGCAGCGCCTTAAATCAGCTAGTGCGAAGCCCGACACACTTCCCCGCTAAACCTCCACGCCCGCAGCGAAAGCACCACGGAGCAGCGTCTGAAGCAGCTACAGCAAGTAGCCGTGCAGAATGGCAACCTGTTCGAGGAGCTAATGGAAACGGCGAAGCTCTGCTCGCTTGGGCAGATTACGAATGCCCTGTTTGAGGTGGGGGGCAATACCGGCGGAATATGTAGCTCGCCTTCGCTAATTATTCTTCAGTGCAAATTTTTGCGATTTTTCAACCTTAATGAAAGAAGTAATTCTTAGTGAAATAAAACGCACCGCTCAGATCAATGGTGGTAAGCCTCTTGGCTCTCGAAAGTTTGAGAGCGAAACGGGTATTAAATCCACACTTTGGCTTGGGAAAATTTGGGCGCGTTGGGGAGATGCTTTGCAAGAAGCCGGCTTTGCTCCAAATGTGCTTATTAAGGCTCATGACAAAGAATTTCTATTCGATGTTTATGCGAAATTCTCCAGCGAAAATGGAAGGCTTGTGACTAAAAGCGACATGAGGTTAATTAGTCGCAAGGGCATTGAAATCCCCGATTGGAATACATTTCAAAATCGTTTTGGAAGCAAGGCTAAGTTTATTAAAGAACTAGAAGACTATTTGTTACGCTCCAATAAACACCCTGATGTTCTTCAAATGTGTTCTGAATACAGCACTGGGAGCTTAATTGAAATCTCTACCAGCAACGCGAACGAACCAATCTCCACACTTGCTTTAGAGTTTGTTTATCTTATGAAATCAGGCAAATTTTACAAAATAGGCAGAACAAATTCAGTTGGTCGAAGGCAGTATGAAATTGCAACTCAGATGCCCGAAGAAGTTACTGAAGTGCATAGGATTTCAACTGACGACTCGGTAGGAATTGAGCGATACTGGCACCAGCGTTTTGCAAGCAAAAGATTAAAAAGGTGAATGGTTTAATCTGAGCAAAGAAGATGTATCTGCTTTCAAACTCAGGAAATTTATGTGATTTCTAACTAAAACTAGCCCCCAACTGGCGCGAGCTTGTAGCTCGTGACTAGCTTTGAGGCGGAGGTTGTACCTCCACTGCCGCATTAGCGGCAAAATGTGACCGCGCCGCCTGGAAAAATCCGGGCGGCGGTGTTGTTCTGACGGGGGAGACGCAGCCTCCCGGCATGGCTGGTCACGAGTTACGCTGCGCTAAACTCGCGCCAGTGAAGAGCAAGTGCTATGCGTAGTTTGGATAATCCTGCATCTTGCTGGTATGAGTGAGAAATACAAGATTCAGGATTCGCAGCAGCTCTATTTTGTCTCCTTTGCTACCGTCAACTGGATTGACGTGTTCACGCGGCGGCTCTATAACGACATCTTTGTGGACAGTCTGCGTTATTGCCAGCAGCACAAAGGGCTGGAACTCTACGCTTGGTGCCTGATGACCAACCACGCTCATCTAATCATCAGCAGCGCCGCCGATAATTTATCGTCTATTCTTCGTGATTTGAAGCGTCATACTTCCAAGGCTATCCTGAAAGCCATTTAGGAAAACGAACAGGAGAGTCGCCGCGAGTGGATGCTATGGATGTTTGGGCGGGCTGGGCAACGCAACGCGCACAACGAGCACTATCAGTTCTGGCAGCAAGAAAACCATCCCATCGAGCTGCACTCCAATCAACTGCAACTGCAACGTCTGGGCTACTTGCACCGCAACCCAGTTGTAGCTGGTTTTGTGGACGTGCCGGAGGATTTCCTCTACAGCAGCGCGCGCAACTACGCCGATCGGCCCGGTCTGTTGGATGTACTGTTGATTGACTAAAAAAGCCCCCCAGCTTACTCCTACCCTTATATGCCCCGAATTTTACCCGTCATTGTGCTGGCCCAGTTCTTTTGCACCTCCCTCTGGTTTGCGGGCAATGCCATAGCGGCGGACTTAGCGGCCATGTTGCAACAGCCGCCCACCTTTGTAGCCGATCTGACCAGCGCGGTCCAACTCGGGTTTATTTCCGGCACGCTGGTGTTTGCCTTGCTCGCCATTGCTGACCGCTTCTCTCCGTCGCGGGTGTTTTGTTTCAGCGCCCTGGCGGCCGCGCTGTACAACCTGGGCATTAATCTGGCCGGAGTGGAAGCGGGCGGCTTGCTCGCTTTCCGGTTTCTGACCGGCTTTTTCCTGGCGGGCATTTATCCGGTGGGGATGAAAATAGCCGCGGATTACGTGCAGGCGGGCCTGGGCAAATGGCTGGGGTTTCTGGTGGGGGCGCTGGTGCTGGGCACGGCGTTCCCGCATCTGCTGAAGAGCGTCACGGCGCAGCTGCCGTGGCAGTACGTGACGCTGGCTACCTCGGGCCTGGCGGTGCTGGGCGGCCTGGCCATGCTCCTGCTGGTACCCGACGGCCCCTACCGAAAAACAGGGCAACGCCTGCAAGCCACGGCCTTTTTGAGTGGGTTTCGGTTGCCGCGCTTCCGCGCCGCGGCCTTCGGGTATTTCGGCCATATGTGGGAGCTGTATACCTTCTGGGCCTTTCTACCCCTGATGCTGACGACCTACAACAGCGCGCACCCCGATGCGAATTTGCCGGTGTCGTTGTTGTCGTTTCTGCTGATTGGGGCGGGCGGCCTGGCTTGCATGGGCAGCGGCCTGCTCTCCCGTAAAATTGCCCCCCACAGGGTAGCTACCACGGCGCTGGCCTTGTCGGGGGTGTGCTGCCTGGTTTCGCCCTTGGTGCTGCGCAGCCAGTCGGGGGCTTTTTCTGAGCTTTCTGTTCAGTTGGGGACTGGTGGTCGTGGCTGATTCGCCTATGTTCTCCAGCCTGGTGGCCCAAAGCGCGCCCGAAGACTCGCGCGGCACCGCCCTGACCATCGTGAACTGTATAGGATTCGCCCTCACCGTGGTCAGCATACAGGTCACGAGCTGGCTTAGTGGCTACGTGCAGGCACAGGACCTTTACCTACTTCTGGCCGTGGGGCCGGCGCTGGGTTTGCTGGCCCAGCTAGGCAGTTGGCGGGAAGTAGCGACGGCAGCCTAGTTGCAGACGGCCAAGATGCTTCAGATGCAGTGAATCTTTGGTATGTCAGACGTGAAACGCCGCCTGGACGTCATGCAGAGCGAAGCGAAGCATCTCGCTCGCTGATGTTGCTATAGGGGTAGCACTAGAGTAGGAACAGAAATTATCGCTAGGCCAATTCGCTGAGCGACGTTTCCCAATTTGTTAGGGTACGTAGCGGGCGTAATCGACCTGCCGCAATGGCTTCGGGCAGCGTGAAATCGTAGCGGCCCAGCATGTTGACGTGTTCATGCAGCAAGGGCGAGAGGCGGGCCACGTCGTCCGGGTTCAGGCCTCCTTCGGTTTCCTGCCACTGCTCCAAGGCTTGTTGCAAATAGCGGGTATTCCACAGCACCAAGGCGTTGACGACCAACCCCAAGGCTCCTAACTGGTCCTCCATGCCCTCGCGATAGCGCTGGCGCAACTCGCCTTTTTTGCCGTGAAAGACGGCGCGGGCCGGCGCGTGGCGGCCCCCGCCGCGGTTAAGTTGCACCAGAATGCGCCGACGGTAGGCCTCGTCCTGCACGTAGGCCAGCAGGTAGCGCGTCTTTTCCACCCGGCCCAGTTCGGCCACCGCCCGGCCCAGGCCCGAGAGCGAGCCCGCCCGCTGCAAGGTGCGCATCACGGCCGTGGCTTTAACCTTGCCCAGCTTAAGCGAGCCGGCCAGCCGCAGCATGTCGTCCCAATGGTCACTAATGAGACGGGAATTGACGACGTGCCGGCTCAACTCGGTGAGCGGGCCGTAGTCGTCTTCCTTGCTCATGCGCCAGAAGCGTTGGTCCGCCAGGTAGGCCAGCCGGGGGCTGAAACGGTAGCCCAGCAGGGCGAAGAGGCCAAAGACTACCTCGCTGTAGCTGTGGGTATCGGCCATGATTTCGCGCGGGTCCAGGCTGGTTTGCTGTTCCAACAGCCCGGCCAGGATGAACAAGGAATCGCGCAGCGTGCCGGGGATGACGATGCCGTGAAAGCCGGTGAACTGGTCGCCGGTAAAGTTGTAGTAGGTCACCCCGCAGCAGCTCCGCCCGAGGGTCACCATATCGCTCACTCGTGGCTACGAATACTTCTCGGCGGCGCAAGGCCTGGTGCAGCCGGTCCAGCACGCAGAGGGTGTACGCCGCCGGGTTCACCTCGCCTTTGCCGGGAAATACCTGCCGCGTCCAGCTCTTGGGCACGAGGGTACGGGGAGCCGCCACCCACTTCGGCCGGCCACGCCCGCCGGTTTGCTGGGCCTGTAAAAAGTGCCAGGCATCTAGCAGGGGTTTGGCCGAGGGGGAACCCTCGAAGGCAATGCCGTTCAGCAAGGCTGGCAGGAACCGACGCACCGTCGCGTAGCTGCCGCTCAGCGCTTGAAAGCTGCGGGTCATCGTCGATGCTGGCCAAGGCCTGCACTGCGTCAGCCGCCGCCCGTAACGGGGCTTCGCCGATGCGACCAAACACCTGCTGCCGAATACTCTCATCGGGTACCGTCTCGTCGAGTAGGATGCGCACGGCCTGTTGCGGAACCAGCGCGGCGTGGTCCAAGTCTTTGAGCGAACGGAGCCGCTCGCGACGGCGCTTCGTCTCGCCCCGCAGGGCCAGCGCAGTCAGTAGCCCGTCGAAGAGGTCTAGGATGTCGTCGGTGGCCGTGCGTTCGAGGGCCTGCACGAAGACAAGCAGCGTGGCCAGGCGGCGTTCCTCTCCCATACGTGCCAACGTCTGGCCCCAGGCTAACTGAGCGTGGCGAGTCAGGCGCGCCAACCGAGCTTCGGGCAGGTCATGGAGCGCAAGGTCTCCGACCCCGAGGGCGCGCACTTTGTCCAGCCGGTCCAGCGCGGCCACCAAGGCGGAGGCGGAAACGCGGGTGGGCGCGGTCCGTAGCGTTTCCAGCCGGGTGAGCCGCTGGCCGGGCTCAACGACTAGCAGCGCCTCCAACGCCGCCTGTTGCGCCGGGCTCAAGCGGGTACGGAGTTGCCGGTAGATGTAACGGCCGGTACGCTCCCGGACCCGCGCAATCAGCCGGGCCAGCACCGTGACCCCCGGCAGCACGACGCGCTGGGCCACTAGGTAGGCGGTCGCCAAATCAAAGAGCACGCTGGGCCGCACGGTGCTGGTGAGCACCTGGGCGTAGAGCCAACGGGTCAGGCGAAACGCCGACCGGCCCTCGTAGGCGCTGAAACCCAGGTATGCTACCAAATGGACCTGGTGGTCATGGAGGGTGTTCGGCCGGGTGGTACTGACCGTTCCAGGTTTCGGTGGGCAGGTGGAGCTGCTGGGCTATGGTCTGCACTACGACGGCCGGCACCTGCCTAGAGCCTGTTTTGCACTTATGGCTAATTTGGGGCTATGGCTGCTACGCGAAGTTACCCAAGTGATGTGTCGGATGATGAATGGGCTTTTGTGGCCCCTTACCTGTGCCTGATGCGGGAAGACGTACCTCAGCGAGAACACCCGTTGCGGGCTTTGTTCAATAGACTTAATGCGGAAAAAGGTGTTAAAATAACGCGCGAAGCGGGCGTTAGCCTCTCTTGTGAGATAGCGTGATTTTACTTCCATCTTGCTTTTGCATCCATAAGCATTTTTTCCGCATTAACACTAATGGCTTGCGTTATTTGGGCCACACCGGCTGTCAGTGGCGCTACCTGCCCCACGACCTGCCCCCTGGTCGGCGGTGTACCAGCAGTGGACGCGCTGGCGCGATGCCCGCGTGTTCGAGTCTATTGTGCATGATTTGAACGAGTTACAGCGGGTGCTGCTGGGCCGGGCAGCAACGCCCACGGCGGTCATCTTCGACGGGCGCACCCGGCAAAGCACCCCGAAAGTGGCCACCGGGCGGGCTATGACGGGGCGAAGAGGCGCAAGGGAAGCAAGGCGCATATTGCTGTCGATACGCTGGGGCACTTGTTGAGCGTGGTCATTACCCCGGCTAACGAACAGGAGCGGGCCCAGGTGGGCGAACTCTGCCAGCGGGTACAGGAAATAACGGGCCAAACCGTCGAGGTCGGCTTTGGCGACCAGGGCTACACAGGGGAAGACCCGGAGTATGAGGCCGCTGTACACGACATTGACTTACAGGTAATAACCAAGCCCGAAGGACAAACTGGCTTTGTGCTGCTGCCCCGCCGCTGGGGGGTCGAACGCAGCTTTGCCTGGTGCAGTCGCTTCCGGCGGCTGGCTCGCGATTACGAACGCTTGAGCACGAGTTTGCAGCAACTCCATTTTGTCGTCTTCGCCTGTATCATGCTCGCCAGACATGCGGCAAGTGCATAACAGGCTCTAGGAACCGGCAGAAACGTGCCCAAAAATCGCAGCGTACAGAGTTGCACAGCGCACCCGAGCTTGGTGTAGAAACGGCGATAATTGGCCAGGAACCGGATATCCTGTGGGCTGAGGTAGAAGAAACGGGCCAGTTGCTCCGGGCTGGGGTCGGCGTGGTAGCGCCCGTAGCGGGCGGCCTGCTCGTCACTCAGAAACTCTACCGGCATCGGAGGACTTGTGGTTGTCGTGGAAAGCCAACAGTGCGGAACGACAGGTCTTAGGGCATGCCTGCGCCTGCGTACAACGGCAGTGAGGTTGGTCGCCTACCTTTTGGCAATTCAGAGCGGCCAACCTATTTGCCTATCACTCTGCCCGCAGGCTCAGCACGGGGTTGCGGCGGGCTGCCCGCCAGGCCTGCACGCTTACCGTGAGCCAGGCGATGAGCAGGGCCCCCATTCCGGCTGCTGCGAAGTACCACCACTGCCACGCCACGCGGTAGGCAAAGCCTTCCAGCCACCGCTGCATAAGCAAGTAGCTGAGGGGCAGCGCCAGCACGATGGCCACGACAACCAGCCTGGTCAGGCTGCTGGTCAACAACCAGACGATGCCCAGTTCGCTCGCGCCCAAGGCCTTGCGGATGCCGATTTCTTTGCGCCGGCGCTCGGCGGTGAAGGCCGACAGTCCCAGCAGGCCCAGGGCGGAAATGAGAATGGCCAGTCCGGCGAAGTAGCGGGCGAGCACCGCCACCCGCCGCTCGGCTACGTACTGGGCCTGGTAGTCGGCATCCAGAAACGTGTAGTCGAGCGTAAAGCCGGGGTTGTAGGCGGCGTACAGTTGCTGAAGCCGCGCAATCGCGGCCTGCTCCGCGTTGGGCTGGAGCTTCACTAGCACCGTGTTAATCTGGGGGTCGAGCCGCAGGAGCAGGGGTTTGATTTTTTCGTGCAGGGACTCGTAATGGAAGTCGCGGACCACGCCCACGATGCGGGACCCATCGAGTTTTTGGCCCACGGGGTCCGGCATCCCCAGGCCGGCCACCAGGGTCTGGTTGACGAGGATGGCGGCGCTGTCGGCGCGGAATTGCGGCGCAAAGCTGCGGCCGGCTACTAAGTGCAGGCCCATCGTTTCCGCCAGGCCGTAGTTGACCAGCATCGTCCCGACTGGCAGTCGCTTACCCCGCCAGCTCATCTCCGCGATGTAGCGCCCCCCAGGAAGCCGCCCAAGACGCTGGACGCCTGCACGACGCCGGGCAATTTCTTCACCTCGGCCAGAAAGGCCGCCTGCTGACGCGCCGCCTTGCCGCCCGTATCAAAGCGAAGCACGTGCGCCTTGTCGTAGCCCAGCGGCAGGCGCTGCACAAACGCCAGCTGCGCGTTGACGACCACCACGGCCACGATGAACAGCACCGAGAGCGTGAACTGCAGCACGACCAGGCCCTGCCGCGTCCACACGTCGCCGGCCCTGGTCGGCAGCTTGCCTTTCAGCACAGCCGCCGGCTGGAAACCCGACAGGTAGAACGCGGGGTAACTGCCCGCCAGCAGCCCCGTGCCCAGCGCCAGGGCCAGGCCGGCCCCCACCAGCTGCGGCTCCCACCGCAAGGCCAGCGGCTTGCCCGTCAGCGCGCTGAACTGCGGCAGCACGAGCTGCACCAGCCCCACTGCCACGACCAGGGCCAGCAAGGCCATCACCACGGACTCGGTCAGGTACTGCCCCACCAGCGCGGCGCGGCTCGCCCCCAGGGCCTTGCGAATGCCCACTTCCTTTACCCGCCGCGAGGCCTTGGCGGTGAACAGGTTCATGAAATTGATGCTGGCAATCACCAGAATGAGCCCGGCAATCAGGGCGAACAGCCGCACGTAGGCAATGCGCCCCCCGGTGGCGACGCCGTTTTCGTAGGTGCCGTGCAGGTACGCCGCCGCGAACGGCCGCACGAACAGCGTGCGCCCCTGGGCCTGGGCCTGCGCGCTTTTGGTTTTCAGTAGCCCCGCCAGCTTGGCTTGAAACTGCGCGGGGTCGGCCCCCTCCTTTAGGGCCAAGTAGGTGTTGAAGGGGCCGTCGTCGTCCCACTTGATGGTCTCGCTCATCTGCATCCGGTCCTTGAACGAGGCAAAGGGTAGCACAAAGTCAAACTGCTCGGACGAGTTGCGGGGCACCCCGGCAAACACCCCGGCCACCAGGCTGGTCTGCATGCTATCGGCGGCCAGTTGCCATTTCACGGTTTTGCCCAGGCTGTACTGCACCGACCCAAAGAGCTTGGTGGCCAGGGCTTCGGAGAGGACGATGGCGTGTTTGTCCCGCAGCACCGTGGCGGGGGTACCCACCAGCAGGGGGTAGGAAAACAGCTGGAAGAAGGCCGGGTCCGCGTATTTGGGGACGGCGGTGAGGTGCTGGCCGCCCGCCGCCAGCGTGAACGCGGGGAAAAACGGGACCGGCGTGGTGGTGGCCACGAATTCAATCTCTGGCATTTCCCGCCGCAGGGCCTCGGCCAGCAGCGGCACGGTGCCGGTTTGGGTCTCGATGCCGGCGGCCGTGCGGCGATTTTCCAGCACCTGGTAGAGCCGGCCGTCCAGGGCATGGTAGCGGTCAAAGCTGCGCTCATCGCTTATCCACAGGTAGATGAGCAGCGCGCAGGCCAGGCCGGTCGAGAGGCCAATCAGGTTGATGAAGAACGTGCTTTTGAACCGCTTAAAGTTGCGGTAGATGAGCAGCAAAGGGTAGGGAAGCATGGCCGAAGGAGGAGGAATCGATTAGAATTGGCTGCGGCTATTTTCCAGCACCACCTGCCCGTCGAGCAGGCGGATGACGCGCCGGGCGTACCGGGCGTCGTGCTCGGAGTGCGTGACCATGAGCACGGTCGTGCCCGCCTCATTCAATTCGGTTAGCAGACCCAGCACGTCGTGGCCGCTGGCCGAGTCGAGGTTGCCGGTGGGCTCGTCGGCCAGCAGCAGCGGCGGGGCGTTCACCACGGCGCGGGCCACGGCCACGCGCTGCTGCTGCCCGCCCGAGAGTTGCAGCGGAAAGTGGTTGCGCCGGTGCAGCAGCTGCATTTTCTCCAGCACTTGTTCCACCCGTTGCCGCCGCTCGGCGGCCCCCACGCCGAGGTAGCGCAGGGGCAGCTCCACGTTCTCAAACACCGTCAGCTCGTCAATCAGGTTGAAGCTCTGAAACACGAAGCCCAGGCTGCGCTTGCGCAGTTCGGCCCGCTGCCGCTCCGAGTAGCGGCTGGTCTCGGTGCCCAGCAGTTGCAGGCTGCCGCCGTCGGGCTCATCGAGCAGGCCCAGCAGGTTGAGCAGCGTCGATTTGCCGCAGCCCGAGGGCCCCATGATGGCCACAAACTCCCCCTGCTCCACCGTCAGCGAGACGTGGTTCAGTGCCTTGGTTTGCACCTCCTCGGTGCGGTACACCTTTTCCAGGTTTTCGGTCTTAATCACGATTATCAGTCTTTTATGGCCAAGTATTTAGTAAAATACCTACGGCTGGTGGTTATCCAGCACTAGTTCCTGTTGGTCGGCGTACCCTTCGTAGCTGGAGGTCACGACCTGGTCGCCAGGACGCAGACCCGCCAGCACTTCGTAGTAGTCGGGGTTCTGCCGCCCCAACCGGATGGCCACCCGCTGGGCCCGGGTGCCGTCGGCCCCCAGCCTGAACGCCCAGTTGCCCACGGTTTGCTGATAAAAGCCACCTTTGGGCAGCAGCACCGCCGGGGCCTTCGCACTCAGCGCCAGCCGGATGGGCAGGGTCTGGCCCCGCCGCAGGCCCGGTGGCGGGGCGTCGGTAAAGGCCAGGTCGATTTGCAGGCCTTTGGCCACTTGGGCGAAGATTTTAGTCACGCGCAAGGCGTACGCCTGGCCATCCACCACCACTTCGCCCACCTGACCGGCCGCGATGCGAGCAATGTAAAACTCGTCCACCGCGGCGTGTAGTTTCACGCCCGTCAGCGCATCAATCTGCCCCAGACGCTGGCCCCGGGTTTTGGCCTCGCCCACTTCCGCGGCCAGCGCGCTAAGCCGTCCGCCGACTGGGGCCCGCAACAGCAGGTCGTCCATCTTGCGCCGCATCAGGGCTAAGTTGCTGGTCATGCGCCGCACCGATTCCTGCATGGTGCCCAGCTGCTGCTGCATGGCCACCGAGTCCTGGCGCAGGGTCTGCTGCGTGAGCTGCCGTCGGCGCAGCTGGTAGCGGTAGGCGTTCTGGCTCTGCAAGTAGTCCTGCCGCGCAATTACCTTCTGGTCGTACAGCACCTGGTTGGTGTCGAACACCCGCCGGGCCTCGGCCAGCTGAAAGTCGATGTCCGCCAGCTGATTCTGGCGCAGAATGCGGTTTTGCAGCAGCTGGTTGCGGGTGTTGCGCAGGTTGTTCATCAGGTCGTACACGGCCGTTTCGCGGTTCACCATTTCCAGCTGCAGGTCGGGGTTGGCCAGCCGCAGCAGGGGCTGGCCCGCCGTTAAGGTCGTGCCTTCTTCCACCAGCACTTGCTGCACCGTGCCGGCCTCCACTGCGTCCAGGTACACGGTGCGCAGCGGCTGCACCACCCCGTCGATGGCCGTAAATTCCTGAAAATTACCCCGCGTAACGGGACTGATGGTCAGCCGGCTGGCCGCTACGTGCAACCGCTGGCCCGGACGGGGCCAGTAGACGCCGGCCGCGCCCGTGCCCGCCAGCACCAGGGCCCCCAACCACCACCAGCGGGCAACGAACGACCACTTTTTCTTCGGTATCAGAACGTCCATTCGGTTCGGCGCAGGCAATAACAGTAATAAGCTATTGACTGAAGGTGCCAAGAACGATGCCTTACTCACAAGCTATTGCTAATCAGAATAATGCTTTTGAATCCTGGTCGCCAGCTGCCGCCAAGCGTCCGGTTTTGATACAGTGGACCGTTCGGTTCTGATACAGTTCAAATCGATTGACGGGCAGCAAACAGCTTGGCCGACTGAAAGCCAGTATTTTTCGAAGCCTGCACGATTTATGAGGTCCTCTCAGAAAACGGAAAATAGAGCACGTTAAGGGCTGAAAGAGGGCTGCCAGGGCTAGGTGTCGAGTCAAAACCTCCAACTCGAAGGTTTTGCCCTATCTGTTTAACAATACCCAACTCTGGGAAAAGGGGTGGATTTCGGCTACCATCGTCTCGCTGGTAAAATGCAGTGTTTTTCTAGAATGAGCTTTGCATATTGGGCATTGTTTTACTATACCACGCAAACATGAGGGTCAAGCTCTGCATTTTATTCTTCGTCTTTGCCTCTTGTAATGCAGATAGTGCAGAACGTAAGCCCCTCGCCTGCGGTGCGGGAATATTTGGAGGAGGTAGTCCGTATTATGCAAGCCAATTTCATTAATCGGGCGACCATAAACTGGGTAGTTTTCAAGCAGAACCTGCTAGCGCAAGCAAGCGGCGCCAAAACAATTGAGCAGGCCTATCCAGCGGTTGAATTTGCCATCGTGGCCCTAGGCGATAAGCACACACAGTTTTATTGTGCCCGCCCGGTGAAAGGCCTTGAAATGCCCCCTGCCAAGCAGCCCCCGCTATACCCCGACGAGCCGGTTCCTGGGGACATCGGCTATATCAGAATTCCGTGGGTTGTCGGCCGTCAGGAAAAGCTGGACGAGTATATAACCCAAGTGCAAGCCCAAATTAAGGAGCGGGATAAGCCAGAGTTAAAAGGCTGGATTGTGGATTTGAGAGGGAATATGGGAGGGAATATGTGGCCGATGCTCGTGGGGGCAGGGCCGATTTTGGGAGAAGATACGCTCGGCTATTGCATTGACGCGAATAACACCAAAACCGCGTGGCGATACGAAAAAGGCAAGGCATTGTCGGACGGCGACATACAGGCAGAAACCGACAATTATTATACGCTGAAGTCTGCCAACCCAGTAGTGGCCGTGCTGACCGATACGCTAACGGCCAGTTCGGGCGAGGCCATTGCGGTCTCCTTCAAAGCCAGAAAGCACACCAGAAGCTTTGGGACGGGCACTTGCGGGGTATCGACCAGCAGAAGCCGCTTTTATTTGTCCGATGGGTCCGTCATCTTGCTGACAACCGCAGTATTCGCTGACCGCCGCCTGGTACGGTATGGCCACTCACTAGCCCCCGACGAGTCACTCAGGCCAGTAGACGTAGTGCCGCGAGCCATTCGCTGGATTAGAGAAGAATACAAAGCGGAGAACTAGTGGCCTGGCCTGGGGCCTGGGTTGTTACGGGTGCCAGATAACCCCGACTTTTACGTTTTACCCATCCTTTTTTCATGCTTCCTAAGCACGCCCGCATCCTGGTGGTGGACGACGAGCCCGATGTGCTGTTCGCCCTCAAGCTTCTGCTCAAAACGGAGGTGCGGGAAGTCGTGACGGAGAAAAATCCGGAGCTATTGCTCTCCCTGCTCCGCCAGCAGCACTTCGACGCTGTGCTACTCGACATGAACTACCGCAGCGGCCAGGCGACGGGCAACGAGGGTTTCTACTGGTTGAGCCGTATCCTGGAGCACGACCCCACCACGGCCGTTATCCTGCTAACGGCCTATGGTGACGTGCGCACGGCGGTGCGTGCCCTCAAAGCCGGGGCCACCGACTTTTTGCTTAAGCCCTGGCACAATGAACAGCTGCTACAAACGCTGGCCGCCGCCCTCCAACCTAAAACTGGTAGCAAAAGCGGGAGCAGCCCCAAAAACAAGCCGGGCCGGCCGCTACTACGCTACTGGGAGAGTCAGCCGTCATGCAGGACGTGCGGGCTATTCTTGAAAAGGTCGCCCCGACCGAAGCCAACGTACTGCTGCTCGGCGAGAACGGTACGGGCAAGGAGCTGGTCGCGCGGGCGCTGCACGAGCAGTCGCGCCGCGCCGCCCGGCCTTTCGTGGCCGCCGACGTGGCCGCGCTCAGCGAGGGGTTGTTTGAAAGCGAGCTGTTCGGGCACACCAAGGGCGCGTTCACGGATGCCCAGGCCAGCCGCGTGGGCCGCTTTGAGGCGGCCACCGGGGGCACGTTGTTTCTGGATGAGATTGGCAACATTGGCCTGCCCCAGCAAGCCAAGCTGCTCACGGCCCTGCAAAACCGCCAGGTGGTGCCCGTAGGAAGCAACGTACCCGTCCCGGTGGACATCCGGCTGTTGTCGGCCACCAACGCCCCGTTGCACGCACTGGTAGCCCGCGGCACCTTTCGCCAGGACTTGATGTACCGCCTCAATACGGTAGAAATCACGCTACCGCCCCTGCGCGAACGCGCCGACGACGTGCACCTGTTAGCCCAGCACTTCGCGCAGGTGTACGCCGCCCGCAACCGGCAACCCGTGCCGGAATTCAGTGCCGCTGCCCTGCGCAAGCTCCGGGCGCACACCTGGCCCGGCAACGTGCGGGAGCTGCAACACGCCGTGGAGCGGGCCGTTATCCTAGGGGCCGGCCCCGTGCTGCTTCCGGCCGATTTCTCGTTTCGGAACCCCGAATCAGCGGCTACTTCCGCGGCTGCTGCGACCGTGGCTGAGCATCCGCGGCCGTTGCTGGAAGTAGAAAAAAACACCATCCAGCAGGCCATTGCGCGCCACCAGGGCAACCTCACCAAAGCGGCCAAGGAGCTGGGCCTCACCCGCACCGCCCTCTACCGCCGGCTCGACAAGCATGATATTTAATCGCCTGGACGTGCGCCTGCTGGGACGGTTAGTACTGCTGGTGGCCGCGCTGGCCGGGGGCGGGTACGCCACGCTATACCACGCCTACGGGCTAGCCCTGGGGGCCCTGGGGCTGCTGCTAATCCTGGTGCTGGACCTGGCCCGCTACCTGACGCGCGGCCAGCAGGCCCTGGCCGACTTTACCCTGGCGCTTAAGTACCGGGATTTTTCGCGGCAGTATCCGGCGCAGTCCGTCCCGGCGGCGCTGCGGCCTTTGCACGAGGCCTTCAACCAGGTCAACGCCACGTTTCGGGAGTTGCGGGCCGAGCAGGAAGGGCAGTTTCAATACCTGCAAACTATCCTGGCGCTGCTCGATACCGGCATTGTGTCCTACGACGCGGCGGGCAACGTGGCCTGGGTGAACGAGGCGTTTAAACAGACGCTGCACCTTCCTTACCTGAAAAATATCCAGGCGCTGCAATCCCGGCAGCCGGTCCTGTACGAGGCCATCTGCCGGGCCGTGCCCGGCCAGCCCGTGGTGGTAAAACTGACGGTGGGCCTCCAAACGGTGCAGCTGCTCGTGTCAGCCACCCAGTTTAAGCTACGCGGCGAAGCGTTTACCCTCCTGGCCTTCAAAAACGTGAGCCAGGCCCTGGCGGATACCGAAACGGCCGCCTGGCAGCAACTGCTACGGGTCATGACGCACGAAATCATGAACTCGGTCGCCCCCATTGCTTCACTGGCGGATTCGTTGGGCCGCCACGTGCAGCGCGCCCGTCAACTGGAAGCCTCCGCCGAATGGCTCGACGATGTGGGTACCGGCATTCGCATCATCCAGCAGCGCAGCGAAGGGCTGCTGCGCTTCGCTCAAGTGTACCGGGACTTTAGCACCCTGGCCTCGCCGCAGCGCACCACCCTTTACGTGCAGGAATTGCTGCAGGCCACCCGGCAGCTACTGGCGGAACAGCTAGCTGCACAAGGCATTGAGGTCACCCTTAGCGTCCGGCCTGCGCACCTCACCCTGCACGCCGACGGCCACCTGCTGGAGCAAGTACTCATCAATCTGGTGCTCAATGCGGCGCAGGCAGTCACCCAGATACCTAACCCTCGCATTAGCCTGCTGGCCTGGCCCGATGAGCAGGAACGGGTGGTTATTGAGGTGAAAGACAACGGGAGTGGAATTCCCGCCGACGTGCTCGACAGCATCTTTATTCCTTTTTTCACCACCCGTCCCAACGGTTCCGGGATTGGGCTGAGCTTGGCCAAGCAAATCATGCAGCTGCACCAGGGCAGCATTCAGGTCCATTCCGTAGAGGGAGCAGGCAGTGCGTTTCAGCTGTGGTTTCCTCCATCGGTTCCCTTTTAGGGGAATGGGCATAATCCTACGTTAAGTACCAGGGGCTGCTCCCATACTGCCACCGGTAGGGACAGCTAAATGCGCTAGGTAACAGTAAATGGTGCCCCGGCCGACGCCGAGTAATTGCCCGATTTCGGCCACGGTTTTGTCCTGCTGCAAGTAGAGCGTCTTGGCCGCCTGGGCTTTGGAAAGGGCCTGCTTGGAGAGGCCTTTGGGCCGCCCGCCCTGGCGCCCCCGGACCCGCGCCGCCGTCAGGCCGGCTTTGGTACGTTCGCGGATAATGTCGCGCTCAAACTCAGCCAGGGAAGCGAATAGATTGAACATGAGTCGGCCCTGAGCCGTGGTAGTATCCAAGTGGTCCTTCAAGCTAACGAAGTGCACGCCTTGCTGCTGAAAACCGCTGACGAGCGTGACTAAGTCCTTTAAGGAGCGGCCTAATCGGTCGAGTTTCCAGACTACGAGCGTATCACCTGGACGTAGGTGGGTCAAGAGGTGCTGCAGAGCTGGCCGCTCTTTCACAGACGATACTTTTTCCTGCGCTACTTCAGCACATCCATAGGCCTGCAAAGCATCGGTCTGGAGGTGCAACTGCTGGTCAGAGGTGCTGACGCGGGCGTAACCAAAAATCACAGACGGAATTCTCAAGAAGTCAATGAATGCGAAGATAACGAGCCGTTGATTAATGAGAACAGCACATGAGACAATTTCTGGTGCCTCATCATTGGGCGGGGGAGTACAGGCAAGTGGGCCGCTTAAACGTCCGTTTTTTGAGATGGCCACCCACGCAAATTTCCCCTACCGATACTTTCTGTTCCTACTCTAGTGCTACCCCCTATACTATCTGTCATCCTGACGAAGGAAGGACCTTCTCACAGTCGAATGACTGTCGTAGCAACGACTCGTACTGGCGTAATAAGGTCCTTCGCGGGCTCAGGATGACAGACGACCGGAGATGAATACGTTGTGCAATGACTCAGGTAACGACGAAGCTGTTTAGGAAGTCCTCCAAAGTAAGCTGGGACGTCATGCTGAGCTTGTCGAAGCATCTCTACCGCTTCGTTGAACTACTCTAGCGAAGCGGTAGGGATGCTTCGACAAGCTCAGCATGACGTTCTCTCGACTTCCTAAACAGCTTCGACAGCACGCCAGATGCTTCGCTGTGCTCTGCATGCCCTAAACCTAAAATTTCAAAACAGGATTAAATGTAGCGTGCCTCACAGGTGACGATGCTTCCGGTTGAGTTTGAGCGGCGACGGACTAGGTTTATCGGAGCGCGCATCTAGGCGCTGGGTAAATACGTAGATTCATCCTGATGCACAATCCTTTAAATATTTCTATTTGGGAAATGAATCTACTAATGGTGCTTTTAGCGCTGACCGCCTGTTCATCACCCGAACAGCAGACTAGCATACTAACTCAGGAACCAGATACGAGCGTGCGCTACATCCAGCGGCGCGTGGTCTTGCCAGGTGTGCCGCAGCGGGGCCGCGTACTCGACCGTAACGACTCGGTGCTGGTGGCCACGCGCACGCAATATCTGCTGAAGCTGCCGCGCCGCCCACCGCTCGATACCTTGGCGCTGGGCCAGTTACTAGGTTGGGGGCCGATAACTACCCGCAAGCGCATTGCCGATGCTCTGCCTTATGAAGATATGCCGGCCGGCTACCCGGTCGAACTCAGCCTCACGGCGGCCGAAGCCAAGCGCGTACGCCGCCAGCGCAAGGACTGGCCCCAGCTGACCCTGACGGAGCGCCCCCAGCGGACCTACACTACCAGCGTGGGCGCCCACTTTCTAGGGTATAAGAGCGATGAAGCCCAGGCTTTCTTCAAGCAAGCCAAACGATACCGACGCGGCCGCTTCTACGAGCTGCGCAACGGCGGTATCGAAACTTACTACAATGGCCTGCTCAACGGAAACCGGGGCTACCTACACCCTGGTGGATTCGCTCGGCCAGACGCACGGCAGTTGGGCACCCGACACGGCGTTTCAGCAAGGTCAGGACCTGCACCTGACCATCGATGTGAAACTGCAGGCCTACGCCGAACAGCTGATGGGGCGTCGGAAGGGCTACCTGGTGGCCCTGGACCCGCGCACGGGTGAAATACTGTGCTACGTGTCGGGGCCCGTGTATAAGCCGGCCACCATCACCGCCCCCGACCAGGCCCTGGTGCGCGCCAAATTACTGGAACATGAAAAAATGCCGCTGATCAACCGGCCAGCTATGCTGGCTAATCCGCCCGGCTCGGTATTTAAGCTGGTAAATGCCGCCGTGGCCTTGCAGCTGGGTGCCATCACCCCCGCTACCTCGTTTCGCTGCGACCAGTCGCTGCTCAGCTGCGTGCACCGCCACCCCCAGCCCAAAAGCCTGACTATGGGCCTGCAGTATAGCTGCAACCCTTATTTCTACCAGGTGATGCGGGACCTCATCAACCACGTGCCCGACAGTCTTGCCGAGGACTCTGCGGCTGCCCCGCGCGCTAATTTGGCCGTGTGGCGCCGCTACGTTCGGTCGTTTGGGCTGGACTCAGTGCTGGGCGTGGACTTACCGCGCGAAGCTCCCGGCTTTCTGCCCACCCCCGATTACTTTGATAAGGCCCGCGGCACAACCAAGTGGACTTACCGCTCCATCTATTCGCTCAGTATCGGACAGGGAGAAATCAATCTTACGGGTCTGCAAATGGCTAACATGGTGGCCATTATTGCCAACCAGGGTTGGTACTACACGCCTCACTTGGTGCGTAACGTGGGGGAAGGCGGGCCGCTGCCACGCTTCACCGAAAAGCACCGCACCCTCGTCGACAGCGTACACTTTGCCGCGCTGCTGCCGGGCATGGTGGCCGTGATGCAGCGCGGCGGCACTGCCGAAACTTCCAGTCTGGCCGATGTGGGTATTACGGTAGCCGGCAAAACTGGCACTATAGAAAATGACGGCGACGACGACCACGCCGCCTTTGTGGGCTTCGCCCCGGCCGAGAATCCTGAAGTAGTCGTAGCGGTTTACCTCGAAAATGCGGGCTTTGGAGCCACGGCCGCCGCCCCCTACGCCGCACTGGTAATGGAACAGTACCTGCGCGGCAGCATTGCCTCCAAGCGCAAAAAGTGGGAAGCACGCATCCAGCAACGCGCTCGGCGCGGATATTGAGCAGCCCGGCGCGCGCAGGTTCGCGGTCTGCTGGTCGTACCATACGTTCAGTAGCTGACCGGCAAAGAAGCTATAATAGCTCCGCAGTGCTAAATGAGGCTGAAGTTTCAGCCGTTGCGCACGTGCGCTTGGCGTTGAAAAAGCCCCCCAGAACTATACAGCTATTCCTGCGCTATTTGCAGCCTAAGCCCTCCGGAAGTCGAACGGAGGAGGTTTTCCATCTTATTTGTATTCATGATTGCTGCATTGCGCCGTGGCGACGGCAGCACTTACCTAACGGTAGAGTATAACCAGGACGAGAACTGGATTTATGCCCACTGGTTTGGCCGTCAGACCTTAGGAACCGTAATGGACAGCGGCGCGACCTATCTGGAGATGCTGCGCCGCCAACCCTGCCTGTCCTAAGCTGCTCAACGACCACCGCGACCTGGTGGGCACGTTTACGGAGGCCAACGACTGGATTCAGCAAATCTGGACGCCTCTCATCATTGCCGCCGGGCTGCCTTCCATTGGGCAGGTCGTGTCGCCGGACATATTTGGGCAATTATCCACCGAAGACCTTCAGCACCGCATCAGCGACCAGCTCGACATTTACCTGTTCAATGACCTGGACGCGGCCCAGAGATGGCTACGGGCGCAGTAGAAAATGCCCCCCCAGAGTTGCTCGTGCAGCGAGTGACGCTTGGGTTTCGGCGGTTGCGTGCTTCTGCCTGGTGCCTGGCGTTGCACAATCAAACTGATCCCTGCACTTAAGAAATAGGTTTAGCAGCGCTTCCTCTTTAACCTTTAACAACTGTAGGCGACGCACCACAATGCTCCCTCTTATCCCATCTGACATGGTATGGTGTCTTAACTATGGATACTACTATGGTGGGCAGCTATAATCCGTCGGATAGTACATGGGAGAGCTAAAAGCAGACTTTAATTTCAACATTCGCCCGACGGCCTCACCTACAATTTTAAGTCGCGCTCGGTAGCTCGGCGGGTGCGTACATTCTGCTGGCAGTAAGGGTGAATTAAGCAGCTGACTCGCAAGGAAGCTTTCAACTGCTTGAATAGCTTGTAAAACGTCGTACAAGTAAGCGCGGATGTCAGGTGGCATACGCTAGCTGCGCTGAGCAGCCTCGGGTTGCTGCCGGAATCAAGGATTTCGCACGGCAAAAACCAGTAGCGGCCAGCACTTTAGCATATTTCTAGTGCTGGAATCGGAATGGGAGACAGAGACTTCAGGCAAAAGAGCCCCCCAGATGGAAAGGCCCTACCCAAATTAGCCACCGGTGACTATCCGGAGCACGGGATACTAAAACTGGAGTAGTTGTACGTTAGAAGCACCCGGCTGCTGTTCCTCTTCTTTTATAACATCGTATCATTGTATAACAATACGCTTAACCCTAGTCATGTATTATAAATTGAAAGGCAGCTTTTGGTGTGGCCTACTAGTCCTTTTACTGGTGGGGCCCGTGCGGGCCCAATCACTGGCGGGCGAGTGGCAGGGCGTTGAAACCGACCCGCACGAGGAAGGCAACTGGCCGGCAGTGCTCCGCTTGCAGCAAAACAAAGACGCCAAGATATTTGGGGTGCTTTACCAGGAAGTGGGTAATGAGCCAACCATGACGGTTACGTTTGAAATGCAGGGTGAGCGCACGGAAAACGGGGTGAGCCTCACCCATACCCGGAAGCTAAGCGAAACGGGCAAGACGCCTTTTAACCATTGGTGCGACGGCTCCGTCACGTTCACCTACGATCCGAGCCAGGAAAAACTAACCGGTACCGCTACCTACCGCCCCATCGGCGACTGCGTCGTGGGCACGTTTATATTTTACCGCATCAAGCTAAAATCGCCCCCCACGGTGCCGGCCAATACGGAAAGCACCCTGCGCGTATCGGGCCAGGATGTGCGCTGGTACGCCGACCCTGACTTGAAGCAACGCGTGGCTACCGGCAACACCTACCGCACCAAGCTCAGCAAGAGCACTACGTTCTACCTTACCCAGGATTATTTTACTACCAGTCAAAGCCCAGTGACGCCAATTACTATCAGCGTAGGAGGCTCGGAGGCGCCGCGGCCAGCAGCTGCTCCCGCTCCGGCTGATATTGCGCGTCCGGCGGCGCCCATTCTGGCTCCCACGCCGGTAGTGCTGCCTACCGTGCTGTTCAAGCTGGGTACGCCCGAACTGCTGCCAATAGCCATTCCGGCCCTCGACCAGCTGGCCGCTGAGCTAAAAGCGCGCCCCACCCTAAAGCTGCGCGTGTCTGGCCACACCGACAAGATTGGGGAGCCCCAAAAAAACCAGGTGCTATCGGTGCAACGGGCCGAAGCGGTAAAGGCTTATTTAGTGAAATCGGGTATTGCCGCGGCGCGCATCAGCACCGCCGGCTATGGCGACTCACGTCCCATCTATCCCTCGCCCGATGCCCGCAACCGACGCGTAGAAGTCGCAGAAGTCAAGTAAGCTAGCAGAGCAGCTTGTGAGTCTGCGTTCCGGGTCCGATTGCACCAAGTTTATACCTTGGTGCTACAAGCAATGGCAGCTACTGCAAATTCAATTTCCCAGAGCATAGACCTACTTAAGTTCTCTACGCTGGCTACTATTTGTCGCCAACGAGGTAATGGCAGTGGTGGCCCAATCCAGCAGTACTTGGCACAGATGAGCTTGGGGTTGCAAAAACAACGAATTAGTTATGCTTGCATAACATTTTCTTAACCTTTACGTATTACCTTTGTACCCAACAAACTGACAGAGTACCACATACATAAATTGACATGAAAAAGAGCACTGCCACCGTTTCGTCGCTTTTATTGCTGGGGAGCCTGGGTTCCTTGAGCTATCTGGCCGCGCAGGTACGGGAATTCAACCTGTTTTTTGACCTGCGGGACGAAGAAGAGTGCTACTACTGCTAAGCCTCGGAGTCCATTATCAGGCAATATTTTTTATTAGTTGAAACAGGTCCCGCTACATAGCGGGACCTGTTTTGTTAAGTGTTATACAGAAAGCAGGTTTCAGAATCAGGGGTTTATAGGAGAAGAATAAAAAAATCACATCCATTCGAGCCGGTTTTCGGTACTTCACAGTAGCAACGGCCTCTGCCGGGCCGTTCGTCTTCCCTTCCACCGCTGCGCTGGCATTTCATTTCACGTTGGAATCTGTGAAATCTGCTCAATCAGCAACACCCGCGATTTATGAATTTAGAAAGCCTCAAAGAGCAAATCAGCTACATTATTGGGCGCGATTTGGCCCGCAACTTTGCCCAGCAGGGTCTTGACTTAGACGTTGACGTGCTGGCGGGCAGCCTGAAAGAAGGCCTGGGCGGAGAGCCCAGCCGCCTGACGCAGGACCAGATGCGTAGCGCCATGGAGCAGCTCCAGCAACAAATGCAGGACCAAGACGACCAACAAGGTGACGGCAACGACACCGTAAACGACCCTAATACCATGAATAACAAACAAGACGGCGAAGACTTTCTGGCCGAAAACAAGAACAAGCCCGGCGTAACCACTCTGCCAAGTGGTCTGCAATACGAAGTGCTGACGGAAGGCGCGGGCCCTAAGCCTTCGCTGACCAGCAACGTAACCACGCACTACCACGGCACCCTCACCAACGGCACTGTGTTCGATAGCAGCTACCAGCGCGGCCAACCCGCTTCTTTCCCCGTAAACGGGGTAATCGCGGGCTGGACAGAAGCGCTGCAGCTCATGCCCGAAGGCTCGAAGTGGCGCCTCTACATCCCCTCTGACCTAGCCTACGGCAAGCGTGGTGCCGGCCGCGACATCGGCCCCGACTCGGCGCTAATTTTCGACGTGGAGCTGCTGAAGGTGAACAAGTAAGTTTAGCTCCGAAGTAAGATTGCCCCCCAACGTGCTTGTGTAAGGCAGCTGGGGGGCAATTTTATACCTATTCGTTACGAAGCATCCGAACGAGGTAGAGACGCGTACTGGCTTCGCCGACCTTCGGTTCGCGTCTGGTTGTTGAGCCGGAGGTCAGCGCAGCTAACGACCGGCGCCACGCCATTTAACCACCGACTGCGACGATTGAGGCGCGAACCAAAGGTCAGCGAAGCTAATACGCGTCTCTACATGGTTCTGCTAGCCCAAAGCTCACCTTTCGAGTCGCCTTTCTTTAACCCACATGCTCCCTTCTGACGAACCTACGCTGCGCAGCTCCAATGGCCGCTTGGTCCTGACGGCTGATGCGCTGGAAGTAGACGGGCAGCGCTTTGCTTTGCTGGAGCTGGATGCGGTAGAGCTAAAGCCCATTCGGTGGCTGCTGTGGTTTCTGCTGGGGGGCATTATTCTGGCTGGCTTTGCCCTGGCTTTTCTCCAAAACTGGCTGCGCACGGTGCCGGCGGCCTTGGGCCTGACGGCGGGTGCGTTGCTGCTGGCTTATGGCAGCCGGGGCACCAATCGGCTGCGCTTGTACCGGGCCGGGCGCGAGGCCCTGCACTTCGCTTTGGCCGGCGACCCGCTGCCCTGGCAGAAGCTGGCGGCTGAGGCTAACCGTCGCATCCGGCGGCGCCACGAAGAAGCGGCGGCCGCGGCCGTAGCTGCCTGGGTCCTTGATTTGCCTTCCACCAAAACCGATACCGGTTCTTGGTCTGAGCCACCCGCGCCCAATACCACAGAGCCTACGGGTTGATTTACCTTACATTTGGGCGTTTTTCGCTTAGCATAAGCTGTTTCTCCTTCCTCTCATTTTCATGGACGCCAAACACTCTCATTCGCACACTGCCATTTCTACCGGCGGCTTGCTCATCGCGCTCGGTATCATTTACGGCGATATTGGCACCTCACCGCTCTATGTAATGAAGGCCATTGTGCCCGGCAACATTGACCCGCGCCTCGTGTACGGCGGCATTTCCTGCGTCTTCTGGACCCTGACCCTCCAAACTTCTATTAAGTACGTGTTGCTGACCCTCAACGCGGATAACAACGGTGAGGGGGCATTTTTTCGCTCTTTGCCCTGGTGCGACGGCGCGCGGCCTGGCTTACGGTCCCGGCTATTATTGGCGGCGCGGCTCTGCTCGCCGATGGCATTATTACACCCCCTATTTCCGTGTCGTCGGCCGTGGAAGGGCTGGAAGCGGTGTATCCGGATATTCCGACGGTGCCCATCGTCATTGCGATTCTGGCCGCTTTATTTTTACTTCAAAGCTTTGGCACTCAGATAGTAGGCAAGGCCTTTGGCCCCATCATGCTGGTTTGGTTTAGTATGCTGGCCACCTTGGGCATTGTCTGGATAACCGAGCATCCCGGAATTTTGCGCGCCGTCAACCCCGCGTATGCCTACGATTTACTGGTGCGCTTTCCGGGCGGATTCTGGCTGCTGGGGGCCGTTTTTCTGTGCACTACCGGGGCCGAAGCGCTGTACTCTGACCTCGGCCACTGCGGCAAAGGTAATATTCGCGTCAGCTGGATTTTTGTAAAGGCCTGCCTCCTACTCAATTACTTTGGGCAAGGTGCCTGGCTTATCGAGCATCAGGGACAGAAACTCAGTGGCCGCAACCCGTTTTATGAGCTGATGCCCGAGTGGTTTTTGCTCATTGGCATCGGTATAGCCACGTTGGCGGCTATCATTGCCTCGCAGGCCCTCATTACGGGTTCGTTTACGCTGGTGGCCGAGGCTATTCGCCTGAATATGTGGCCCAAAGTGAAGCTTAACTACCCAACTGATCTGAAAGGCCAACTTTACGTACCCAGCATGAACCGGCTGCTGCTGCTGGGCTGTGTCGGGGTGGTGCTATATTTCCGGCGGTCCGAGAACATGGAAGCGGCCTACGGCTTGGCCATCACACTCACTATGCTCATGACCACCACGCTGCTAGTGGTGTGGCTGCGCTCACGCCGGGTGGCCATGCCTATCGTGGTGCTGTTTGCGGTGGTATACGGTATCATTGAGGGTTCATTTCTGGTTGCCAACCTCATCAAGTTTCCGCACGGCGGCTGGGTGTCGCTGGCTATCGGACTGACGCTGATTGGGGTGATGTACGTGTGGCTGAAAGCGTTTTATATCAAGCGCCGCCTCACCGAGTTTGTCAAAATAGAGCCGTACATGCAGGCGCTGAAAGACCTCAGCGGCGACGATTCTATTCCCAAATACTCGACTCACTTGGTGTTCATGACCTCCGCCGAGCGCACCACCGAAATCGAGTCCAAGATTATTTACTCTATCTTCCAAAAGCGCCCCAAGCGCGCCGACATCTATTGGTTTGTGCACGTAGACACCACCGACGAGCCGTATACCATGGAGTTTAAAGTGGTCGAGCTGGCTCCCGATGATGCTTTCCGGATTACTTTCCGCCTGGGTTTCCGGGTAGAGCAGCGCATCAACCTCTACTTCCGCAAAGTGATTGAAGACCTGGTGCGCAACAAAGAGGTCGACATCACCTCGCGCTACGAGTCCTTGAGCAAGCAGCACGTGACCGGCGACTTCCGCTTTATCGTGCTGGAAAAATACCTTTCCGTGGAGAACGACTTCCCGCTGCTGGAGAAGCTCGTGATGCAGGCTTATTTCTACATTAAGCAGTTCATCGCCTCCGAAGACAAATATTTCGGCCTGGATACCAGCTCGGTGAAAGTGGAAAAGGTGCCGCTGGTGATTACGCCCGTGCAGGAAGTGGCCCTGACGCGCATCCGTTGATCAATGCAGGCGTGTATGGACAGTAATCCTTTTTGTAGCGCGGAAATCCGTTCCGCGCTACTCTCCACGCACTCCAACACAACTCTTATAGCAGCTTGAGTTTAAAAAATGCTCTGTATAACCTTCGGAGCCTTTTTTAGCTTTTGTTGAGCTCTTAAGATTAAAACGTTAAATAACGCTACGCATTAAGGTTATCAGCTCTTACCGTGGCGCCAACCTTTTATATGGTTAGTTAAGGCAAGTGAATTTTTTCTGTTAAAACATCAAAATCTAAGTTAACGATTGTACTAAACTAACTTATTAGGATATATTTCACATATTCCTGTTCGTGCGGTACGTAAATGGAGTAGAATGCTTCGTACTCTTAGCACTTGATGCCCGATCCTTATCGTTGCATGACGTGTACTGTCGCTTTCATTAGTCATCATGCGTAGCAATTTTTCTATTCTGGTGAACAGCACAGATTCTTACGAGGACTGCTGGCTACCTTTTTTCAAGCTTTTCAAAGCTTACTGGCCGGAGTGTTCGCAGCAGATATGGCTGAATACGGAATACAAAGACTTCGCTTTTCCTGGACTAAACATCAAAACCCTTCGGGGGGCAAAAGCGCTCGGCAAACCCCAGCCTACGTGGAGCGAATCGTTGCTTCACGCCTTTGATACTATCGAGACAGATATCATTCTTTATCTGCAGGAAGACTACTTTTTCAAAGGCCCCGTGCAGCAAGAAAAAATAAGTGAGCTGGTTGATTTGATGCGCGGGCACGACCTGACGTACGTGGGCCTTACCGACTTTGGGAACTCCGGTCCTTTTCAGTCTTCATTCCATCCCGAGCTGTGGGAGGTAAACCAGAAAGATAAGTACCGAATCAGCCTGCAAGCTTCTTTATTCAACAGACACGGCATGCGACAGTACGTGCGCAAGCATGAGAACCCGTGGCAGTTTGAGTTTTTCGCCAACAAGCGCGCCCGTCGCACTCCGGACAGCTTCTTCACGGTAAACCGCGATATTTACTCGCTTCAGAATAACGCCATTATTCCCTACGACGCCACGGGCATCGTAAATGGTCAATGGGAACAGCAGGTCGTAGAAAACCTTTTCGCTGAACACGGCATTGAGATGGATTTTAGCAGCCGCGGCTTTTATCAGCCTGAATTCTACCAGCAACCGGCTCGCAAACCAATCACCGTGGGCAATATCCTTTCACGGGTAAAATCGTTGCTCTAATACTGCCCAGCAGTTTCGCGCTAATACGATAAGGGCCTACTTCCCGCAGTACTGCGGGAAGTAGGCCCTTATCGTATGACGCCTTGAAGATAATCGGCTACTGAGCCGTGCGCAACCACTTGGCCAGCACCTTCTGCTGATCAGCGCTGGGCGTTGGCAGCTTCTCCACGCGGTAGCGGCGGGCGGTAGAGGCCAGGAGCGGGAAAGCAAGCTCCTTCATCTGCCCGTCGCGGGCCACGAGCAGCTTCACTTCCGCGCCGGCGGCGCGGCCAGTCAGGGTTTTGTTAGGGTCGTCGGAAAGACGGTTGCCATCGAGGGCCAGGATTTCGTCGTTCACGTTCAGGCCACCTTGCCAGGCGCTGCCATCGCGCAACACGCTGGTAACGGTTAATTTGCCCCCCGCGGTGCTCACATTGGCTCCCAGTGCGCCCGTAGTGGCAGCGGGCTCCGTAGCCAGCGTCAGGCCGGCATAGCCTAGCGCCGTGGCGTAGTCGAGGGTTTGGGTACCGTACACGCGGGTGCGGAAAAACTCATCATAGCGGCGGCCGGCGACTTTCTTCACGGCATCCTGAAACTCTTCGTCGGTAAAGCCGCGGCGCTGCTGCTCATAATAGCGCTGGTAGAGGAAGCGCATCACGTCGTCGAGGCTTTTCTGCCCCTTGGTTTCGTTGATGATCATCAGGTCCAGCACCGTGCAAATCAGTTCGCCTTTGTCGTAGTAGCTGATGGTGGAGTTGGCGGAGTTCTCATTGGGCCGGTAGCCTTTAATCCAGGCATCGAAGCTCGATTCGCTGGCTGACTGCAACTTATTGCCGGGCTGATTTTCTACGCGGGTGATGCCGTTGCTCAGGCTCGCCAGATAGTCAGTGGGAGTAACGAAGCCGGCCCGCTGCACAATGATGTCGCCGAAGTAGCTGGTGCCGCCTTCGCTCAACCAGAGCATGCGCGTGTAGTTTTCGCGGTCGTAGTCGAACGGACCCAGCGCCACGGGCCGGATGCGCTTCACATTCCAGAGGTGGAAATACTCATGCGCTACCAGCCCCAGAAAGCCTTTGTAGCCAGCCTCGGTGCTATACGCATTGCGCGACACGGATAAGGTGGTCGAAAAAGGTGCTCCAAGCCGCCCGTTCCGCGCTCAATGTTGTGGATGATAAATACGTAGCGGTCCAGCGGGTTCTTCCCCACCACGCGGTGCGCTTCTTCGCACACGCGCTTCATATCGGCGAGCAGCTTGGCTTCATCATAGCGCGCATTGCCAAACATGGCAATTGTGTGGGGCGTGCCGCTGGCTTCAAACGACAGTACTTTATGCGTACCTATCTCAATGGGCGAGTCGGCCAGCTCGTCGTAGTTGCCGGAGCGGAAGGTGAACGGCGCACCGCCGGCTACGGGCTTCAGGCTAGTCGTCACCTGGTTCCAGCCAGGGGCAGGCTGCACCGTGATTGTGCTGGCCAGGTCCTTGCCTTCGGCCGGATACATGAACACGCTGGTGCCGTTGAGGTAGCCGTGGGCGGCATCCAGAAAGCTGGTGCGTACGCTCAGCTCGTAGGCATACACGCGGTAGCGAACGGTAAAATCCTTGGTGCGCGGATGATACACGCGCCACGTGTTTTTATCGATCTTCTCGGCGCGCAGCTTACTTGCGCCGGCCGTGGCCTCGAAGCCCTCTACATGTTTGGCGAACTCCCGCACTAAATAAGAGCCGGGCGCCCACACGGGCATTTTGACATCGGTGAACTGCTTACCGAAGCCTTCCAGCGCCATTTCAACTTCGTAAAAATGGGTTTGGGGGGCCGGCATGGCTAGGGTATAGCGTAGGGTAGGCGCCGCCAAAACCGAGCTGAATTGGCAAAAAAACAGCAGTAGTGCGGCGACCAGCACCAAGCGAAAGCGAAAATGAGGCATGAAGTAAAAGGATGTGAGTGAACGAAGGTGTCTGGATGGCTAGACTCGGGAAAGCCTCCAGGGTTGCAAAGTAACGCTGAAATTTGCCCCCCAGCCTACCTCATTGCACCTTACACGGCACAGCCCAGCGGAACCCCCGCCCAAGCTGCGCCGTTAAGGCCCACAGACGGGCTGTTCACCCCACGGCCCGCATACCCTCAATGCGCTACGTCTGGATCACCTTTATCGGCTTAGCTGTGCTGATGCTCAGCTTGTTGGTTTGGCAGCGCCAGCCTTTGCAAGCCCTGCCTGAGTCAGCTGCTGTTACCATTCCCATTACGCCGGTTCCCCAAACTCGTGCCCGTGCCGCTGTGTGGGTCAGCAACAAGCCCGTGCCGCGCGCCGATAGTGTGGTGCGCTTCGCTATGGAGCAACTCGGCACTCCTTATGTGTATGCAGGCGCCACGCCGACTAGCGGCTTCGACTGCTCCGGCTTTGTGATGTACGTATACGGTCGTTTTGGTATCGATGTGCCGCACTCCACGGCCATGCTCATTAATACCGGCCGCCCCATTCCGCGCAGTCAGGCCCACCCCGGCGACTTGGTTATTTTTACGGGCACTGCGGTAACCGCTACCGAGCCAGGCCACGCGGGTATTATCATCTCCAAGGCCGGCGAGCCCATCCGCTTCATTCACTCTTCCTCGGCCCGCCGGGAGTCAGGAGTTAAGATAAGCGCAGTGAATGACACTGACTATGAGCGCCGCTTTATGGGTGTGCGCCGCGTGCTCGATGCTGATTAAATCGTTTCCTGCTTAGCACCAAGCAAAAAAGCCCCCCAGCACTTGCTGGGGGGCTTTTTTATAAATTTTTATCGATGCACTTCATAAAAGCGCATCCAACTGTTATCAAAAAACGATGCCCGGTCGCCTATGCAGAACCTATTAAAAGGCTGCTGGGCGAACCGGGCATCTAATCCTTCAAATCTTACCAAGCGACGAGTCTGGGGTTCAGTCCCGTCATCCTCTGTGTAAGACCTTGCCAGAATGCGGGAAAAGGCCCTGTTGGGGCATTTTTCCGCGCGAAAGCTGTTGTTAAGCGCGTCCGGCGGTGAAGCAGACTACATTCGACAGGCTTGGCAGGACTTGGTTGGGACTACTAGACATTTTGTACCTCCTTTCTTTAGATCCGACATTCCTCAATCGCGTTTCCCAGCACCTTAGGGACCCTTGAAAGAGGTCGTAGCACTCACTACTGGTCGGTAAAGTTAAAAGACCATAGGATGGTTCAAAATTAAAAATCCTTTTTTTAGCCAAACATTAGATATTAATTGGCAGATAGCTGAGGATCAGGCAGTTTTTAGCACAAAAATATTCGGGCTTTCGAGTTCAACTCCGGCAAAATGGGGCTGGCCTCAAAGTTGCAACGGGTAAAGGCAGCAGAACCTCTTGGGTGATTACTATAATTCAGGAGTTTTCTTCTATCTTTTCCCACAAATCCTACCTTTTACCTCATGAAAAAAACCTTGTTCCTCTGTCTAACCCTTCTGTTGGGTTACTCTGGATTGGCTTCGGCCCAGTCACTCTCGCCCTTGGGCACGTGGACCAACTCTGAAAAGAAGGCCACATTTGAAATTTACAAGTGCAACGGGGACAAGCTGTGCGGCAAAATCGTGTCGCTGACTACTCCCAACGATCCGGCCACGGGCAAGCCCAAAACCGACTCGATGAACCCCGATCCTAAAATGCGCTCCAAGCCCCGCCTGGGCCTGGTGTTTATGCAGGGCTTCGAGTACGATGAGGGCAATAAGTGGGATGATGGCAAAATCTATGATCCGGAGACCGGCAAAACCTACTCCTGCTACATGAAGATGCAAAACGCCAACACCATGGAGGTAAAAGGCTACATCGGCTTCTCCATGATTGGCCGCTCCCAGACCTGGACCCGCGTGAAATAAACCGCACTTGCTCCCAGCACGTACAAGCGACGCTCCCAACCGGGGGCGTCGCTCTTTTTGTACCTTACTGCTTTCTAAACGTAGGTTTGACGTGCGCGGCGGGTTCTGCTCAACAACTTCTTTTTCTTGAAACACCTCTTTCTTATCTTGTTGCTGTGCCTGGCAACCATAGGGGGCGCAACCGCCCAGACTCACTCCCCGCTGGGCGTGTGGAAAGACGATGCGGGTGAAACCCACGTCGAAATTTATCGGTGTGGCAATGCAAAGCAGCTTTGTGGGCGGTTGGTATGGCTGAGCGAGCCCCAAGAATCAACAACTAATTTGCCTAAAACCGACCGCCGTAACCCCGAGCCGGCAAAACGTAATCAGCCCCTGTTAAACCTCGTGGTGATACAAGACCTTAGCTATGACCCCGACGATGAGCGCTGGGAAAACGGCCGAATCTATGACCCGATGAATGGCCGTACGTACTCCTGCTACCTCCACATGGTGAGCAAAGACCGTATGGAGGTGAAAGGCTACATCGGGTTCTCCTTGATTGGCCGCTCTCACTACTGGTCGCGGGTGAAGCGAAGTGGTGATATTGTGAAATAGTGAGTTTGATGTTTTGGCGGCACCATTAACGCATTAACCGCCTTGAGAACGTCATACTCACCACTCACCATCTCACCTAATACACTGCCTGGACCTGGTAAGACTTGCCGCGGAAGGAGAAAGCATCGCCGGGCCGAGCGGTAGTCATGGCTTGGTAAATGGGCGAGAAAGCTGATATAACGCAATAAGGCTGACCCTCCACTTTTATCTCGCCCAGACTGAGCGCGATGAAGAAGGTTTGGATATCAGTGACTACCACGGAGCCCAGACCCGGTTTATCCGTGGAAGGGCGCACGTCGGAGACGCGCTGGAGTACCTGAAGACCGGAAAGGGCTTCGTCCAGCTGGCGAGCAAACAGGTCGCGCTGAATGTGGCAGGCCTCCCGAAACGACTCGAACTTATCTTCGATAGCGCCCTGGGTTTCGTTGGCACTTTCCTGTACCGACAGCATCGCTTCGCGGGCAGTATCCGCTTTTTGCTGCTGGGCCCGCCGACATTCGGCTAATAATTGCTGACGCAGCGCAGTACGTTGTTTGGCAGTCATTTGCATAGGGTAGCTTAGGGATAAAAAGATAAAAGATGTCGATTTTGAGCCGTGCGTTGCACATCATCGGGAAAACTATTTCAGATGGGTAATGTTGCTCCTTATAATCCCTTTCTACCCCTCTTGTTTACTTTTTTAAAAAAGCTTTTAAGCCGAAGCTCGGCTCCCAACCGAACCGACTGGCACGCGGCCGTGCGCACGCCGGCGCAGGTGAAACGGCACGAGCAATGGCTCGCTGATCAGGTTTACCTGAACTGGGCTGGCCCATACTTTAAAGCGTATCACTTTCGCAAAGCCGGGGTGGGCAGCAACCAGGGCCTACGGGTGCAGCTACTCACGGACTGCGGCCGGCAGGGGGCTATTTTCTTCTTCGACCCCAGCATCGGGCCCGGTAACTTTCGCCACTTCTTCGACTTTACCCGCGACCGGGTGCTGCAACTCGGCTACAATCTTTCTACCTCCGACCAGCGTACCCTGGAGCACCCTAGCTACACCGAAACAATTGATAAGCACTTTCTGAAGCCGCAGCCCAACGACTGCTCGGAGACAGGCCGGTGCAACCAGCGCTACGGCAGCATTACCATCGACCTGATCAGTATTAATGGGCAGCCGGGGTTCATCCGCTTCTTTGCCAACCCCTATCACGACGACATTTTCACCCCTGCCCGCTCCTTCGACGAGCTGATGGCGGCCGTCTACCAGCTGCCGCCCGCCGATGAGCAAGTACAAGCTAAGATTGCGGGGTACGCTCACGAGTGAGCCATTTAGAAAAGAAAAAAGCCCCCCATCGTATGACTGGGGGGCTTTTTTATAACTCAACGAGTACAGTTATGAGGATCTACTCCCGCACGAAGCGCAGGCGTTTCTGCTCGCCGGTAGTGCTGCCAGTGAGTAGCAGATGATATAGCCCGCTGGCTAAGAGGCGCGTGTTCAGCTGATTAGCGGCGGGGTTTAGATTTTGGCGCAGCACCTGCCGGCCCACGGCATCGATTACCAGCGCTTCTACGGGCTCCGGCAGATTAGCCAGCGCGAGAAAGTCACGGCAGGGATTGGGAAAGGCAGCTACGCCGGCCAGCGTGCGGCTTTCGCTGTCAATGTTGACCAAAGCGGTATTGCGCGCGATGGGGCCGGTGGCGTTTAGCACCCATTGGTCGGGGTCAAGCTCGATGCCGGTGACGGTGGCCGCGACCGGTACGCTAAAGGCAGAAACCAGCTTATTCTGGCGCAGCCGCACCACCTGACTACTGCCCGATTCGAAGGTGATTTTGTAATCCAGCTCGGTTTCAAAGAAAGGCGTCACATTCGGCATGGAGACCGTTTCAGTAGTTTGCAGCAGCAAATTGCCCCCCACCTGATTCCAGCGGACGCTAAAGCTGGGGTGGCCTTCGCCGGCGTACCACTGCTGAAAAAAGCCCCCCAGCGAGCGGCCAGCTTCTGCCTCGAACACCCGCTGCAAGTCGGCGGTGCGGGCAGTGCGGCCAGCGTAGGTTGTTTGAAACGTGCGTAGCGCCCGAAAGAACTTACTATCGTCGTGGAGCAGGTAGCGGAGCATGTGCACTACCGCGGCCCCTTTCTTATAGCTCAGGCGCTGATCGAAAATGCGGCCGACGCTGGTCGTGTCGGGTACGCGCACGCTGCCGCCGGGCGTATCAATGCGGTTGCCGCTGATGCGATCTGTCCGAAACTGCACCTGCTCATGCGCCTGATCCATCCATTGGCGGGCGGCCTCGGGCGAGGCCAGGGCCTGTAACGACAGGTATTCGCCATAGGAAGCAAAGCCTTCGTTCAGCCAGATATCTTCCCAGGAAGCGCAGGTTACATTATTGCCAAACCACTGGTGAAACAGCTCGTGGGCGGTGAGCGTGAAGTTGAAGCCATCCTGGGTGGTCATGGTTTGATGCTCCATGCCGCCGCCAATAGGTGCCATGCTATGGCCGTACTTTTCATTGGCAAACGGATAGGCTCCCGCCAGCGCCGAGAAATTTTCCAGAAAAGCGGGTGTCCGGTCTATTTCCGTGCGAAAATCGTTGAGCGCCGCCTGATTGTAGACATAGTTTACGATGGGCACCCGCACGCCTCCGGGCAGACTGGCAAAGTTCACATACTCCAGATACGGCGCCACGGCCACCGAAACGAGGTAGTAGGCAATGGGATGGCGCGATTTCCACTCGTAGCGGCTGCGGTTATCAGGCAAGGAAACTATGCGCGTCAGTACGCCATTGGAGCCTACTTTATTGGGGTTTTTGGTCGTAATCCAGACGTCGGTGGAGTCGGCTTTGTCGGTGAGCACCTGCTTGCAAGGCCACCATTCGTAGGCATGAAAAGGCTCGCTCAGGCTCCAGGTCACGTTCAGGTCGTAGCGGGGCACGTAGCGCGTGTCGAGGGCATTGCCGATGGCGGCTGAGCTGCCGTTGGGAGCCGTGCCGTGGTAATAAATAATGGCTTCAAACAACGCATTGGCCGCTACCGCCTGGGGCAGCGTTATGCTTACGTCGCCGGATTCGCGGCGGGGCACGGGAGTGCGGCGCCCATTCACCAGCACCGAGTCGAGCAGCAGCGCCGGGTGCAGCTCGAAGGCCAGCACGTCCAGAATTTGCCCCCCAGCGCGTGCCAGCAGCCGCACGGAGCCGCCCACGGTGCGGGCGTTATTCTCCAAGGCCAGGTCCAGCTTATAATACTTCACGTCGTAGCGGTCCATGAGGCGGCGGTGGGCCGGCGTGGTCAGCTCCTGCCAGGCGCTGGCGCGCAAATGCGTTTCGGCGCAGCTGCCAGCCGCCGAGCCATTCACATCGGCTGGCACTGGGCGGTACGTGGAGCGTTGCGCATGAGCCTTATACCCAATTGATAACAGGCAAACCCAGAAAAGCAGAAAGCGCATCATATAGCAAGGTAGGACAAAGGGCGTCTGAAGTTGAAGCCCTTCCCAAGAGCCAGGGTAGTCTCGGGTGCCCTAAAAACTATAGACGGTTGAAGCGGGTTCCAGGACCGCAAGTTGTATATTTAGAAATAACTCCGCTCTGATTACCAAGCTATTCGACCAATGCTTACACATCTACGCTTTCCCGTGGCCCATCACCGACTGCGGTTTCTGCTGCTACTTATTAGCAGCTTTTTCGCCCGCCAGGTGGCCGCCACCCATATTGTAGGCGGCGAGCTGGATTTACAGTACCAATCGGGCAGCACGTACCGCATCACGCTGAATCTGTATTTCGATGTAAAAGGCAATCCGGGCGCGCTGGACCAGGATCTGACGGTCAGTATTTTCGAAAAAGGCACTAACCGCCGCCTACAAAATGTGCTGCTGCCGCTCACCAGCAATACGTTTGTAGCCTACACCAATCCGGCCTGTACCCAGCCTGATCTGATTACGCGCCAGTTAATTTACAGCCGCACGGTAGAGCTGCCGGCCAGCATTTATAATAGCGCCGGCGGCTACTACGCGGCCGTGGAGCGCTGCTGCCGCAACAACGGCATCAACAATATTCAGCTGCCCGGCAACGCTGGCCAAACCTTCTATCTGGAGTTTCCGGCCGTGGTGCGCAATGGGCAGCCGTTCATTAACTCTACGCCCCGCATCTTTCCGCCGCTGAGCGACTACGCCTGCCGCGGCGACCTGTTCTATTATAATTTCAGCGGCCAGGATGCCGACAAGGATTCGTTGGTGTACGAGCTGGTAACGCCATTCAACGGCAGCTCTAACCCAGCTGAGCCCAAGCCCGCCGTAGCCGCCCAGGCCCCGTATTCCCTGATAAACTGGAACGCCGGCCTTGGTACCCAAAACCAGATTCCCGGCAATCCGACCCTTACTATCGGGCGCTTTACGGGCCGGTTGGAAGTGCGGCCTACCCAAATCGGGCTGTTTGTGTTTGGCATCAAGTGCTCCGAGTATCGGAAGGGCGAAAAGATTGGGGAAGTGCGGCGCGATTTTCAGCTGAAAGTGCTCAACTGCCCCAACAATACCCCGCCCGAAATGGTGGTCCTCATGCCCAATTCCCGGCGCGCCTACCAACCCGGCCGCGACACCCTGCGCCTGCAACCCAACGCCGACCGCTGCGTCCGCCTGCGCTTCACCGACCCCAACCCGACTTCCCGCCTGAGCTTATCATTGAGCCCGGTAAACTTTACCGGTCCCGTGCCCATTTTCACGAGCATTACGCAAGGCATAGTTCGTGCCCCCGGCGCGCCCGATACGCTGGTATCGCAGCTGTGCTTTCCGGCCTGCCTGGATTCGAAGGGCAAGGTGTTTTTCGTCGATGTCATTGTGGCTGATGACGGCTGTGCCCTGCCCAAGCGCGATACGGTGCGGGTGGCGTTTACTTCCGCGCCGGTGCCCAATGGCGCGCCGCGCATCACGACCACGGCTACCACCCTGCCCCTGCGTGCGCGCCCCGGCGACCTCGTGACGTTTGATGTTGCCGTTACGGACCCCGAAAACGACCCTATTACCCTTACGCTGGCCGGACGCGGCTTTCAGGCGGCGGCCGTAGGCGCCCAACTCACTCAGGGGCTGAGCGGCAATCAGGTGCAGGGCCGCTTTAGCTGGCGCGTGCCCTGCCCGACCACTTCGCAGCGGCTTTTCGAGTTCGAGCTGGCCGCGACGGGCTCGCCCTGCGCTGAGCGTCAGGCTACTACTCTGGTGATACCCGTGCAGATAGAGTACAACAACCGACCCCCGACGCTTACTTCCGATTTACCGGCGGCCCTTACTGCGGAGCCAATTGTTATTCGCCGAGTGCTGGGGGGCATTTTTGAGGCAACGTTAGAAGGATTGGATGCTGACTCCGACCAGCTTACGCTTACCGCCACAGGCAACAATTTTGATCTGGCCGCGGCGGGTATGAGCTTTGTGCCGACGAATGGTGTGGGTCGGGCTACGGGCTTATTCCGCTGGGAGCCTAACTGCGACCAAGCTGGTCAAGCAACGCCATTAGAAGTAACGTTTCAGCTGCGGGAAGCCACCTGCGCGCCCGTGGGGCAGCAACGAACCGTGCGCTTCGAGGTGGTAAGCGCGGATACGCTGACTTTTTGCCCCCCAACATCTTCACGCCTAATACCGACGGCGCCAACGACTACTTTGAGCTGCGCGATTTGCCCCCCAACTTCTGCAACGCCGAATTCGCCGACATCAGGATTTACAATCGCTGGGGCAAGCAGGTGTACACCTCTACCAGCCGCGACTTCCGCTGGGATGGCGGCGCTATGCCCGCCGGCGCTTACTATTATCTGATAGAATATACCGACAAGCGGCGCTATAAAGGCAACGTTACGCTTGCCCGTTAGCACCGGAAGGCTTGGCAGCAGGTAGGTCTGGCATTACTCTAGCATTACTTTTGCACGAAGCTATCCGTCTTCCTCTTCGCCTCTATATGATTTTTACCAAGAACTCTGGCTACCTGTTGGCCCTGCTTTTGGCCGCTACGGTTCCCACTCTGGCCCAAACCAATACGAAAGCCGCGGCCCAAGCGGCGGCACCTGCCCACAAAGCCACCCCTTTTGATGGCCTGCGGAAATACATGGCCGAGAACACCCACTACCCGGAGCAGGCGCGCGCCAAAGGCATTGCGGGCACGGTGCACGTGCGCTTTGAGCGCGACGATGCCGGCAAAATTATTAATCCCAGCATCGCAAAATCATTGGAGCCGAGCTGTGATGCGGAAGCCCTGCGCGTAATTAAAACTATGCCGCCCCACCTGCTCAATGTGTTTCCGCCCGGCATGAGCATGTTGTTGCCGGTGGTTTTCCCGGTTCCCGGCACGGAAGTCACCAAGCAGTAATTGATTCGTAAAACTTATTCACAAAAAAAGCCCCCAGAATGATTCTGGGGGGCTTTTTTTGTGATAAATCCGAGCTTTAATACAAAAACAGAAACAGCGCGAATAGTGCCAGCCACAAGCCATCCAGAAAGTGCCAGTAGATGCCCAGCATCTGAATCTGACGGCGGCGGTACGGGTTGCGGATAAAGACCAGCGTACGCACCCCGTCGCGGGCGGCGTGGGCGGAGCGCAAAAAGAGAATCATCAGGAATAAAACGCCCCCCAGCAGGTGCAGAATGTGCAGCGCCGACAGCAGGTACACGTACGTGCCGCTGGCCTCGCCATTGAAGAAGACGCCCTGCGCAATCAGCTCGCGCCAGCCCAAACCCTGCATACCCACAAAAATGGCCGCCAGCAGCAGCGTAGCCCCCAGGCAGCGGGTGAGCATAGCCACATCATCCTGCTGGTAAAGCCGGCGGGCCTGGCTGATGGTATAGCTGCTAACCAGCAACACAATCGTACTAATGGAAAAGTAGCGCGGAAACGGGTGCATGCCTTGCGGCATCGAACTATTGAAGCGCGTTTGGGCATAGGCCGCAGCCAGTATCACAAACAGCACCGTACTGGCTATTATGCTCAGGTACAGCAGCATCTGCATGGGCGGCATACGCTCCATGCGGGCGAACGTGGATGCCGGCCGGCCCGCGCCCACTTTATTTCTAGGGTCTTTGTCAGAATTCATTAGCTGGAGGTAGCAGCGTGTGCTTGGGCAAACCAATCCGACGGCCTTTAGTTCCGGGAGGGTGGGCCAGAAGCCGTAGGTTGGTCAATCCAAGATACGCAAATCCGCCTCTGCCGATCAGGCTTTTTTAGTGCGAATTTTTGCAAAGGCATACTCATCATTAGCGAGTTATGCCTTAGCCAATACCAGCACAGCTTCTGCCCTATTATTCTTACTTGCTACTGCTCTGCTTCACAGGAGTGATGGTTTGTGCCAAGCCATGGGTATATCGGCCTCAACCTGCCCCGACGTGACAGAAACGCGCCCCAGCATACGTCCCTCTTGTTGAAAGCCAATCTTTTCGTACAGCGCAATTGCCCGGCGGTTGCTTTCGCGCACCAGCAGTTCTACGCGCCGAATGTGCTGGTATTGCTGCTGAATAGTTGTTAATAAAGCAGCAAATAATTGGTGCCCGATCTTCTGGCCTTGATACTGCGGGTGCACGGCTACCGTCAGCTCACCCATGACGTGCGCAAAGATCTGCAAGCCGCTGGAGTAGGCATGAATTTCACCCGCTAAGCCGGCCCTATCCGGCCGCTCTACTACCAGGGCTACGCCCGTAGCCAGGCTGCGCGTCAGAAAAGTGTGCACATACTCAGCCGTGATTTCGCCCGGCTGCCGGGCCAGGCCGCCACCCTGCTCCGCTACCGTAATGTAGAGAGCCTGAATGGCGGCCGCATCGGCAGCAACGGCAGAACGAATCAGTAGTTCCGACATCAAAAAGCGAGAGTGACAGGCGTTTGCCAGCCATAATTTTATACAAGCGAATGCACCGACCTGGGCTAGCTACCCCCGGAAGAAAGACCCGATTTTACCCAGCACCGCGTTGAAGCTGATTTTGGGCGCGCCGCCAATGCCAAACGTGACGTGGGTTTTGCCCGCTACCCGCAGCTCCAACACCAGGCCCAAAGTGCGCGCCAGGTCGTGGAGTTGCTGCAAGGGGTCGAAGCCGGGCGGCTTAGGTTTCTTGGGACCGGGCGGACCGCTGGTGGCCGCGTCGAGTACGCGCTGATTGGGAAAGTTGACAATCAGGTAGTTGCCCGTTCCCGCCACCTGCACGTGGTCGTCATTATAAGAGATGACCAGCCGTGCGTCTATTTCCAAGCCCTTAACCAAGAGTAGAGGGGTCGCTGGGGGGCAATTGTTGGCCGCTCGCGGGGTTTTCGCCGCGGGTACGAATCCGCAAAGAGCCATTCAGGCGCCACGTAGCGGCTGGTGCCGCCGGATTTTGTGCATTAGGCACTTGCAATTCTATTTGGTCGAAGGCGCAGGAAAGCTCCACGCCACCCGAGAGCTTGGAGAGCAACGAAGCAGCCGTATCGGCCCAGTTGGGGCCATTTTGTGAGGAAGAGTCAGCCATAAGAGGAGCGTAATAAGAGTGGAAAATAAAGCCCGGCACTCGGGGCTATTGCTAAACGTGCTATCTGAGGCACGGTTTTGATTGGGTTCGAAAGCTACTACCTGCCAAGGGCAAACGCAATTTTGTGCATTCGGCTATTATCCACTATATTCCATATAGCGTATGGAAGCTCAGCTGTAGCCAATTGGCTATCCAAACCTTACTCTCATGCCCCAATCCTATTGCTCTCTGCTTAGCTCCTGCGCCCTCGTTCTGTTGAGCCTTACTGCCCAGGCGCAGGATTCGCTTCCCGGTCCGATCGCCTCCACCTCCCTCGACTGCACTCATCCGTTCGGCCTTGATACCTACATGGAGCTGGTTTACTCCCTCACCGATGAGCGGGGCAAGCCCGCGGGCACCATTCGGCAGCGCGTAGTGAGCCTGGGCAGCCAGACCAACAAAAAGAAAACCATCACGACCAACACTGCCCTCGTAAAAAGCGGCTTTTACGACGGCAAGAACCGCCTGATTCGCATGCAGGATCTTACCTACGGCTGCCGCCAGGACACCGCCTTTACCGACGGCATGAGTGAGATTGAGTATAAAAATTTGTCTTCCTTCCGCGACCGTCGCCTTGCTTATGCTCCCGTAGGGCTGGCGTGGCCCCATGAGCCCACCGTCGGCAGTATGTTGCCGGGCGGCGGGGTATCGGTGCAGGTGAGCAGCTCGGCCGTGGATATTGCGCAGGTATCCACTTCTGTGCGGCGCCGCCGTATCGTCAGTGGGCCGGCTCCCTTGGTCACGCCGGCTGGCACGTTTCAGTGCTACAAGGTGGAGTGTGAGCGCGAAGCCAGCGTGGCACCCCGCGAGGATATGGTGATGCGAACCCGATACCGCGTAATCGACTATTACTCACCAGCCGTGGGCATCGTCAAAACGGAAGTGTATAATAAGAACGGCAAGCTCGCCGAGACCCGACTTCTTACGGCCCGCAATGCCGGTAATCAGCCGTAAGTGGTACCTTCGGGAGCTGTTTTTGACCATTAACCAAACACCACCATGTTTAAGTCTTTTCTGCTGATAGCCAGCGTAGTAGTATTGGCCGCTTGCGAATCCTCGCCTACTTCCAACGACAAAAGCGCTGCTTCAACCACAGATGCTACCGAGAAAATGCCCCCCAGCGCCGCGGTGGCAGGTGGCAAGACCTACGGAGCGCCTATCACGGCCGCCAATGCCGTGCCCGTAGCTCAGCTCAACCAATTGCTTGGTGCTAAGGACTCGGCCCAGGTAAAGCTGGTAGGTAAGGCTACTGAGGTGTGTCAGGCAAAAGGCTGCTGGATGACCCTGGCTACTGCCGACGGCAAACAAATGCGCGTCCGCTTCAAGGACTACGGTTTTTTTGTACCGAAAGACATCAGCGGCAAAACAGTCGTCATCAACGGCTGGGCCCACCGCGAAACCGTTCCCGTTAGCGATTTGCGCCACTATGCCACCGACGCCGGCAAGTCGGACAAGGAAGTAGCCGCTATTACCAAGCCGGAGCAACAGCTTAATTTTGAGGCTGATGGCGTGTTGGTAATTGAAAAAGCCTTTAGATTTTAAGTTAAAGTGAAAAGCGGTACCAAGTCGTCTAGACGACCTGGCACCGCTTTTCACTTTTAACCACAGACCAATTTAACAACTTAACACTAGCACAAGAGGAAAAGGCGTCTGCTCAAATTCGTAGCTTGCAAAGCCAACGCACTACGTTCCATGACCGCCATCCAAGACCAGATAAAGGCCCTCACCGAGCGCCTCCACCACCTCAATTACCAATATTATCAGAAGGATATTTCGGAAGTTCCGGACCAAGAGTTCGACCAGCTGCTGGCCGAGTTGCAGCGTCTGGAGCAGCAGTACCCGGAGTTCGCTCTGCCCAACTCTCCCACCCAGCGCGTGGGCGGTACCATTACCAAGCAGTTCCCGACGGCTTTGCACCGCTATCCCATGCTTTCGCTGGGCAATACCTACTCCGAGGCCGACCTGCGCGAGTTCGATGAGCGGGTGCGCCGCGGCCTCGGCGGCGACGAGTTCGACTACGTCTGCGAGCTAAAATTCGACGGCGTCGCCATGAGCCTGACCTATACCGACGGCCAGCTCACGCAGGGCGTAACCCGCGGCGACGGCACCCGCGGCGACGTGGTGACCAACAATGTGCGCACCATTAAAAACCTGCCCTTGCACCTGCGTTCCGCTGACAACCTACCTGTCGAGTTTGAGGCCCGTGGCGAGGTATTTATGCCGCTGCCCGTGTTTGAGGAGTTGAATAAAGAGCGCGAGCAAAATGGGGAAGCGCTGCTGGCCAACCCGCGTAATGCTTGCGGCGGCGCGCTCAAACTGCAAGATTCGGCGCTGGTAGCGGCCCGGCGCCTGCGGTTTTTTGCCTACGGATTCCTAAGTTCTAATCGGGGGCTTTTCCGACCCACAGCGCTTCTCTCGAAGCCTTGCAAAGCTGGGGCTTGCCCGTGTCGGACAGCTGGCGGCGGTGCCATTCTATGCAAGAAGTGCTCGACTTCATTCATGAGTGGGAGAAAAAGCGCTTTACCCTGCCCGTTGCCACCGACGGTATCGTGATTAAAGTAGACAACTTTCGGCAGCAGGAAGTGCTGGGCTACACGGCCAAAAGTCCGCGCTGGGCTATTGCGTACAAGTATCCGGCTGAGGCTGCCCGCACCCGCCTGCGCGAAGTGCAGTACAATGTAGGCCGCACCGGCGCTGTGACGCCCGTTGCCCACCTGGACCCCGTTCCGCTGGCCGGCACCGTGGTAAAACGCGCCTCCGTGCACAATGCCAACCAGATTGCGGCTCTCGACTTACGCCTTGGTGACATGGTATTTGTGGAGAAAGGCGGCGAGATTATCCCTAAAATAACCGGCGTCGACTTAACTGCCCGTCCCGCCGACAGCCAGCCAATAACCTATCCTGCCAATTGCCCGGCCTGCAATACTTCTCTTATCCGCCCGGCCGGTGAAGCGCATTTCCGTTGCCCGAATGAGCGTGGCTGCCCGCCTCAGCTTAAGGCCCGCCTAGAGCATTACGTATCGCGCAAGGCCTTGAACATTGACGGGTTAGGAGCCGAAACGGTGGGTCGTTTCTTCGACATGGGCTTAGTCACTACGCCCGCCGACATCTACGACCTGCCCCAGCGCCGCGATGAACTAGTAAAGCTGGAGCGCATGGGCGAAAAGTCTATCCAGAATCTGCTGGCCGGCATCGAAGCCAGCAAACAAGTTCCTTTCGACCGGGTGCTGTTTGGGCTGGGCATTCGCTATGTAGGCGAAACCGTGGCCGATAAGCTAGCGGCCCACTACCGTACCATCGCTGCAATGGCGGCAGCATCGGCCACCGAGCTGGCGGCCGTGCCCGAAGTAGGTGGGGTCATCGCGGAGTCGGCGGCGGCATGGTTCCAGGATGATTTTAACCGTCAAATTGTGGCGCGACTGCAAACCGCAGGAGTACAAATGGCGCTTACTGGCGAAGTACCCAAGGCCGTCAGCGACCGGCTAGCAGGCTTGACTTTTGTGCTGTCAGGGGTTTTTGAGGAGCATAGCCGCGATGAGCTGCAGCAGCTAATTGAATTGCACGGGGGCAAAGTGACGGGTTCGATCAGCAAGAAGCTTAGCTACCTGGTTGCCGGCGACAAAATGGGCCCTGCCAAGCGGGAAAAGGCGATTGAGTTGAAAGTGCCTATCATCAGCGAAACCGATTTAATAGCCATGCTCCCGACTACTGAAACGATTGCGGAGCCAGACATTTTTGTATCTTTGCCCGTAACCCCGCCGGCCAATGAGCTGGTGAAGCCGCCGACTTATCCCGCCCCTGCTGCGCCTTCACCGGCGACGGGTGGCGGAGCAGGTCAACAGGGTTCGTTGTTTTAGCGCTTGCGCTGACTTACCCAGCCGGCTCCCGGGCCACCTTGTATATACTGTGGGTCGCATCGGCCTTCCACCCGGGGCCGGGACCTTCCCACCCCGACCCATAGTTATACAAGGTGGCCCGGTCGAGCCGGAGTGAGCCGCTGGTCACTTTCCTTCCCTCTTTCTGGCTTTTTGTTATGAGAATTCTCTCTCGGGCCTTTGGCTTAGTATGCGTTATTGCCTTTGCAGCTCCCGTTGCATGGGCCCAAAAAGCCCCCCAGCAGGTTTCTACACCGGTCTCAGGAGCTGTGGATGCGGCTACGGCAGCCACGCTTATTAAGCAACCCAATGTGGTAGTGCTGGACGTTCGCACACCTGCGGAGTATGCTACGGGCCATGTACGCGGCGCTCAGAATATCGATTTCCGGGCGCCTGATTTTGCTCAGCAAATAGCCCGACTCGACACCACCAAAACGTACATGCTTTACTGCGCTTCCGGCAACCGGAGTGGGCAGGCTAGCAAGCTTATGCAAGCAAAAGGCTACTCTAAAGTGGTGGATGCTGGCGCGTTTAAGACCTTGCAGGCGGGCGGCTTGAAAACCGAATAAATTTGGTCTTACAGCGGCCACTGAGGTTTTAGGAATGACCGTCAGGCTACTAGAAAGCTTACAGTGCTTGATTCGAGAAAAAATTCCCTATTGCACTCAGGGCTTTTTTCTCGAACAGTAGCCTGCGTAATCTTCTCAAGATCGGCCGCTGTAAGCACCCCCACGTAAAAAGGATAGCTGTGCGTTGCGACACTGCCTTGGCCGTCGTTTGCCGTCACCAGCAATCGGTAGGCTCCTTTCTTGGCAGGCGCTTTTACCAGCGCCCGCGGACCCTGGGCCTGTACGATAGCAGCTGGCAAAGCTTCGCGGGCCGTGCGACGCTGGGGAAGAACAAATCTTTCATCGACATCGGGCACGACTTCCCACTTTATATCCAGCGAGTCGCCTTCGGGGTCGGAAGCTACTACAGTCGCCTCATATGTGCCACCCGGCCGCAGGAAAGTGCTTCTTAGCGGCGTCTTGCCTGCCAGGCGCAATGACCTCAGGCTTGGAGCCCGGTTCGGCATCGACTTGCCCGTCCATAAGTAGTGAATCACATCCACTACAGCGGTTTTCTCGCCACTCGGCGTGAATAAGCTGAACCACATGGGCGTCTGCTCAAACCGCTGCCCCCAGTACAAAACGTAAGAGCCCAGGCAGTGGTCCTGGTCATTGGCCATCAACTTCTCATATCGGGTGCGAATGTATTCAGCTTTGACATTGCTACTCTGGTCTAATGGGGCGCGCCATTTTGTTGCGGGTGCTTCCCCTTTCCACCAGCCCCGCGCTCCAAACTCGCCGATAATATATGGTCCTGTCCAGCCACGCTCGACCAAGCGAGATCTTACCCGTTCCAGTTTGCTAAACACGTTAATCGTCAGCACGTCCAGATCAGGACAGAAACGCTGCACTCTCGACACCATATGCATACTACTGGTCATCGTAGTTGTAACGGGATGGTAAGGATCCAACTCATGGATCATCTTTACCACATCGTTCAGAACCTGAAATGCCCGTGGGTTATTAGTATAATTATCTAACTCATTACCCACATTCCACATTAATAGTGCTGGATGATTGCGAAAACGAAGAACCTGTCGACGAATCTCTTCGTTTTGCAACGCCACTGCCTGGTGGTCATAGTAATCAAACCCTTCATACTCGGGCTTCATCCACAGTCCTAGCATTATAGTCAGACCCTGTTCCTGGGCCTTATTCATAATAGTATCAGCATAATTGGTCGTGTAGAGGCGGAGAGAATTGCCCCCCAGTTCCTTTACCCGGTCTAATTGTTGCAACCCAGCTACTCCTTTAATAAAATAAGGTTTGCCACCCCGCAGAAGTTGGTAGCCTGTTTCCGTTTTTTTATCTGTACTGGTATTACCCCCGCTGGTATACCTCGTATATGATCTATTTTCTTACTATCTGATTGACAGCTTAAAAGTACAATACACAAGCAACTCAACCATAAAAAATAATGCAAGCGAGTAATAAGCGGCATGGTATTAAGAAGTAGTTCTATATACATAGTGAAAGTTTAAGAGTAGATAGGAAGTAAAGGAACAGCTGTTTAATTCAATTACTTTTGTTCAAAGTTACCAAAGCGCACTTAGATTTATACTAATAATGGCTGCGCTCGCAAGATTGCGCCTCAATCAAAGTTTATTTTTAATGCCTCCAGAAGCCACGCCCCCTATGCCTATGCCTATTATTGCACCAATGCCAAAGTCCATGCCCATTCCTGTGGAACAAAAGGTTAAGTATAGTTTCGCAGAAGGGGTGCGGCAAATGCGCATCTTAGTGCTGGTAGGCGTAGTCCTGACAGTCCATTTCCTGTGGTGGTTCGCCGACTCAGAGCATATCGGCTACCCACCGCTATTCTGGCTGCTATCTATTTCTCTAGGCTTTAAACTGCTGCGCATGCTGCACGAGTGGTACCACTACGTGCAAGTCAGCAAGCCGGTTCAGCCGGCTCACACGGGTCACCAGTACACCGTTGATGTGCTCACGACGGCCTGCCCCGGCGAGCCGCTGGACATGATTGAGCGCACGCTTCGGGCCATGCGGGCCATGCGCTACCCTCACACCAGCTACCTCTGCGACGAGGGCGACGACCCATATTTGCGCCAGCTCTGCCAGGAACTGGGCATTGTACACGTTACCCGCACGCAAAAAATTAACGCCAAAGCTGGCAACATCAACAATGCCCTGCGCCAAGCTACGGGCGAGCTATGCGTGGTGCTTGACCCCGACCACGAGCCCACGCCCGACTTTCTGGATAAGGTGGTGAGTTATTTTGCTGATCCTGAGGTGGGCTACGTGCAGGTGGTACAGGCGTATGGCAACCAGCAGGAGAGTCTGGTTGCCCGTGGCGCGGCCGAGCAGACCTACCACTTCTATGGCCCTCTGATGATGGGCATGAACTCCTACAATACGGCCCAGGCTATTGGGGCCAACTGCACGTTTCGGCGAACGGCCCTAGACAGCATCGGCGGACACGCGGCCGGGCTGACGGAGGATATGCATACGGCTATGCGCCTGCACGCGCAGGGCTGGAAGTCGGTGTACGCGCCCGTGATTGTGAGTCGCGGACTGGTACCAGCATCTTTGGCCGCTTACTACGCCCAGCAGCTAAAATGGGCCCGAGGCAGCTTTGAGTTGCTTTTCCGGGTTTATCCAACGCTTTTTTCGCGCTTCACCTGGCGACAACGGATTCATTATCTTACTCTGCCTCTGTATTTCTTCTCCGGGGTTGTTGTCCTTATTGATCTGCTGGTTCCTATCCTGGCTCTTTTGCTAGCCGAGTTTCCCTGGCATTTGTCGCTGCCACAGTTTGTGCTGCATATGATGCCCATTGTAGCCATAGCACTGCTGATCAGGTACAATGCGCAACGGTGGCTTCGGGAGCCCCACGAAGCCGGGCTACATCTGACGGGGGCTTTTTACGGATAAGCACTTGGTGGATTTATTGCCTGGGCCTCGTCTATACGCTGCTCAGGATACGCGTACCGTATATTCCTACCCCCAAGGATGGACACGCCGGCAATGAGTGGCTGTTGAGCCTCCCGAATCTGTTGCTGGCTGGTTTATGCGTAGTAGCCGCCCGCCTCGGCCACCACCTCACTCAAACGCCTTATACTCTGCTTATGATGGCGTTGGCCATGAGCAATGCCCTTATTCTGACAATTTCTGTGCTGATGGCTCAGCACAATCTGCTGAAGGGACTGTTGCGCTTTGCTACCTCATTCAGTCTGGTTCGTTGGCTTGTGAATAAAGGCGAACAGTTAGTAACTGATGTTACGCGGCAACTGCACCTCTGCCTCAGAAAGAAGCTATTGCTGCTTCAGGAAACATCCTTTCCAAGCAATCGACTAATATGCCGCGTAACATCAGTTAGTAACTAAACGAGACAGTGAGCTTTTTCCCCGGTTACGGACAGCAGCCGTTTACTTTGCCTTCTTCGTGTTTATGGCCCACACCTGTGTCAGCCTGGGAGTAAGCTTTTGGCTGAACCATACAGCGCCTTCCCCGACCTTATCTGGACCCGTACGGGAGTAGGTGAAGTGCGCGTAGGCTATACCGCTGCCGCTACTGCATCAGCAACCATGTGGTCCGCTCCGATTTCTTTAGCCTCCGGCGTAGGGGCCGATTCAGTTTCAATGATTAAGGAAATACGCCTTACCCCGGCGCTGGGGCCCCAGATTTCGGCGGCGGCACTGAAGAAAGCCGATGCTCAACGGAATATTCCGCTGCTAAGCTGGGAGGTAAAAGACGGCTCCTTTAATGACCCTGCCTGGAAGCAGGCGGTAACTGCTATTCGGGTACGTAATAAGCCTGTAATGCTTCGGCCCCTCATCAAAGCCAGTAACCCAAGGGCTTATCGACTTACCTGGCAACGTCTGGTTAGCAGCTTCAGAGCCTCCGGCGACACCAGCGTCGTATGGGTGTGGACTCCTCCCTCGCCTGATTCTATTACTGCGTATTTTCCGGGCGCCACTTACCTCGACTGGGTAACCGCAGACTGTATGACTTCGGGGCCGGATGCAAAGGCCAAGTCAATCCAGAAGTACCGCTTCTTGCGTCTGCAATTTGCTGAGCGGGCCGAATTAAATAGCATACCTGTTTTGCTGCTAACACCCTTTCACTCCGGCCAGACCTTGCAGGCACAATCCCAGCACTTTACTAGTAAGTATCCGGAAATTAAAGGGCTTCTTTTTGGCTCGTTGCTCTCCAACGACAGGTCAGATACCCTCAAGCCTAGCGCCTCCGCTTCTATTCCTAAATAAGGGATGAGGAATTCTATTTATCGCTTTTAGAAAAGCAGCGTAGAAGTCGACAGCAAGAAAGCCCCCCAGAAACTTTCTGGGGGCTTTCTTGCAAAACGTTAGCTTCTAAAAGCTATTCTTCATGCTATTATTCAGGGTCCGGGCCGACCAGTAGCCGCTGGCAATAATGCGGCGAATGGTAAACAATGGGTCTTGCTGGTCGCGCTTCTCGGCCAGCACGAACGCTCCGACGAAGCCCCGCTTCTTCAGCTCCGGGATAGCCTCGGGGTTCCACAGGCCGAAAGGATAAGCGAAATAGTTGATCTTCTTGCCCGTAATTTCCTCCAGCGTCTTGGTGGGTTTCTCAATCTGCGTTACCCAATCCTCGCCCTGATACTTCTTCACGTTGTGGTGGTCCCAGGTGTGCGAGCCAATAACGTGGCCCTGATCAGACAGCTCCTTTACCTGCGCCTTGCTCATGTAGCGCGGACGGCCCAACGAGACGGTCATGATAAAGAAAACGCCCTTGAAGCCGTACTTGTCCAGCTCGGGCTTGGCCACCGTAAACTGATCCAGGTCAGTATCGTCGAAGGTGAGCATGACGGGCTTGGAAGGCAGCGGGGCACCAGTCGTGAGGTAAGCATACAGCTGATCGGGCAGGATGGTATGATAGCCGCTATCAGCCAGCATCTTGATCTGGTCGCGAAACTGAGCCACCGGCACGATATAATCCTTGGCACCCTTGGAGTCCTTTGGCTTCCAGTCACGGACTTGGTGATAGCAAAGGATGGGCACCTGCGGGCGAGCCAGAATTTCGGCGGCAGCAGCAATTTTTGCGGCCGGAATGGTCGTTGGATCGGGAGCCGGCGCGTTCGGACTGGCTGGTGCAGCGGCCACGGGCGCAGGCGTAACGCTTTCGGCAGCAGCCTGTTCCTTCGACTCCGAAGCGGCAGCGGATTTGGTTTCGCAGCCAGACAGGGTAAGCGTGGTGGCTAAGATGCCAGCCACAAAAGAGGGGTACGGGTAAGCTTCATTCGGGATGTAGAAGGGAAAAGAGAGCCGGGATTTTGAAAGGAAAAGAAAGGCCAGAATAAGGCATTTGGCGGTAGTCACTTACCTTCACACAACCATTCCAACTACAAAACAACGGCTAATTCCCGCATGGATCAACAAGATTCTCACCTTTCTGCCCTGCGTGGCACGGGGGTCGCTTTAATTACCCCTTTTACCCCCGCCCCCAACCATGCCGTAGATGTTGAGGCCCTGCGTCGCCTGGTCGATTTTATGGTAGACGGCGGCGTTGAATACCTGGTAATCAACGGCACCACGGCCGAGTCGCCGACCGTAACGACCACGGAGCGCGCTGATATTCTGAGGGTTGTGCGTGAGCAGGTAGCCGGTCGGGTGCCGCTTGTGTACGGCATAGGCGGCAATGATACGGCGGGCGTCGAACATCTGCTGCGCACCACCGACCTTACTGGGGTTATGGCCATTCTCTCGGCCAGCCCCGCTTACAATAAGCCTTCCCAGGCCGGCATCATTGCCCATTATGAGCGCCTGGCCGATGCCTCTCCCCTGCCGATTATCCTGTACAACGTACCCGGCCGCACCAGCTCTAACATGACCGCCGCCACGACTTTGCACCTGGCGCAGCACCGCAATATTATTGGTATTAAAGAAGCCAGCGGCAACCTGGAGCAGTGCATGGCCATTGCCGCCGGCCGGCCCGCCGGCTTCCTGCTCATCAGCGGCGACGATATGCTAACCGTGCCGATGATTGCATTTGGCGCCGAGGGTGTTATCAGTGTGCTGGGCAATGCCTTCCCCGACCGCATGAGCCGCATGACGCGGGCCGCGCTGGGGGGCAATTTTGCCGAAGCCAGTAAGCTGCTGTTTGGGTTTTTGGGCCTGAACCCCTTGATGTATGAAGAAAGCAACCCGGTAGGCGTGAAAGCCGCCCTCGCAGTGTTGGGCATTTGCTCCGATGCCGTACGGCTGCCGCTCGTCGCTGCTTCGGAGAGCCTGACGGAACGGGTGCGCCAGTTGATGTAAGCTCTATAGTGAGGCGTTAAAACAGAGCAGGCCGTTTCGATTGAAACGGCCTGCTCTGTTTATTTTCATCCCTTAATAGGTTACTTCTGGTTATAAAATGCTTCACCATCAAACGTATTACTAATCCCAGCTTGCATCAGCTTTAGGGTCAGACGCCCACCATCAATGGTTATATAATTCAGCAGCACGAAGCCATAGGTAGGATGAAACAGGGTACGCAACGTGGATTTTCCTTGTGCACAGTGAGAAACGGCCGTTACTTCTTGACACATGAGCTTCCCTAGTGCCGTCGTTACTGCTTGCGATCCGGTAGCTTTGTAGTGGGTTTTAACCAACAGACTGCCTTCCCATACTGCCCAATCTGGGTTAGCCCAATGGTCGCCCACTTCCAGTTCCCAGTCCCACTCCTGCCCGACCACGAATGGCTTTCTGACCTCCGGGAAGGGACTTAGCTCCAGAATAGCATACTCATCAAACCTGGGCGGATGTATCCAGACGCGCTCTGCGTTTTCGATTACCCCAGTTAGCCCTTTTACAGTAGCATTATTTCCCCAGCCAATTTCCTTCTGGATAGAATCTGTCTTCCAAACGGTGCCCTTTGAGGTGAGCACGACCGTATCCAAAACCAAGCGCTCCCCGCTTTTGCTAAAGCGGCTTGCCAGGTAGGTAAACCTCTTGTTTTGGGTAAATATGGCTTGTTCCTCGTTGGCGACGTCTGGCAGCGTTGCTATCGGGGCGCTTTGCTCGCAGGCCATCAGCAACAGCAGGCCCACTAATCCTCGCATTTGCTTCACTCTCATATAGATGGAAATAAGTACAGAGGAAAGAGAAATGCTAGAAGTTCACCAACCACTAGCCAGCACATCCGCGACGTGCAGCGTTTTGATAGGTTTTTTCTCCCGCCGAATGTAGGCATCCAGGTGCATGAGGCAGCTCGTGTCGGTGCTCACGATGTAGCGGGCGCCGGTAGCCAGGGCGTTTTCGACCTTTTGCTCGGCCATGGCCACCGAAATAGCTTCAAACTTCACGGCAAAGGTGCCGCCGAAGCCGCAGCAGGTTTCGCTTTCGTCCATTTCCAGGCGCTCCAGTCCCTGTACTGCATCGAGCAGCAGGCGTGGCGCGGCTTTGATGCCGCATTCCCGCAGGGCCGAGCAAGAGTCGTGATAGGTGTATTGGCCGGCTAATTTTGCGCCCGGAATGGCAGTAATACCCAACACATCTACCAGAAACTCCGTCATTTCAAAAATGCGCCGCTGCACCCCGTGGTAGCGGGCCTGGTCGGCGGAGCCTTCAAACAGCTCCGCATACGCATTGCGCACCATGCCCACGCACGACGCCGACGGGCTCACGATATACCGATTTTGCCCCCCAGCCGGAAAATCATCCAGAAACTTGGTGGCTACCTCACAGCTTTCCGTTTTGTAGCCGGCATTATAAGCCGGCTGCCCGCAGCAGGTTTGATTGGTATTATACTGCACCTCGCAACCTACGGCCTCCAACACCTTCACCATGTTCATGGCGGTCTGGGGGAAAAGCTGGTCTACGAAGCAGGGAATGAATAAATCGACGATGGGCATAGCGAAGGAAGTAACGCGAAGCGGCGCTTCGCTCGTTGCACAATGACGCTGGGGGGCTTTTTCCGACACCTATGTCAACGACCTAACGCGAGGCGAAGCGCCGCTTCGCGTTACTTTTTAACAAAACCAAAGACTTCCCCGGCGGTTACCTGAGCAATCCGGAAGGCGTCCCGGTTAAGACTCAAATCTACGCCACTCTCGTCAAAGTAGGCCACCAGCTTTTCGGTAGGCATGTTGCCGGTGAGCTTATCGGTGGCCATCGGGCAGCCGCCCACGCCGCCAATGGCGCCGTCGAAGCGCCGGCAGCCCGCCCGGTAAGCAGCGTCCACTTTCTCGCGCCAGTATACCGGCGCTGTATGCAGGTGGGCGCCAAACTCAATCTGGGGGAAGGCCGGAATCAGTTCACTAAATAAGGGCGTGATAGTGGCAGGCGTAGAAGCCCCGATGGTATCAGAAAGGGCCACGATACGCACACCCATATCGGCCAGCTTCTGGGTGAATTCGGCCACTACTTCCGGGCTCCAGGGGTCGCCATACGGGTTACCAAAGCCCATCGAGAGGTACGTTACGAGCGTTTTATTGGCTTTTTCGCACACATTATGCATCTTAGCCAGCTCAGCTAGCGCTTCCGCAATGGTTTTGTTGGTGTTGCGCCGCTGAAAGGTTTCCGATACTGACAATGGGAAGCCGATATACTGAATCTGAGAATGGGTAGCGGCAGTTTCGGCACCGCGCAGGTTGGCTACAATGGCCAGGAGCTTGGTGCGGGTGTTACTCAAATTGAGGCCGGACAGCACTTCCTCCGTATCCCGGAGCTGGGGAATTGCTTTCGCCGACACAAAACTTCCAAAATCTAGGGTATCGAAACCGACGCGAAGCAGGGTATTGAGGTAAGCGATTTTGGCGGAGGTGGAAATAAATTCTGGCAAGCCCTGCATGGCATCACGCGGGCATTCAATAAGCTTCATAAACGAAAGAGCAGAAGTGGGTGGGTGACCTGGGTAGGGGAAACAAAAGTAGGAGGAAATCGGCGTGATTGACGCCAGAGCTGCATTCCTACGCTTTAGCTGATAAGGAGAGCCAAAGCGAATTAGTTGCCAACCTGAGCGGAAAAACCTGGCAGTTCCGGCCTGCTTCTTAGGCCGCGCCCCGATTTAGCTGGCTCAACACGCTACCGAACCTCTCGGCCGGCTCCGGGGTTGTGTATATAACTGGTTAAACGTAACCCAATCCGATGCCTTTACGCCCCGTGCGCGCGCCGTTTTATCTCTTCTGCTTTTTGTTATTGCTTTCTGCCTGTGGCAAGCAACAGACGTTGCAGGCTATCTTTCAGAAAACCACCCCCCACGAAACCTACGCCCGCCGTCTGCGCCAGAGTGGTCTCGACCAAACGGCCCTGGGCCGGGACTGGCTCACCGCCGCCGACCGCGCCCTGCGCGACTCGCTGGTGGTGACGCTCCCCTTTCAGGAAACCGGCTTTTTTCGCGCCGATCAGGCCCGTGCGGCGGCTTACCGCTACGCCGTGCGCGAGGGCGAAACCGTCCGTATCAGCCTGACGATGGATGCCGGCGCCGATGTGCGCGTCTTTCTCGATGCCTTTGAGCTTAGCCCCGACACTGCCCCTCCCCGTCTCATCACCTCTGCCGATACGGCTGCATCCACCTTTAGCTACGTGGCCGAAGATGACCGTCAGCATCTGCTACGGATACAGCCGGAGTTGCTGCGCACGGGGCGCTATACGCTCAGCATTCAGCGCGCGCCGTCGCTGGCTTTTCCGGTGCAGGGCAAAAACGACGTGGCCGTGGGTAGCTTCTGGGGTGTAGACCGCGACGCGGGTGCCCGTCGCCACGAAGGCATTGACATTTTTGCCAAGCGCGGCACGCCCGTGGTAGCCGTTGCGCCGGGCCTCATTACGAGGGTAAACGAAACGCCCAGAGGCGGTAAGGTGGTGTGGCTGGCCGACACCGAGCATGGACAGCACCTCTACTACGCCCACCTCGACCAGCAACTCGTGCAGGCCGGTCAGATGGTGCAAGTAGGTGATACGCTGGGGCTGGTGGGCAATACCGGCAACGCCCGCACCACGCCGCCGCATCTGCATTTCGGCATATACCGCGGGGGCCGCGGGGCCGTTGATCCTTTTCCCTTCGTGCGTCGCGCCGATGAGGTACCCGCAGCCCCGCGCACCAGTGCGGAGCGCCTCGGCCAATGGGTGCGGGTGCGGGAAAAGCGCGCCGACCTGCGTTTAAGCCCCGCCGCGAAGGGCGCCGCTAGCGTGGCAAGCCTGGTGCGCGACACTCCGTTGCTGGTAGTAGGCAGCCAGACCGATTATTATCGCGTGGAGCATCCTGGGGGGCAAATTGGCTACATTGCCGCCCGTTCGGTGGTATCGGCCGCGGCCGAGCCTCTGCGCCGGGAGTTGCTGGCCGCCGCCACCGATCTGGTGAAATTGCCCCAATCGGGCGTAGCACCCTTTGATACGCTGCCGGCCCGCACCAGTGTTGCCATCTTAGGCGAAGTAGGTGGTTTTCAATTAGTACGAAGCGCGACGGGTATAGTAGGCTGGGCAGCTAAAGCAGGTTAAACGCTTGTACGATTGTTGATGAAGCTGCTCGAAAAAAGCAGAACCCATTCCAAGGAAGACGTAATATAATCCACTCGTCACCACACAAAAAAGCCCCCCAAACAATGTCTGGGGGGCTTTTTTTGTGTTTACTGTTTTATTTGAAAGCTTACTGAGCTACGACTACCGCCCGCTGCAATTCTTTGGCATAAGCAATGCGGCGCTCCCGACCACCCGTACCGATATAGTCGAAACCTACGGCCTTGCTGTCGCCCTGAATGGCTGCCCAGACTTGCGGCTCTACGTCTTCGGGCTGGGCGGCGGTGCGCGGAATAGCGGGCTGCGTGAATCGGTCGTTGCTAAAAAAGGTGTTCATAGCCTTCAGAATAGCTATTTCCTTATCGCGCACGGTGGCCGCGCTGGGATTTTCCAGGTCACGGTCGCTGAGCAGCGCCGTGGCAGGCATTACCTCATTGCGGATGGTGTCGCCGGTGGCATCAATGATGACAAAACGAGCCTGCGCGTTCAGGATTTTAGGGCCTTGCAGCAAAAGCACGAAGCTGTCCTTTTGCTTATTACTAGTAAAATTATGGCTGGCTCGCACCGTGTTCAGGATGCTGCGCTCGGTGAGCCGGGCACGCTGACTGGGGGGCGTTGGGGTAAAGACTGTGCCGTCGCCTTTAGCGGTAGCTGTTTCGCGCTCAGTAGTAATACACGACGCTTGAAACAATAAGGTGGCCACAGCGGCAGAGAGAGAAAGTTTTTTCATATAGGCTAAACAAGTATCCAAAGTTAATTCGACGACACTACGGATTGATCATATCGTGACCAGCTTTCACAGCTAAATTTGTACCAAAGCAGAAGATGAAAGAAGATAAAAACGTAAAAAAAGCAGGATTTATCTTAGAATTTGAATATTCTATCAAAACACCCCCAGCTCCAAACCAACCATCAAGCGCGGAAACTCGGGGTAAAGGGTCGCATCAGTAAGTTCTTTGAAGCTATCGGCGAGTCGGTAGCGGGCCACCAGCGCGTAGCGTCCCGAGCCCAGCCGCGCCCCCACCCCGTACGACCACCGGTTTATATAATTGAGCTGACGTTCCGTTACATCTACCCGTCCAGCGCCATTGGGGCCCGGTTTGTCTGTATAACGATGCGCCGAACTGATAATCCAGCCACCCCAGCCGGTCAGGTCGAGGTAGCGGCCCACCACATTGCCGCGTTGCCCAATATTCAAGCGACCATACACTTCGGCCTGAGCCTGAGGCAGTACGAAGGACTCGCTTTGGTGTTGATCGGGGGTCGGCAGGATTTTTTGGTCATTCTGAACCAGATGATATACCAAACGCGCATAGCGCAGATCCAGACCAACTGCCATTGTCTGCGAAAGGCGATATTTCTGTCGCATTCCCACAAACAGCTCCCCCGACCGGCCATAGCGCAACGCAGCGCCCGGCCCGTCAAATTCACCTACCACGGCCGCATAGCCCAGGTAAAAATGACTGAAAAAAGCCCGGTTGGGACCCGTGTTAGAGCGCAGCGTATCAGCGGCCACATTGCCGCGCAATAGCACCCCTTGGGCCTGAACTGCAGGTGCACCGAGTAGGCAGACGGTCGCGCCGGCCCCGACCATCAGCAAGCGCAAAAGCTTCATTTAGCTGTGTAAGTAGAAGTGAACCCCCGATAATGGACCTGCACCGTGTCGCCGGATTGCAGGCTACGCAAGGATATTTGCAACACGGCGCGCTGTTTCACATCCAACACCTCGTAGGTGCGCAGCACTCCGCGACGGTCGGATACGTGCCAGTAGAGGTAGCTGGGCGGGTCCGGCAAAGCAGGTTCAGCATCGGCTGGGGAGCTTTTTGAGCGTTGTTGGATATGGACGGGGCTAGCTCCTCACGGCCAACGGCTGGCACTACGGCGGTTTTGTCCTTGCTCACAGGCGTCTTTACGTCCACGGAATCGGAATATAGCGGCAGAGCCCGCACGACCACCTCCCCCACGCCCGGCCGGATAATAACGGCCAGCATACTATCAGGCTGGGCTACAAAATCGAAGGTAGCAGCTTTGGGGGGCATTTTTTGGGCGCCCGCCGTAAACCAGGAAGCACGGGGCATTCCATACCCGTGGGCATAGTCGTAGTAAGGATACAAGTTGGCCGCGGCCTGGAGCAGCGCAAAGAGCTGCATGGCCGTCAGGTTGCGATTTTGCTGCCAGGCGCAGGCCGCAAAACCAGCCATTAGCGGACTGGCAAACGACGTTCCCTGGGTACGCACATAGCCGCCCGGCGCTGCCGCCAGCACCGTTCCATACGCCGTTACATTGGGCTTCAGGCGCCGATCAGCGGTGGGGCCGTAACTGCTAAAGCCGATATGCAGGAAGTTGTCAGGGTCAATGCCACCCACCGCCAGCACGGAGTCGCCGTCGGCGGGGGTGCCAATGGTGCGCCACTCCGGGTCGAGGCCGTCGTTTCCGGCCGCATTCACCACCAGTATGCCCTTGCGCACGGCCATAGCCGCAGCGCGGGCCACGAGGCTATTGCGGCCATTCATCTGTTCCGGAAAATAGCGGCGGCTGGTGTAGCCTAATGAGGAGTTGATAATATCCACGCCTTGCTGGTCGGCCCACTCGGCGGCGGCCAGCCAAGCCTCCTCTTCGGCAAAACGTTCGCGGTGCAGCTGCTCGGTGCGGGCCAGCAGAAACTCTGCTTCGGGGGCGAGTCCTAGCGCCGTGCCGTCGGGCAAAATGCCCGCTATGCACGAGAGTACCTCCGTACCGTGGCTGCCGCCAGCGTACACGTAGGGCTTCTTTTTAAGAAAATCGTAGGTCGCCAGAATGCGCTTGCCGCTGCGCAAATGCTGGAACGCCGCGTGCTGATCGGCCCCGGAAAAGCCCACATCGAAGATGGCGATGCGCAGGCCCCGGCCATCGAGCTTAGCCCGGCGGAAGTCGGCCGCTCCGAGGCTGGCCGTTTGGCCAAACGCCAGCTGGTGGTCAGCAGCGGATACTTCCAGATTGCCGCGCTCCGGCGCACCGGGTTGGGCGGCGGGCAGCATGGGAGCATCGGGACGGCTTTCTACGCTACGCACACCGGGCAAGCGGCGCAAAGCAGCAGCCTGTGCTGGCGTTGCGCGGCAGGAAACCGCATTAAACCACCGACTTACAAACGTGACCGAATCGACAACAGCCTCCACTTGGCGCAGGTAATCAGGGCGCACGGGAAAATCGGTGCTGTCGGCGAGGGGTAGTTGCTGACGCTGGCGGCGGGCCAGGGCCTGGGGGGTAAAATAGGTTGCTGGATTAAAGCGCACGCCGGCTTTATCGCGCAGCACAACCCAGTAGCGGGCCACAGGCGGCGTAGCGGCGTGCGTGGCGAGGCTTGTCCCACTCAGCCCCAGACTGAGAAACACAAAAAAAGCCCGCACGAAGGAATAACGAGTAAGCAAGTGATGCGGTAGTAAAATAGAGGGCTGAAGCAACCACGAAGATACGATAGTGACGCAAGGTGCGTGCGGTCTGGGGGGCTTTTTTACTAACTCGAACGAAACTTGTACATAGCTATGATGAAGGATAGCACGGAAGAGATTTACCGCTACCTTCAACCCCGCAAGCTCACGGGGTGCCGCATGTTGCCCATTGAAGTTTATGCCAGTCTTTGTTCTCTCCTTAATCCTTTCTTTATGAACTCTACTCTTTCTCGTACCACACTGGTAGCATTATGGAGCGCGGGCAGCGTGCTGCTTAGTGGCTGCAACGCTAAAGAAATAGCCGCCTTACAGCAACAGAACTCGGAGCTGCTCAGCGCCCGCGAACAGCTGCAAGCCCAAAAATCGGCTTTGGAGCAGGAGAAAGCCCAAACCGAGGAATCCTTGCGCTCCAACCTGTTGAGCAAAAACCAGGAGGTCAACCAGTTAAATGAGAACCTGGGCACCACCAAGGAGCAGCTTCAGGACCGCGAGCAGCGCATTGCCGAACTGCAGCGCGTGCTCGATCAGAAGGAAGCCGCCGTAAAAGCACTGCGCCAAAAGGTAGGCGATGCACTGCTGGGCTTCAATGCCAACGACCTGACGGTGAACGTGAAAAACGGCAAAGTGTACGTATCGCTCTCCGAGCAGCTCCTGTTCAAATCAGGCTCAACGGTAGTTGATCCGAAAGGCCAGGAGGCCCTGAAGAAGCTCGCCACGGCTCTCAAGACTAATCAGGATGTGAACGTGCTGGTAGAAGGCCACACCGACAATGTGCCCATCAGCCGCGGTACGGCTGGCATGAAAGACAACTGGGACCTAAGCGTGCTGCGCGCCACCGAAATTACCCGCATCCTGACCACGGCCGGCCTCACGCCTGCCCAGGTCACGCCCTCCGGCCGGGCCCAATATCTGCCCATCACGGCCAACGCTACCCCAGCTGAGAAGGCCCAAAACCGTCGCACCGAGATTATCCTGACGCCCAAACTCGACGAGCTTTTCCAGATTCTGGAGGCCAACTAACACGGCAGTTTGCTAATCATTTAGCCTGTTTGAAATACTAAATATGTCGTAGACTGAAGCTGAGTTTACTGTTCATTTCTACAATCGACTATTACCAAAAACAGCCAAAAAAGAAACGGTAGCCTCCCACACGGCTGCCGTTTCTTTTTTGGCTGTTTTTGCTTTTATATAGGTTATAAAAGCAAGCTTCAGAGGCAATCATCCACCCTTTTTATTTATCATAAATGTTTGATTATGAATGGGATTCAGTTTATAATCTAAACCTGTTGTTTCATAACAAACTCTTCTATTGGCTGCCAGTACTGACCATCATGGCGAAAGAGCTGAAGACTGGTTGCGAGGAAAGAAGCCATATAGCTTCGAGCCTGAAAAAGCTGCCGCAGCTCCGGTACCTGGCTGGGGGGCAAATCGCGGGTTGCCAGGGTCATGTGCGGCGTGAATGGCCGCGCCTCGCGGGGGATAGTGGGGAGGTAGGCGGCGCCCCAGTCGGCGAGGGCGGCGTGGCAGGCTTTGAGGGCGGCAGCAGCGGTTACGCGCACGAATAAGGTACGGTCGCCGAACCAGTCGAAGTTCTCCAAGCCAACTTCAAACGCCTTTTGGGTAGCCGCGAATTCGCGCAACGCCGTGCGTAGCGGCAGCTCCAGCGCCTCGGCCTGGCGCCAGGGTGGCAGCAGCGTGATATGCGCGGGCAAGCGCACGGCGTTGCGGCTGCCCGTGCGGGCGTGCACCTCCTGCTTCATAGCCCAGACTTCAGCCAAAACCGGCTCGGGGGGCAAAATGGCGACCAGGTAAAGCGGCTGCATACTAGATGGCTAGTGGGTGGTACTACGACTTTTTCCCGTCGTAGTACCACTATCGTTGCTGATGCCTGCTCGGTAAAGGTCGTTCAACGATAGTGGTCCTACGACTTTGGAGTCGTAGGACCACTCGTTCTGTTAGCGGCAGGCAAAACACCATTTACAAGCCGTATTTGCTCAGCAGATACACCAGCGCCGCCATGCTGGCGCCGCCCAGCTCCAGCTCGCGGCGGTTCACTTTATCGAAGGTATCAGCGGCGGTGTGGTGAATATCGAAGTAGCGCTGGGAGTCGCAGTCGTAGCCGATGAGCACTTTTGCCTGGTCTTTCAGGGGGCCGATATCGGTGCCGCCGTGGCCGGGCACGAAGTCGCTGCTGCCGTAGGGAGCAAATAGCGGGCTCCACTTCTGCATCTGGGCTACGGTTGCGGGATTTGTCGTTTCCAGGGCAAAACCACGGGGCGTGAAGCCGCCGCCGTCGGATTCCATGGCGGCCAAGTGCTTCTCGTTGGCGGCTTTGGCCAGCTCGGCGTACTTGATGCCGCCGCGGTTGCCGTTCTCTTCATTCATAAACATGACGGCGCGCACGGTGCGCTCCGGCCGCAGGCCAGTGGCTTTGAGCAGCCGCAGCACTTCCATACTTTGCACGCAGCCTGTGCCGTCGTCGTGGGCGCCCTGGCCCAGGTCCCAGGAGTCGAGGTGGCCGCCCACGGTGATAATCTCGTCGGGGTACTTGGAGCCCTTGATTTCGCCGATTACGTTGTACGATTTCACGTCGGGCAAGGTCTGGCAGGCCATTTCCAGCTCGAAGGTCAGGTTTTTGTCGGCTTTGAGAAGCTGGCTGAGGCGGTCGGCACCGTTGGTGCTGAGGGCGGCGGCGGGCACCTGGGCCACGCCGTCGTCGTAGCGCATGGTGCCCGTGTGGGGAAAGTCGTCGTGGGCGAGGCTGAGCGAGCGGACCAACGCACCCACGGCTCCGCGCTTGGCGGCGGCCGATGCGCCGGCGCGGCGCTGGTCGCCGGCTTCCCCGTAGGCTTTGCCCGTTTCAATGTAGATCGGGTTCATGGGGCGATTGAAGAATACAAACTTGCCCTTTACTTTCTCCTCCGGCATAGCCGCCAGCTCCTCCAGACTTTGCACCTCTACTACCTGCGCCCGCAGCTTGCCATTGGTACCCACCGAGCCACCCAGCGCGCAAACCGGCACCTCCACGCCTTTGCCTTTGGCGGCCCGAATCTGGCCTTTCTCCTGCGCCCCGCGCACCCAATGCGGCACCATCACTTCCTGCAAATACACGCGGTCCAGTCCCAGCTTTTCCATTGTCACTTTGGTCCAGTCTACCGCCTGCTGGGCCTGGGGCGAGCCAGCCAAGCGCCCGCCAATCTGGCCGGTGAGGTAGCGCAGGTTTTCGTAGCTCTGACCCCGCAGCAGGGCTTCATCATAGATGCGACGAATGTTCAAAGAATCGGTCTGGGGGGCATTTTGGGCCAGCGTGGGCGTGGTTAGCAACAAGGAAGCAACGCCCGCCAGCAGCGGGTAGCGAGAAACGAGAGAGGACATAAAGGCGAGGAAGTCAGACGATAAAAAAGCCACTTAACCAGCCACGGGAGCGGCTGAAGTGGCTAATGTACAAGGAAACCGGAAACGGGTTGCAGCATCTTACATCTACTTATCAGGCGTGCTGGTATGTATCCGGGCTTTCGCTACACGATGATTTGGGCCCGATAAGTCAGTCTGAGGCGGATGCTTTTACTATATGAAGAGTGGCAAGCCTCTGCTATCAGATTTTTCTGGTTATAATAATAGCAAGTCATTGTCAAGCTTTGAGTATGGTGTTAAAAATATATAGTAAATAGTTTTTTAATGTACTAAATCCCATCACATCCACCATGTTATTGATTATCAGGCAATCACTCGTAGGTCGGTGACTTGTCTTATCTGCCGCTCCCGCACCTACCCACCTGTTGCAATTTTCTGGGGTTTTATTAACTGCTTTTACTGTTGGACAGGGGTGCATTTTTTGCGCTGTTCACTGGTAGGGAGCGAAGCACTCATCTTCTGCATTCAGGTTCACTTCATGCTACGGCACATTGCCCCCTTCTTCCTGATATTATTGGTACGCCTAGGCAGAGCGTGTTCAACGTTCAAGACTTGGAATGCGCTTGCCTTTTATCATTCGTTTGATTAATTGATTGTATTTACCATCAACGCTGTTTTTATTCTCACTCTCATGAAATCGTTTTTTCCTCAACTACTATTTGCCTGCGGCTTCGGGCTGGCCCTGCTGGGCGGCTGCGCCAAATCGGAGGACGGTCCAACCCTGGTAGAAGGTCAAGTGTTTGTAGACGCCAATGGGCAGGCTCTGGCCGGGGCCCAAGTGCAGGTTTGGGAACAAGCCGGCAGCGGCCTCGCCGGGGGCTATAGTCCTGTGGGCGACCCACACGAGGCTGACGCCCAGGGTCGCTTCTCCTTTACCCTTGGGGCCGATAAAAGTACGAGCTACATTCTGCGGGCTTGGCGGGAGCCCGGCTACCTGATTAATTGGGGCTACCAGCTCTACTTGCGAAATGGGCGCAAGAATACGGGCCTGCGCCTGCCCGTGCAGGCCCCGGCCTGGGTGCGCCTGCAACTCGTCGATGAACCGCCTAAAAGCCGGGTGTCAATATTTATTTCTGGGTACAATGGAAATGGAACTCGATTAAACTATCCGCGCGATACAGTTTTCGTTGTCCCAATGCTGGCTGGCTTTGCTGCTAAAACAATTTGGGTTATAACAGAAAACGCAAGGGACAGGCAGGGCTCACAGGATATAAATATTGCCCCGTTAGATACAGTAACTGTGCGCATTCCTTTTTAGCACTTAAAGGGTCTCAGCGCATCTAATCGAGCCGAATAACTGCATAAATTGAAGATTCTAGCTACCGGCATAATATGCCTGGTAGCCACTCTATTGCCTGTCCCATCCTTTCACCTTTCTTATTTTATCTATGAACCCCCACTGGCGCGAGTTTAGCAAAGCGTAACTCGTGACTAGCCATAAGGTGGAGGTTGCACCTCTACTGCCGTACAGCGGCAAGCTGGAACCCCAACTGGTGTGAGTTTAGCAAAGCGGTTTTGTCCTAGCGGGAGAGGCCTAGCCTCCCGGCATGGTTGACACGAGCTGCAAGCTCGCGCCAGTTGTAGAGATTGTACTTAGATGTAAGCTTACGTCTAGTGCTCGGCCCCAAACCGATGAGCTACCACGGCGGCCTCGCCCGTGGGGGGCACTTTTACCTCGAACAGATAATCATACTCGCCATCCTCAACCGTAGTAATCTCCGATTTGCCCCCCAGCGCCGAGACCAAGGGCAGCAGCGTATTCGAGTGACCTACTACCAGCACGGTTTTGCCCTTCTGCTCCTGCAGGATGCGCGCGGCCAAATCGGTCGGCTTATCGTAGACCTGGGGCGTGCGTTGCAAAGCCGCAGCCAGGGGAGCGGCTGTAGCCCGGCTGCGCATGGTATTGGTCACGTACAGCGCTTCGATATTGCGGCTGCCCAGGGTGTCGCGCAGGGTGAGTGCGCGCTGCTCGCCGGCGGGTGACAGGGGTGGGTCTTTAAGCGCCGGATCAGTTTCTTTTTCGGCGTGGCGCACCAGGTAAATAGTAGTTACAGCCACAGTGGGGAGCTTTTCAGCAGTAGAGCCAGACGCGGCCGGACGCTCCGACGAGCAGCCGACAACCGCGCTCACAAGCAAAACCAAAGAGGGAATCAGGGGTAGAAAGCGCATAGAGAACGGGGAAAGTGTGAGGCAATAACGCCGGGCTAAGCGCCGGGTTGCATTATTTGAGCGCCAGTATCTGCTTTAGCTCAGCCTCGGTCACGGTGAGCAGCCCTACTTTGGGCAGGCGAGCCGTGAGCGTGCGCCAGTCGGGCTCCTGCCGGAAAATGGGCTGGAGCAGCTTCAGCGCGGCCGGCACCTGCTTATTATTGGCCAGGGTGATGGCGTGCCAGTAGCGCATCTCCAGGTTCTCCGGAAACATCTGCTCGGCGGTTTGGTACTCGCGCATAGCGCCGGGCATGTCGTTTTTTTCCACGGCTAAGTCGCCGGTATTCATGTGGTTGTAGGCCCGGTGCAGGCGCAGCAGCCGGTCGAGCTCTTTGAGCGGAGCCGGGTTGTCATCGACGCGCAAATCAATCAGCCGATCTTCCCAGGGGGTATTGGTGGCTTGGCCGCGCACCACTAACAGCGCCGCCGACTGCTTGCCGCGAATGTCGCCGCCCACGACCTGGGCCGCATTTAGCGCCGCCATAACCCGCTCGGCCAGGGGCAGCGCAGCGCTTTGCTCGAAAGCCCTGGCCATGGCCGGCCATACCTTCTCGCTGAGCATCATATTGGCCTGCACCGAAAACTCCTTGCCAGTGATATGGCCCGCGTAGTCCACGCATTTGTCACCGGTGTGGGCGGCCACATTGCCTTTGGCGTCGAGAATGGCTACCTGGCGTACCGCTTTGCCCTCATCAGTACTGAGCAGCTCATCAAGGGTTTGCTGGGCTGTTTTGCCGCTTTTCATCAGGGCCAGGCCCCGCATTCCAAATGACTTATTAGTGAATGACTGAGTAGCCACCACGCCTACGCCCGCCTCGCCCCAGCTCACCGACGTGCCCACTGAAAACCAGTGACTTTGCACGGCCACGGCCATCTCGCCCGTTTCAGGGTCGCGGGCCACGATGGAAAAAGTATGAGCCAGCGGCTCAGTAGCCGAATATACCTGAGCGGAAACTGTGGTCAGCAGGCTCACCAGTAAGGGCAAAATCAGGAAAAGGGTACGTTTGAGGAGCATGAAAAGTAGTTTTAGGTGATTGGCGGTTCAAGATACATGGATGTAGCGCGAAGCGATGCTTCGCTCGTTGAACGTCCGATGCTGGGGGGCATTTCTCGCTAGGTCTACTGTCCTAATTACCTTTGCCGCTAGACAGCCATGTGCCAAACGGCCTCAACGCGAAGCGAAGCGCCGCTTCGGGTTACATTCTTATATACTTCCCCTTGAGCATAGCCCCGCCCACCATCCGCGTCCGCGACCTGAGTAAGCGCTACCCCGGCCACGTAGCGGTGCAGAGCGTGTCGTTTGAGCTGGCGGCGGGTGAAACGCTGGTGCTGCTGGGCCCCAGCGGCTGCGGCAAAACCACTTTGCTTAAGATGCTTAACCGCCTCATCGAACCTACGACCGGCACAGTAGAAATCAATGGTGTGGCGGTGGGTCAGCAGCAGCCGGAAGTGTTGCGCCGCGGCATCGGCTATGTGATTCAGCAAGTGGGCCTGCTGCCGCACTACACCGTGGCCGAAAATGTGGGGGTGGTGCCGCGCTTGCTGGGTCACACGCCTACGGCTATTGCGGAACGCACCAGCGCCCTGCTCACCCGCCTGCATTTGCCCCCCGAGCGCTTCGCTCAGCAGTACCCGCACCAGCTCAGCGGCGGCCAACAACAACGCGTAGGTCTGGCCCGCGCCCTGGCCGCCGACCCGCCCATCATGCTTCTCGATGAGCCCTTCGGCGCCCTCGACCCCGTGACGCGGGCCGGTATTCGGCGCGAGTTCCGGGAGCTGGAAGAATTACGCACCAAAACCATGGTCCTGGTGACGCACGACGTCACCGAGGCCTTCGAGCTGGCCGACCGTATTGCCTTGCTCAATGGGGGGCAAATTCAGCAGCTGGGCACACCGCACGAACTGCTCTTTCAACCTGCCAATAACTTCGTCCGCGACTTCTTCGTCGCCGAGCGGCTGGCCCTACAGCTACGCACACTTCGCCTCCGGGACCTGCTACCATTTTTGCCCCCCAGCACAAAAACAGCTTCAGCAAATGGCTCAGAATCAGAAAAAATAAATGGCTCGTTATCCAATACTAAACCGGTGTCATATAATCATTCAGTTCAAGAATCAGTAGAGATACTAACTGAGCCAAAAGCCGCTGACGCAACAATGAATCAGGGGACAGCAGATGGCTCGGTGCGCCATCTGCTTATCATAGAATCAGACGAAAATGCCCCCCAGCATCGCGTCACGTTACCGGAGCTGATGGCCGCTTTTGCCAACGCTATTCACCAAGCCGAAACCGCATGGAAGTCCTGACTGAACTGCTGGCTTTCTGGCAGGCCCAGGCCGGGAAGCTCGGCCACCAAACCCTACAACACATCGGCCTGACGGCTGCTTCCCTCCTACTGGCGGTGCTGGTGGGCGTACCGCTGGGGCTGCTGCTTACGCGTCGGCCGCGGCTGGCACCTGCCGTGCTGGGTTTCACAGGTGTGCTCCAAACCATCCCCAGCATCGCCCTGCTCGGCTTCCTGATTCCGGTGTTGGGAATCGGGCCAGAGCCGGCCATTTTCGCGCTGTTTCTATATTCCTTGCTGCCCATCGTGCGCAATACGCTAGCGGGTGTGCAGGGCGTGAGTCCGGCCGTGGTAGAGGCGGCCCGCGGCCTGGGTCTTACCGATGGGCAGGTGCTGCGCCGGGTGGAGCTGCCGCTGGCTTTGCCGGTGTTGTTTGCGGGCATTCGGACGGCCACAGTTATCAATGTGGGGGTGGCTACGCTGGCGGCTTACATCGCGGCGGGTGGCTTGGGCGAGTTTATTTTTGGCGGCATTGCCTTAAATAATCCGGCCATGATTCTGGCCGGCGCCATCCCGGCCGCCGCGCTGGCGCTGGCTTTCGATGCGGCGCTGGCCCGCTTGCAACGCCTCAGCGCCCGCCGCCTCACCCGCGTGGGGGCTTTTTGCTGGTGCTGCTGCCTTTGCTGGCGGGTTTGTATTTGCTGCCCCGCGCCACGGGCAAGCTGCTGGCTGGTTTCAGTCCTGAGTTTGTGGGGCGGGCCGATGGCCTACCCGGTTTGCAAACCAAATACGGGCTCAGCCCACTACCTAGCGTCATTCTGGCGCCGGCCCTGGTGTATGAGGCCGCCCGTCACCGCGACGTCGATGTTATCGATGGCTACTCTACCGATGGCCGTATCAAGGCGTATGACTTGCGCGTGCTGCGCGACGACCGGGGGCTTTTCCGCCCTACTTCGCCGCGCCCGTGGTGCGCCAAGCAGTGCTGGCGGCTCACCCGGAGCTGCGCCCGGTGCTGGAAAAGCTAGCCGGCCGCATCGATGACTCGGTGATGACGGAGCTGAACTACCGCGTCGACTACCGCCACGAAACGCCCCGCGCCGTGGCCCACGACTTTCTACGTCGCCGCGGCTTGTGGCGCGACCCTCAGCCTGTCAATGGCGCCACCATTACGCTAGGCTCCAAGATTTTTGCTGAGCAATACATTCTGGCTGAGCTCTACGCGGCCCTGATCCAGGGCTATACCAACCTGGATGTCGCAACCAAGACTGGCCTGGGCGGCACCAGTATTTGCTTCGAGGCGCTTCGTACGGGCCAAATTGACTTGTATCCGGAGTACACTGGTACGGGCCTACTAGTGTTATTGCAGCCCCCGCCTGCCACCATCGATTCGCTGGGGGCAATCCGCAGGCAGTATTCGACTACGTGCAAACGCGTTTTCGGCAGCGCTATGGTCTGGAGTGGCTGAGCCCGCTAGGTTTCAACAATACCTACGCCCTACTTATGCGTCAGCAGCAAGCAGAGCAGCTACAAATCGCCTCTGTATCAGAGCTCGGAGCTTACCTGCGTCAATGATGCGTTGCCAAGTCACGAGGTAACCAGGTGTACGACTTAAGGTCGATGCAGCAGCTAAGCTGTGTGCTTTTGTTAAGCTAATATTAATATAGTTAATTATTAAAATAGGCAAATCTCAAGAGGTCATCAGCACGTAGAACAACTCATATTACTACATTTTCTTTCTTCAATCCTATAATAAAGTTAGAATGCTAAAAACCTCGTCCCTCGCCAAATGGGGCGCGGCTGTTTTGCTGTTGTCCTCGCTCAGTAGCTGCGAGGACATTCTGGAGCAGTACTTCCCCAAGCCTACCCCCAACCCGCCCACCATATCTACCTTTCCGCCCTTAGGCCAAGACATTGCCTTCTACGCCTTGTCGGGTGGTACCCGGCTCGATGCTTATAGTACAGGCAACGCGGCCACCCGCACTAGCTCGGTGGCCCTCACGGGCTTAGGCAGCGGCGAGACCCTGCTGGCCATTGATTTTCGCCCGGCCACCGGGCAGCTCTATGGTGTGAGCAGTGCCAACCGGCTGTATGTGATTAATCAGAACACGGGCGTAGCTCGCGCTATCGGCGCGGGGGCCTTCACGCCCGCTGTGCAGGGCAACCTGGTAGGCTTTGACTTCAACCCCACCGTGGACCGCATTCGCTTAGTGACCTCGACTGGGCAGAACCTACGCCTGAACCCGGAGACGGGGACGGTGGCCGCTACCGATGGCGCCATCAATGGGGCCGCGGGCGCTACCCTGACGGGGGCAGCCTACACCAACAATACGAACGGGGTGACGAGCACGGCGCTTTATGCTATCAACACTCAGAACCAACAGCTGTATTTAGTGAACCCGCCTAATGACGGCTCACTTGTGCCCGTAGGCAGCCTGAACCTGAACGTAACAGGGAACGGAGGCTTTGACATTGATGCCAAGACGGGTACGGCCTTAGGCTTGTATCCGGTTAATGGCAAGCCTACGCTTTTCGCCGTGGATTTAACCACGGGGGCCGCCCGTCCGTTGGCGGAATACGCGGCTACTCTGAACTATAGTGGTATTGCTATTCCCACACGGCCCGTCGCGTATGCGTTGGATTCTCAACAAGATATAAAACAGCCTATCGTATTTAAGGGCTTATATACCTTCGACCCAACGGCTAGTTCTGGCTCTTCGCGAAGACCAATTACTGGGCTAGGCGATCTGGAATACACTATAGGAATAGACTTTCGCCCAGCCACCGGCCAACTTTACCTACTGAGTTCAGCCAACCGCCTCTATACCCTTAACCCGGCCACAGCCGAAGCCACGTTCGTCGCTACCCTCAGCATTCCTTTAGAAAGCGGTGGTATTGCGTTTGACTTCAATCCTGTTGCTGATCGTATCCGTATTGTAACTTCAACTGGTCAGAATCTGCGCGTGAATCCAGCGGACGGTGTGGCCATTGCCGATGGGCGCATTAATCCCAGTGGTAGAAATATCCGTGCAGCAGCTTACTCCAACAACTTCGCGGGCGCCACGACAACCAACTTGTATGTCGCGGGTAGCAACGGCTCGTCTGGCACCTCATTGTACTTGCAGAATCCGCCTAATGAGGGCACTTTGACAGAAATTGGTCCTTTAAGCTCCCCAATCGAGCACTTTGATATTGGGGGAACGACGAATACCGGCTACGGCTTCTTGCTCGCAGGAGGAAACTCTATGATCTACACAATCAACTTAACGACCGGAGCTACGACGCCTCTGCGCCCATTTTCCGGCCCTCTCATCTATGGCTTTGCCGTGGGCTTAGGGTTCTAGTTTCGAGCTTTGGTAGTTTAGATTCCTTCCATCACACGCAAAAAAGCCCCCCAGACCAAGTCTGGGGGCTTTTTTGCGTGTAGTTTCTTCAACCCTATGGATTGGCCACGCCATAATCCTCCGGCTCCACGGGCTGAGCGGCCGGGATGCTGGTGGGCTCAGGCTGGCCGGGCAACTGCAACGCCCATCCCTGCTGCATCTGTGTGAGGCCGGCGCGGGCGGTGAGGTCGAACTGGCAGGGCACGATGGATATGAAGTTGTGGGCCAGCGCCCACTCGTCGGTGTCGGTGCCTTCATCGAGGTTCACGAAGCTGCCGATCAGCCAGTAGTAGGGGCGCTTGTGCGGATCGTGGCGCAGGTCGAACTCCTCCTGCCACTTGGCGCGGGCCTGGCGGCACAATCTGGCCCCCAGAATCGGCGTATCCGACTTTTTGGGAATGTTCACGTTCAGGGCCGTACCTGCCGGAATACCGTGCTCCAGGGCTTGGCGGGTAACATGCTCCACCCATTCTTCGGTGTGTGAAAAGTCGGCCTCGTGCCCATAATCGCACAAAGAGAAGCCAATGGCGGGCAGCCCTTCAATAGCCGCCTCAATGGCCGCCGACATCGTGCCCGAATACAGCACGTTTACCGACGAGTTGGAGCCGTGATTAATGCCCGACACCACCAGATCAGGCTGGCGGTCTTTAAGCACATGATGCTTGGCCAGCTTCACGCAGTCGGCGGGCGTACCGGAGCACTCATAGGCTTCGATGCCCTCGAAAATAGTGCTGGAGTCGAGCCGCAGCGGGTGGCCGATGGTAATAGCATGGCCCATGCCCGACTGGGGCGAGTTGGGCGCTACCACCACTACTTCGCCAATGCGGCGCATCACGCGCACGAGCGTCGCAATGCCGGGGGCCGTGATGCCGTCGTCATTGGAAATCAGAATCAGGGGTTTGGAAGGTGTAGAGGCCACAGGTTCGGGATGTTGAAGTGAGTAAGCGAGCCGCAAAGGTAGGCAAGCCCGGCGGCTTCCTCCCTCGCAGGTGAGTAAAGCATGTGTTAAGTCAACGACCTGCGCACCACTACCGTAAGGCTTCGGTACTATGTTCTACTTTCCTGCTTCCGCTCGCGCCGCAGCATTCCTGCTGGCCCTGGTTGCCATCAGCGCCTGCGACTCATCTACCACCCAAACCCCCGTGGCCTCGAGCGGCGAACAGCCGTTTCAGTCTTCGGCCCCACCTTCGGCATCAGCACCATCGGCCACGTCGCCCCCACCGCCGGGCACGCCCGAGAAGCCCGTATCGGCGGCCAACCCCACCACCCCCGACTCCCTGCACCTGCTCAGCTCCGACCGGGTAGGCCGCCTGCGCCTGAATACCAGCGAGCAGGCCGTTCTGCGCCTGATTCCGGCCAGCCGCCGCCGCAAATCGACGCGTACCAGTGCGGGCATCACCTACCCGGTGTACGAAGTAATCGATGCGCAGCAGCCCACCGCTCCGCCTATCTTATTGGAAATGGCGGGCGATGAGCAGGAAGGCTTCCGCATCTGGCGCATCCGCGTCATGGACCCGCAGTACCGCACCGCCGATGGTATTGGGGTAGGCTCGCCCTACGGCGCGGCCCGGCAGCAATACGGCATCACGACCATTGAGAAAACCGAAGCCGGCCTGGTAGCCGTGTCCGATGCTGTGAATATGTCGTGGCTCCTGGATGAGCAATCTTTGCCCCCCAAGCGCCCCAGCCAGCTACGGCCCACCGACGTACCCACGGCCACGCGCATTATTGGGGTATTAGTGTCACGGTAGCGCAAAAAGCCAGTAAGTGCATTATGCTATATTTCCTGTATTTTGGCAATGTCGGGCTGCTTACTACTTTGGCTACCTTCTCCCTCAACAATCTTATTGTCTGACACTTGCCTATGCTACTGTTTGAAAACACCTACCGTACGCGTGATTTAGGGTTGTTGATTTTGCGCGTTGGCTTAGGCATGATGTTCACCATACATGGCTACCCCAAGCTCATGGGTGGCCAAGCCGCCTGGACCGAAGTAGGAGGTGTGATGAAGCTCGTAGGGCTTGACTTTGCGCCTACCGCCTGGGGCTTGCTGGCGGCGGTGGCGGAGGCCATTGGGGGGCAATTATTGGCAGTAGGATTGTTCTTTCGCATCACCTGCGCCGCCCTACTCATTACCATGATTATGGCCACCATTATGCACATAAGCAAAGGCGACAATTTCGGCGGCTACTCCCATGCCGTTGAGTCAGCCTTTGTGTTTTTAGGCCTGCTATTTATCGGACCCGGCCGGTATAGCCTGGATAAACTACTGTTTCCGGGCCCGCGCCGGTTATATCAGTAATTCGCCCAAGAACAACTTTGCCTCAATAAGCCCTGGCCTAGCGGCAACTCCATCAGGAGTTATGTCGCTAGGTCAGGGCTTTGCTATTTGAAGTCAAGATGCAGAGCGCTGAACCAGCGCGAGAAGACTAGCATGAAGTTCCCCTCCGCAACTTGAGCTACTTAAGCGAACGAGTAAGCATTTATTCACTCAGCAGAATTCAGTTTGACGCATAAACTACTGCTTCACAGACCATTACGTAGTGAAACCTATTATATCAAAATATATTTCAATAATAATAATACAATCTCTAAAATCCAAAACAATAAGCTGAACGTAAGTACGATTAGTCCAGTCCTATTCTTTCTTTCTTCAATCCTATGCTCTTGTAAACATGCTAAAACTCTCTTCCCTCGCCAAATGGGGCGCGGCTGCTCTGTTAGTATCCTCGCTGAGTAGCTGCGAGGACATCCTGGAACAGTACTTCCCCAACAAATCCAAGACCCCCACGTTTCCCGGCTTAGGCCAAGATATTCCCTTCTATGCCTTATCGGGCGGCAACAGGCTGGACTCTTATAATACGGGCAATACGGCTTCCCGTACGGGTACCGTCGCCATTACGGGCCTAGCCAGCGGCGAAACCCTGCTAGCCATTGATTTCCGGCCCGCCACCGGCCAGCTCTACGGGGTGAGCAGTGCCAGCCGCTTGTATGTGATTAACCAAAACACTGGCGTGGCCCGCGCTATTGGAGCCGGGGCCTTTACCCCCGCCGTGACCGGCAACTTAGTGGGCTTCGACTTCAACCCCACCGTGGACCGCATTCGCTTAGTGACCTCGACTGGGCAGAACCTACGCCTGAACCCGGAGACGGGGACGGTGGCCGCCACCGATGGCGCCATCAATGGGGCCGCGGGTGCTACGCTTACCGGGGCAGCCTACACCAACAATACGAACGGGGTGACGAGCACGGCGCTTTATGCTATCAACACTCAGAACCAACAGCTGTATTTAGTGAACCCGCCCAACGACGGCGCGCTCGTGCCCGTAGGCAGCCTGAACCTGAACGTAACAGGGAACGGAGGCTTTGACATTGATGCCAAGACGGGTACGGCATTAGGCTTGTATACAGTCAAGGGCAAGCCGACCTTATTTACGGTCGACCTGAGCACCGGCGCGGCCCGGCCCCTGGCCGAGTACGCGGCTAACCTGAACTATAGCGGTATTGCCATCCCTACCCGGCCCATTGTGTATGTGACGGAAGCTTTTGATGATCCAAAAAGTGATTTGATATTTCTTCAGTTACTGTCCTTTGACCCCAATGATGTTTCCAATCCTAGGTCTTACCAATCCAGAGGAATTAGTGGCATCGACCCCAAGGATCTTATCGTCGGCTTGGACTTCCGGCCAGCGACGGGCCAACTCTATGCGCTGACTTCTTCCAGTCGCCTCTATACTCTTAACCCAAGCACTAGCCAAGCCACCTTCGTGGCTACCCTTAGCATCCTCTTAGAGAGTGGTAGCTATGGCTTTGACTTCAACCCAGTAGCTGATCGCATTCGCATTGTGAGCAGTACGGGCCAAAATCTGCGGGTGAATCCGGTAGACGGCGTAGCTATTGCCGATGGGCGTATTAACCCCAGTGGACCAAGAATTTATGGGGCAGCCTACGATAATAACTTCGCTGGCGCCACGACGACCAACTTATACACCACTGGTGATAACTCCTCCAACATTAGTACCCTGTACCTACAAAATCCGCCTAATGCAGGCACTTTAGTGGCAATCAATCCTTTGAGAACTAACATCAACCATCTTGATATTGGGGGAACGACCAATATGGCTTACGGACTTGAGGGTTCATTTAATTCGATGATTTACTCGATTAATTTGACTACTGGAGTTCAAACGCCACTGCGGCAACTTCAGGGCCAGCAGTTTACTGGCTTTGCCGTGGGCTTAGGCTTTTAAGCGTATCCTCTTTACCTTCTCACACAACATATTAGCAGAAAGCCCTGACGTGCGCGTCAGGGCTTTCTGTTTTTTTAGCGTTGATTGCAGAAAATTCCCCGCTGCATGCTCGCACTTCTTTTTTCCGCCTCCCTTCTTTTCACCGCGCCCCCCGATTGGCGCACGCCCTTCGAGAAAGGCAACGGCAACACCACCGCCACCTACGCCGAGTGCATAGAATACTATAAAAGGCTCGACGCGGCCTACCCCGAAATCACCCTGCGCGAGGCCGGCACCACCGACATTGGTCAGCCCCTGCACGAGGTAATTGTGTCGCTGGATGGGGACGCGGACCCAGCTTCGGTGCGGGCCAAAAACCGGCGCGTCGTCTTTATTCAAAATGGCATTCACCCCGGCGAGCCCGAAGGCATCGACGCCAGCATGATGCTCGTGCGCGACTATGTGCAGAAAAAAGAGCTGCGGCGCCAACTGGAAAATGTTACATTGGTGCTCATTCCGATATACAACGTAGACGGCGCTCTGAACCGCAACAGCACCACCCGCACCAACCAAAATGGCCCCCAGGAATACGGCTTCCGCGGCAACGCCCGCAACCTCGATTTGAACCGCGACTACATCAAGCAGGACTCGCGCAATGCCCGCAGCTTCGCCCAGCTTTTCCAGCGCTGGCAGCCGGAAGTCTTTGTTGATACGCACACGTCTAACGGCGCTGATTATCAGTACACCATGACCCTGATTGACACCCAGCGCGACAAGCTGCATCCGGCCATGAGTCAGTACATGCAGCAGCAGTTGCTGCCGGCTTTGCACGCGGGTATGGAAAAGAAGAAATGGCCGCTGACGCCCTATGTCGACTTCGAGGGCCGGACGCCCGAGAGTGGCTTGCGCGGCTTCCTAGAGACGCCGCGCTACTCCACCGGCTACACGGCATTGTTCAATACCCTGGGCTTCGTGACCGAGACCCACATGCTCAAGGAATTTGCCCCCCGCGTGCGCGTCACCTACGATTTTCTGGATCTGCTCATTCATACCGTGCACCAGGATGCAGCCCAAATTAAGCAGGCCCGCACCACGGCCGACCAGCAAACCCGCGCCCAAACCGACTTCCCCCTGACCTGGCAGCTCGACACGACGCAGATTGACAAGTTCAGCTTCCAGGGCTACGAAGGCCGTACCAAAACCAGCGAAGTGAGTGGTCAGCCGCGCCTGTATTACGACCGCAAAGCGCCCTTCACGCGGCCCGTCAGCTACTACCACACCTACCGCCCTATTACCACCGTGCGTCGCCCCATGGCTTACCTTGTTCCCCAGGCCTGGGGTGAAGTGCTGGAGCGCCTGCGCCTGAGTGGCGTGCAGATGCAACGCCTCCGCCGCGATACCACCCTCACGACGGAGGTGTATTATGTGGAGGACTACAAAACGTCTCCTCGGCCTTACGAAGGCCACTATCTGCACTCACAGGTGAAGCTGCGGCCCGAGCAGCAAGCCGTAGCGTTCCGAAAAGGGGATTATGTGGCCGTAGTTGATCAGGCGGCCGTCCGCTACTTAGTCGAAACCCTGGAGCCGCAGGCCACGGACTCGTTCTTCAACTGGGGCTTTTTCGACAGCATCTTACAGCAGAAAGAGCACTTCTCCGACTACGTATTTGAGGACCTGGCCGCTGAGCTACTCCGCCGCGACCCGCAGCTTCGCCAGCAGCTAGAAGCCCGCAAAAAGGAAGATCCGGCGTTTGCAAAAAGCGCCAGCGCTCAACTGGACTTCATTTACCGCCGTTCCCCGCACTACGAGAAATCCTACCTGCGCTACCCCGTAGCCCGCTGGCTGGGGGGCAAATTGCCGGTGGAATAATAATCTACGCTTAGCATGTCGATCTATTTTTCCTGTCATGCTGAATCTGGCGTCCGGTCACGAAGCATCTCGCGTGCTGATGTTGCAGTGCTAATCCAACGAAGCGGTAGAGATGCTTCGACAGGCGGACGCCAGATGGAGCATAACAAACGCAGGTGGTCAACAAAGCTTTCAGTAAGATTTTAAGCCTATTACCTCCAATTCTAAGTCTATCACATGCCCATTCTTGAAATCGAGAACCTCTCCAAAAATTATGGAAGCACACAGGCGCTAAAGGGCCTGAATCTGACGGTGGAGGCAGGCAGCGTGTATGGCTTGTTGGGGCCGAATGGCAGCGGCAAAACCACCACGCTCGGTATTGCGCTGGGGGTGTTGCAGGCATCGGGTGGCACCGTGCGCTGGTTTGGGGGGCAAATTTCGAGTGCTAGCAAGCGCCGGGTTGGTGCTTTGCTGGAAACCCCCAACTTTTTTCCTTACCTCTCCGCTCGCCAAAACCTTCAGATTGCCGCCGATGTGAAAGGTGCTGACCCCAGCACCATCACGGAAGCACTGGAAATAACTGGTCTGGCCGCCCGCCAGCACGATGCTTTCCGGGGTTACTCGCTGGGTATGAAACAACGCTTGGCTCTGGCTTCTGCCTTGTTAGGCCGCCCGGAGGTATTGGTGCTCGATGAGCCCACCAATGGCCTTGACCCGCAGGGAATTGCAGAGGTCCGAAGCCTGGTTTTGCGCTTGGCTGCCGAGGGAAAAACGATTATCCTGGCCAGTCATCTGCTCGATGAGATTGAGAAGGTTTGTACCCACGTGGCTGTGCTCCAGCGCGGGGAGCTGCGCGCCGCCGGCCCCGTCCGCGACATACTGGCCGTGGCCGACCGTGTAGTGCTGCGTCTGGTGCCCAATGCCGCGCCGGCGGCGCTGCTGGAGGCCCTTGGGGGCTTTTCCTGGGTTACCGATGTGCGGCCCGAGCCGGCCGGAGGCGCTAGCGCCGTGCTGGCGCCGGACCGTCAGCCCGCCGAGCTGAATCAGGCTCTCTTTCTCCAAGGCTTAGTGCTTAATAGCCTCGAAGTTCGGCACCGCAGCCTGGAAACGCAGTTTTTGGAGCTAACCAAGTAACGCGTCCTGAGTGGTACTAGGACTCAAAGTCGTAGTACCACTATCGTTCAACGACCTAAGCGCAAACAATTATCAGCAATGATAGGGGTACTGCAACTTTGAGTCGTAGTACCACCCCAGATTATCTACTTACTCTCAACCTCTTGCCTTATGCTCGTACGTGCTGAACTCCGTAAGCTCCTGCCCTACCGCACGGTCTGGATTGTGCTGGTACTCTTTGCGGGGCTGCTGGCTTTCTTCGTTTCAGTAGGTGGCAGCGTGACTATCAATGGTCAGACTATGGGCAGCAGCCTGTATGCGTTTCCGGGCTTGTGGACCAAACTGGCGTACGTAGCCAGCTACTTTCATCTGCTGCTTGGCATTCTGCTCATCATTCTTATTACCGACGAATTTCAGTTTCGCACCTTCCGGCAGCAGCTCATCGACGGCCTCTCCCCGGCCGGCCTGATACAGGGCAAACTCGCCGTAGCGGGCCTGCTAACGCTGTTTGGGATGCTAGTGGTGGTGCTGGTCGGACTCTACTTTGGCCTTACTCACACCGCCGGTTCCGGCGCTTCTGCCACGGAAGGGCTGTTCGACGCGCTGCTTCGCTACGGCGTGCAGGCCTTGGGCTACCTTAGTCTAGCCGGTCTTTTTGGCTTCCTGATTCGCAAAGCGGACCAGCCATCCTGCTTTTCCTGCTGTATTCCTGGGTAATCGAGCCCCTGCTGCGCCTTCCCGTCGAGGACCAGATTGACCGCTATTTCCCCACCAAAGTATTCAGCAGCCTTACGCCCAACCCTTCGCAGGCCATCCTCGAAACCATGACCGGTCCCACCAGCGCCCTCACCGCCGCCCAAGCCGTACCAATCACGCTGGTTTATGCCGGAATCTTCTGGCTCTGCAGCTACCTGCTGCTCCGCTACCGGGATCTGTAGATTTTATTTAGACTCCTAACGATTGCCTCACCCCCCCGGCCCCCTCTCCAAGGATTCCGCGTATTAAGCGGCGAAGGGGGTGAGGCCCTCGTTGCACAACAAAAAAGCCCCCCAGGATTCTTCTGGGGGGCTTTTTTCATCTCAGTGAGCAATTGAAACTACATAATTAAGGCTGCTTTTCTTCTGTTAGCGAATTGGCATAATTCACGATAAAGGCCAGTTCACGGGCGATGGTGAAGTTCAGGTTATTCTGCTTCGCGTACTTCTCAATCTGACGGGCCTGCTTTGGGTAAGCCGCCAACAAGTCCTTTTTCGGATTACGCAGCGGAATAATGGAGCCCGTTGGCGTACCCAAATAGAAATTGTCTTTTATCTCCGAATATGAGCCCGCATAGCGCGAAGGCCCATACGGCGCACCGCCATAGCCGCCCCCATACCCATAAGGGCCGGCGGCGTACACGGGCCGTTCTATAAGGGCTTCGCGGCGCAGCAACACCGTAGGGCCGCTGCTCAGCTGCTCAAAAAACGCCGGCGACTTATAGTCGCTGTAGTCATTGTCGCGATTCCAGCGGTAGGTACGGAATACGCGTACCAAGCTCGTGTCGGGCCGCTCCCGCCGCTTGGGCAGCGGGCCGTTGAAGAATGCCGGGCTGCCGTAGTAGTAGCCCCGGCGCGCATCATAAAAGTCGTCGTAGTAGTACGCGTCGCGGCGGCGGTCAAACTGCTCGCCTTTTACGGCAAAGCTCTGTACTGCTACCGCCGAGAGTGTGCTAATGGTATTATCGGGCATGGTCATGCGCACCACGTCCTCGTTGCGGTGCAGCACCAGCGGTCCTTCCAGCGTGTCGCCGTTGGCCAGTAGAATGGTGCTGCCCGCAAACTCCTGCACAAAATTGCTGCGCTGCGCCAGGGCAGCCGAAGCCGGGAACAAGCTAAGCACCAGGGCGGCCGCACCGGCACTCAAAACGGAACGCAGGATTTTCATAGCCAGAGTAAGATAGCCAAAAAACGCGTTTTCCGGTCTTTAGGCTACAATTCTTTTTCGGCTTCTACCGTCGTTTTACCGGGGTGCAGCTTACTCAGAATCATGTGGCCGAGCTTATCGCGCTTGGTAGTTAAATAACTCTGGTTGTGTTGGTTGGGTTCAATTTCGATGGCTACGGTTTCCACAATTTCCAGTCCGTAGCCCATCAGGCCGGTACGCTTGCGCGGGTTGTTGGTCAGCAAGCGCATCTGGCTGATTCCCAAGTCGCGCAGAATGGAAGCGCCCACGCCATAGTCGCGCTCATCCATGCCAAAGCCCAGCTCCACGTTGGCCTCTACCGTATCGCGGCCCTGCTCCTGCAGCTTGTAGGCCTTCAGCTTATTGAGCAAGCCGATTCCCCGGCCCTCCTGATTCATGTACACGACCACACCCCGCCCGGCCTTATCGATCTGCTCCATGGCGCGGTGCAATTGAGGGCCACAATCGCAGCGGCACGAGCCGAAGATATCACCGGTTACGCAGGACGAGTGCACTCGCACCAGCGGTGGCTCCGAGCCCGTCAGGTCGCCTTTTACCAATGCTAAGTGCTGAGCCCCATTGGAGCGCTGGGTGAAGGCATAAAGGTCGAAATCACCCCACTGAGTGGGTAATTTGACGGTGATATCACGGGTGATCAGACTTTCTTTGGCCAGGCGATACTTGATCAGGTCCTGCACCGAAATCAGCTTCAGATCCCACCGCCGGGCCACTTCCTCCAGGTCGGGCAGACGGGCCATTTCGCCATCTTCCTTCAGAATCTCAACCAGTACTCCAGCCGGCTCAAACCCCGCCAGACGCGCTAAGTCAACTGCCGCCTCCGTGTGGCCGGCGCGGCGCAACACGCCTTCTTTGCGCGCTTTAAGCGGGAAAATATGCCCCGGCTTGCCTAGCTCTTCGGGCTTTGTCGCAGGGTCAATGAGCGCCAGAATGGTCTTGGAGCGGTCAGAAGCGGAAATACCCGTCGTGACGCCGTGGGTGAGCAAGTCAACCGATACCGTGAAGGGCGTAGCGTGCAGGGCCGTATTGCGGCCTACCATCAGCTCCAAACCCAGCTCCTCACAGCGGTCTTCGGTCAGCGGCGCGCACACCAGCCCGCGGCCGTGAGTAGCCATAAAATTCACGATTTCGGGCGTGGCACAGCGGGCAGCACAGATAAAGTCGCCTTCGTTTTCGCGGTCTTCGTCGTCGACCACGATAACTACTTTGCCGGCGCGGATATCGGCAATGGCGTCTTCTATTGAATTAAGCATGAACGTAGGTGATGCAGATTAAAGGATGTTGTGGCGGTAGGGTTTTGAAAAACCTAGTCGCAAGGCTGGCAGAACAACCACCAACAGCGCCACGAAGTTACGACAGGTGAAATTCTCGAATGGCAAACGGCTATAGTAGCATCATCATCAAGTTTCCTCTGACCAGAAAAGCCAGAACAATGTAGAGACGCGACACTTCGCGTCTGGGCGTTGAACGGTGACATCTTTATCATTCAGGTTAAACAACATCAACACCCGGAGGCCAGCGGCGCTAACGAGGAGACGCGAAGTGTCGCGTCTCTACCTTGTTCTTACTCCTTCGCCAGCTCCGTCGCGCGCTGCTGAGCCGCTTTGATACCATCTACCAGCGTTTCGGCCAGGTTGCCCGCCCGGAAGGTGCGCAAGGCCGCCTCCGTAGTGCCGCCTTTGGAGGCCACGTTGGCAATAAGCTGGTCGATGCTTTGGTCGGAGTTGTTGAGCAGATGAAAGGCCCCCAGCATCGTCTGCTTTACCAGCAGCCCCGCTACTGATTCCGAGAAACCCATCTCCTGCCCGGCCCGCATCATGGCCTGCACGATATAGTAGAAATACGCCGGCCCACTGCCACTCACAGCTGTAACAGCATCGAGCAAGCTCTCATCTTCCATAAAAATAGAGCGGCCCGTGGCGTTCAGCAGGTTCTCGACCTGATGCAACCGACTGCGGCTTACTTCCGGAGAGGCCGAAAAACCCGTGATTCCCATACCCAGCAACGCCGGCGTATTGGGCATGGCCCGCAGCACTTGTCGGTGGCTCAGCTCCCGCTGCAGACGCGAAATCGGGATGCCGGCCATGATGGACACCACTACCTGCTCGGGTTGCAATACCTGCCGGAGCCCATCGGCCACCCGGCCAAAATCCTGGGGCTTCACCGCTACCAGCACCACATCGTAGCTGCCCACGTCGGCGGACAGCAAGGCCGTTGGCATACCCAGCTGGCTGGCATTCAGGCGCGCACAATGCGCGTCGTCGCGGCCCAGCAGCAGCATATCGGTGCGCGCCACGAGGTTGTATTGCAGAAATGCTTTCGCAAAAGCCTGCCCCATGTTGCCGCAGCCCAGAATAGCAATGCGTAGGTTCTTATTCATGAGGATGAAGTAGTTAATGATAAGCAGAGAAGCTCATTGGAGCACCAGGCTGGTCCACAACTTTTTAATCAAGTCTGCCTTGGTCGCCTCTAAGCCTAAATTCACTAATGCGCCGTGCTTATCCTAGCGCTTTTCGAACAAGCGCTCCAATCGGCGGGTAGCCGTGGCCCAGTTGTAGTTTTCGCGCACAAACTCAAGGCCCCGCTGCCCCAACGCTTTGGCCTGTTCCGCCTTAGCGAGCAGGTTGCTGATGTGTGTTGCCAGCTCCGCAGCTGATTGTCCAACAAGCAAGTGCTCTTCTACCGTCCCGCGTAAAGCATTGTTGGCCAACGGAGTAGTGACACACGGCAGGCGCATGGCCATGGCTTCGAGCAGTTTATTTTGCAGGCCTGTTCCCACGCGCATGGGCGCCACAAATACGCCCGCCGCCGCATACGCCTCCCGGATATCGGACAGCCAGCCGCTGACCGTGACGGTGGGTGATGCTAAGGCCTGCACCCGCGGCGCCGGCGTGGTACCGGCAATCAGCAGACGGGCCTCCGGATGTTGCTGCCGCACCAAAGGCAGAATTTCCTCGGCCAGAAACACAGCGGCATCCACATTCGGATGGTAGTTCATGTTGCCGCAAAAAAGAATCTCATATTCCTTTTTGCTTTGCACGGGCCGAAAATAGCTGGTATCGATTCCGTTTAGCACCACCTCAATCTCGGCCCGACGCGGGTGGTCGATAAGCTGGCGGTCCTGGTCGGAGATGATGGCGTGGTGACGAAACCACTCAAATGCCGCTGCCTCATATGTGCGCAAACGCTGTGCTTCGAATTGAAACACCGGCCGCTGCCACTGGGGGGCTTTTTCGGCCCGGCGCAGCATGCCGGCCGAAAACACATCCATATAATCCAGGGTGCAGGGCAAATGCTTAGCGTGTGGCCGCAGGTATTCGGCCATACGGATGAGCTGGCAGTAGGCGTGGTCGGGCTGAAATTGGGTAATTATCTGATCGAGGCAGCGCTGGGCCGTAGCGTTATGAAAGTAGCCCACCTGCAACGGCCGCCCATTGGCCAAGGCGCGGGTCATGTTCAGGACAATGCCAGGGCGACGCAGGTGATGAATATGCAGGCCACCCGCGCACAGGGGCGTCACGGCCGCCAGCGCCGACGCCGTCACGGGCTCATCGGCGAGGGCAAACAGGCAAATCTCGTGGCGCTGGGCCAGGTAGCGAAGCTGATGGAAGGCACGCAGCTTATCGCCCTTGTCAAGCGGGTAGGGAAACCGGGACAGCAGGACGAGCAGCTTCATGGGGGGCAAAGTTAGACGCCGGGAGCAGTCAGGCTGCGGTAAAGGTCTATAAAGTGGCTTACTACCTGACGATTATCGTACGTGCCCAAGATGGTTTGGCGGGCTGCCTGCCCTATTCGGGCTTGGTCTAGCTCGCCGTTGTAATAGCTTTCAATACGATGTATCCACTCGCTGGGCTCATCGCAAAGCACAATATCGTGGCCGTTGCGCACGCTGATACCTTCGGAGCCCAGACCAGTGCTGATAATGCACTTGCCCAGTGCCATGCCCTCAATAATCTTGATGCGCATGCCGCCCCCGCTCAGCAAGGGCACTAGCATGACTTCGTAGCGCTGCATAAACTCCGGCGCCGATTCCACGAAGCCGTGCACGAAGACATTGCCCCCCCGTAGCCGCAGGATACGCTCAGGCGTTTCCTTTCCGGCAATATGCAGCTCCAGCTCCGGCATTCGCTCGTGTATATAGTGCCACACATTGGTCAAAAACCAATCAAGCCCTTCCAGATTGGGCAGCCAGTTCAGCGAGCCAATCATAAACAGCGTCTTTGGCTTAGGCTTAATGGCGGGGTCAAGCTGGAAGCGGCACAAATCCACGCCGGCCGGAATAAACACCACCGGCTCGGGGCAGCCTAAAGCCCGCAGGCGGCGCTGGTCAGGAGCAGTAATAGCGGCCACGGCATCGAAACGGGACAGATATTTTTCCTCAAACCGCTTCAGCCCATTTGCCAAATGATGCAAATACATAGCTTTCATGGGATTACGCTCCCGCTCCGCCAGCATTTTCCAGATGGTATGCTCCACGTTATGGGCACGCAGCACCACCGGCAGATTGGGGACTTCGGCCCGGATAACATCCACGTACCAAGTCACAAATGTACCTTCTAGCTGTACCACGTCGAAGTGCTCCGTGCGCAGCAGCTGTTTCAGCTCCGCCACCATCTGCTGGCTTACAAAGCGCTCCACATTGTAGGGCATCTTGCCCAAAAGCAGGTTTTTGAGGGCCTTTACAGGGTTCAGACGTGTATCGACGGGCACCGTGATGAGGCGCACTCCGGGCAGATGAGCCAGCACATCGACGGGTTGCTGGTGCTTGGGCGTGTTGGCCGCCAGCACCGTTACGCTGTGCCCGGCACGGGACAAGCCGGCAGCAACGTCGTACATGGCAATGGCACCCCCATCATGGGGCGGAAAAGGCACGCGCGGACAAAGCTGCAGAATATGCACAGGATACAAAAACAAGTTAGGTCAAAGCTAGTCAGGTAGCCCTAATATCGGATGCCGACCTGCTGACTTAGCAAAAATTCGCGGTCCGAAACTCAGGCTCTAAACTGCCGAATCAGGGTGCTTACTTGCTCCTCAGTCCCCAAAAACAGAAACACATCGCCGGGTTGCGGAATGGTGTCGGCGGAAGGGCTTACAAGCAGCTCGCCGTCCTGCAGTTTCAAGGCAATGACCGTAGCCCCGGTGCGGGAGCGAATGTCCAGGTCGCGGATGCTGCGCCCGCGCCATTCGGGGCGCAGCTCGTCGGAGCGCATTTCGTCCAGGCGCAGCTTGCGGGGGCCAAGCCCGCTGATCATGTCCAGAAAGCGGATTACCTCGGGCCGCATGATCAGATTAGCCATGTGTGAGCCCCCAATTTCGTCGGGCATCACTACCGAGTCGGCACCGGCGCGGAGCAGCTTGTGCTCGCTGCTTTTGAGACTGGCGCGGGCAATAATCTTAATATTGGGATTCAGCTCGCGGACCGTGAGGGCCACGAATACATTGTCGGCATCTTTGGGCAGGGCCGTAATGAGAGCCAGGGCCCGGCTCACCCCAGCGGCGACTAGGGTCTCATCGTCGGTGGCATTGCCAAAGACGGCCAGAATATTTGCCCCGTTGGTCTCATTGGCAACTTTGAGAAGGGACTCGTCTTGCTCGACTACTACTACCTGGGCCCCGTTAGCCTTCAGCTCATAATAGGCTTTGCTGCCATTGCGCCCAAAGCCGCATACAATGACGTGGCCCTCAAACCCACGGATTTCCTGGTCAATACGAATCATAGTAAACATAGCGCGAAGCTCGCCACTGAAAATGTAGGAAGTCAGCACCGACAACAGGTAGGCAACGACGAGCAGATTGAAGAAAATATAGAGCGAAACGAACAGCCGGCCGGGCGGTGACAAAGGGTGCAATTCTCCGAAGCCCACCGTCGAGACGGTAATCATGGTCATGTACAAGGCATCAATCAAACTGAAATCCTCAATCAGCATGAAACCGATGATGCCGCCGCCAAAGCTGGTGGTGGTCAGCAGCATGGCCAGTAAGAACCGTTTCAGGTTAAGACGCTTCCACATTTTCAGGTAAACAAGATAAAATTCAGGGGCTCTGAGCTGGCGTGGCGTCAGATGGGCGAAGCTACAGCCAGAATACTTAACTGGAAGCCCGCAGCAGTGCCCGCAGAGTTAGTCGGAGACAGTGAAGCTGCTCAGCAATTCGCTTTCCGATCATGCCAGATGATTTTTCCGAATTGCTAAACAGCTTCAGCGAGTAGTTCTCCTCTGTCAAAGGCAAACAAAGCCCTAGCCGCTTCGCGGAATGACCGTGCCCAGCATGCCGCCCAGCTGATTATCCATTTGTTTGAGCAGCTTAATGGCGTTCAGGGTTTCCATCAGGTCGGCCTCGTTCATGGGCTGGCGCAGGGCGTCGAGGCGGGTGGCTAGCTCGCGCTGCACGGTACACTTGTTGAGGCGCAGCACGGCGTTGTCGCAGGCTTGCTGAAGCAAATCAATCTCGCGGGGCACGTAGATCTGGTGAGTGGTCCAGTTGGGGCTTAGCTCGTATTTTTCGGTGGCTAAGTCGCTTACCAGCTGTCGAATATCGCCGCGCCCGTGCTGAATAAGCGTCCGCACATCGGGCCAGCGGCCCTGCTCCATTTCGGTGCGACAGACGTGCAGCAGATCAGCGTAAATAGGAGTCAGGAAAACGTTTTCTTCCAGCTGCCCGAACAGATACTGAGCCACGCTCATCTCCGGGGCCAGTTGCTGGGACGCGTACAGCAGAATCAGGCGCACTATTTCCCGCTCGCAGGCCTGCAATACATCGGGCACGGGCTCCAGCTCCTCAGTAGTGCCGCCATCCAGCGTCTGGGGGGCAAAAGCGTCGGATGGGGCGCCGTACATGGCCGCCTCGGCTTCCTCCTCCAGCGAGAGCGGCCGGGACTGGGTTGATGCCTGCTGGTTGCGGGGAGCGGGTTGAGCGGCAACTGATGAACCAGCGCTTTGGGGGCATTTTTGCCCCCCGCATTCTTCACCAGCTTGTTGTATTCGGTGATAAGTACCTGCTCATCAATGCCAAACGTGCCCGAAGTCTGCTGCAAAAACACCTGCCGCTTGATCGGGTCGGGCACTTTGGCGATGCTCTGGAGCACGTCGCGGATGGCTTCGGCTTTTTTTACCGGGTCCTGGGCGGCTTCGCGGGCTACGAGGTCGGTTTTGAAGCTGATGAAGTCCTTGCTGTGGTTTTCGAGGTGCTCGCGGAAGCGCTGGTCGCCTACTTTGCGGATGTAGCTGTCGGGGTCGTCGCCGTCGGGGAAGAGCACCACACGCACGTTCAGACCGCCTTCCAGAATCAGGTCGATGCCGCGCAACGAGGCCCGGATGCCGGCCGCGTCGCCGTCGTAGAGTACCGTTACATTGTCGGTGTAGCGGGCAATAAGCCGGATCTGGCTCTCCGTAAGCGAAGTACCCGACGAGGCCACCACGTTCTTGATGCCGCCCTGGTGCAAACTGAGCACATCGAGGTAGCCTTCCACCAAATAGCACGTTTCCTCCGCCCGAATAGCCTGCCGCGCCTGATACATCCCATACAGCACATCCGACTTATGGTAAATATCCGACTCCGGCGAGTTCAGGTACTTGGCCGTCTTGTCGTTGGCCTTTAGCGTGCGCGCCCCGAAGCCGATGGTGCGGCCGGCTACGTTGTGAATCGGAAACATGACCCGGCCCCGAAACCGGTCGTAGCGCCGGCCGGTGTCCTGGCCCTGGTCGTCGTCCTTTTTAACGACCAGACCCGTTTTTTCCAGGTATTTGCGCTCGTAGCCGGCTTTCTCAGCCGTTTTCAGCAAATCGTCCCACAGGTCGAGGGAGTAGCCCAACTCAAAGGTTTGAATCGTCTGCTGATTCAGGCCGCGCTGGCGCAGGTAGCTCAGGCCGATGCTCTGGCCTTCATCGGACTCCAGCAAAAGCTTATGGTAATGATCTTTGGCCCAGTTCGAGACGATGTACTGAGAGTCTTTCTCGTTCTGGACGAGCTGCTGCTCAGGCGTCTTCTCCTCCTCCTGAATCTCAATGCCGTACTTTTTCGCCAGGTACTTGAGCGCCTCCACGTAGCTGCTGCCCTCAATATCCATGATGAACTGCACCACCCCGCCCGCCTTGCCGCAGCCGAAGCACTTGTACAAACCCTTGGCCGGCGCCACCGAAAACGAGGGCGACTTTTCGTTGTGAAACGGGCAGCAGGCCCACATATTCTGGCCCTTGCGCTTGAGGCTCACAAAGTCGCCGACCACCTCTACGATGTCGGCTATATGAAGGATTTGATCAATGGTTTCTTTGGGGATACGCGCCATACAGGCAAAGGTACTACTGCGCCGTCCGGAAGTACTACCCAGCGCCGGCCGGGGGCAATCGTCCCGGAAACTAGGCCGCCGTCGCCCGCCGTCTGGGCCAACAGCCAGCCCCTCATGTTGCCGTATTTGCCCCCCAGAAAGTTTGCTTATCTTTCAAATGTGCCTCGGCGGTCGGGGCACCTTTGCTATATCTATATGTTGCGAAAGTTATTTATTGGCTTGCTGCTGCTGGTGTTCACGGGTTTGGTGCCAACCAGCTGCTTTTTCAAGTGCGCAACACCTGGTGAATACGCCATCTTGCGGGAGTTTAGCTTTGATTTATCAGAGCCCAATCCGAACATGCCACCCTTTAATGTACCAGCACTTACGAGTGGGGCGCGCACATCCGCGCCGGAGCTGTTTGCCAGCATGTGGCTACGATACGATTACGTAGCTGCCGCGCCCATGAGGCCGCTATTTACGCAGCAGGCACTAGCCTTCTCATGCGTGGAAGATTACGGCAGCAAAGGCGTAAAAGATCCGATAACAGCTGTTACGCTCACGAGTGCTGGCCTTTTCAACGGCATAGCCGCCGGGCAGTCGCTCAACCAATTCGTGCGCTGCCGCAACCACCGCAACGTGCGTGACACGCTTGAATTCTCAGTGGCACAACTCCCTGATTCAATCAACAGATGGAAAGGCGATGATTTGAGTGGCCCCGTTAGCCTGCGCATCAGCCCCAAGCCCCGCGACAATGCCCAGCAGCAATTTGAGCTGCGCATCCGCCTGCAAAGCGGAAAGGAAGTAGTGCAAACCACGCCGGCAATAATCTGGGAGTAAGTGGCTGGGGGGCTTTTTTAGGCCGCGGAGGCATAATTTCGTAAATCACATGCCAAGCGGCGCTTCCCGTCGGCGTTGTTGAGCTGAGATTTAACACGTAAGATTACACCTCTAAGTGGCGGAAGTAGCTCTTATCAGGAGCTAACATTCCAGTATCTTTAAACATAGGACTTGTTCCTAAAATAGAAACAGCGTAAAAGAGGCGGTCATGCTGAGCCTGTCGAAGCATCTCTCCCGCTTCGTTGCAATAATAACTTCGACAAAGCGGGAGAGATGCTTCGACAGGCTCAGCATGACAGACGTTTTCTGTATGTAGGAACTAGGTTTCTGTTACTGCTAGTCGGGGCAGCCGACTGGCTTGACGTCCAACAGAGCTGGCACCGAGACCAATTCAATGTCAGTGAAGGTGCGTAGATAGGCCTCTAAAAATGGCTTGTGCCCCGCGCCAACAATCAAGAGGGCCCTGCCTCCGGCAATTGGGGCGGTTGCCTCGCGAATGGCTGCGGCCATGTGCAGGTTCTGGGCTTCCCAGGCTGCCACCCGCTGACGACCTACGCGGCCCATCCTGTCGCTGCGGAGCATCGACAGCCACTGAGCATCAGCGTCCAATGCAGCGAAGCGCGGCGAATTCTTCCACTTCAGCACCGGCATAACTTCCGAGGCGGCAGCGAGCCGCATGGTCTCTTCGGGCACAGCGCGGAAGGCCGGCGTATTATGATTAAACAAGTCCTTGAAACGCGGCTCGGCTGCGACGGCCGCCTCCATATCGGCATTGCTGGGCAAGGCAACATCGCTCGCATGATCACCGGCTCCATACACCCGTTCTAAGCCCAAGTCAGCCGCCAGGCGGGCAGCCATGGAGGATAGCTCGCTTCGCATACCAACGAAGCGGCCGAGCAGCTTGGCCAGCGCCGGGGAGACACCATCCGCGGCAACCCGATCTGCCGGAGCTAGCCGCATCCACTGGACGGTAGCTGAAAAGGGCTCCGCCGCCGCCACAAACAAGCCGGCCAGCTGCCGTCGTTGCGCGGCAGACAAGTTGCCCTTTTCGGCCAGTGCATTCGCCTGCACCAACGCCTGGGCGGCGGTGAGGTGGAGCTCGGCCTGGGCGGCTTTCGCCATCTCCAGGGTCGGGCCCGCGTACCGGCCGGCCGTGCCGTGATAAGCCGAATAAGCGTCCAGGCCCATGACTTGTTCACCGGATATAGCTTCCGTCAGGATGATATCTGGCTTATAAGCCCGCAGGCGACACAGAACCGGCTCCAGCCACGCGACCTGAAAACTATCCGACACGCCATCGAGGTGCTCAAGGCCGAGAATCAACACCTTGGTGGGCGCCAGCGCTAGTTGCGGCTTGGCACTGGCCGGGTCGAAGGGCGCCTCCTGCTTCATTGCCGACACCTGTCCGGAGGGTGCAGTGCCCGCTGGCTTCACTACGCAGGCAGAAAGGGCCAACAGCAGCACGACCAAACAGCGGGCCGAGGTAAGACGATATTTTGACGGAGAAAGGACAGGCATTTCTTGGGTTCTTTTGGAGTAGTGGATAAATCTGGCCCGAAGAAACCATGCACTTGTAATGACCTAAATTTTATTCGACCAAGTGCCCGACTGGCACCACCAAAGCACGGGTTGCCACGCGATTTTTACGCCTTTATGCATTCCCCTCGCGGCGCCATTTTGCTAAAAAAGCCCCCCACGCGGAAATGTACGATAGCACCACTGTCGCTGCTGCAACGCCTGAGTAGCACTGCGGCCGCGACTGTGGTGACTAAGGGAGCAATTAGAAAGGCGGGCGTTTTCTGTCTTACGCTTCCTGAGTTAATGCGCAGCTTTTAGTAATTGTGGCTGGCGGTGGTTTCGGGGATGATAACGATGTAGTCGTAGCCGAGGATAATGGCTTCGAGCTTTTGGTTGGTTATCTGGAGCTTATCCGCAAGGATGGCGCGGCGCATGGGGCGGAGGTCTACCACGTTCCAAGCCGCGTTGGTGATGGGCAGAAATGGTTTCAGGTAAACTTCTTCGGCGTAAGAATAAGAGGCTGTGTTCTTGCTGAAGTCGTCCGGATTGGCCCCACCAACCTGCGTACCCTGCTTGCCCATTATCATGATATGCAGCGACTTCTGATCCTGCACATCGGCTAAGTTCACTACCAGGTTGCCCACATCGAAGATACCAGCCCAGGGACTCAAACCACGCGCCACATGGCTGGCGCCGAACTTGAACAACATCTTGGGTAGCGGCTGACTGGGGTCTGACTGGTACGGGCGCACGCCTTGCAGCAGATTGCGCCGCATCAGGTTGATACGGTCCTGATGACTGCTGAATTTACCAGCAAAAGCCCCCTGATAAATCTGGTAGCTGTCCACGAAATCCTGCACCATGCGTTGAACTTCCGGGCTTTCCTTCTGCGTGAAGGCCCGCAGGCTATCGATGCCGGATTGGCGCAGGGCCTTCATCGTGCTGTTATCGTAGCTGCCGCTTACCATGCCGGCCCGGTCGCGGGCCTGATAAGCCACCGCGCGCTGGCTCAGGTAAGCCTTCACGGGCTTGCTTTTTACTTTCCCGGCCAGCACTTCAAAAAAGCGTCCCGGCGAGGCTGCACCCACCTGCTCAATACCCAGCAGCGTTACATTCTGGGAACGGAGATAACGAGCCAGCTCAAATTCTTCGGCCCAGCTGAAAAACGACAAGGCTCCCGGATGTTGCCGCTCGAACGCAGTGGGCAGGCCGGGCTGTGCGGCTAACCGGCTTACCTCCTGGGCTTGGTATTTATCGACTTCGCTCACGTATACAGCCGGCCTGAATTCGCGGGCCAATGCTGTAGTGAACACCGGAATCTGCGCCATACCGTGGTCTTCGCCCACCAGCACGAACTGGCTTTGCTGAACATCCTGCCGCAACTTCTCCCAGCCGGGACCGGCGAATTGCGCACCGTTCTGCGTGAGGGCATACTGATTCTTTTGCACCAGGCGGGTGAGGGTGCTGTCTTGGGCGTGCGCGTAGCTGCTGAGCAAGCCGGCTACTACAGTAAAGGCTAACGGCCGAAAGCGGCAGCCATCTGGGGGGCAAAGAGGGGCGGCAGCAGCCAGGCGGCGGAAGAAGGAGGTCATGGGGGGCAATTTATTTGCGTTGGGGAAGAATCTGACCCAAAGAAATTGTGGAGCTTTAGGGACAGAAAGTTTATTCGACCAAACAGCCGCCCCACCCCACCAAAGCGCGAGTTGGTCCGCCTTTTTTCTATGCTCGAACCTACCTCCAGCCCGGCGCTTCGCTGGTACACGCTGAGCGCCCGCACCACGGCCGTACTGCTGCAACTGCTGCTATGGGGGCTGCTGTGCGGGTTCTATATTGCCTGGAACAACCGGCCCAACTATAACTTCGAGGGGCCTATCTGGCCGCTGGTGCTGATGGAAATGGGCTTTGCCATCCTGCTTTTCAACTGCCTGGTTTACCTCGTTATTCCGCGCTGGCTGCTGCGCGGGCACCGGTGGCGGGCGCTGGCGGGGGGCATTTTGTTGATCTTCGCTTACCAGCTCTGGATGTTTGCCGGCTCCTGGCTCGCGGAAACCTACGTGCCTATAGACTCAGTGCTGCGCCGGACGCTACATGAGTTTTACGTGAAAGATTTCTGGAGAAGACTGATCAGCGTGCAGGGAATAATGACCGGCTTTTTTGGCGTGCTGGCCACTATGCAGTTCCCGGTGGTTATCAGTTTTATAGCCTATACCCTGATCGTGGACCGGCGGCGGCTGGCCCTGGAGCGCAACCATCTGCACCTGGAGCGGAGCTACCTCAAGGCCCAGATCAATCCCCAGTTTTTGTTTAACACGCTCGGCAGCTTGCACACGATGACGCGCACCCGCGACGCCCGCGCCGGCGACGTAGTGCTGCACTTGGCCGACCTAATGCGCTACACGCTCTACGAAACCGATACCGAGCGGGTGCTGCTCAGCCGGGAGCTGGAGTTTCTGGAAGACTACCTGGCCTTGGAGCGCCTACGCCACCCCGAAACCACCATTGAGCATCAGGTAATCGGCTCGGCTACCACCCAGCAACTCACACCCCTGCTGCTGCATCCGTTTCTGGAGCGGCTGTTCGCGGCTCCCGCAGGGCTGGTTCAACTTAGCAGTATCGTTCGGGTGGAACCTGAGGAGATGACTCTGACGCTGGTCCGCCGCGCGGCGGGGCCTTCCGCTCCGTTCTATCGCACGGATGCCGTCGTGGTCGCCGCACTTCGCCGCTTACAGCTTCAGTATCCCGCTCAACACACGGTGCAGCTGACGGAGGACCAAGGGGAGATTCGGATTTCCCTCAATATTCGCTCCTAATATCTACGATGGAAGCTCACCCCTCCGGTTCGCTTAGCCCACGCTCGTATTCTACTTTGCGCAGCCGAATTATGGTGCCCATCGCCTTATGGACCTTGTTCGTGGGCTTCGAGTACTTCGTGTTCAGCGGGTGGAAAGAAGCGCCCATTGTCACTTGGGGCTTCGTCGTAAAGGACACGCTGGCGGCCTTGGCTGGCTATTATTTTTTCTCGGAGGTAGTCCTACCCCATTGTCTGCTCCGCCGACGCTGGCTGCTTACGGCCCTGGGCCTGGGGGCCATTTATTACTGCTGGGCCCTGCTCTCCTATGCTTTTTACCTGGGACTGGACAGGGCTGGGCTGGTTTCCCAGAATACTTACGACTACGTGCATCGCATTATTGACAAGGGACTCTGGATTGGGGTTTTCACGTGGCACGGCGTCAGTATCGGGCTTCACGATTTTTCCGTTACCGTGTTGCCGCCCATTCTGCTACGCTTCATCCGGTTTCTGCTCACCAGCAGCAACCAAAGCCTGCGCCTGGAGCGCGAAAACCTGAATTTGGAAGTTAATTTTCTCAAAGCCCAGATTAACCCGCACTTTCTATTTAATACGCTAAACAACATCTACACTATGGTGGTGAAGCAGGACAACCGCGCCCCCGATATGGTAGCCCACCTCTCCCACCTCATGCACTACACTGTGTATGAATCGGATGCCGCCCTGGTGCCGCTGGACAAGGAAATCGGGTTTCTGGAGGCCTACCTGGAGCTGGAGCGGCTGCGCTACGGGCAGAAAGTAAGTATCAACTATCAGAGCACGGTAACGGCTGCTGCCAGCTATTCTATCACGCCGCTGCTGTTCTTTCCCTTCGTCGAAAACGCCTTCAAGCACGGCGTGGATAGCAGCCTGGACGCTTCGTGGGTCACTATTTCGCTGGCCACGCAGGACGGGCACTTGCTGTTCGAAGTGGAGAACAGCTTCAGCCAAAATGCCCCCCAGCGCGAAGTTGGGGGCGTGGGCATTGTGAATGTAAAGAAGCGCCTGGCTCTGCATTATGCTCCTAAGGACTACCAGCTCACCATCACCTCCAACCCCGAGGCTCTCACCTACCGCGTGGCCTTGTCTATTCACCTCACGCCCGCAAAAATGCCCCCCAGCCTCGTTCTGGACGAACAACAACGTAGCGTCAAGCAGACAGCAGAGGTCACAAATCAAGTCTAGCTCCGATTTACTTTCTAAAGCTGTATAGAAAGTCACCCGAAGCCATAAAAAGGCGGTCATGCTGAGCGAAGTCGAAGCATCTCTACCGCTTCGTTGCAATGGTAATTCAACGAAGCAGTAGAGATGCTTCGATTCCTCAGCATGACGTGTAAACGACTTGCTACATAGCTCCCACTTTATCAGCCTCATCTGTTTACATTTTACAATGATTAATTGCCTGATAATCGACGACGAGCCCTTTGCCCGCGAGCTACTGCAAGGCTACGTGGCCCACATGCCCCAGCTGAACCTGGTAGCCAGCTGCGAGCATGTGTTTGAGGCCCTGGAGGTACTGCAGCAACAGCGCATCGATCTGTTGTTTTCGGATATCAACATGCCGCAGGTCAACGGGATTGAATTTATTCGCTCTCTGCACAATCCGCCGTACGTGGTATTCGTCACTGCTTCCCCGCATCATGCCATCGAAGGTTTTGAGCTGGATGCCCTGGACTACATTGTGAAGCCGGTGTCGTTTCCGCGCTTTATGAAGGCGGTGAATAAGGCGCTGGCGGTGCTCAACAGCCGACCGGCCGCCGCAGTAGCTCCGGAGCCGCAGTTTCTGTTTGTGAAGGAAGGCCACTCCCTGCGGCGGGTGCTGTTCGATGAAATCTACTACATCGAAGGCATGAAGGACTACATCCGTATCGTGCTCAAAAATCAGATGATCATCACCTATCTGCGCATGAGCCGGGTAGAAGACCAGTTGCCGGCCAGCCGCTTCACCCGCATCCAGAAATCCTACATCGTGCGCACCGACGCCATTAAGGCCATCAGCGGCAACGAGGCGGAGCTGTACGACTTGCCCGAAAAGCTGCCCATCGGCAAGCAGCACAAGGAAGCCTTGCTGGCCCAGTTCGGCCTCAGCTGAGTAACTAGAGTATGTGGACAGTAGACAAATAAGGCGGTCATGCAGAGCGCCGCGAAGCATCTCGCGTGCTGACGAGAGGTTAGTAATCAGACGGACAGCACGCGAGATGCTTCGCGGCGCTCTGCATGACCGCCTTATTTAGGTCAGAAGTTCTCACTGTCTACATAGCTTAGTAGCCGGTGCAAGCTCAGCGGTTCCCCAACCAATATCCGCTTGCTTAAACTCAAGCCAGCTTTTCCGGGTTATCTTTGCATCCTGATTCCTGAACTTATGGCTATTACCCAAGAAGACGTACTGCGGGCCCTCAGCTACGTGGAAGAGCCCGATCTAGGCAAAGACCTGGTGACGCTCAACATGATTGAGGACGTGCGCATCGACGGCCTGAACGTTTCGTTCTCCGTCATTCTCACTACCCCCGCCTGCCCGCTCAAAGAGCTAATTCACAACGCCTGCGTGCGCGCCATTCATACCATGGTCGACAAAGACGCGGTGGTGAATGTGAACCTTACTTCCCGCGTAACCACTGCTCGGGCCGCCAATTCGGCCGTGCTCAGCGGGGTCAAAAACATCATTGCCATTGCCTCTGGCAAAGGCGGCGTGGGTAAAAGCACCGTGACGGCCAACCTAGCCATTGCCCTGGCCCGCACCGGCGCCAAAGTAGGCCTTATCGACGCCGATATCTCCGGCCCAAGCATGCCCACCATGTTTGGTCTGGAAGACGCCCGCCCCCACGTATTCCAGACGCCCGAAGGCAAAAACCTCATTCTGCCCATCGAGAAGTTTGGCGTAAAGCTGATGAGCATCGGCTTTTTGGCCCCCAGCGACAATGCTATTGTGTGGCGCGGCCCCATGGCCTCGTCGGCGCTGAAGCAGTTTATTTCGGAGGTCGATTGGGGTGAACTGGATTACCTGCTCATCGATATGCCCCCCGGAACCTCCGATATTCACCTGACGCTGGTGCAAACGGTGCCCGTCACCGGCGCCCTCATCGTGACCACGCCCCAGAAAGTGGCCCTGGCCGATGCGCAGAAAGGCTTGCAGATGTTCCGTCAGCCCCAGATCAATGTGCCAGTGCTGGGCGTGGTGGAAAATATGGCCTGGTTTACGCCCGCCGAGCTGCCCGAAAGCAAGTACTTCATCTTTGGCGAAGGCGGCGGCAAAGCCCTCGCCGACAAGCACGAAGTGCCCCTACTGGGTCAGATTCCGCTGGTGCAGAGCATCCGCGAAACCGGCGACCAGGGCGCGCCCGCTATTACCCAGGAAGGCACGCCCGCCGCGGCCATTTTTGAACAGGTAGCCGAGGAAGTCGCCCGCCAGATTTCCATTCGCAACGCCGTGGCACCGCGTACGCAAGTAGTAGAAATGAACCGCTAATATGGCTATTCAGCTGTTTTTCCTCGCAACTGAGGATACGGCCGAACTTCCAAACCTGCTCTTTGGTTGGTTCTTAACCAGCTAAAAACCTTACTTTTGTCTTGCTTATTTTTTGTTTGCCTGGTAGCCCTAAATCAGTGGAATCAACAAAATCGGCGCTAACCTGCGATTCATGACACATTCTGCTGCCGTCGAAGAACATCCGCTCTTGTCCCGCATCGAGCAGGCCCTGGACGCGATTCGCCCCTACCTGGCCGCCGACGGAGGCAACGTGCGCGTGCTAAACATCACGGACGATATGGTGCTACAACTGGAGTTGCTGGGTGCCTGCGGTACCTGCCCTATGTCACCGATGACGCTGAAGGCCGGGGTAGAAGAATCGGTGAGAAAGGCGGTGCCTGAGATTCGCACCGTGGAGGCCATCAACCTCACGCCCATGTCGGCGCAGCCCGCCGGCCAAACCGGTCACCCTTTGCCCCCCACGCCCGTGCCGACGCCTCAGTTTTAGGTTTACCCGCTTTCAACATACCGCGCCCCGCTCCTGCTGGTTTCAGTGGAAGCGGGGTGCGGTGGTTTTGGGGAATTTGAGAGGCTAACGGTCTAATGCTTGCCGAAGGGGCGGATTTTTAGCACTAAAGTTCATTAGAATTCCTAATACTGAATTTAGCACAAATGTTTCGCAAAAGCACGTCAGCCGCCATGTAGCCAAACCGATATTGGCTATAGGTTTATTTTCGTCCTATTAGTTTTTTAATTTTTGTAAATTCGTCTGGTTGCTCAAGTTCTTTCCAATATTTTTTAATGTATTTAGTTCTATCAAAACTTTCATTATATTTTTCGTAAATCCAAATTGCGTCTTTGTCCGCTATAACTAAAGTTTTTGCAGAAAGTCGCAAACCATAAGAATAAACCTGCTTAAATGTTTCTTCTAATTCCTTGTTGCTCTTTATCCAAAATTTAGCTTCAATAAGCATAGAAGCAATTTCATAATTTTTTTCTTTGTTTGTCAAAAACGCATAGTCAGGGAAATTTCTTTCGCCACGCCCCATTCTTACTGAAAGTTGTCTTTCCCAATTTTGCTCTGTATAACCTAATTCTTTTAAAAATGGCTCAATAAGAGAAAGTTCAACCCCTCGTTCATCTTTCAAAGTTTGGTTTAATGAAAATGTTGGACTGTAGAGCTGTGGTAAATTTATTGTATCACCGCCATTTTTTGTAATGAGTTCTTGAATTCTTTTATAATCCTCACCATTGAATAAATAACCGCTTACACCTTGCAGATTTCTTCTAACTAATGGATGCTTGCTAAAATATTCGTCAATTTTTAATTCTTTTAAAGGTATTGGTGCAACTTTAATTCCTTCGCTAATATAAATATTACTATAATAATGAAAAAATGGGTCAGCAATTCCGTCTTTAGTTGCTCTCCAAATTGAATGTATGCAACTTCGTGGTGAAAGACAATACATAATAATTATGTCACCACGTTTTGTGTCAATATTTCCTTGCCAAAATGAAGTATCGCCTTTTTTATAATTATCAAGAAATTCAAAATCTCCACCACCTTGGTCGCCACCTACTAACCAAACCTGTGTAGGTTGTGGTAATTCAGTTTGTATAGTTTGAGTTTGCTCTAAATACTTTGGTGCAAAGTCGTATAAGAATGCACAAAACTCATACGCTGACATTTCATTATCTTCCTGAAATTTTAAAAATGCTTCGCTGAGTTTCCAATAATATTTTATTCTTTGCTCTTTATATCTTTTAAGTGGAACTTCGGGCAATTCAATTCCAAATGTATCAGCAATCTCTGTTAATAACTGAAACTTATTTGTTAAAAAATATGGCTTAAAGAAGTCTGGTAATTTATAGAAAAGCCAAGTTGAAATTACTGGAATTAAATGTATAAAATCAAACTCTTCAGGTTTGTAATTTTCAAGTTCTTCTCCTTCACACTTTAATATAAAACCGTCTCTGATAATTTCATTAAATAGTTTTTCTGCACTGTCTTTGTCTATTTTATTTGAAATTATCGGACTTATTAAAAAACTATTTATGTCGTCAATGAAATTTGCATTATCAGTTTCATCAAGTTGATACTTTCCAGAATATTTGTTTAGTATTTCAATTGTTTTACCGTTTGTAAAAATTTCAATTGCTTGCTTACCTTGTTCGGTTTCTTTATAATTGTTCCAAAGAAATTTATTTAGTTTCATATGATTTTAGGGGGTTCGGAGAACTTACAGCTAACATTTGTATTGCCGAAACTCGCAGCGGCAGAGTTGCGGCAAGCGTACCAACGGTGGCTGGATTGCCGCAATGCTGCCGCCCGCTACCGTAGCAACAAGCTTTAGGGGGCAATTGTGCTTCTTTATTCGGGTTTTATTTTCACGATTTTGTTATTTTTCATCACAACGAGTTCCGTATTCTTTTGCTTCTTGAACTCGATTAGCTTTTCGTAAACTTTTTCAAGTCCCAAGATAATTTTATTCCTAAGTTCTATTTGTTTTTCAACTGTGGTCATAATATTTTTTTAGTTGGTTAAACTTGGTGTCATTAATAATCGTGACTCGACCGTCAACCATCTTTTGTGCTAATAGTTCGTGTTTCCCGATTGAGTTATCGAATATAAATGCTCCGTCGACGATTGATAGATAGATATCAAATAAGTTTTTAATACCTCTGATGTACCGTCTTTCGATTACATCAGGCTCGATGTTGTGTCCACCCTCCGAAACTCTAATTTTTACTCGCTCTTTTGCCAATTCCACATTTTGTAGCCAGAAGAAAAGCAAGGTGGTCGTGTATCCTCTTTGTTTGGCTTCTTCAATTTTATTTTTGTAGCTTCTTGTTGACAAGGTCGTTTCAAAAGCAAAGCTTTCACTGTTATTCAACAGTCCGTTAATTCTGTTTAGCATTATTCGCCCAGCCTCAAAATATACCTTTTCAGGCTGAAATGGAGAAAGTCCTCTTGCAATTTCATCAGCATTCACAAACTCTTTACAAGCAATAGTTTCAGGAAGAATTGTAAACGAAACAGTTGTTTTTCCTGCTCCATTGCAACCTGCAATTATGTAAAGGTTTTTGTCTATCATAGTTGCAAACCAACAAATTATTATCTTCTATTCTTCGGTCAAAGTTTTCAAATGCCAGCGGAATGTCGGTTTCGGATATCGCACAACATTTGGATTGCCGCCACGCTGCCACCCGCTACCGTAGCGGCAATAGTAGTAAGAGCTTCGGCTCAAGATAACAGCTTCGGAGGAGTTTGCCTAGCCGGTGGGGCGGCAGAGGGCCGCGTTGCGCCCCATTTCCCCCACAGTTCTACCTTTGCCGCGTCACAATATACCCTACCTCCGATGGCCAACCCCAACGACCCTACGCTCCGCTCCTGGATTGATATTCCGCCCACCAGTGATTTTCCCATTCAGAACCTGCCGTTTGGCGTGTTTGAAACGCCGGAGCGCGGTACTCGCGTGGGCGTGGCCATCGGCGACTATGTGCTGGACTTGTACGCCGTAAGTCAGTATGGCTTTTTTGAAGATCTGGACTTAGGGCCGGCTCAGCCGAAGGTGTTTCGGCGGCGGTCGTTGAACGCGTTTATTGCCATGGGGCGCCCCGTATGGCGGGCCGTGCGCCAGCGGGTGAGCGAGCTGCTGCGCCACGACAATCCGGCGCTGCGGGAGGAAGAAGTGATGCGAGCCTGCCTGCATCGGCAGAGCGAGGTGGAAATGCTGCGCCCCGTGAAGCCCAACAACTACACCGATTTCTACAGCAGCATTGAGCACGCGACCAACGTGGGCACCATGTTTCGCGACCCGAATAATGCCTTGCTGCCCAACTGGCGACACATTCCGATTGGCTACCACGGCCGGGCCAGCAGCATTGTGGTGTCGGGCACGCCGATTCGTCGGCCCAACGGGCAGCGCAAGGCGCCCGATGCTGATGCCCCCACGTTTGGCCCGTCGCAGCAGCTGGATTTTGAGCTGGAAGTAGCTTTTGTGGGCGGACGCACGACGGAGCTGGGCTCGCCGGTGCCGTTGCAGCATGCCGAGGAGCATATTTTTGGGCTGGTGCTGTTCAATGACTGGAGCGCCCGCGACATTCAAAGCTGGGAATACGTGCCGCTGGGGCCGTTTTTAGGTAAGAGCTTTGGCAGCAGCATCTCGCCCTGGGTCGTGACGCTGGATGCGCTGGAGCCGTTCCGCACGGCCGGGCCAGTGCAGGAGCCGGAGCCGCTGCTGTATCTGCGGCAGGTGGATGCGCACAACTTTGATATTAATCTGGAGGTCGCCATTCAGCCCGAAAATGCCCCCCAGACCGTGGTGAGCCGCGCCAACTTTGGCCTTATGTACTGGAGCATGGCCCAGCAGCTCACCCACCAAACCAGCAACGGCTGCAACCTGCAAGTCGGGGACCTCTACGCCAGCGGCACCATCAGCGGGGCCACGCCCGATTCGCTGGGCTCCATGCTGGAGCTGGCCTGGAAGGGCACGCGTCCGGTACCGTTGGCCGACGGCTCGGAGCGCAAGTTCTTGCTCGATGGCGACACGGTGACGATGCGCGGCTTCGCGGAAAAAGATGGCGTACGCATCGGGTTTGGCGAGGTAAGCGGGATGATTCTGCCGGCGGTAGAGTAACACTGTCTTCTAAGCTATTTGAAACAGCATATTTCTACAAAGTACTCTGGGACGTCATGCTTGATCTGGCGTCCGCCTGTCGAAGCATGACGTTCTCTCGACTTTCCAAACAGTTTCATAATATAGTTATACAGAGTGCGGTGCTAAAGGTAGAACAGACTAGCACTAATCCGTATAAACACGCGTGCAGTCCAGAGAAAACACGTGTTTATCTCCGATTTAACACTGATTTAGTACCGATTTACTCGGCATAGGCAACTTTAGGAATAGAGGTAAGTACCATTTACCACCGCTGTAAGGCAGTTGTTTAGCGTAGTGTTGATCCCAACACTGCTTGGCAATGCTTTGCAGCAGACCGAACTTCCTACCAAAACCAAAACGCCGGAAACTATGCTAGCTATGGAATACCGGGGCCCGAAAAGGGTCCGTGCCGTTCAAAAACCCATGCCCGAAATCAAGCACCCGCAGGATGCGATTGTGCGGGTAACCCGTACCTGTATCTGTGGGTCGGACCTGCACTTATACAACGGCAACGTGCCCGACACCCGCGTGGGCTCCACCTTCGGGCACGAGTTTGTAGGCGTAGTGGAGGAAATTGGCCCCGACGTAACCAAGATTAAGGTGGGCGACCAGGTATTGGTGCCCTTCAACGTTGCTTGCGGCGAGTGCCACTTCTGCAAGCAAAACATGTTTGGCAACTGCCACGAGTCGAACTCAATGGCCACGGCCGTGGGGGGCATTTTTGGCTACTCCCATACGGCTGGCGGCTTCGACGGCGGCCAGGCTGAGTACGCACGCGTACCCTACGCCAACGTCGGCCCGACGGTGATTCCGGCGGGCATGGACCCCGACGACGCTGTATTGCTTACGGACGTGGTGCCCACGGGCTATCAGGCGGCCGAAATGGCGGGCATTCAGCCCGGCGACACGGTGCTTGTGTTTGGTGCAGGACCAATTGGTATCATGGCGGCCCGTTGTGCGTGGCTGTTTGGGGCGGGCCGCGTTATCGTGCTCGACAATGTGGAGTATCGCCTGGAATTCGTGCGTGATTATGCCCCTTGTGAGGTGTATAATTTTGACGAAATCGGCGACCCGGTACTGTTTATCAAGAAAATAACCGACTGGATGGGTGCCGACTGCGTGATTGACGCCGTAGGAGCCGAGGCATCCGGTGACCCAATGCAGACCATTACGGGCAGAAAACTGCTGCTGCAAGCCGGCTCGGCTACGGCGCTGCACTGGGCCATCAACTCCGCGAAGAAAGGTGGCGTTGTTTCGATTGTGGGCGTGTACGGCCCGACCGATAATTTGGTGCCCATCGGGAATATGATGAACAAAGGCCTGACCATGCGGGGCAATCAGACGTCGGTGAAGCGCCTGCTGCCGCGCCTGATTGAGCACGTGATGAACGGTACGCTTAATCCGAAGGCGATGATTACCCACCGCCTGCCGCTGGAGGAAGTGGCCGATGGCTACCGCATGTTCTCCGCCAAGCTGGATAATTGCATCAAGACCGTTCTGATTCCCCCATCCGCCAACAAATAAAAGCCGACTGAACATGGAAAATACAATAAAAGACTACAAGCAGATAAAGGGCTGGGGTGTGGACGCGGACCCCAAGAACGACCCGACATACCCCATGCGCGACCGGATGAATGTGTCGCAGGACCCCGACAGCAAGTCGCACCCTACGCCGATGCAGCACGATGATACGGAGGTATTGAAGTCAAATGAGCGGCCCCGCTTATCAACTATTTACGGTACTACCGTGCCGCCAAGCGGACTAAGCGGCATGATTCGGCGCTTTGCCTTCCGCTACAGCGAAAACGAATACCGCCACTGGCTGCCGCTGATCGTAGCTGACCGTGTGAATGTGGTAGAAGGCGTTCTGAAAGACTTCGCCCACGGCAAAATCCCGAATATTTTTGCCGAAAAAGGGTATCCTATGGAGTGGAAATATAACCGGACGGCTTTCGTAACCAAGATGGCCACTATTGCGGCGGTTACGGCCGGCGTGGTGGTTTGGCTCAACTCGGGTTCCGACAAGAAGGACAAAGGCTCGCGCAAGCTTAAGGGGTATAAAAAGGGATATCGCGGATATTCTGATACGCACGCCTTATAGCAATCCAGTCATAAAAAAGCCCCCCAGAGCAGCACTGGGGGGCTTTTTTATGCATCATTTATTCTGGCCGTAGAGACGCGACACTTCACGTCTCCTCGTTGAACAATAATCGGCTGTCACCCTTCATCTGGCGTACCGAAGGAAGGATGACAGACGTGGGAAAGATAGGGCAAACGACCTCATCACTCAACGACCGCGACGATTGAGACGCGAAGTGTCGCGTCTCTACAGTTCTATCAGATTACTTTTTACCGGCAATAATTTCCTCTACCACGTTGGGGTCGAGCAGGGTGGTCACGTCGCCGAGGTTGCTGATTTCGCCTTCGGCCACTTTGCGCAGAATGCGGCGCATGATTTTGCCGGAGCGGGTTTTGGGCAGGCCCGAGACAAATTGAATCTTGTCGGGCTTGGCGATTTTGCCGATTTCAGCCACTACCGTTTCGATAATGCTGGCTTCCACGTGCACGGCCTGTCCGTCGCTGACGGGCTCGTGGCAGATGACGAAAGCGTAGATGCCCTGTCCTTTCACGTCGTGCGGGTAACCCACTACGGCCGACTCGACCACGTTGGCGTTTTCGTTGATGGCATTCTCAATTTCGGCCGTGCCGAAGCGGTGGCCCGATACGTTGATCACATCATCGACGCGGCCGATGATGCGGTACAGGCCGTCCTTGTCGCGGCGGGCGCCGTCGCCGGTGAAGTAGTAGCCGGGGTATGGGCCGAAGTAGGTCTGGCGGCAGCGCTCATGGTCGCCGTAGGTGGTGCGGATGATGCCCGGCCACGGAAACTTGATGGCCAGGTAGCCTTCCTCCTCGTTGCCTTCTATTTCCTGGCCTTCCTGGGTGAGCAACACGGGCTGCACGCCGGGCAGGGGCTGGCCGGCGTGGGCTGGTTTGAGCGGAGAAATGCCCCCCAGCGCCGAAATCATGATGCCGCCGGTTTCGGTTTGCCACCACGTATCCACCACGGGGCAGCGCTCCTTGCCTATGTGGGTGTGGTACCAGTCCCAGGCTTCCACGTTGATGGGCTCGCCCACGGTGCCCAAGACGCGCAGGGAGTCGAGGGAGTAGCTGAGCACGTTGTCGAGGGGCGTGGCCATGAGGGAGCGAATGGCCGTGGGCGCGGTATAAAACACATTAACTCCATGCTTGTCAATAACTTCCCAAAAACGGCCGGCACTCGGATACGTCGGTACGCCCTCGAACATGAGCGTGCTGGTGCCGCTCAGCAGCGGGCCGTAGAGCAGGTAGCTGTGGCCCGTAACCCAGCCAATGTCAGCGGTGCACCAATAGATGTCGTTTTCATTGACCTGGAAGACGTTGCGGAACGTGTAATCGGCCCACACCATATAGCCGGCCTGACTGTGCACTACGCCTTTGGGCTTGCCGGTGCTGCCGCTGGTATAGAGGATAAAGAGCGGATCTTCGGCGTCCATTTCCTCGGCGGGGCAGGATTTTTCGGCTTCTTCTGCTTCCTCGTGGTACCACACGTCGCGGCCGTCTTCCATGTGCACGGGCCAGCCCAAATGCTCCACTACTATGACGCGGCGCACACTGGGGCAGGTTTCCAGGGCTTCATCTACCACGCGCTTCACCGGAATCTGCTTGGCGCCCCGGTTCAGGCCATCGGAGGTAAGCACAGTAGTCGCCTGGGCGTCGTTTACGCGGTCGGCAATGGCGGTGGCGGAGAAGCCGGCAAATACCACCGAATGCACGGCCCCAATGCGGGCACAAGCCAGCACGGCAATAGCCAGCTGCGGAATCATGGGCATGTAAATACACACCCGGTCGCCCTTCTCGACGCCGTTGTTGTGCAGCACATTAGCGAATTTGCACACCTCCTGGTGCAGTTCACGGTAGGTGTAGCGAATCTGGCGAGTCTTAGGGTCGTTGGGTTCCCAGATGAGGGCCAGCTTGTTGCCGCGGGTGGCGAGGTGACGGTCGAGGCAGTTCTCGGTGATGTTGAGCTTGGCGCCGCTGTACCACTTGTTATGGCCATTCACCATATCGGCTTCCAGAACGGTGTCCCACTTGCGGCGCCAGGTGAAAGGCTCAGCCACTTCGGCCCAGAACTGCTCGGGGTTCTCGACGCTTCGTTTGTAAGCATCGGTATATTCTTCGAACGTGCGAATGCGGGGATGTTGAGTGGGCATGGTTGGGAGAGGGTTATGTGGTTGGAAGGATTGTTCTGGTGGGGCCTCAACCCCTAACCCCTTCTCCTAGGGGAGAAGGGGAACTAGCCTTTAGTTTTCTCTAGACAGCTAGTAATAACTAGAATACTAGTTTTCAGAACTAGTCCCCCTTCTCTCCTAGGAGAAGGGGTTAGGGGTTGAGGCCAATCGTTGCTTCATATTTTCTCAAAAGCTACCCCTATTCCCCGCCGCTCCAGCCCCGCCCGGATTTCATCCAGAATCTGGGGGTCGTCGATGGTGGAGGGGATGACAAACTCGTCGCCGTCGGCTAGCTGGCGCATGGTTTTGCGCAGGATTTTTCCCGAGCGGGTTTTCGGCAGGCGCTTTACCACCAGCACCTGTCGGAAGCAGGCCACTGCGCCTATCTGGGATCGAATCAGGTGTACCAGATCCTGCTCTAAGGCTTCTTCAGCAATGGTCTGCCCATCTTTTAGCACCACCAAACCGATGGGGCGCTGCCCGCGTAGCTCGTCGGCTATGCCGAGCACGGCGCACTCGGCTACGGTATTGTGGGAGGCAAGCAGCTCTTCCATTTCGCCGGTGCTGAGGCGGTGGCCGGCTATGTTCATCACGTCATCTACCCGACCCATGATAAAGAGGTAGCCGTCGGGGTCGCGGAAGCCGCCATCGCCGCTGAGGTAGTAGCCGGGGAAAGTGGTCAGGTAGGATTTGCGGAACCGCTCATCATCTTGCCAAAGCGTGGGCAGGCAGCCGGGCGGCAGCGGCAGACGCACTGCTACCAGGCCCGTAGTACCCAGCGGCACCTCCTGCCCGGCTTCATCCAGAATCTGTACATCGTAGCCCGGCACCGGGTGGCCGGCGCTGCCGGCGCGCGGCGGGGGCATATCGGCCAGGCCCACCAGCGTCGCCAGCATCGGCCACCCCGACTCGGTTTGCCACCAGTGGTCTACTACGGGCACACCCAGGGTGTGGGCCGCCCACTCGTAGGTAGCAGGGTCGCAACGCTCGCCGGCCAGGAAAAGGTAGCGCAGGCGGCTCAGGTCGTACAGCTTGGCAAATTTGCCCCCTGGGTCTTCCTTTTTAATGGCTCGAATGGCCGTGGGCGCCGTGAATATTACGCTTGCCTGGTGCTCTGCGGCCACGCGCCAGAAAGTACCCGCATCGGGTGTGCGTACGGGCTTGCCTTCGAATAAAATCGTGGTGCAGCCGTGCAGTAGCGGGCCGTACACGATGTAGCTGTGGCCCACGGCCCACCCAATATCGGAGCCGGTAAACATGGTTTCGCCGGGCGCCAAGCCATAAATGGCGCTCATGCTGTACTTGAGAGCCACGGCATGGCCGCCATTGTCGCGCACTACGCCCTTGGGTTTGCCGGTGGTGCCGGAGGTATAGAGGATATAGAGCGGATCGGTGGCGGCTACGGGCACGCACTCTTGCGGTTCGGCTTCCAGCAGCTCCGTGTAGTCTAGGTCGCGGCCGGGCTGGAGCTTGGCGTGCACGCAGGCGCGCTGGAGCACCACGGTATAATCGGGCTGGTGGGTGGCCAGGGAAATGGCCTCGTCGAGCAAGGGCTTGTAAGGAATGATCCGGTCAATCTCTATTCCGCCCGACGCCGATACGATGACTTTGGGCCGGGCATCATCAATGCGCACGGCCAGCTCGTGGGGGGCAAATCCGCCGAATACCACCGAGTGCACGGCTCCCAGCCGGGCACAAGCCAGCATGGCCACCACCGCCTCGGGCACATTGGGCATGTATATAATCACCCGGTCGCCTTTTTCGACGCCTAAGTTGCGCAAGCCGCCGGCGAAGCGCGCCGTCAGATTAAGCAACTCCTGATAGGTGTAGCTACGCTTGGTGTTCGTGACGGGCGAATCGTAGATGAGCGCCACTTGCTCGGCGCGACCGGTGGCTACGTGGTGGTCGAGGGCGAGGTAGCAGGTATTGAGCTCCCCGCCCTTAAACCAGCGGAAAAAGCCGTTTTCATCGGTGCTCAGCGTTCCTTCCGGGTCTTCAAACCAAGTCAGCTGCTGCGCTTGCGCAGCCCAGAACGCTGCCGGATCGGTGAGGCTGGCAGCGTGGGCGGCGGCGTACGTAGCGGGTTGGGGGGCATTTTTCATGGGACTGACAAGTAAGTTCTGTCCGAGTGGAGCGTCATGTTACTAGAACGTCATGCTGAGCTTGTCGAAGCATCTCTATCGCTTTGTTGCAATGCTAACCTCAACGGAAGCGGGAGAGATGCTTCAACAAGCGGACGCCAGATGAAGCATGACCGTCTTTTTACGCCTATAGCCCTACCCAGTAGCGGGAGCGATTACCAATTCCTGCACTTTGCTTACCAGCTGGCGGGTGCTGAATGGCTTGGGGATATAGAGGTCGGCGCCTACGTCGTAGCCTTTCTGCACGTCGGCTTCCTTACTTTTGGCGCTGAGGAAAATGACCTTGGTTTTTTGGCGGTCAGGACGGGTTTTGACGTGGCGGCACACCTGATAGCCATCCACGTCAGGCATCATAACATCGAGCAAAATGACGTCGAAAGCCGTCTGGTTGATGGCTTCCAGGGCCTCGGTGCCGTTGCGGGCGATGCTGACTTGGTAGCCATTTTTGCGCATCAGGAATTCCAATGACATGACGATGTTAGGTTCATCATCGACAATTAAAATATGGGGGTGCTTCATAGCGGGTTGGAGGCTTGAACTGCGCTAACGTCGGGTTCCCGCGGAGGAGCGCAAAGGCAAAACGCAGAGGTTCGCAGAGGTCAATTGTTAATTGCTCACTGTTAATTGTTAATTGTTAATTGACAAAACGGGTAATTCCACGGAGAAGCGGGCGCCCTGGTCGAGGGCGCTTTCTACCCAGATGCGGCCCGCGTGCAGCTCCACAATTTTTTTGGTGATGGCCAGGCCCAGGCCGGAGCCTTCGGGCTTGCGGGTCGTTTGGTTTTTGGCTTGGAAAAACTTGTCGAAAATCAGCTCATGATAAGCAGGGTCGATGCCTTTGCCGTTGTCGAGCACGCTGATGCGCAGGGCGTCGCCGACGGCTTCGGTCACGACCCCAATTTGCCCCCCACCATCGGCCCGGCACGACTTAACGGCGTTGGAGAGCAGATTGACGAGTACCTGCATCAGCCGGTCGCGGTCGCCGGAGAGCAGCGGCAGGCTGGGCGGCACCACCAGATCGAGTTGAATGTGCTTGTCGCGCATGAGTTGGCCCACCGATTCGATGGCGTCGTTGATGATTTCGGCCACGTCCAGCGGCGCGCAATCCAGCGTCGCCTTCCCCGATTCGTACTTTTCCAGATCCAAAACGAGCGTTATCAGCCGGCTGAGGCGCTCCGACTCGCGGGTGATGGTGTGCAGAAAGCGCAGGCGCTCCTCCTCCTCTATCTCCGGGTTGTCGGTCAGGATTTCGGATAAAGCCCGAATGCTGGTCAGCGGCGTGCGCAGCTCGTGGGTGACGGTGTACAGGAACTCATCCTTGCGCATATCCAACTCCTGCAATTGGGTGTAAGCATCACGCAAATCCTCGGTGAGGCGCTGGAGCTGGCGCGACTGTTTCTGGAGCTGGCGGTTGGCTTCCAGCACTTGTTGGGATTCTTTCAAAATGCCCACCACATTATCGAAGCTGATTTCCTCCACTCCTACCGCCGACGAAAGTAATAGCCGCGCGGAGGCCGGCCCAATGCTACCAGCCAGCAGCTTTTCGGCGTAAGCCACCAGGCGCGGGTCGGCCTGGGGGGCAATTGTGTCGGCTAATTGGTTGTCGGCGTCGGGAAAGCGCTCGGCGAAGGCGTGCAGGGCCTGTGCCGTGCGTTTTTTGCCCAAAAAACCAGTGAGCAAGGCCCGCAAATCGGGTAAGGGCGCGGCGGCGCTGGGCCAGCCGCTGGGCCCTTCAAACACAGTGCGGTAGCGGAATACATCCACGAATACATCGGCCTGCCGCTCTTCCAGGGCCGTGGGCTGGCCGGCAAGGGAGACGCCGACATAAAGGCCGATATTGAAAAACCAGCTCCAAAACAAGCCGTGCGACAGGTAATCCAGCTCATTGAGCCCAAAAAGGGCAAAGGGCCGCAGCCAGCTTTGGCCAAATAAGCCTTCGGTAAGGATGGTGTCCGGCAATAAGTCCGGCCCCACCATCGTGGGCAGTACCAGCGTAAAAAACCACAGAAAAAAGCCCCCCAGGATGCCCGCCGTCGCGCCCTGATGGGTGCCGCCTTTCCAGTACAGGCTGCCCAGCACCACGGGCAGAAACTGCGCCACCGCCGCAAACGACACCAGCCCAATATTGACCAACGGCAGCAGATGCCCCACAAAGGTATAGTAGCCGTAGGCCAGCAGCAGTACCAGCACCACGGCCAGGCGGCGGCTTTGCAGGGCCACTTTACTTAGGTAAGCAAACCAATGGGTGCGGATTTCGGAGCGGGCGGCGGGTATGCGCACGAGCAAGGGCATGAGCAGGTTGTTGCTCATCATCACGCTCAGGGCAATGGTTTCGACGATAATCATGCTGCTGGCCGCCGATAAGCCCCCCAGGTACGTGAGCATGGCCAGCCAGCGCTGCCCCGCGTTGAGCGGCAAGGCCAGCACAAAGGTGTCGGCGTCGAGGCCGCGGCCACCGTAGAGCAGCACGCCGCCGAAGGCAATGGGCAGCACAAACAGGTTGATGACGATAAGGTAGAGCGGAAACAGCCACATGGCTTTGCGCAAGTGGTCCTCGTTCACGTTTTCCACCACCGATACCTGAAACTGCCGGGGCAGCAGTAGAATAGCCGATACGCTCAGCACGAGCAGCGTAAGCCACTGCGTAGCACTGGTGCCGGCCCCGCCCAGTGTAAACAGTCGGCTCAGCGCGGGCTCGGCGGCGGCTTTTTCAAACACGTCGCCGAAGCCATCGAAGAGGCTGAACGTAACGAACAGGCCCACGCAGAGAAACGCAATCAGCTTTACCAGGCTTTCCACGGCCACGGCCAGCACCATGCCCTCGTGGCGCTCGGTGGCCTCCACGGAGCGCACCCCGAAGATGATGGTGAAGAAGGCCAAGGCTACCGTGGTATACAGCGCCGAGCTGGCCGCCGCCCCACCTTCGGCCACTATCGAAGCCGCCGTAGCGCCCCGCGTCATGATATCAAATGAGGCCGCTATAGCTTTGATTTGCAGAGATATGTAGGGAATAATGCCGAGCACGCACACCACCGTAACCAAGGCGCCGAGCGAGGCGCTTTTGCCGTATCTGGCCGAGATAAAATCGGCAATGGAGGTGAGGCGCTGCAAGCGGCAGATGCGAATTATTTTGCGCAGCACCAGCCACCAGGCCGGAGCCAACAGCGTGGGTCCGAGGTAAATGACCACAAACTCCAGCCCGTGGCTGGCGGCATGGCCTACGCTGCCGTAGTACGTCCAGGCGGTGCAGTACACGGCCATGCTCAGGGCGTACACGTACGGGTTGCTCACCAACGACCGGCGCGCGGCCGAGCGTCGCTCCGCCGCGTAGGCCACGCCAAAGAGCAAAGCCAGGTAGCCGAACGAGAAGCCGATAATGAGCAGGGTGTTCATTTATCAATTAACATTTATCAATTAACATTTAACAGGTCGTGCTTGAGGGAAAAATTAGTTGAGGTGAAACGAGTGATGGCGGTGCTTTTCTAAATCTGCCCCTGTTAAATGTTAATTGATAATTGTTAGTTGTCAATTGTCCGCACCAGCCAACCGGTAAGTACTACCACCGTTATCCAGGCAAGCAGCACGTAGAGGTAGAGCACCGGAATGCCCCCCAGCCGACCAGCGCGGTCGAAGACGGCCAGCAGGGGAAAGTTGAGCAACACGGCAAACAGGAAGCTCACGAAGAGCAGGCGCTGCCCGCGGCGGTGCTCGGCTTGCTCGTGGGGTGACATGGGAGGCATGGGGAGGCTGAAAATGGGTAGCGTTTGGCGCCGAAGAACGAGAGAAGGTAGCGGGAAAGCAGCTACGCAAGCTAGGCTAAAGGACGCGGGCAGAAATTACGCATTCGGCGCCAAAAAAGCCCCCAGCAGCTTCCTGATCCGCGTGTTGCTTTCGCTATCCGTCTCAACTTAAAAAGTCCGCCGTGCCACCGGCCCGACGGACTTTTCTAGAAGCCGCTCGCGGTCAGGGCGATTAATCCATGATCTTGACGTTGCGAATATCTTTCATGTAAATCGTGCCGATGATGAAGGTAATCAGCGCAATAGCTACCGGATACACCAAGCCAAAGTAGATGCTGTACTCTTGCAGGAAGCCGCTGGGCTGCGTGGCGGCCCAGGCCACCATGGCCGTAGCAATCAGCGGCACCAATCCTCCAAAGATGCCGTTGCCGATGTGGTAGGGCAGGGAAAGCGAAGTGTAGCGAACGTTAGTAGGGAACAGCTCCACCAGGTAAGCGGCAATCGGGCCGTAGGCCATAGTCACGAATATTACTAGGCAGAATACCAGGGCAATAAGAGCCGGTACATTGGGCGTAAGGGCTTTCATCACGGCGGGCACAGCTACCCCAGCGGCATCCACGGTGGCCGGCGTTACTTCGGTTATCGGCCCGGCGAAGGCCTTCATCCCATAGAAAATCGGGATGGTGAACAAAGCGCCGCAGAGTAGACCCATCATGATAATTTTCTTGCGGCCGATGCGGTCCGAGAGGCTACCGAAATAGATGAAGAAAGGAGTAGCCAGCAGCAAGGCCACGCACAGAATAATACTGGCTTGCACCAAATCTACCTTCAGCACAGTTTGCAGGAAGAAGTAGGCGTAGAACTGACCCGTGTACCACACCACGCCCTGGCCCATGGTAGCGCCAAACAAGGCCAGAATAACCAGGCGGCGGTTCTCTGGCTTAACGAAAGAGTCGCGCAGAGGGCTTTTGCTGGTGGTGCCTTCGGCTTTGGCCTTGGCAAACAACGGCGACTCATGCAGCTTACGACGGATATAGTAAGAAGCAATTACCAGGAAAAAGGAAATTAGGAAAGGAATGCGCCAGCCCCACTCTTTGAAGTCGGCCTCGCCTACCCCAAAGCGGGTGCCCACAATCACGGCAATACTCACAAACAAGCCGATGGTGGCCGTAGTTTGAATGAAGCTGGTGTAGTAGCCGCGCCGGCTGTCGGGCGAGTGCTCGGCCACGTAAGTCGTCGCGCCGCCATATTCGCCCCCCAGCGCCAGGCCCTGCACCAAGCGCAGAATCAACAGGATGAGTGGAGCCAGCAAACCGATACTGGCGTAAGTAGGCACCAGACCAATGGCGAATGTGGAGCCGCCCATGAGCAGCAGAGTAAGCAGAAAGGTATACTTGCGGCCCACCATATCACCGAGGCGGCCAAAAACGATGGCGCCAAACGGCCGAACCACGAAGCCCGTGGCGAACAGCGCCAAGGTGCTCAGCAAGGCAGCTACCGGGTTTTCCTTCGGAAAAAACAAGGTAGAGATGATGGGCGTGAGCGAGCCGAAAATGTAGAAGTCGTACCACTCGATGACGGTGCCTACGGAGGAAGCAGTTATCACCTGCCAGATTTTACTTTCCGACACCGTGTTGTTGTCGTGCTCCACGGGCGCGTCCGCGACTGCGCCGTAGCCGGGTTTTACAGTATTTTCCATTTTGGTTGGGAGTTTTTGGTGTAGAGTTGCTGCTTGTCGATGCCTGGGGGCAATTCTTCCATGTCGGGGAGCTTTTCAGACTGCCCGGCTTACAAAAAAACCATCGTTTGCAGAGTGATTTCCGGCTTGTAGTCCAGGTTGTTCGGATCGGTGAAATCGGGGCGGGCGCGGTAGTTCAGAGTAATCTTGGCGTTGTGCCCATCGAGAAACAGGTTGGCCCCGGCATCAATTACGTTCACCCCTTTGCGCTCGCCGTCAGTGGTGCGTAAGCCTTCAAAGCTGCCGTGCAGATACGAGGCATAGGGTTGGAGGCGGGCCTTGGCCCCAAACAGTTTTTTGGGCAGCAGGTAGCCGGCTTCCACAAACTGCACGTTGCCGGTGCCCACGGTAGGGAAAGTGTTGCCCCGGATAGGGCCGGCGCCCGGAATGGGCGTAGAGCCGCCCGCCGAGCTCGGGTTCAGCAGGCCGATGTTGCGCACGTAATTGGGCCCAAAATCGTAGTTGTAGTATACCGCGTAGGCCGTAAAGGCCGTGCCCGCATCCTTATTAATGGGCGTATCGAAGAACACGTCGGCCGAGAGCACGGTCAGGTCGTGGGTACGGAAAGGAACAGTGGCGAACGGATCAGCGGGCGCGGGTGTAGGGAGTGCGTTTGGCCGGGAAAACATCGCGTTTTCGTTGTGCAAGAAGCCAGCACCAATGTTAAATACACGTTTGGTTCCTAAGTAAGAACCTACGGCATAAGGTATCAAATTAGCTTCTAAATCGAGGAACTCGTAGCTGAAATAGCCCTGGTATACTTTGTCTGTTCCCCGCGGATTATACTGCGCTACGTTGGTGGGAATAGTAGCCGGCGTGGCGGCTTGGTTGGTAGCGAATGGGTCATTTATTGATACCGCATAGTCGAACCGACCCACCCGACCTTTGGCATACACCCCAATGAAGCGGGCGAACTGGTCGAGAGCGTCAATAGTAGGCCAGTTAGCGATGGGCGCGTCAAGGGTTAGAAAATTTAGCGTACTGGCCCGTGTCATACGGGATATACCATTCTGGTAGTGCATACCGGCGCCCAGATCCAGGTACTTATTTACCTTGTACTCCACCGTGGCTTCGTGTAGGAATAGTCCTGGCTTTTTACCAGGGCCGGTAGGCTCATTGGGCGCCCCGCCACTCACGGCGTTCTGATTATTAATACCAAAGTGAGTAAGCACCAGAAAGCGCGGATTCAGCTGAGACAGAATTAGAAAGCGGGAGCGGCGCAGACCAAAATCAACCTGATTGTCCTGGGGCTTCCCTGGCAGGCGTTGCGACCCTTCATTATTCTCCGTGTAGCGCGTCCAGACCTGGTGCCAGCTGATAAAGCGCATATACTTAGAGCCGTCGGGTGAGATATTCACCTTCATACCCGCCCCGTAGGGCACCCCGTTGGCCGGCGGCGTACCAGCCGGAGCCGGCGACTGCGACACGGCCGGGGCCTGCGGATTGGCGGCCGGCACGGTGGTAGGCGCTGGCGTGGTGGGGGCCGGCGGGGTACTTCGCGTGGTGTCCTGGGCGGGCGGCGTTACTTGGGCCGTCGCCGCGAGGCTAACCAGCAAGCCACTAAGGGCCAGTGCGTAGCGGGAGTTTCGCATAAGGGGTTGGGTTGGGTGAGCAGTGGAGAGCAACTACCCGAAGCCGGGGGGCAATTTTCCGGCTCGGCCCAACCAAATAGGAAAATCTCGGCGGCGAAAGCACACGCTTGCTATACTTCCGCTAACTGCTATAGCTCCGTCAGCCCTTAAACCGCTCCCAGCGAATCATCATGTACTTATCGCCCAGCTCCGTGACCACCAGCCCCGCGCCTTTCAGTTGCTGCGGGTCCTGAAAAAATCTGCCAGCTCCTTCTGATTCAGTATTTTATAGGTGGGGTGATAGTCGGTCTGGCGGGGGGCTTTTACGCCGTATTTCTTCACCCAGTTCATTACGCTTACATGGCTTACGCCCAACAGGCGCTCAATCTCACGGTAGCTGACGCCCTCCACATAGAGTTGAAGCGCCTTTATTACATAATACGAATTGATTTCCCGGCCTACCTTCGCCACTGAAAAGTGATAGCCGCAATTTTTGCACTTATAGCGCTGCCTACCGCCTACTACCCCACTTTTGGTTGCTTCCGTGGTATCACACTTGGGGCAGGATGGCTTGGTCATGGGGGGCAATTTCTAGGTAGAAATAGCAGAAGCTATACTTATTTAGTAAAGATATATCAGATTAGCTAATTATATAGCAAACTGACTTATTCGCCACCCATGCACAGGATCTTGCAACCTTCTCATAACCAGCATGGCAGCGCAAATCAGGTCAGTATTTACGCCTTGAGCAGCGCCCCCAGTACGGCCTCTACCGCCAATCCTAAGCGGCGCAGATCGAGGCGGTCAAGAGTATCGGTGGTTTGGTGGTAGTGCTTGTTGCGGTAAAAAGCGGTGTCGGTGACCAGCACGGCGGAGTAGCCAAACTGCCAGTAGTTGAGATGATCGGAAAAGTCGAGGCCAGGCAGCCAGGCGGGCGCTTTAAACCGCTTGACGGGCAGCCTAGCTTCCTGACGACAGCGCCGCGCAAACTCCCGCCCGAAGCTTCCATTACCGAACTTTTGAGCTACGGTAAGGTAGGTGCCGCGGGTTCCGTACACCAGGCTCAGCAGGCTTACCGGGTAATCCTGCGTGTTTTTACGGTCGTCATAGTAGCCAAGAGTTTCCAGCGCTACCATGCCGCGCACGGGTACGCCCTGGTCGTGCAGAGATTTGGCGTGTACATAGCTACCCATATTTTTGGTGCGGAAAAATGGTGGCTCTTCCAAGGTATAAGCCACCATATCAACGCGATACAAAAGCCGTTGCTGCTGACCCAGCAGGCGCGCCAACTCCAGTAGCGCGGCTACGCCGGAGCCATTATCGTCGGCGCCGGGCTGGTCGCCGCACACATCGTAATGAGCACCCACGATGAGGCGCGGCCCATCGGCGGGGCCGAAGGAGCCGATGACGTTGCGGTAAATTTGCCCCCCAACCTCGTAGGGCTGGTCGCTGAGGCTGGCCCCGGCGGCGGCTAGCTCCCGCTCGATGTAGCTGGCCGCCTGATTCAGAGAAGCAAGGTGCAGGTAATTGCGCGGCTGGGGCGTATTAACCAAAGCCAGCAAATGCCGCCGCAGGCGAGTGGTATCGGCTGTGGCCGGTGCAGCCGTAGCGCCAACCGGCAGATAGCTTAGCAGGGCTACTAGAAAGAATAAACGTAAATGCATAAACTGCGCAGGTATTAGCTAAACATTATAAATACGTGAAGTTATCAGTTAGCCGCGCTTCGCTACAGCGCACAGGGATAATGCTAGCAATTATGTTGTGCCTGCACCCGCAAACCAGCGAACCCCTGCTACTAGGAATTCAATGGTTTCTCTCGCTGTTTGCTTTAGTACTATACGTCCTTCTGTGGGGGTTTGGGTCCTCAGAAATAGCTGTAGTGCTGCGCAGATTCCTGGGTGCAGCCGTAGTAGCTACCTTTCTTAGTGTCCCCTTGATGATGGCCATATATAGATGGCAAAACGCACTAACCAAACGCCGGGCCGACACTGTTATTCAGCAGGTCTACGACTACCAAAAGCAACACGGACACTACCCCGAGTCGCTGGAGCAGCTGGTGCCGCGGCAGCTGACGAAGGTTCCGGCCACGGCGAGGGGATTGTGGCGGCCGGCTCCCTTTCAGTATAAAACCTTCTACTTTCAGCCTGATTCAACTAACGCGTTGCGGGGTCAGAACTTTTCACTCCAGTACTATGCGGGTACAATGGTAGGAGCTAGTTATGACAGTAAAAGTCGCGAATGGCACTATGATGATTAGCTCATTTAGTGCATGAGGCACCAGTAGGGCTAAGATCAGGCTTCCGCTTGCAGATACTCCGGCGGAACCATCATCGTCAGCCAAACGCCATTGGCCGACAGGTAAAATTGCCCCCCAGTCCGATGCAACTGGCCCGCTTGCACCGTCAGCACCACTGGCTTACCATGCCGACTCCCCACCGCCACGGCCGTGGCCGGATCGGCGGACAAATGCACATGCTGCCGGCTGCCGCTGCGCAGACCACTAGTGCGAATGGACGCCAGAAAGCGCGTAGCCGTGCCGTGATAAAGCAGCTCGGGCGGGGTCGTCGGGGCTAAGCCCAGCTCCACGGCTACCGAATGGCCTTGGTTGGCGCGTATCTTTGCGCCGTCGGTTGATAAGCTGAACCGTTTTTTGTCGTTTGTGGCCACTACCTCGTAGAGTTGCGCCTGGGTAACCCGATGCTGACGGGCCTGCAAAGCGCCGAGCAAGTCGGCTACGCTCACCCAGCCTCCGGCGTCCAGTGTTAGTCCAAACTCTTCGGGCTTGTGGCGGAGCACGTAACTCAGGGTTTTACTTAATGCCTGGTTCTGCATCGGGTAGAGAAGCATATGTTTACTGCCTCGAAGCTACAATTGCCATTTTAGTCGTCCTCAAGTATTCTTTCATGTCCGCGCTTCCCTCCTTTCGCACCATCGATCCTGCCACCATCAAACCCAGCGAGCTGCACCCGTTTCTGGTAGGTGCCGTGGCTCCGCGCCCCGTAGCCTTTGCCAGCACCGTGGATGCGGCAGGAAACGTGAATCTGAGCCCCTACAGCTTCTTCAACTGCTTCGGCTCCAACCCGCCGATTCTGGTGTTCTCGCCCGCCAACCGCGTGCGGGACAACTCGCAGAAACACACCCTGCAAAACGTGCGCGAAGTGCCCGAAGTCGTGATTCATATCTGCGACTACGCCATGGTGGAGCAGATGTCATTGGCCAGCACGGAGTATGAGAAGGGCGTGAATGAGTTTGTAAAAGCCGGTTTTACGCAGGTGCCGAGCCAGAAAGTGAAGCCGCCGCGCGTGGCCGAAGCGCCGGCCGCTTTCGAGTGCGTGGTGGAGCAGGTGATAGAGCTAGGGCAGAACAACGGCGCCGGCAACCTCGTCATTTGCCGGGTGGTGCTGGCTCATTTTCGGGAGGATATCGTGCTGCCCAGCGGCACCGGCATCGACCCGTATAAGCTCGACGCCATAGCCCGCCTCGGCGGCGACTGGTATTGCCGTGCCTCGGGCAGCAGCTTGTTTGAAGTGCCCAAGCCCAACCGCAACATGGGCATCGGCATTGATCAAATGCCAGAGCATATACGCAACTCCAATGTACTGACGGGCAATAATCTTGGCCGCCTGGGCAACATCGAAGCTACTGGGCTACCTACTGCGGCAGAAATAGAAGCCTTTCGCCATGACCCGCTGATAGCCTACACGCTCAGCAAGTACGAAAAAGCCCCCCAGGAGCAACGCAAGCAACTGGAGCTGCTGGGGAAGAAACTGCTGGAAGAAGGCCGGTTGGTGGAAGCGTGGAAAGCGTTGCTTATCGCTCAGCCAAAATAGAAACGGGCACCTACAACGGTCGGACCATCTCGGATAAGGGCAAAGGCATCAGCTCCCACTGCATAGCCTCCAAAAACGAGTAAAGCTGCCCGCTAGCCAGCATCGAAATTACTAGTGGTTTGTCTGGAAAAGCTGCTTCTACGGCGCGTAGCAACTCCCGGCCTCGCCCCTGCCGCCGATGCTCGGGCCGCACCAGCACTGTCAGCAGCAACGTGCGCTTCGCTTCCTGGCGCAGCATGACGTAAGCTTTCTGGTCGAGGTGAAATGCCTGGGTTGGCGAAGCAGCCGCCATCAACGACTCGGGGGCGTACATCCACGAAATGGTAGGTTCGCCTTCCAGCAGCACAAGCCGGGCTACTTCCGCTGGGTCCAACTCTTGTAGTTCTCGGCTATCCGCTGGGGGGCTTTTTGGGTCAGGTACATGCCTGAAGCTAAACAGCTCGCGCTCATTGCGAAAGCCCAGCCGTTCGTAGAGTAGGCGCGCCCGCTCACTGGCCGCAAATACTTCCAGGATCATCGATCGGTCGCCGCGGGCAGTGGCCTCGTCAATTGTCGCTTGCAGCATCTGCCGGCCATACTGTTTGCCACGCGCTTTTCGCACTAAGCCCATAGCGGCTACGCGGCTCGTCCAGCCTCGCCGGGCAATGAATACCACTCCAATTAGCTCGTCCCGCAGAAACCATAGTTTGCTGGCTTCGGCGTCGAGATGTTCACCCCGGAAACGCTGCTCAAAGCTGACTGGTGTAAATACCATCGGCACCATGTACTCCTCAAAAGAGCGGTTCATGGCCTCAGTTACCTGAGCGGAAGCAAATTCGAGCGCCGGTCGGGCAATGAGTTCTGCGTCAATAGATGCCATAAGACAGGCTTGTTAAGCGATGTTAAATCTGATTGCGAACCTCAGCTAGTGTACGCGAGCTGCAACCCATTTCAACCATTCTAATATCTGCCAGACAGTTAAGCTCACTTGGATAAACAAAAAAGCCATTTCTATGATGAAATGGCTTTTTTTAGCAAGCAATGTCAGCGTACTAGTTGCGCACTGCAATCATCAGCCCTAGCTCTTTGTAACGCATGTTGAATTTCTTGGCAATGGCGGCATTAGTCAGCGAGCCTTTATAGATGTATACGCCAGCGCGGAAATGCTCATTAGCAAACAGTACTTCATTCACGCCCCCATGCTGGCTGATTTCCTGGAGGATAGGCGTGAAAATGTTGCTTAAAGCACCCGTAGCAGTACGCGGCACGCGGGAGGCCACATTAGGCACGCAATAGTGCACCACGTCGTACTTGCGAAAAACCGGCTTGCTGTGGCTGGTCATTTCGGAGGTTTCGAAGCAGCCGCCCTGGTCGATGCTGACATCGATAATGACGGAGCCGGGCGCCATCGTGGCCACCACGCTTTCGGACACCATGAAGGGCATCCGGCCTTCTTCCACGTTTAGGGCGCCAATCACCACGTCGGCGCGGCGGATTTGCTGATTCAGCACGTAGGTATCCAACGTGCTGGTATAGAGCTGCGTACCCAGGTTTTGCTTGAGGCGGCGCAGCTTGTAGATATGGTTGTCGAATACCTTTACTTCCGCCCCCAGGCCGGTGGCGGCACGCGCGGCGTACTCAGCCACGGTACCGGCGCCCAGAATAACCACCTGGGACGGCGGCACGCCCGTAATGCCCCCCAGAATAATTCCTTTGCCCTCGTTGGAGCGGGCCAGGTACTCAGCCGCGATAAGCATAACCGTTGAGCCCGCGATTTCACTCATAGCGCGCACCACGGGCCGGGCGCCGGAAGGGTCTTTGATCAGCTCAAACGCAATAGCATTAATTTTTTTGCGGGTGAGCGAAGAGATATAATCGCCGGTGAGCGAGCCGAACTGCAGGGCCGAAATCAGGGTTTGGCCGGCCCGCATCAGGTTGATTTCGTCGGTGGTGGGCGGGGCTACTTTCAGGATAATGTCGGCCTCGTACACCTCCTTCTGCGAGTAGGCGATAGTGGCGCCGGCCTCCGAAAACTCGTGGTCGGAGTACTTGCTGGGCTCACCGGCCCCGCTTTCCAGCACGATTTGGTGGCCTTCGTTGATGAGGTGCTTCACGGCCTCGGGAGTCAGGCCCAGGCGATTTTCCTGTAAAGACGACTCACGCGGCAAGCCGATAAACAGCTTACGACGCCGCGTCTCCACCGCCAGCATCGATTCCTGCGTGAAATAAGCACGGCTCGTAGCCAGCGACTCGAATCCCGGGGGTACTGCTTCCTGCATTATGGCAAGTAAAAATGTTGACCTAAAGACGATGAATTAAAATGTGATGACAATGAAGAATTGACTGAAAAACAGGCCTGTTTCTACTTCAATTCTGCTTTTTAACTCATCGTTTTCAATTGAAGAACGCGTGCTTCTTCGCCGGTGACCGTGAGCGTGACGAGTAGATGGCGGGGGGGCAAAAGGTCGGCAACCCGGCTTGGCCATTCTACCAAGCAAAGATAGCCAGAATCGAAGTACTCAAGCGCACCCATTCCTAAAGCTTCGGCCGAATTGTTGAGGCGGTAGAAGTCGAAGTGATAGATAGGCTGGTTGTGGGCGTCGCGGTATTCGTTTACCAGGGCGAAGGTGGGACTGCTTACCTCCGCGGCGGGCACGCCCAGGCTTTCGCATAGTGCCTTAATCAGCGTGGTTTTGCCCGCCCCCATTTCGCCCTCAAACAAGATAATGGTGTGGTCGCTGAGGGCTGCTCGAAGCTGCGCGGCAGCGGCAGGCAAGTCGGCGAGGGAAGAAACAGCTATTTTGGTTTCGGGTAGTGCCATTGTACAGGGCGTAGGTATTCTACTTCAAAATCTGATAAATCTGGACGTGCTCGTCTTTGTGTACGCGGGGGTTAAGGGTATGCAGCACCTGGTCGTAGGGCGATGGATTGATGGTGTGCTCCAGCTTCAAGCGCGGAAACAACAAGCGCAGGCGGTCGAGGCGTCGGTCAATGTCTTTCTCGCCCACTAGCAGCAGGTACGTGGGCCGGCGCTGGGTGTAGTTCATCTCGCTGATCAGCCGACGTAGCGGCCTCTGGTCGTTGAGGGCATAGGTGATGACAAAGTCGGCCGGCAGGGGGCGCTGCTGCCGGTAGCGCCGCCACACGCCGCTGGAATCGGGAATAAAGGCGCTGGCTTCAGCCCCCATGCGCCCTAAGTAGAACATGGGGGGCATTTTGGTGCCGTGGGGGCCAAAATCGAGCACTATGCCGCGTAAATCGGTTTTCTGCGACAGATAAACCATGGGTTCGACACGGCTTTTTTTGGAATAGGTTAGCGCCAAAGCCAACGCCACAATCCCATTCAGCACCCAAAAAAATCGCCAGCTATTTGCTAATAAACGCTGATGACGGTGCCAGAAAGCAGCGTCGGCCACGTACCGCTCCCACCCGATCACACCCAGAATAATGAGCAACGGAAACAGCGGGAGAATAAACCGCTCCTGCTTATTGGGAAACAGGGAATGAGCGACAAAAAACACAACGCCACCCCAGAAAAGCAGCGGCGCCAAGCGCCGGGTACGGGCGTAGCCAAACACTAAGAAGGCGCTAATTGGCGGCACCAGAAAACCCAATATCGTGAGGGCAAAACGGTAGACCGGCCCTGTGCTGTACTGGTAGGCTCCTTTGGAATTAAATAGAAAATACGACACCAAGGACTGCATGGGATAATCGTACAGCACGGCGTCGATGGTGCCTTGCACCAGCACGGCTACACCGATAAAGCCCAGAGTCAGCCAACCCAGCGCTTTCCACTGTTGCCGAGCCAGCAGCACCAGGCCGGCCCCCATTAGGAACAAAGCCGTGTGGTAGCGAAACAGAAAAGCGACCCCAAACAAGGCTCCAGCCAACACAAAGTGACGCCATTGTAGTCGGTCGCGGTAGCGCACCAGCACATAAAAGCCCCCCAGATAAGGCGGAATGCACACCATCTCGACCAGGTTGCGCACGCTCATAAACGGCATAAACCACAGCATAGCCAGCATGAGACCCGCCCGGCGCGCATAGGTTTCGCCGGCCAGCTCCTTCGTGATTTTGTAGCCCAGATACACCGTGAGCAAGGAATACAGGCCGTGCAGCAGGCGCACGAGCGTCATTTTTGCGTCGGGATTGGTGAAGCCGACCGCGTCGAGGAGCCAAAACAGACCGTAATGCAGCCCCGTGTAGGTCATGCTGTGGCGCGGCGGTATGGGCTGGTGCAGCCAGGTAGTGAGACCGTACACCCAATCTTGGGCGATGCTGATTACGTCGAAGTGGTCATCGTGAAATGCGTAGCCTTTGGAGAAAAAAGCCGCCAGCACCCGCAAGATCAAGGCTAGCAGCAGAATGGTGCGCAACGATGGCAGGTAGCCACGGCGGGCTGGTGCTTGCTCGGCGGATAACGGCAAAACAGGTAGCAGTTCAGGCATTAAGCGGACAAGTAAAGGCCAAAGGTCTGACTCGGACCAGCATTATTAAACGGGCGCAAGTTCAACATTTCCGCGGGGCCAACGGTTGACTCTCGTTGGTTTTTACGGCCCAGCTTATTGATTTGCGAGTGAGTAGCTCCTCTTTCGGGCTACCAACTCCCTGCTATATTTAAGCAAAATTTGCCCCCCATGACTGTATCCAAGATGGCCGGTAGCCTTATGGGCTCTGAAATTATAAAAATCGGCAATGAGGTAAGCGAGATGATCAAGAAGGGGGCAGCCATCTGCAACCTTACCATCGGCGACTTCGACCCCGCTATTTTCCCGATTCCCGAAGAGCTGCGCGATGCCATAACCCAAGCCTATGCGGCCGGTCAAACAAACTATCCGCCCGCCAATGGCGTAGCCGATCTGCGCATGGCCGCCGCCGATTTCGTGCACCAGCGCCTGGGGCTGACGTATTCACCGGCCGATGTGCTGGTGGCCGGTGGTTCCCGGCCTCTCATCTACGCCACTTACCTGGCGCTGCTCGACCCCGGCGACAAAGTGGTATTTCCGGTGCCATCGTGGAATAATAATCACTACTGCCACTTGGCCGGCGCGGAAGCGGTGATGGTGGAAACCAGCCCGGCCCATGACTTTATGCCTACGGCCGCCGAAATTGCCCCCCACCTGCCCGGTGCTACGCTGCTGGCGCTCTGCTCGCCGCTAAACCCAACCGGAACCGTTTTTGCCCGCGCCGATCTGGAGGCTATTTGCGACCTGGTAATAGCTGAAAACCAGCGCCGCGGCCCCGACGAAAAGCCCCTGTATATTCTGTACGACCAGATCTATTGGATGCTCACCTTCGGCAGCGCTCAGCACTTCGACCCCGTGAATCTGCGGCCGGAGCTGCGCGACTATGTGATTTATATTGATGGTATTTCCAAGTGTCTTGCTGCCACCGGCGTGCGAGTGGGCTATGCTTTTGGGCCAACTGGGGTTATTGACAAGATGAAGTCGATTCTGGGCCATGTGGGCGCCTGGGCTCCTAAAGCTGAGCAGGTTGCCACCGCACATTATTTGCCCAACACCACAGCCGTCGACACCTACACGGCCGCATTCAAGCACAGCATTCAGCGTAGCCTCGACACTCTCTATAAGGGACTGCAAGAACTGAAAGAAGCCGGCTACCCGGTCGATGCCATTGCGCCGGCAGGAGCTATTTACCTCACTGCACGGCTCGATGTGCTCGGCAAAACCACGCCGGCAGGGCAGTTGCTGGCCACCACCCGCGACCTTACCTCTTACCTGATTGCGGAGGCTGGCTTAGCCTTGGTGCCCTTCAGCGCCTTTGGCACCGCCGATACTTCGCCGTGGTTCCGACTCTCAGTAGGGGGCGCTTCGCTGGAGTCGATTGAGGCTGCCTTGCCACGGCTGCGGGCGGCACTTACTGGATTAAAATAGCCGCCACAGGAGCGGTTTAGGAGCGTTATTCTCGGTTTTCAGTGCTCAAAATATTCCTCTGATTCCTTAATCATCCTGTAAATCCTTAGATTGACAAAATTTTTGGCTGCTTGTTGTACTTGCGAAAGCGCAGCAGGCAGTCGATTATTGTTCTGCTTACCCGACTCCCCCCTCTGTGTTACCTGCCTTTCAGGTTCGTTAACAAAGACTGGTCATCCCCTCTACCGCGGCGCCGCAACTGCGCCGGCTTATACTGTTCTTTCGTACTACGCTTCTGCTCACATCTATATCAACCTACAATTTAACTCTGCTCCCCCTTATATAGTCTTTATGCAAAGTGCTTTACCTACTTCGGCCGCGGGCCGACTAGGTTATCTGCTGATAATGTTTCTGCTGACCTCGCAACCAGTGCAGGCGCAAACCGGGCCTGGCCTGAGTAGCGTTACGGGCCGGGTGCAAACGGCGGTCGGAGGTGCCCCCATACAATTTGCCAACGTAACGCTACACCGAGCCGCCGATTCATTGGCGGTAAAAACTGAGTTTAGTGATGCTCAGGGAGCTTTCCGGCTGGAGCAATCAGCCGGGGGGGCTTTTTGGTTTCCGTTATTCAGCTTGGTTTCACCCGTTATTGGAGTCCAGTCTTTGAATTAACTGCTGGGGGGCAAAATTTGGCCGACATTGTCCTGCAAGCGAGTGAAGCTACTCAGCTCAAGGAAGTGACAGTAGTAAAGCAAAAGCCTCTGTATGAGCGCTTAGCCGACCGCACCATAGTGAATGTGGAGGGCTCAGCGCTGGCGCCTGGCAATACTTCGCTGGATGTGCTAGCACGCGCACCGGGCGTAACGGTAGGCAACAATGACAACCTAGCTTTACGCGGCCCGACAAGGCCTGCTGGTGCTGATTGATGGCAAGCGCCAGCCCATGACCGGCTCGGAGCTAGCCGACTATCTGCGTGCGTTGCCGGCCGAACAGCTGAAAAGCATTGAGCTGATTACCAATCCGTCCGCCAAGTACGATGCCCAGGGCGGCGCGGGCATTATTGCTATCAACCTCAAAAAAGACCAGCGCCAGGGTACCAACGGCACCGTGAATGCTGCTTACGGCCGTGGGCAATACGGCAAATTCACTACGGGCTTAACTCTGAACCATCGGCAAAAGAAGATCAATGCTTTCGGATCTTACGCGTATGCCGACCGGGAAAACTTTCAAAAACTCACGTTCGACCGCTTCTTTTACGTCGATAGGGTTCTGCAAAGCAGCAGCCTCCAACGAAACAACGGCCGCAGCCACCTTCAGTCGCACACCTGGAGGGGCGGCCTCGACTATACGCTCTCAAAGCGGACGGTTGTGGGCGTTGTTATTGGTGGCCTGGACAGCCGCTTTCTGGGTTTTGCTACCAACAGAACGTTATTATTTGATGCCGAGAATCAACCACTGCCGACCTATCGCTCTACCATTAATCGGCGACCCTATAACCCCAGCATTACGAGTAATCTTAATTTCAGGCATTCGTTTGCCGACTCCAGCGGAGCCCCCACGCTCTCGGTGGATATTGACTACGACCGCTTTAACCGCTACGCTGACCAGGAGTTAACCACGTTCTTCAGTGAGCCCGGCCGACCGGCTGTCATACTGGACGGCGACCAGGAGGGTAACCTGACCATTCAGTCAGTAAAGGCCGATTACACGCGCAATTTGCGCCGGGCTACGCGGCTGGAAGCTGGCCTCAAAGCAACCCATATTGACTCCGACAACGACTTGGTATTTGAGGATATTATAGATGGAGTACGGACGCTCAATCTGAATTTTAGCAACCGTTTTCGTTACAACGAAAATATCAATGCGGCCTATGTGACCCTAACGCGCACCCTACCTAAGCTTACTATATCGGCTGGACTACGCGGGGAGCAAACCAATGTGGAAGGCCAGCAGGCAATAGGCAACGAGGGCTTCGACCGCAACTATTTTCAGCTCTTCCCCAGTGCCAGCGTACAGCGCAAGCTTTCGGATAAGCACGAGCTAGGTCTCTCGCTCAGCCGCCGCATCAATCGGCCCACATACAACCAACTCAATCCCTTCCGGTCCTACATAGATGCTACCTCCTACCGCACCGGAAACCCTTACTTACGGCCCGAAACCAGTTACAATGTGGAGCTTACCCATACTTTCAAAGAAAAGTATAGCGCGGCGTTGAGCTATAGCATCACCGATTTGCCTATAGTCAGTGTAGTTCAGCCAGCAGCCGAAGGCGGGTTCTTCGTCGTGAATCGTGATATAAATCTCCGTTCGCTACAGTATTACGCGCTCACCTTAACGGCCCCGCTGGAACCAACTAAATGGTGGAGTGTATACAACAACGTAGTAGTTTACTACAACCATTTTGAAGGCAAAGTAGCGGAGACAATGCCCCCCAGCACTTGGGTAACGGTTAATGCCAGCAGCAATAGCACCTTCACCCTTAGTCATGGCTGGACAGCCGATCTGAGTGGCACATATCTAGCGCCGGAGCGCTACGGCTATGAGCGCCTGCGGGCCCGCGGGCAGGTAGCAATCGGCATCCAAAAGCAGTTATGGGCTAACAAAGCGTCGGTGAAGCTGAATGCAACCGACATTCTATACACAAGTCCTGTTCGCTCTACGTATGCATACGCCAACTTTGAAGATACTTTCTTTAACCGGCTGGATACACGGGTCGCTACGCTATCCTTTGCGTACCGTTTTGGCAACGATAAGCTAGCGCCTATACGCAAGCGCCAGAGTGGGGCTGAAGATGAAAAACGCAGAGCGCAATAGAGTTTAATTAAAATAGTTGCGGGATAAATACAACCCGCGCGGGAGCAGTATCGTTAAGGGTCAGGGTTTCCTTGATTCCATACGACACTGCTCTTTTTCCATACTATTGCCATCTACTGATAATTATAATTTTACTTATAACTCCTGGATGCTATCAGTTAGTGAGGCATCTATTAGGCTTGTTGTGCTCTTCCTAAAAGAGTTTATAATACAAGTAGTATAACAAGGCAACGATTAAGCTTAGTATTAATGCAATAGTTATAAATTTTTATCAGTAATTTGTATTATTATCTATATTTACTGTATGTTTGAAGGATAAAATTGAAGTATTTACTACATGCATCAAGAGAATAGTGTAGATTGGAGCGCCATTAAAGTGGTGATATTCGACGTTGACGGCACCCTTTACACGCAGTCGCGGCTACGAAAAAAGATGTTATTTGCCCTTCTTGCTTACTATATGGTAAGACCTTGGAAAGCGGATGAACTAATGATTCTTCAAAGGTTTAGGGCTGAGCGAGAGAAGCGAGCCGGCTACGCTGGCGGCAACTTGGAGAATGCACAATATGATTGGTGTACTGAGAAAGGAGGCTATTCTCCTTCCAAAGTCAGGAAAGTGATAGAGCAATGGATATTTACCTTTCCTAATCCTTATTTACAAAAATGCGTTTATCCTGGTACCCAAAGCTTCTTCAGCAAGCTTAAAAGCAAGGGTATTAAGATTGCTATATACTCTGATTATAAGGCACATGACAAGCTGCAGGCTATGGGTCTGGAAGCGGACTTTATCATCAGCTCTACAGATCCTGAAATAGACCGCCTTAAACCTGATCCCAAGGGGCTCCTCTACATCGCAGACAAGTTTCAGGTACTTCCCCAACAATGCCTGTTCATCGGCGATAGGCAAGAAATGGACGGTGAGTGCGCTTTAAGAGCCGGCATGCCTTATCTCATACTAGATAAAAAGCCATTCAATTCATTTGACTTCTATCATCAACTCGAACAGACCCTCACCTCTACTACTCACTCCTAAGCAACAGTAATTATGAACGACACATTATCCCTTCCAACTGACGGAGATATCAAGGAAAAGCAGACCTCTATTCCTGCAGGCCTCAAAGATTACATAGCCATAGCTCGTCCTGATAACTGGGCGAAAAATGTTTTCATGGTGCCGGGGATGCTTTTTGCTTTAATAGTTTTTGGGGGGGACTTTTCTACAGAGCTATTATTTAAAGTAATAATTGGAATAGCAAGCACATGTCTTATTGCTTCGGCTAATTATGTAATCAATGAATACCTCGATGCCGAATTTGATAAGTTTCATCCGTTAAAGAAAGAAAGAACGTCGGTAGTTAAAGTAGTCAACCCAGCAATAGTATACTCAGAATGGTTTCTGCTAGCCGTTGTGGGATTAAGCTTGGGATACCTTATTTCTATTCCATTTCTGGTAGTTTCCGCGTTCTTGCTCTTCATGGGCATTATGTACAACGTTCGCCCCATACGCACTAAAGAACGAGTTTATTTGGATGTGTTGTCAGAATCCGTAAACAACCCAATTCGTTTTGTGCTGGGCTGGTTTATTGTCGCTCCCGCACTTTCCTTGCAGGACCTTAACCCTTCGTCGTTTTTTAATGCCCTTCCCGCCACCAGTATTATTGTCGCATACTGGATGGGTGGCGCTTACCTGATGGCTACTAAGCGCTTTGCGGAGTATCGCCTTATTAACAACCCTGAGCTAGCTGGGCTTTATCGCAAGTCGTTCAAATACTACACTGAACACAGCTTACTTATCTCTATGTTTTTTTATGCCCTCACATCGGCATTCTTTTTGGGTATTTTTCTCGTAAAAAACAGAGTAGAATTACTTGTTAGCTTTCCCTTCTTTGCGCTTTTATTTTCCTGGTATTTACGTATCGGCCTTTTAAAAGACTCTCCCGTTCAGGGCTCCGAAAAGCTTTATACCCGCAAGTGGTTTATGCTGTATGTTGTATTGTTTTGTATTTTATTAACGGGATTGATGTTCTTAGATATTCCTTGGTTACACCAGCTTCTACGGGATCAGTATAATCTAAACAACCGGTAGAGTCCACTCTCTGGTTTATTAGCCCCACCTGATGTCACTTACTGGATTGGTAACACCTGCTTCTGTGTTGCGCTCGCCCGCGTCCGACAGCTCTACTACGTCCGCTCACTACCAGCGCTATGCCCTTTATGTAGTAGTGGCCCTCGGAATTGGCTTCCGCCTCTTTCATTTCTTTTATAATCGGTCGTTATTCATTGATGAGCTCTATCTGAACATCAGTTTGGTCAAGCTCAACTTCTGGGAATTAGCTACCCAGACCTTGGCCTATGAGCAAAAGGCCCCTATCGGCTATCTCTGGACCGTTAAACTTTGTGTTCTGCTTTTTGGCAAAGGCGAAAAGGCTCTCCGGCTTTTTTCTCTGGTCTGTGGTATTAGTGCACTATTTGCCTTTATTCGCGTCGCTCGCTTTTATCTGAAAGGGTGGGGCGTTGTACTCGCCGTTGGTGTGCTGTCCTTATCCTGGGCGACTATTTACCATTCTGTAGAGGCAAAGCAGTACAGTGCTGAGCTCCTAGCGACGGTTTTGAGTCTCTGGCTCTACACGAAGTATCATCGCGCTACCCGCCCGCAGGAGTTGGTGCTATGGGGACTCGCTGGGGGGCTTTTATTGTGGTTTTCCTTCTCGCTCATCTTTGTGCTGGCCGGCATTGGTTCAGTTCTTAGCCTCAAAGTAATTTTTGAGCGTAACTGGAAACGCTTCTTCACTTATCTTATTCCCTTCTCACTTTGGCTGTTCAGCTTTAGCCTGCTGTACATACTTTTTCTTAGCAAATACCATCAGTCTGGCTGGCTCATCGACTTCTTCGATAAAGCATACGATGCCTTTATGCCTCTGCGACTGACCTCTTTTGAACAGGTCCTTTGGTTTATAAAGAAGCCCTATAACGTACTTTACCACCCACTTGGTTTGTTATTGCACCTTGATGAGAATATAGCTGGCTCCAGCGTTAAATTCATTCTAAAAATGGGATGGTTTGGAGGCTTATTTATTGTCTTTGGAATGATTATGTTATTTAGATCACATAAATTAAATTTCTTTATCCTCTTCCTGCCTATACTTATTACCTTCCTGGCATCAGCGTTTAAATTATACCCTATTTTCGATAGATTTATTCTGTTTCTAGCTCCGCCGGTTATACTTTTTCTCGCTTTTGGGATGGAAAAAGTAATTGAGCTTTTCTCGTTAAAGCGCAATACAGCATTATTCTTAACTGTTTTATTAGTAAGCCCTGCCTTAGCAAATTCAACTCATCAACTTATTTATCCCAGTGCACTTATTAAACTCTCAAACTCTACTGAACGTGAAGGAATTTTTTATATCAATGAAAATTTCAAGGAAGGTGACGCCGTCTATGTATTCTGGAATATGCGTCATGCCTATGATTACTATAAAGAAGCCTATGGATTAAAATACACTGCCACTAGAGGAAGCTATGTGAAACGTATTTCTACTAGCCCGGAAGATTATCTTCAGAAGCTCTCACCTGATTTTGAAAACTTTAAAGGCAAGAAAAGGCTTTGGTATATATATAATATCAATAACGACTCAGATATAGGGGAGTATTTGGGCCAACCTGCTTGGTATAGCAAAGAAGGATACGTTGCTCCCATAGCTGTAGAACAAGAGCTAGGCAAGATCGGAAATAAGATTTCCCGCCATAAAATACATTATCAGCGCATCACTCTGTATGAGCTAAAAAAGTAGATTATAATACTGCAACTAAATTCCTTGTGTCTCATTTATTTAAGTCATAAAAAAAGGCAGACTAGTGTAGTCTGCCTTTTTTATGACTTAAATAAATTAAGACCCTTTTGGACTTAGAGTTACAAAAGGAATAATGACTTCCTCCAGTGAGATGCCACCGTGCTGAAACGTGTCTTTATAATAGTTCACGTAGTAGTTATAATTGTTAGGATACGCGAAGAAGTAGTCGCCAAGAGTGAACACGTAGGCGGTGCTCACGTTTTCGCGGGGCAGGAAAATGCGCTCCGGCTTGCGCACGACATATACATCTTTCTCCGTGAAACCCAGGTTTTTGCCGTGCTTGTAGCGCAGGTTGGTGTTGGTATTACGATCACCTACAATCTTGAAAGGGCGTTTCACGCGGATGGTGCCGTGGTCGGTGGTGATAATGAGTTTGCCTTTCTTGTCCGCAATCTGCTGGAGCATCTCGTACAGAGGCGAGTGCAGGAACCAGGAGCGCGTGAGCGAGCGATAGGCCGACTCATCACCGGCCAGCTCGCGAATCATGGCCATGTCGGTGCGGGCGTGGGAGAGCATATCTACGAAGTTGTAGACGATGACATTGAGCTTATGATTGTTGTGCAGGTTGCTCATCTTGCTCAGCAAGTCTTTGCCGGCCTGCAGGTTCGTCACCTTGTTGTAGCTGAACTTCTGCTTCTGATTGGCCTTCTGGAACATGATTTCCAGAAACTCGGCCTCATTCAGGTTCTTGCCTTCGTCATCGTCATCCGTCACCCATAGGTTGGGATACTTCTTCTGAATATCACCCGGCATCATGCCCGAGAAGATGGCGTTGCGGGCGTAGGCCGTGGTGGTAGGCAGAATGCTGTAATACATCTCCTCCGTGTCCACGGTGAACATTTCGGCAATGATGGGCTCCAGAATCTTCCACTGATCGTAGCGCAGGTTATCGATGAGCACGAAGTAAACGGGCGTGTCGCCGGTGTCTTTGAGCAGCGGAAACACCCGCTTCTGAAACAGCTCATGCGACATGAGCGGGGCATCGTCCACTTCCTGATTTACCCATTCCTCGTAGTTCTCCATGATGAACTTGGAGAAGTAGGTATTGGCCTCGTCCTTTTGCATGTTGAACACGTCGGCCATGCTCTTGCCTTCGGTTTCGTCAATCTCCAACTCCCAGTACACCAGCTTCTTGTATACATCGGCCCACTCTTGAGGCGAGAGACGGTCGCCGAGCTGCATTCCCAGCTGGCGGAAATCGCGCTGGTAGCCGGTGTTGGTGCGCTCACTCACCAAGCGCTTGTTGTCGAGCACCTTCTTGACGGAAAGCAGAATCTGGTTGGGATTAACCGGCTTGATAAGGTAATCGGCGATTTTGGAGCCGATGGCCTCTTCCATAATGTGCTCTTCCTCACTCTTGGTAATCATAATGACGGGCACCGTAGGCTTGGCTGCCTTAATTTCCGACAGAGTTTCGAGGCCGGTGAGGCCGGGCATATTTTCGTCGAGAAATACAATGTCGAAGTTCTGCTCAGCTACTTGCTCGATGGCATCGGCACCGCTGTTGACGGGCGTGACGTCGTAGCCGCGTTCTTTGAGAAAGAGAATATGGGGCTTGAGCAGGTCAATTTCGTCGTCGGCCCAAAGGATGTTGTATCGTTGCATAAGGGTGCTTAGAAGTACGTTGCTTGAATGATAGTGGCAGGGCAGCGAAGGCGAGTTTGCCCGGAGTATAAAGCTCCGCAGTCACTAACGCCCTGCAACTGAAGTTTCGTCAGTAGCTTTACTGCCAATCGGTCGATTTTGATCCAAAAAATTCGGGTTTCTCTATTTTCTGTTACTAACTCCTCCGTTAAGTAAGGCCTAATAAGATCGTTCTGGTTCCCTGGCTGGTTGCACGAGCCGCAGTGCGAACTTTCGGTTCGCCGATTATTGCACCGTATTCTGGGGGCTTTTTTTACCACTTACTCCGACGCGCGTTCCTCGGATAGTGCTTCTTCAAACGACTGCTCCCACCCATTAAGCCTCAGCTTAATGTAACTGCCAATGAACAAGAAAAAGATATTCAACGACCCGGTATATGGCTTTGTAACAGTGCCCACCGAGCTCCTGTTTGATCTAATAGAGCACCCTTATTTCCAACGGCTGCGGCGCATTCAGCAATTAGGACTCACGGGATTTGTGTATCCGGGGGCATTGCATACGCGCTTTCATCACGCGCTGGGGGCTATGCACTTAATGAGCATGGCGCTGCGCACGTTGAAAGATAAGGGAGTGCAGATTTCGGCGGCCGAAGGGCAGGCAGCATTGGCGGCAATCCTATTGCACGATGTGGGCCACGGTCCTCTCTCCCACGCTCTGGAAACGGCAATTTTTGATGAGGTGCCGCACGAGCAGCTGTCGCTTTATCTGATGCAGCGCCTCAATGCTGAGCACAATGGCGCCCTGGATCGAGCCATTGCCATTTTTCAGGGGAGCTACGCGCGGCCGTTTTTTCATCAGCTGGTGAGCAGTCAGCTGGATATGGACCGGCTCGATTACCTCAACCGCGACTCGTTTTATACCGGCGTGCAGGAAGGCCGGCCGGGGGCCGACCGCCTCATCAAAATGCTGACCGTGGTAGATGAGCGCCTGGCTTTGGAAGAAAAGGCGATTTACTCCGTCGAGAATTTTCTGGTAAGTCGGCGGCTGATGTACTGGCAGGTGTATCTGCACAAAACGGTGACCAGCGCCGAGCAGATGATTATCCGGATTGTGCAGCGGGCCCGCGACTTAGTGCGCTCGGGCCATGAGGTGCCAGCCAGCCCCGACCTGCATTTCTTTCTGGCCAGAGCCGTTACGATACTAGATTTTGAGAAAGACGACACAATCCTGCAACGCTTTGTGCAGCTCGATGACCATGACATTTGGGGAGCCGTGAAAATGTGGGCCTCCCATCCCGACCGCGTCCTCAGCTACCTCTCGCGCAGTCTGCTCGATCGGCGCCTGTTTAAAATAATCTTGCAGACTGAGCCGTTTGAAGACGAGATGAAAGCTGGTGTAGTCGAGTTGATTGGTGAGCACTTCAGTTTGCCCCCCAGCGAGGCCAGCCAGCTGATGCTTACTGGCCGCATCAGCAACAACGCCTACGACGCCGATGGTAAGGATACAATTGATGTTTTAACCAAGTCGGGCCGCGTGGTGAATGTGGCGGAAGCTTCAGATTTACCCAATATTCGTGCCCTGGGCCAACGCGTGGAGAAGCATTATATCTGTTATCCGAAGGAAATAGCGCAGTGATTTTAGGACATCATGCAGAGCAGAGCGAAGTATCTCGCCCACTTTGTTGAGCTAGTTTGGTAACGTCCGCAAGCGAGATGCTTCGCTCTGCTCTGCATGACGTTCTCTATATCAAGTGACAACTGAATACCACTCTCTAAAACTCACCAATTGATTTTATTTACTTTTGCCCGATGGAATTTACTGTAGGCCAAATAGCCGAAGTACTGAGTGGCACCGTCGAGGGCGACGCATCCCTGCGCATCGACCAGCTGGCAAAAATCGAGGAAGCACAAGCTGGCTCTTTGGCTTTTCTGGCGAATGCCAAATACGAGCCCCACTTATATACAACGGGGGCTTCCGCCATTATCGTTAGTCAGACACAGGCCTTGAAGCAGCCTGTCGCGGCCGCCCTAATCCGCGTTGATGATCCATATTTATGCTTTAGCCGCTTGCTGGAATTTTATCAGCAGACCACGCGCACCGGCCGGCGCGGAGTGGAGGAGCCAGCTTTTCTGGGAGCTAACTCCAGTATTGGCGAACACCACTTTCGGGGGCTTTTTCCTATATCGGTGAGAATTGCACGATCGGGCGCGACGTGCTCATTTTCCCCCACGCTACCATCGGCGACCGGTGCCGCATCGGCGACGGTACCATTATTTATGCGGGCGCCAGGATTTATGCCGATACTGTTATCGGGGCGCGCTGCACCGTGCATGCGGGCGCCGTGCTGGGCTCCGATGGCTTCGGATTTGCCCCCAGCCCGACGGATCTTACCGCGCCATTCCGCAGATCGGCAATGTAGTCCTGGAAGATAACGTCAGCATTGGCGCCAATACCACCATCGACTGCGCCACCATGGGTTCGACTATTATCCGCGAAGGCAGCAAGATTGATAACCTGGTGCAGATTGCGCACAATGTAGAGATTGGACGCCACACGGTGGTAGCCGCTCAGACGGGCATTTCGGGCTCAACCAAGATTGGGGACTACTGCGTGCTGGCGGGCCAGGCCGGCTTGGCGGGCCACCTGACCCTGGCGAACCGCACGACCGTAACAGCGCAGTCGGGCGTCGGCAAATCGATAAAGCAGGAAGGCCAGTTTCTACAAGGTTCCCCGGCGTTCAACCTGCGTGACAGTTTGCGCGCCAACGCTGTTTTCCGGCATCTGCCCGAGCTGGCGCGCCGCCTCGATGTATTAGAGGGCAACGCAAGCGCCAAAGAAAAGCCCTAGATTTGCTCCTCCTTAGAAGTGAGAAGTGAGAAGCGAGAAATGAGACAAAACCGTCCGACAGCCGGCGCTTTGTCTTATCTCACTTCTCACCTCTCACTTCTCACTTCTCAAAAATGAACGATAAGCAACATACAATCAAGTCGCCGGTTACTGTGAGCGGCATTGGGCTGCACACGGGCGTGCAGGCCACCATGACCTTTTGCCCAGCCCCAGTCAACCACGGCTACAAGTTTCAGCGCATCGATTTGCCCGGCAAGCCCATTGTGGATGCCGACGTAGATAACGTAGTGGACCTTTCCCGCGGCACTACTATTGAGCAGAATGGCGCCCGCGTGAATACCGTGGAGCACACGCTGGCCGCGCTGGTAGGCTTGCAGATTGATAATGTGCTGATTCAGCTTGATGGCCCCGAGCCCCCCATCATGGATGGCTCCTCGTATGAGTTCATAAAGCCCTTGCAGGAGGCGGGCCTGGAGGAGCAAAACGCGCTACGCAACTATTTTGAGATTCCAGAGAGCATTCGTTACGTAGACCACGCCCGTCATGTAGAGTTGGCTGTGCTGCCCCTGCATGACTACCGCGTGACGGTGATGGTGGATTATAATTCCCCTGTGCTGGGTTCCCAACACGCTACGCTTACTGATATCACCCATTTCGCCACCGAAATAGCCTCTTCGCGTACCTTCTGCTTTTTGCATGAGTTGGAAGCTCTCTACAAGCAAAACCTTATTAAAGGTGGCGACCTCAGCAACGCTATCGTAGTAGTAGACCGCGTGGTGAGCGAAGAGGAGCTGCACGATCTGGCCGAAATGCTGGGCAAGCCCAAAGTAGCCGTTAAGAAGGAAGGTATTCTGAATAATGTGGACCTGCGCTACAAAAATGAGCCCGCCCGCCACAAACTTCTGGACCTGGTAGGTGATTTGGCCCTGGTAGGGCGTCCGCTGAAAGGTCAGATTTTGGCCGCCCGGCCCGGCCATGCGGCCAACGTGGCGTTTGCCAAGAAGATCAAAAAGAAAATGATGGAGGCGGATTCCTCCCCGGTGCCCACCTACGACCCCGGCCGCGAGCCGGTGATGGATATCAACCAGATATCGGCCACCCTGCCGCACCGCTATCCTTTCCTGCTCATCGACAAGATTATTCACCTGGACACAACTACCGTGACGAGCGTGAAGAACGTGACGATGAACGAGCAGTTTTTTCAGGGCCACTTCCCCGGCAACCCCGTTATGCCCGGCGTCATTCAGATTGAGGCCATGGCCCAAACCGGTGGCATTCTGGTGTTGAACACGGTGAAAGACCCGGAGAACTACTGGACGTACTTCCTCGGAATCGAGAACTGCCGCTTCCGAAAAAAGGTAATTCCCGGTGACACCATCATCTTCAAATGCCAGCTGCTCGCGCCCGTTAAGCGAGGCATCGCCAAGATGAGCGGCAAGGCTTTTGTGAATGGTAAAGTGGTCATGGAGGCCGAAATGAGCGCCGCCATCGTCCGCAAAGACGCCTAGAATACAATTATCAGTTATCAATTAACATTTAACAGACCCAAAGGACGCGGTTAGATGCATTGATAATTGTTAAATGTTAATTGTTAATTGATCAGAATGAACCAACCCCTCGCCTACATTCATCCGGAGGCTAAAATTGCGCAAAACGTAGTAGTAGAGCCTTTTACCACTATTGATAAGGACGTAGAAATTGGCGAGGGCACATGGATTGGGCCCAATGTGACGATCATGCAGGGAGCCCGAATTGGCAAGAACTGCAAGATTTTCCCAGGTGCCGTTATTGCCGCTATGCCCCAGGACTTGAAGTTTGCGGGCGAAAAAACGACGGCTCATATCGGCGACAATACCGTGGTTCGGGAGTGCGTGACCGTAAATCGTGGCACCGTGGACCGGATGCGGACTATAGTGGGCGCTAATTGTCTGCTGATGGCATACGTACACGTAGCCCACGACTGTATCGTTGGTGACAACTGTGTATTAGCCAACTCTGTGCAGCTTGCCGGCCATGTGGAAATTGGTGATTACGCCATTGTGGGGGGCATGTCAGCCGTGCATCAGTTTGTGAAAGTAGGGCCGCACACGATGATTTCGGGCGGCTCGCTGGTTCGTAAGGATGTCCCGCCGTTCGTAAAGGCCGGCCGGGAGCCCCTGACTTACAGCGGTATAAACTCAATAGGACTGCGTCGGCGCGGTTACTCCGATATTAAGATTGGCGAGATTCAGCAGATCTACCGGCTGCTATTTTTGAGCAAGCTCAACAACGCTGACGCGCTGGATAAAGTAGAATTGGAATTGCTGCCTTCGCCTGAGCGTGATGAAGTCGTGAACTTCGTGCGCAACTCTGGCCGCGGCGTGATAAAAGGCTATTCGCGCAGCGGCAACGGCAGTTCCGACTACTAGCAGTTTATGCAGATTCAGGCTACCGGACTGGGCAAGCGCTTTAACCGCGACTGGATTTTCCGGCACTTGACCCACACCTTTCATGCTGGCACGGCTACGGCTATTCTGGGGCCGAATGGCGCGGGCAAAAGTACCTTACTAAATACTCTTTCCGGCCAGCTCTTGCCTACTGATGGCACCCTTACCTACACCTTGCAGGGTAAGCCGGTGTCGGTGGAGGATGTGCCGGCCCAACTGGCTTACTGCGCGCCTTATCTGGAGCTGATTGAGGAGTTGACGCTTAGTGAGCTGCTGTCCTTTCATACCCGCTTTAAGCCCCTTCGGCCGGGCCTGAGCAGTCAGGGCCTGATAGAGCTGCTTTATCTGGAGAAATCCCGGCATAAGCTTGTGCGCGATTTCTCCTCGGGCATGAAGCAGCGCCTCAAGCTAGGTTTGGCCTTGTATAGCGCTGCTCCTCTCCTACTTCTCGACGAGCCTACTACCAACCTGGACCGGGCAGGTGTGGCCTGGTATCAGGAGCATGTGCGTGCTACGGTTCCTGGCCGCCTGGTACTGGTAAGCTCCAACGTGCCAGAGGAATACGAGTTCTGTGAGCAGCAACTGGATGTGACCAGCTTTGGAGCCACTGGAGCGCGTTAGAGAGGAAAATACTCCCTGCTTACGGTAGTTCTGCGTATTTTTGAGAAAACCTGTGCGCTATGTCTGCCCAGCCTCAGCTTACCCCCATCATTTCCCCAGAAGAATATCTGGTGGCCGACCGTGCGGCCGAGTTTAAGAGCGAATACTACCAGGGCGAGGTGGTGGCCATGGCCGGGGCCAGCAAAGAGCACAATCAGATTGTTGCCAACATTATTACAGAATTGGGCAACCAAACCCGCGACCGGGACTACACGGTTTATGCTAGCGATTTTCGGCTCAATAATGCGGCTATTAGCTCCTATACTTACCCTGACGTGGCAATGGTATGCGGCCCGGCGGATTTGTTGGCCGACACCTACCTCGATACCCTACTTAATCCCACGCTGTTGGTGGAAGTACTTTCGCCCTCCACCGCCGATAATGACAGGGGCCGAAAGTTCTTGTTCTACCGCTCAATTCCTTCTTTGCAGTATTACATATTGGTAGAAGCCTTGAAGCCACAGGTTGAGGTGTTTTCACGGGTTGACATCGATAACTGGAATTTTCGCGAATTCAAAGGGCTGGATGCATTAGTGCCGCTACCCGCGCTTGATCTGTTTTTACCACTTGCTGAGGTATATCGTAAGGTTCGTTTTAAGCCTTCTCAAGCAGAACACTAAGTAGTGATTCGCTAAAAAACGGCTTTATTTCCAACGCAAAAACCATTCAGACCGTATCTTCGCAACTGCCCCACGGCAGTAAAGCTGCCTACAATCTTCTTCCTTCAACCATCACCTGCCCTCACACGGCCATGAGACAATACGACGACCTCGACGACGATTCGCTCGATGATGACGAGCTTGATAACTTCGCTAAAAGCGGCGGCCGCGCTGGTGTCGGCAGCCCGGAAGATCGCCTTAGCGCCAAGTACGCCGACTATCTGATGTGGCGCGACACGGGCTCATCGCACGACGAGGCGCTGGACCTGGCTAGCATGACGGAGGAAGAATACACCGCCGCCGAAGCCGCCGAAGACCCGGATAGCAGCGGCTTTGCCTCCCTCGATGACGATGACGACTTTGACATTGCCGACGACGATGACGACCTGGGTAGCAGTCGCTCCGGCCGCGGTGGCCGCAGCAACGACGATGATGACTATTAGACTTAACCGCTAACATGAAAAAGCCCCCCAGTCAGATGCTGGGGGGCTTTTTTAGTAACTCAAATAACAGACTACGACTTTTTGCCAAATACCCGCTTTAGCAACTCACTACCGCGAGCCACTGGATTCTCGCGAATGTTGGCTTCCTCTTGCGCGATGAGGGTAAAAAGCCCCCCAATGGCTTTGTCGGTAGCGTACTGGTTCAGGTCAGTATTGACGGGCTGCACCAGCGGAATGCGGTTGTAGCGCGTCGTCAGGTCGGTGTAGTAGCGGGTGGCATTCACTTTATCCAACGACTGCTGGATAATTGGCTTGAAGGCGGTGGTAAGCTGCGTAGTAGTGGTACGGCGCAGATAACTGGTAGCCGCGTCTTTCTCACCCGTCAAAATACCCCACACATCCTTAAAAGTCAGGCTCTTGATGGCCGCCAGAAAAATAGGCTTCGCACTCTTGGCCGCATCCTCAGCGCCGCGGTTCAAGGACAGCTCGAACTTATCGACCTGTGCACCTAACCCAATGCTACGCAGCGTGTTGGCTACGCGCTGGGCATCGGGTGGAAACGGAATGCGGATAAGCTTGTTGAGGTAAAAGCCATCTTGCTGAGATGCTTGGTCAGCACCCTTGCTGATGCCCTGCGTTAAGGCCTCCTTCAGGCCGCGGGCAGCCTCATCCTGGGTGATGCTACCCGTAGAGCCCTGCGTAGTGGTTTTGGTAGTCGTGGGTGGGGTAGTCAAAATGCCCCCCAGCTTGGGCAGACGAAAAACCTGCGCTGAAGCGGCGACATGCAAACCAAGCAGAGCAGTGAGAACAAGAGAATAGCGAATCTTTTTCATAACTCGAGGCAACTAAAGTGTAACAGCCTAACGGGCCGGGCGTACTGGCTAAGGCACAAACCGGACCAAACCATCCTACTTTTTCTTTCCTTATTCCCTCTATGCGGCAGGTACCTAACGCAGAAATCATTACCATCGGCGACGAGCTACTTTACGGCCAGGTCGTGGACACTAACTCGGCTTTTATGGGCCAGGAGTTGGGCAAGCTCGGCATTCGGGTACGCCAGATAACCAGCGTCTCCGACCGAGCCGCCGAAATCGTGCTGGCGCTGGATGCCGCCCGCGAGCGGGCCGATGTAGTGCTGATTACCGGTGGCCTTGGGCCGACCAAAGACGATCTGACCAAGCATATTCTCACCGAGTACTTCCGTACTGAGCTGGTATTACATGAGCCGTCCCTACGCGATGTGGAGGGAATCTTTGCCCGCTTCAACCGGCCCATGCTGGAAGTAAACCGCCACCAGGCTTTTCTGCCCGCCGCCTGCACCCCCATTCGCAATGCCGTGGGCACAGCGCCGGGTATGTGGTTCGAAGACCGGGACGTGGTGTTTGTATCGATGCCGGGCGTGCCGTTTGAGATGAAGCGTATGATGACGGACATCGTATTGCCTAAGCTGAAAGAACATTTCCATACGGCGCCCATCGAGCACCTGGTCATCCAGACGGTGGGCATTGGCGAGTCATTTCTGGCGGAGAAAATTGCGGACTGGGAAGACAGTTTGCCCCCCAACTTCAAGCTGGCTTACCTGCCCCATTTAGGCTCCGTACGCCTCCGCCTCACGGCCACCGACGACGGACTACCCGACCTGCGCGGCCGCCTGGAAGCGCATCTGCCCATACTTCAAGAGCGACTTGGCGAGTATATTTTTGCCGTTGGCGAAGTGTCGTTGGAGGCTGCGGTTGGTCAATTATTAGTTGAGCGCAACCTCACCATTGGCACGGCCGAGAGCTGCACGGGCGGCTACCTAGCTCACCGGCTGACGAGTGTTGCGGGCAGCTCGCGCTACTTTCTGGGGGGCATTTTGGCTTACCATAATAATATCAAAATCAAACAGCTAGGCGTAAGCAGCGAAACCTTAACTACACATGGAGCAGTGAGCGAGGCCACCGTGCGCGAGATGGCCGAAGGGGCGCGTAAGCACCTTGGCGTGGATGTGGCTTTGGCAACGAGTGGTATAGCTGGCCCCGGTGGCGGAACCCCGAAAAGCCGGTGGGTACCATTTGTATTGCCTATGCCGATGCGCATCAAACAATCAGCAAGCAGTTCTCTTTCGACCGGGGGCGCCAGCTCAACATTGAGTACACGACTACCACCATACTAAACCTGCTCCGGCAGAGCTTGCCGAAGTAATGTAAGCAGCCGTTAGTGAGTGTTAGGATTGAGTGGAAAAGTTGAATATCATTTTCCACTCAACCTAACCTCCGCCATTGCTATTGCTTACAAAGCTTCCGCTACTCGCTAAAACACCTACCTTTGATGCGGCTTGGCGGGCGTCCACCCCGCATACTATGGCGCGCGCCGAGCTAGTTTTCTGACCTTCAACACCCAACAAACCCAACCCCCAATAACCGCATGGCACGAGTGGAAATGGTGATGCCCAAAATGGGCGAAAGCATTATGGAAGGCACCGTCCTGAAATGGCTCAAACAAGTAGGCGACGCAATTGAGCAGGACGAATCAGTACTGGAAGTGGCTACCGATAAAGTAGATACCGAAGTACCTGCCATTCATGCCGGCGTTTTGCAGGAAATACTGGTGCAGGAAGGCGAAGTGGTAGCTGTTGGCGCTCCTATCGCCATCGTCGAAACGGACGTGAACAGTACCAGCGCTTCGGCTCCAGCTGCTGCGCCCGCTGCACCACAAGCAGCCTCTACCTCAAGCAGTGCTAATGGGGAAGATATATCGGCTGACATTCCTCACCTGCCTCAGCCTCAGGAGGCACAAGCCAACCAGTCTTCAGCCCAGCCCCAACCAGGTCGCTTCTACTCGCCTTTAGTGCTGAGTATTGCGCGTCAGGAAGGCATTTCGATGACTGATCTGGAATACTTGCCCGGCACCGGCAAAGAGAACCGCGTTACGAAGAAGGATATTCTGGATTATGTGGAAGGCGGCAAGAAGTCGTTGAGCCAGACGTCTGGCACGGCGGCTCCGGCCCGCAAAATGCCCCCCAGGCTACTCCAACGCCCGCTGCCCAGGCAGCTCAAGCGCAGCCTGGCGCTCAGCCCCAAGCGGCGCTGGCCGAAGCGGCTGCTAAGCCCGCCGCTACTCCGGCCGGCAAGCCAGCCCCGTCGGTAAGCGGTAATCAGGAGCTGATCGAGATGGACCGGATGCGCAAGATGATTGCGCAGCGCATGGTGGACAGCAAGCGCATTGCTCCCCACGTTACGTCCTTTGTGGAGGCCGACGTGACCGAGCTGGTGAACTGGCGCAACAAGCATAAAGACGCCTACAAGAAACGCGAGGGCGAAAACCTGACCTTCACGCCTATCCTGATTCAGGCTATTGCCCGCGCTATTCAGGACTTCCCGAACATCAACGTGTCGGTGGATGGCGACTACATCATCAAGAAGCGAGACATCAACATTGGTTTGGCCGTGGCGCTGCCTTCCGGCAACCTGATTGTGCCTGTTATTCATAATGCCGATCAGCTGAACCTGAATGGGTTGAGCAAGAAAGTGAATGATCTGGCGAATCGGGCCCGCATTAATAAGCTAACGCCTGGTGATCTGGAAGGCGGCACTTACACCGTTTCCAACGTGGGCTCTTTCGGCAACGTGATGGGCACTCCAATCATCATGCAGCCGCAGGTAGCCATCATGGCGTTGGGTGCCATCAAGAAAAAGCCAGCAGTTATTGAAACGCCGCAGGGCGATTTGATCGGTATTCGGCACTTCATGTTCCTCTCGCACTCCTACGATCACCGCGTCGTTGATGGCTCGCTAGGGGGCATGTTCGTACGCAAAGTAGCTGATTATCTGGAGCAATTTGATCCAAATACGCTTATCTAATGCTGCGCTCAGATCGTAAATAGCGGCGCGGCTGCACTTGAACAAGCCCGTCTGTTAGACGGGCTTTTCTTTTTCTAAATCAGATGGTTATGAAGAATATTTTGTCGCTTATTGCCCTGGTCATTTCTTTGGGGCTAATCATTTTTCTGTACCTACAATTAACTTCCACTCAGGAGTCGCTACGCCAGGCCGAGCAGCGCTACGCCGATTGCGAAAAGGTAACCTTTCAGCTCCAAAATCAGCTCACCGCCCAGCAGCGTGGAGCTACGCCGGACAGCTTGCGTTAGGGTTCTGCGACCTCTGCGCCCTGCTTCTGCGGCCACTGCGGGCTAAAAATCGTTGCAATGGATTTAGCCCGCAGAAGGCGCAGATGCAGGGCGCAGAGGTCGCTGAATTCAAGCATAAAAAAGCCCCCCAGAAAATATCTGGAGGGCTTTTTTAGTGAAACGAACTACGACTTGATTCCCAGGAGCATCAGCATGAATGCCTGCTGCCGGGCTACGTCGCGGATGGACTTGAAGCGGCCGGAGGCGCCGCCGTGGCCGGCCGCCATATCGGTGTGCAGCAGCAGCAGGTTGTTGTCGGTCTTCATGGTACGAAGCTTGGCAACCCACTTGGCAGGCTCGAAATACTGCACCTGCGAGTCGTGCAAGCCGGTGGTAACAAGCATATTAGGATATGGCTGCTTTTTCACGTTGTCGTAGGGCGAGTACGAGAGCATGTAGTCGTAGTACTCTTTCTTGTTGGGGTTGCCCCACTCGTCGTACTCGCCGGTGGTGAGCGGAATGCTTTCATCAAGCATGGTGGTGACCACATCCACGAACGGCACTCCAGCCAGCACACCTTTATACAGGTCCGGGCTCATGTTCACGACGGCACCCATGAGCAGGCCACCGGCGCTGCCGCCCTGGGCAAACAGCTTGGCTGGCGAGGTAAATTTCTGCTGAATCAGGAATTCGGAGCAGTCGATGAAGTCGGTGAAGGTGTTTTTCTTCTTGAGCAACTTTCCATCCTCGTACCACTGCCGGCCCATTTCCTGGCCTCCCCGAATGTGGCAAAGCGCGTAAGCAAAGCCCCGGTTGAGCAAGCTCAGGCGAGCGGCGCTGAAGGTAGCGTTGGAGATGATGCCGTAGGAACCGTAGGCGTACTGGAGCACGGGCGCCGTGCCGTCTTTCTTGAAGCCCTTCTTATAAACAATAGAAATGGGAATCTTGGTGCCGTCTTTGGCCGTGGCGTACACGCGCTCCGTCACGTAATCTTCCTTGGAAAAGCCCCCCAGCACGGCCTGCTCCTTGAGCAGCGTTTTCTGGCGAGTGTTCATGTTATAATCGTACGTGGAGTTGGGCGTGGTAAGCGAGGTGTACGAATAGCGCAGCACCGGCGTATCAAACTCCGGGTTTATGCTGATGCTAGCCGAGTATGTAGGCTCGCCAAAGTTGAGGTAGTGCTCCTCACCTTTCCAGGGCCGCACGCGCAGTCCCAGCAAGCCTTCCTTACGCTCACCCAGCACCAGGAAGTTTTTGAACAGCTCCATGTTCTCCAGAAATACGTCCTTGCGGTGCGGGATAATCTCTTTCCAGGCCGTTTTGGCGGTGTTGCTGATGGGCGTTTCGAGCAGCCGATAGTTGGGCGCCCCGGCGTTGGAGCGGATATAAAACTTGTCGCCGAGGTGCTCGACGTCGTAGAGGTGGTCCTTTTCGCGGGCCAGAAACACCTTGGGCGCGGCCGTCGGGTTGCTGGCGTCGATGTAGCGCAACTCCGAGGACATGGTGCTGCCCATGCCGATAAAGATGTACTTCTTCGACTTCGTGCGCCCCACGCCCAGGTTGAAGGTGTTGTCCTTTTCTTCGTACACCAGCACGTCCTGCTTGGGATCGGTGCCTAGCGTGTGTCGGTACACCTGGTAAGGCAGCAGTGTGGTAGGGTCTTTTTTGGCGTAGAAAAGCGTCTTGTTGTCGGCGGCCCAGGCGGCATTGCCGCTGGTATTCACGATTTTCTCGGGATAGAGCTTGCCGGTTTTCAAGTCCTTAAAGCGCAACGTGTACAGGCGGCGACTCACCGTGTCGGCACCGTAGGCCATCACCAGATTGTTGTCGCTGACCTCGTAGCCGCCAATCTGGAAATAGGTTTTATCCTTGCCCAGCTCGTTGGCATTGAGCAGGATTTCCTCCGGCGCCTTCATGTCGCCCTTCTTGCGGCAGTAGATGGGGTACTCGCTGCCCGCCTCATAGCGGGTGTAATAAAAGTAGCCATTGTCGCGGTAGGGCACCGATTCGTCCTGCTCTTTTATCCGGCCTTTGATTTCGTTGAATAGCTTGTCTTCCAGCTCTTTGACAGGCGCCATTTGCTTGTCAAAGTAAGCGTTTTCGGCGTTGAGGTAGCTGAGTACCTCCGGGTTTTCGCGCTCATTCAGCCAGTAGTAGTTATCGGTGCGGGTGCCGAAAGGTGAAGTAAGCTGCTTGGCTTTGATGGGCGCGAGGGGTGGCGTGGTCATGGAGTAGGTAGTAGGCTGCGTCTGGGCCTGCGCTACGCCGAGCGACAGGACGCAGGCACCGGCCAGCCACAGTAAGGAATGATTCATAGAGCGTTAGGCTGAGGTTTGAAGTTGGGATAAGGTAAGCAAAACTCACCCGCGCTTCGGTCTTGTTGTCAACAAATTATTGAGGCTAATCCAACTGGCTCGTATAGTTATATTGTTTACTTCTATATTGCTCCTGGTTATTCATTATTTACGTCTATCCTAGTCTTATTATATCATCCTTTGTTATGCAACTGGACACCAATTCCCAGCCTACTACTATACTGTTTCTTTGCTCCAAGTATACTACTCGCTTACTGCTGATGGCAGCGATTACCGATACGGTTTCGCTAAGCGTGCAATTTCAAGCCAATGAGATTGACCTTACAAAGGCAGCAGCTGACGAACCGGACCTAGTAGGACTAACCAGCGACGATCTGGTGTCGAATCCCAAACTTTTTTCTCACATCCGGGAGCAGTGCCCCGGTAGCCGTGTCATACTTTGTATTCTACCCGACGCCCCCACGACCGACACGCTTTGGCCTCTTATCGAGTTGGCGGAAGCCGATGTGCTTTGCACAATGCAGGAGCTTCAGGCTTGCCTGGTCGTCACGGCGGCCGGGCGTCATTTCTTCTCCTCACTGCTGGCCACTCATCCTTTTACAGTCATCCACCATTCAATTCCGGGCTGGCAGCAGCTCAGTACCGCAGAGCGCCGGGTGTTGCGGGAGTTGGCACGGGGCCACGCTGCTCCCATAATAGCGGATACTTTATGCTTGAGTTCTAAAACCGTCAATAATCATAAGGCTAACATTGCTGCAAAGCTTGATGTGGATGGCGGGCCGTACAGTCTGGTTCGGTTCGTTTTATTGAATAAGAAAAAACTGATACGGCTACTGGATGCTTAGAGAGAATGATGCTTTTAGGTAATGTTACCTAGTGATGAGTGGGTAAGTGTAAAGCTAAAAAGTGAGGAAGTCAGTCTATAAATCCGTTATTCCAACCCGCTACCTTCATGCCGTTCTAGAACGACAAGGCGGTTGCTGAAAAGCCTGTGATAGAGTAAGCACTTTAGTAAATCTTTTTCAATGCATCATGAAAACTAACTGGAAATCTATTGTCGCAGGCTTAGTATTGGCGTTTGCCAGCACACCGCTACTAGCCGCAACATCGGCATCCGCTGAACAAGTGAAAGTTGAAGTACAAAAGGCGGTGATAGTGGGAGAGATTGAGGTGGATGATACTTTAAACGAATCGTGTACCGTTAGCTGGTCGGGTAATGTTAACGGCCGGTACATGACTATAACGGCGACAGCTGGAACTTGCGCTCGGGCCATTGCAATGATTGAGGAAATGCTTTCAGAATAAAAATAAGGGGCTTATTATATTATTCTTGGGGATAATATAATAAGCCCCTTATTTTTATAGATTTAAATCGTGACAATGTAAAACTGTTTTTCTAAAACATTTGAAATGAAGACTGATTCATTCTTATCACTCGCTAGTCGAAAAGCAACTATCCTTTTGATTGGGTTTTTATACTTGGCGCTTAATGCCTGCGCACAATCAACAGTATCGACAAATAGAATAGTAGGAACCAATATAAAATTTGACTCTATGTTGCCTCAGGGGAGCATTCTATATAAATCAAAAATTGGAGTCGGCACAAGTGGACAAACAACTGGCACTTTAGTTTTCACCAATGAACAATCCTTATTTTATTATGGACGCAAGGATATCGACCGGCCATCGCGTAAAATCATTAAGACTAGTGAAACCGAATTTACTCAAGACGTGGACGACCGAGAAGGTACCAGCGTTTTCTTAGACAAACGAGAAAATAAATTAATCGATCGGCAGTACATTTCGTTCGTAAAAGATTATGTGCTAGTGGAGGAAGAAGCCCCCGTCTTCAACTGGAACATCACCAGCGAAACAAAAACCCTCAGTAACCACCAAGTGCAGAAGGCTACTACTGCCTTTCGCGGCCGGCAGTACGTGGCGTGGTTCGCGCCCGATATTCCGCTGAGCCTGGGCCCGTGGAAGTTCTCCGGGTTGCCCGGCCTTATTCTGGAAGTTCACGATACGGAAAACCTATTCTTGTTTGAAGCCATTTCCATTGACGTGCCCGCGAAGATTTTGACGCCGGTGGTGCCGCCCACGCAAGGACAGAAAGTACAGGGTTGGGAGGGCTACCGCAACCTGGTACGAACCAGTGCGGCGAACTACGTGAAATCTATTAAGGCCCGCCCCGGAATGTCAGTTGATGTTCACCTTGAACAGTGGATGGAGATCGTGGAATAAAACTGCTTTATTATTTATACAATTAGTTAGGCTAAAGCTGATGAGGAGTAAGAAAGTGCGTTCAATCAGCAGCCCGCGTAAGCTCACCCAAACGGCCCTAGCCTGGCTACTGTTTATTGGTCTGCTACTGCCCTCGTCCCGCCTGCTGGCCCAAAATCAGCTCACTATTACCGGCCACGTAACGGACAGCCTGCAAGCGCCACTGCCCGGCGTTTCCATCTACATCGCGACGCGGACTAACCCAGCCGGTCTGGCCTACGCGGTTTCGGACGTGCGGGGGGCATTTCAACTCACCTTTACCCCTACCGCCGACACGCTGAGCATTAACCTGCGGATGCTCGGCTCCCGGCCCATCACCCGGTTTTTTGCGGTGGCGGGCCGCACCCGTATCGAGCTAAATTTCGTGCTCCAGCCTCAAACTACGCTCATCAAGGAAGTAGTAGTGCAAGGCCGGCCGGGTATCGGCTACAACGATACCACGACGTACGCGGCCCAGCAATTCACCGATGGCACCCAAACCACGCTGGAAGACGTGCTCCGCAATATTCCCGGCTTCTCGGTTTCCCCCGAGGGTACTATTGCCTATCGGGGCAAGGAGATTTCGGGGATTTACGTTGAGGGTGAAAACCTTACGGGCGCGGACTATCAGCGCATCGCCCGCAATCTGGATGCTTCGCTGGTGGAGAAAATTCAACCTATTGAGCGGTTCGTGGAGAATAAGCTGCTCGGCGGGCTGGTGCGCTCCGAGACGACCGCCCTGAACATTACGATTCCGGAGGACCGCAAGAAACTTCTATTCGGCAACGCGTCCGTCGAAGCCGGTCCCCCGATTTACCGGAGCGTGTCCGCCAATGTGTTTTCTTATCGAAAAATAAACAAGCTTTACTTCATTGGGGCGCATAATAATATTGGCCTGAACCAGGACCCGGTGGCGGGGGCGCTCACCAATCCGGGCGGCGTGAGCCTCAAAACCGCCATCCGGCCCGTACGGTCGCTGCTGCCGGAGCCGCAGCTGGCGTCGTCCGATTTTCGCCCCGACCTTTCCAACCTCAACAACGAAACCACGGGCGGCTTAATCAACGTTTTCAAGCCTTCGGAGCGCTGGAAGCTGCTCACCGATATTTCGATTTATACTAATCGGCAGCGGCAAACGCTGGGCAACTATACCCGGTTTCTTTTATCCGCCGATGACACGCTTTTTCTGACGCTGCGGGAAGTAAATAATGCCCGAAAGCAAATGACTTCCGCGCGCCTGCGCAATAATTTGTATGCCGTTTTGGGGGAGAAATCAAATCTTACGTACGAAAACCGATTAAGCGTTGTCAACTCCGCGACAGAGAATAGTTTAAACCTGGAAACGCAATCCTCGGGCGCTGATTTCACGGAAAATATCCGTCAGTTGGTGCGCAACCGTCCAGTGCAGTTTGGGCAGAATATGCTGCTGACTAACCGCCTCAACGAAACTGCCGCCCTGCAAACGCAAGTGACGCATACCTACGATTATGTACCACAATTCCTGGAAGTAAGGTCCGATTCGCCGCGGCGCATGACAGCTTATTCGCGCGGCCCAGAAGCTGATCAGCTGCGCCAGTCGGCTCGAAGTAGTCAGACTGCCGTGAGCGCGGAAACAGAATATTTTAAAACTGCCCCAATAACTAACTACTCCGCTGTTTTGGGGGCCGATTATTCCGCCACTACTATTCGTACGGGTCTTATGCCCAAGACGACCGATACCATGCAGAGTGAGGTAATTTATTCAAATAGATTGAATTTGCGACAAACCAGATTCTACGGTAATCTTAAGTTTGACAAAACAATTAAGAAGATAAATTTTTCAGGCATTGCAGGTATTAATAGCCTGATCTATTCCCTGCGTGATTCTACCCAATCGACGCGAAATTTTTTATCCTACCGTGAATATCACTAGTCTATATTATTTAAACAAAAAGTCATCAGCAACTTTATTTTATTCTTTCGGAAGGAATTTTTCAGCCCCCGAAGAGCTGCTTCGTTTTCCTATTTTGGTTGATTATCGCTCATTCATACGGGGCAACGAACGGCTAATACTTCAACCGGAACACACGCTAGGATTACGGTTTGCTTATACTGATAACGCGGCTTTAACTGAGTTTCACGCATCGGCCCGCGTCAGCCGGCGAAGCGCTGATTTTGGCCAGCGTATTTTGTTAAATGAATTTTTAACTAACGCTACTGCCTTCATAGGTCCGGCTACGCAAAATGCCTCAATTCAGCTCAAGGCCTCTAAATTTATAGTGCCCTTATCCATGCGGATTGATTTGCAAAGCACCAATACCTACTTTGAGACATTCAACATCATCAATGATGCTGAATTACGCAATAACAATCTTTTCTTATTCAGACATAGTATTCGGTTGGGTACCGCGTTTGACTTACCTTTTAATGTATTTGTAGGCGGCACTTTTATTAATAATACTTTTAAAAACCAAGCGAAAGGAGCAGAAGATATTTCCAGCACTAACAGCCGGGTACAAGCAGATTATCAAGTCGTATTTCGACGCAAAAACCTGGTAGCTACCTTTAAAATGGATCAGCTCTTTGTTAATAATAGTTCTTATGCTTTCATGGATGCTGATGCTCGTTACACCCCGACTAAAGGAAAATTTGCGTATTTTATAATTATAAAAAACCTACTAGACACTGATACGTTTGAGCAAGTAGCATTTACTGATCTGGTCACGCTCGAAACCAGCTATAACTTGCTGCCCCGGCTGATAATGCCCGGCATCAGCTGCCGATTTTGAGTGATTACTTTAAATATGCCAATATAAAGCGCTACGGCGCGTTCCTATATAAAAAAGCCCCCGGAATGACTCTGGGGGGCTTTTTTATGAAACTCAACTTAAAGCGCTGCTAAGCTTTGCTCCAGCGCCGTGATTTTGCCCTCGGCGTCGGCTTGCTTTTGCCGCTCGCGCTCCAGCACGTCGGGCTTAGCATTCTGCACGAATTTTTCGTTGCTTAGCTTCTTCATCACTGACTCCAGGAAGCCGCGAGCGTACTCAATTTCCTTGGTCAGTCGCTCCCGCTCGGCGCCTAAGTCGATGTGGCCTTCCAGGGGAATAAAGAACTCTCCCGTGCCCAGCACGAAGCTTACGGCCCCGGCCGGGCCATCGTCCACTAAGCTGATGTCGCTGAGGGCAGCCAGCTTGCGAATCACGCCGTCGTAGTCGCGCAGCAAAGCGGTTTCGTCGGTTTTAGCCGCCAGCGTCAACGGCTTGTTGGGGCCGATTCCTTTCTGGTTGCGCACGTTACGGATACCAGCTACTACTTCCAGCACCTTATCCATGCGGCTGAGAATGTCGGCGGCATTAGCCAAGGGCTGAGGCTTGGGCCAGGCGGCTACGCACACGTAATCCTTCTCGCCCCGTTCGCCCAACTCGTGCCATATTTCTTCGGTGATGAAGGGCATGAAGGGGTGCAGAAGCTTGAGTAGGGTTTCGAGGTAGCCCGTGGTAAGGCGCAGCGTCTCTGGGTCGATGGGCGCCTGATAAGCTGGCTTGATCATCTCCAGATAAACCGAGCAGAAATCATCCCATACGAGCTTGTACACCGTCATCAGCGCATCCGACATGCGGAACTTGGCGAAGTGCTCATCCAGCTCGATCTGCGCGCTTTGCAGCTTTGCTCCAAACCATTCAACTGCCTTCTCATTCGCAAACGGCAGCTCCTGATTCACTTCCCAGCCCTGGGTAAGGCGGAAGGCGTTCCAGAGCTTGTTGGTGAAGTTGCGGCCCTGCTCCACGAGGCGAATATCGAAGAGCAAATCATTGCCGGCCGGCGACGAAAACAGCATACCTGTGCGCACGCCATCGGCGCCGTACTGGGCAATGAGGTCCAGCGGGTCGGGCGAGTTGCCGAGCTGCTTGCTCATCTTGCGGCCCTGGTCGTCGCGCACGATGCCGGTGAGGTACACGTTGCGGAACGGTACCTCCTTGCGGTATTCCAGCCCAGCCATAATCATGCGGGCCACCCAGAAAAACAGAATCTCAGGCGCCGTTACGAGGTCGTCGGTGGGGTAGAAATAGCTGACGTCTGCGTTATCGGGATCTTTAAAGCCATCGAACACCGAAATGGGCCATAACCATGAGGAGAACCATGTATCCAGCACGTCCTCATCCTGTCGTAAGTCACTGATTTGCAGTTCAGCGTTGCCACTCTGCTCACGTGCCACTTCAATTGCTTCATCCTCGGTAAGAGCAACTACAAAGGAGCCATCGGGCAGGTAATAAGCCGGAATGCGCTGCCCCCACCACAACTGCCGCGAGATGCACCAGTCGCGCACGTTCTCCATCCACACCCGGTACATGTTCTTGAACTTGGGCGGGTGCAGCTTGATTTCGTCGTTCTCCACTACGGCCAGCGCCTTTTCGGCCATCTGGTCCATTTTGCAGAACCACTGCATGCTCAGGCGCGGCTCAATTACGGCCCCGGTACGCTCCGAGGTTTGCAGCACGCTGGCGTACTCCTCTATTTTGTCGAGCAAACCCGCAGCCTGCAAATCCTTGGCTATCTGCTTGCGGGCGGCAAAGCGGTCCTGTCCCACGTAGAGCACGGCTTTTTCGTTCAGCGAGCCGTCGTCGTTGAGAATATCAATAACCGGCAGCTTGTGCTTTACCCCCAGCTCATAGTCATTCAAATCATGGGCTGGCGTTACCTTAAGGGCACCTGTTCCGAAGTCAATGGCTACGTATTCGTCCAGAATAATCGGAACCGCGCGGCCCAGCAGTGGAATGCTTACGTGCTGGCCGTGCAGGTGTTTATAGCGCTCATCATTCGGGTTTACGGCTACGGCTACGTCGGCCATAATCGTCTCGGGGCGCGAGGTAGCTACAGTTAAGAAGTGAGAAGTGTCTTCGGAGAAGTGAGAGGTGAGAGGTGAGAGGTGAGATTCGGCAGAAACAGAGTCGTCTGTATTCTCACTTCTCACTTCTAACTTCTCGCCTCTCACTTCTAAGCTCTCACTTCTACCAACTATCTCATACCGCAGGTAATACATTTTGGCCTGCGTATCCTTGGCAATTACCTCTTCATCCGATATAGCAGTGCGGCCTTGCGGGTCCCAGTTTACCATGCGGATACCGCGATAAATCTGGCCCTTGCGGTACAAGTCCACGAACACGCGCAGTACGGCCTCCGTCATTTCCGGCTCCATCGTGAAACGGGTGCGGTCCCAGTCGCAGGAAGCACCCAGCTTTTTGAGCTGCTCCAGGATGATGCCGCCATACTTCTCCTTCCATTCCCAGGCGTGGGCCAGAAACTCCTCGCGGGTCAGGTCGCGCTTGTCGATGCCTTTTTCCTTCAGCAGAGCCACTACTTTGGCTTCGGTGGCTATAGAAGCGTGGTCGGTGCCGGGCACCCAGCAGGCTTCCTTGCCCTGCATGCGGGCGCGCCGTACCAACACATCCTGAATGGTGTTATTGAGCATGTGGCCCATGTGCAGCACGCCCGTCACGTTGGGCGGCGGAATCACCACGGAGTAGGCAGGCTTGCGGGGGTTGGGCTTGGCTTTAAAAAAGCCCTGCTCCTGCCAACGCTCGTACCATTTGGCTTCTACGTCGGCGGGAGTATAGGTTTTGGCGATGGACATCGTCAAGGGAAAATCAGTTCAGAATGAGGGCAAAAGTAGGCAATTCAAGGTCGGCTGAGGAACTATCTCCCTAGTGAATTATCTTTGCTTAAATTTTATCCAATTTAATCTATTTTTAATGATGAGAATTCAAGAATCAATTTATCTTTGGTTGCGACAAAAAACTCACAGAAAGGTTTAATCAGAATCCGCTAACTTTTGAAAAAATTTCTCCACTGCCTCCTACGCCTCCATGGCTACCTTATTTTCTCTTTTCAAGACTTCTGCCCCTTTACCTGACGCACCCGCGCCTGTTATTTTGTCCCCTACTACCTCCGTGCGAATCGGGATGGGCCAACTGCTGGTGGAGGGCGGTGAGCCAGTGCGCAACCTGGAGCGGGCCGCCCGCATGATCGGCGAAGCGGCTCAGCAGGGCTGTGAGCTAATTCTGCTGCCCGAAACGCTGGACTTTGCCTGGACTCATCCCAGCGCCCTGACCGAGGCCCAGCCTATTCCGGGACCGTTCAGCGACCTGCTCTGCCAGCAGGCAATCGAGCACAAGATCTACGTGTGTGCCGGCCTGACGGAGCGCTTGAATGGCCGCAACTACAACGCTGCCATTCTGATAAATCCCGAAGGTGAAATCCTTGTTAAATATCACAAGATCAACTTACTCGCAGTTGAGCTCCCTTTCTATGCGGTGGGCCAGACTCTGAATGTAGTGGATACGCCTTTAGGTAAAATCGGGGTAAATATCTGCGCCGACAACTACCTCGATGGCTTGCCCATCGGCCACACGCTGGCTCGCATGGGTGCCGAATTCATCATCTCGCCTTCCTCCTGGACCGTCGATTATTCGCTTACGGAAGAGGATGATCCGTACCGCGAAAAGTGGGTAAATCCCTTTTCCATTCTGGCGCGCCTCTATAATGTGGTGGTGGTAGGCACCACGTCGGTGGGCTATATTGTGGGCGGGCCGTATGAGGGCAAGAAAAGCGTGGGCTGCTCTTTGGCCGTTGATGCGAGCGGCGTGCGTGCCCAGGGCACTTTTAATGAGTTTGCGGGTGACTTGGTGGTGGCCGATTTACCCCGCCCTATCCGTCCGGAGCAGGGAACAGCCATTGGCGAAATGCTCCAACGCAAAGGCTATCAGTTTGATAAGTTGCTTTGAGATAATACTTTCGTAATAACACTTTCGTGCTGCCCTGCGTTAAATCCACCTTTGTTACTGCCTGCTCCTAAAAGCCCCTGCAGCTGATTTGCTTAGCTTACCCGCCCTGCCTCTCTTCGCCCTATTACAACCACACCTATGACATCAGTTGTACCATTGGCTGAGCCAGCAGCTGAAGCAAATTTGGCTTCTCATATGAGTAGCTCCACGCAGCGCTGTACCCGCTGCATTATGGATACCACCGTGCCTGGTATTCAGTTCGACAGTCGCGGCGAGTGCAGCTTCTGCGCCCTGCATGATAAGCTGGATCGAGCCTTTCCCCTGGGTGAAGCGGGCCTCCTACAAGTGCAAAAGCTGGCCGATGACATCAAGCGAGTGGGCCAGGGCAAAAAATACGACTGCGTGCTGGGCGTAAGCGGGGGCCGCGACAGCTCCTTTACGCTCTGGTACTGCGTCACCAAGCTCAAGCTACGCCCTTTGGCGGTGCACTTCAATGACGGTTTCGGCAACCCCGTGGCGGGCGAAAACATGGTAAAGGCTTGCCGCAAGCTGGGTGTGGAGCTGCGCACTATCACTTCCGACTGGCGCGAATCCAAAGACCTCAAAATCGCCTTCCTCAAAGCCTCTACTCCCGATATGGAGGAAGGCACGGACCTCGGCATTGCTACCGCTTTGTATGGAGTGGCCGCCAAAGAAGGCATTCAGCGCATTGTTATTGGCCAGAGCTTCCGCACGGAGGGCATCTGTCCTTTGTCGTGGAATTACCTGGATGGCCGCTACCTGAAAGCCGTGCATAAGCGCTTCGGTACGGTGCCGCTGCGGCCCTGGTCGCCCGCCGATCCGGGTTTCAACCTGGATTTGAAGGAGATGTTCTATTATGCCTTCGTGCGCCGCATCAAGACCGTCACGCTGCTCTACCACGTAGACTACGTGCGGGCCGACGTAGACGAGCTGATAGCGCGTGAGCTGGATTGGGTAAATCCCGGTGCTCACTACTTCGACGACCTTTACCAGAGCGTGATTTATCACCTCAACCGCACCAAATTCAACATCGACCGGCGCCTGTTCAACTACTCGGCCTTGGTACGTTCCGGTCAGATGACGCGTGAAGAAGCCTTGAAGCGAACCGAAAGCATCAACTCCATCGAAGACCCGCGCGTAATTGACCTTTGCATTAAGCGTCTCGGCCTGACCCGCGCGGAATTCGACCAGATTGTAGCCGCGCCGCCCAAAACCTTCCGCGACTACCCGAATAACTACTCGCTTATCCGTCGTTTGCGCTGGCCTATCAAGGTGCTAAGCCAGCTGAATCTCATTCCCGAGTCAGCTTACGACAAGTACTTCAATTGCGGCTAAATCGCGGATTATGCAGATTGGTCGGATTACCCGGATTTCGTGGTCGACTCATAAAATCCTAAAAAAGCCCCCCAGAATCATTCTGGGGGGCTTTTTTATCAAGCAATGAAATCAGGATTATGACCGTTTCATCATCCACGAAATCCGGGTAATCCGACCAATCTGCATAGTCCGCGATTCAGGCAGTGAGGTGCAGCCACTCTTTCTTTTTGAGCAGCTCGTCCTGGGTTTCGCGCAGGTCAGGGTCATCGACGCAGCAGTCGACGGGGCACACGGCGGCACACTGCGGCTCTTCGTGGAAGCCCACGCACTCAGTGCACTTGTCGGATACTATGTAGTAATACTCGTCCGAGACCGGTGTTTGGGGTGCGGTGGCCGATACAACGGCACCTCCGTCAACTTCTACTTGTTTCAAAGCAGTGCCATCGGCCCAGCGCCACTGAGCACCACCTTCATAAATCGCATTGTTGGGGCATTCAGGTTCGCAGGCACCACAGTTGATGCACTCGTCGGTTATCATTATGGCCATAGCCGCAGTCGTCTTGGTTTGGGTACTAGTAATTAAACATACTTGCTTACGCAAAGATGCCCTCCAAAAGTTAATCTGGGTCCGCAAAAGTAGAAACTAACCTTGTTTTAATTTTGAATGTTCAGCTTTAAGGTCTGAATTGATGAAGATACTCAATTATTAAGATGTGGTAGTACGGCTTTGGAGGCGTACTACCACTATCGTTGAATAACATCATGTAAGCCAACATCAGCGACGATAGTGGTACTACGAAGCCCTGCGGGCGATTCGTAGTACCACGTCCTCAGCCATTTGCCAAAATAGAAACCCATATAAAATGAATCATTCCGAACGCCTGGCCGCTTTTATTGCCCTGGGCCAGCGCCTGCAAACCCTCACCGACGACGAAAAAGCAGATCTTTTTAGTCGGGCCCGCAATAACAACTCGTGGTTTGATGCCCCCAACGTAGCGGCGGCATTAGCCGGCATTGCCCACCTGCTGGAAGAAAACAGCCTGCGTGCCTGGGCAAGTCGCTACCCCGCCGAGCCGCCTACTTCCCGCTCCGTAGGCGTGGTAATGGCGGGTAATATTCCGCTGGTGGGCTTCCATGATTTGCTGTGCGTGGTGCTCAGCGGGCACTATCTGCTAGCCAAGCCCAGCTCCGACGACAAGTTTCTGATGCATTGGATTGCCAGTGAGCTCACGCGTCTGGAACCGCGCTTTGCGGAGCGCATCACCTTCGTGGAGCGCCTGAACGCGGCCGACGCTTTCATTGCCACTGGCTCCGACAACACCGGCCGCTATTTCGAATATTATTTCCGCGACAAGCCTCACCTCATCCGTCGCAACCGCACCAGCCTAGGTATTCTAACGGGCCAGGAAACGCCGGAGGAGTTGGCCGCTCTGGGCGCCGACATCTTTCAGTACTACGGCCTGGGCTGCCGCAATATATCCAAGCTACTAGTACCCAATGACTACCGCTTCGACAAGCTCCTGGATAACCTCCAGCCCTGGGAGCGCGTGCTGGAGCAGAACCGCTACCAAAACAACTACGACTACAACAAAAGCATTCTGCTGGTAAACCGCGTGCCCCACTTCGACAACGGCTTCGTGCTGCTCACCGAAAGCGCCCAGCTCGTATCGCCCATATCGGTGGTCCACTACGGCACCTACACCGACGAGGCCGACCTTCAGCAGCAGCTAGCGCAGGTAGCGGATCAAACGCAGTGCTTGGTATCGGCTGGGGGGCAATTTCCGGGCAGTTTCGCCTTCGGCCAAGCTCAATGTCCCGGCGTAAGCGACTACGCCGACGGCGTGGATACGATGGCTTTTTTGGGGGAACTAACGTGACTAGATGGTTAGAGTAAGACATGATTATTGGTTTAAATTGCCTTTACTCCAACCTACTGTTGCTTCTTTTGGGCCCATCACCAAGCACGTGTTGGATGTTACTTAACGGGTAACTTAACTCTACAAATTCTCTTATGCTAACTGCATTACTACTTGATGAAGGTTCTGCTATAACTTTTGCGGTACAGTTGCTGAAGATACCAGCGGTATTCGGCTATATCGGCTTGCTAGCGCTGCTCTTAAACCGGAGGTATCTTCTGCTGCGGGCGATTGGACTAGTCCTGGCTTTACTGCTTGCCTTCATTGCTCGTTTTTTACTCGTACAATACCAGGATTATATAGCCTCTAATCCCTACGGACGGGATGACCTGGAGTTATATACTTACTATGCCTTATTTATCCCTCTTATAATTGGGCTTTATACAGTCTTATTTTTCCCTCCAAAACCGTACCGCACTTAGCAAAAAAGCCCCCCAGACGTTCTCTAGGGGGCTTTTTAGTATTTAGTTACACCTACACCCGATCCAGCGTCTTCGCAATCAAGTCATTCATGGTTTGCTCGGCATTCGTGGCAAATTCGCCGGTGGCGCGGTTGGCCACAATCGCATTCAGCGACACTATTTCGTGACCCAGCATGCGGCCTAAAGCGTAATAGCCGGCGGTTTCCATCTCAAAGTTAGTCAGGCGGAACTCGCCTTCGGCGCTTTCGTAGCGGAAGTTTTGAAACTGCTTAATCAGGTCGGGCTGGCGCAGATCGAGGCGGAGCACGCGGCCCTGCGGACCGTAGAAGCCGGGGCAGGTAAGTGTGTTGCCAGTCAGCATGCCGGCCCCGATTTGCTCCCGAATAAGGTCGTGGCCGCGCACGCAATAGGGGCGGTAATCCAGCTGCAACGCCTTTTGAATGCCCGCACCCACTTCCACTTCCAGGCCGGTTTCCACCAGCGGGTAAAACTGCATCAAGGCATCGAGGCCCACGGCGTGCTCGGTTACTAAGTGCGCGCCCAAGGGAATGTCAGGCTGTAAAGCACCACTGGTTCCCACTCGAATAATACGTAGCGTGATGCGCTCTTCTAAGGGTCGGGGCTCGCGGGTTATGAAGTCAATATTAACCAGCGCATCCAGCTCATTGAGCACAATATCAATGTTATCGGTGCCAATTCCGGTAGAAATCACCGCCAGACGCTTGCCCTTATAGTAGCCCACATGGGTCACAAACTCGCGCTTATTTATCTGGGTTTCAATGGAGTCGAAGTGCTGGCTAACAAGCGCCACCCGATCCGGGTCGCCGACGGTAAGGATAGTTTCGGAAATATGATCGGGCAGCAGATTGAGGTGATACACGCTGCCATCACGGTTCAGGATGAGCTCGGAGTCGGGAATAGGCATTGGGGGGCAAATTAGATGGTGGGGCGAAGGCGGCAAATTAGTCATAACCTGTTACGCAATGGCTCAGCCATAGTTTGCGGGCTCCTACGCTACTGGTCGCGATACAACTGATTCCGGGCTTCACTCGTTGAAATTAAGATACATCCACCAATGCCTCGCCCCATGAGCAACACCCAGATTCAGGGAAAAGACTTTTATGATAGTGTCCTGCAGTTCTATGATCAGGCCGCGCAGTTCTCCAAGCTTGACCCTGGCATTCTTGCCCAGATCAAGGCCTGCAATAGCATCTACAAGGTCAATTTTCCGGTTGAGGTCGATGGGCATGTGCAGGTTTTTGAGGGAATTCGGGTGCAGCACAGCCACCACAAGCTGCCCAGTAAAGGCGGTATTCGCTACAGCATGTATGTGGATGAGGAGGAAGTAATGGCCCTGGCCACCCTCATGACCTTCAAATGCGCGCTGGTCGATGTGCCGTTTGGTGGGGCTAAGGGCGGCGTCAAAATCAACCCCCGCACGAGTTCCGTCGAAACATTGGAGCGGGTAACGCGGCGCTACGCCAGCGAGTTGATCAAGAAGAATCTCATCGGGCCCGGCATGGACGTGCCCGCCCCCGACTACGGCACCGGCAGCCGCGAAATGGCCTGGATTGCCGACACGTACCTGGCTTTCAAATTTGGTGACACCAACGCGTTGGGCTGCGTAACCGGTAAGCCCGTGGGCCAGGGAGGTATCCGGGGCCGCACCGAAGCTACTGGTTTGGGCGTATTCTTCGGCTTGCGGGAATTGCTGGCCGATGCTGAGCTACTAAAAAAACTCGGCATTACCAGCGGCATGGCTGGCAAACGGATCATTGTGCAAGGTTTGGGTAATGTGGGCTACTACGCCGCTCACTTCTGCGAACAGGAAGGCGCCATTATCACCGGCATTGCGGAGCGTGAGGGGGGCATTTTTAACCCTGATGGCCTTGATGTATCCGACGTGTTCAAGTACCGCTCCGAAGGCGGAACACTACTTAACTATCCGGGGGCGCAAAACGTGGCTGACGGCAGTGAATTGCTGGAATATGAATGCGACGTGCTGCTCCCCGCCGCGCTGGAAAACCAAATTCACGAAGGCAATGCGGCCCGAATTAAGGCTAAAATTGTTGCCGAAGGTGCCAACGGGCCTACCACTAAAGCCGCCGAAAAGATATTGCTGGAACGGGGCATTATCATCCTGCCCGACCTTTACCTCAATGCCGGGGGCGTTACGGTCTCTTACTTTGAATGGTTGAAGAACCTCTCCAATGTCCGTTTTGGCCGCATGGGCAAACGGGCGGAAGAAGCTTCTCTTGGCCGTTTGGTAACTACCATTGAGCAAACTACCGGCAAAAGCATCAGCGCCCAAGAGCGCAAGCTAATTATTCAGGGTGCCGATGAAACCAGCTTGGTCCGTTCTGGCCTCGAGGACACGATGATCGTGGCGTATCACGAAATCAGGGAGGTAATGCACCAGATCAATGGCATTCAGAACCTGCGTACCGCAGCTTTCTACAGCGCTATTGAGAAAGTAGGCGTAAGCTATCAGGCACTGGGGATTTTCCCGTAAGCGTTGACTTAAGCAAAAGAACGTTATGCTTCGTTGCCTCAGCATAACGTTCTTTTTTATTCCAATCTTTCTACCCTGGAGCGCGATATGAAAGCAAACCCTGCTCAGGGCGATAGTTATTGCTCAGCTTCGGATAAGTGCCAGTACCATCATAAGCGCGCTTATCGGGGTGAGCTTGGCAAGTAGTGGAGCAGGCACCTTCGAGCTGCTGGCCACAATTTTCGCAAAGAGCTAAGTGGGCGTTGCAGTGCGGATTGGCGCAGTTTACGAGCCTGTCGGAAGGCGCGTGGCAATGGTGGCAGTAAGAAATAATGGTAGGATTGACGGTATTCACATCCACGGCCACGCGGTTGTCGAAGACGTAGCATTTGCCTTCAAAATCTTCGCCGCCTTCTTCGATACCATACTTGATAATGCCCCCGTGCAGCTGGTACACATTCTCAAACCCCTGCTCCAGAAGATAAGCACTGGCTTTTTCGCATTTCACGCCGCCAGTGCAGTAAGTAAGGATTTTCTTATCCTTAAACTCCTTTAACCGCTCCACGCGCTCGGGGAAGTCGCGGAAGTTTTCCATATCCAGGGTAACAGCGTTTTTGAAGCGGCCCACGTTGTACTCGTAGTCGGAGCGCACATCTACCACCACCACATCGTCGCAGTCTTTGAGTGCCTTAAATTCCTGGGGTGAGAGGTGTTGGCCGGTGCGCTCGTGGGGCCGCACGTGGCGCAGACTGCTGTGCACGATTTCGGACTTCACACGGACGTGCAGCTTTTGGAAGGTGTGCGTGGGCGCTTCATCTATCTTAAACTCCAGGGCCGCGAAGCGTGGATCAGCCTTTACTAAACGCATGTACTCCTCACAATCAGCAGTCAGCCCCGACACCGTACCATTGAGGCCTTCAGCTGCCACAATAATGCGACCTAACAGCTTCAAACGCAGACACAGCCGATGGTGCTCCTCGCGGAACACCTCCGGATGCTCAATCGGTGCGTAGCAATAGTAAAGCAGAACGCGGTAATCCATCTTTTTGATAGAAGTAAGAGATTAGAAGTGAGAGGCGAAACTCTTTTTGGTGACTATTCACAGCGGAACCAAGTCTCACCTCTCACCTCTATATCCTCATGTCTGATAAAAATTAAACTTTAGCGGCTGGGTTCCCAAATACGGTTTGGTTGGCAGGCACATCCGCTACTACAACAGAGCCAGCGCCGATGCGGGCTTTGGTTCCAATTTTAACGCCTGCCACCACGATAGCGCCCGGTCCAATAAAGGCTTGTTCGGCTACCACAGCCCCAGCATTAACGATGGCGCCCGCGCCCACCTGCACGAAATCGGCTAGCTCCACTTGCACGTCGATTACGGCATTAGCCCCAATCAGGCAGTTATTACCCATTTTACTGTTGCTCGCCACCACGGCTCCGGCCCCAACGAGGTTTCCGTGCCCCAGCCACGCCTGCTCCGAGACGCTGGCGCGAGCATGAATAGCATTCACCGGCACTACTTCATACTCATCGCGGAGCATATTAGTGAGGCTGCGGCGGCTGGCCGTGTCCTCGGTAGCCACGAATACCTCGCACTTTTTACCGAGTAGCTTCAGCAGTTCGCGGTCATCGGTATTGCCCATCACGGGTACGTTGTTCAGCTCGGTATTCTGCAGCTTGGCGTCGTCGTCAAGCAGGCAGTACACGACTACATCGTTGCTTTGAAAGGCATCAAGCGCCGTGGCACCCAGGCTTTGGGCACCTAATATGATTACAGGATTTTCCATGCGAAGCGAAAATGCCCCCCAGGGGCGATTTTTTCTAAACTGCAAAGATACATCCTACCGCGGGCGGGGCCAAGGCACGATAGTCGGTAAATAGGCTTACTGCTCAGCCCTGAAGCGGGGAAGCCAGCGCGCCACATAGTCGTTTTGCAGTAGCAGAAATACCAGATACGGTAGCAAAACTGCCCGGTAGCGGTTTAAGGTGCCGAGGTTAGGCGTGCTTAATCCCAGCAGAGCGGCTAAAGCCAGGCAGTACAGCACCAAAACAACGACCAGTGCGAATGGCAGATAACCGGGATGCCGTCGCGCCAGCGCCACCAAGGCCACTGCTAGCAGCAGCAGCAAAGCCAGATTTTCGAGGCCAGCTACCACGTATAAAAGCTGCTTATTTTCCCCAAGCCAGGGGCGAGTAATCGTATTTAGGATGGCTTTGGGAGCGTAGCTGAGCATGCTCTCCAAGGTTGGCTTTAAGTCGGCGTACTCAATGTGCGGTCGCTTTTGGGAGGCCCTTAGTAGCTGATAGTAATTATTGCTAAGCTGATTGGTGAATTTGTTGACCCGAAGCACCGGGATTACTTCCGCCGCCAACCTAATCCCGCCGACCAGCACTACAAGAATAATAATCAGCTGTACGAATCGATGCCGGGCGCGGGCAAAGAGCTGTTGCAGCAGATGCACTATCACAAGACTGGCCAAGCCTCCCAATAGCAGGCCGGCGAAGAAAAAACGCATTTTGAAGTGCAGCCACGCCAGCAGCAAGGCGCCAGCTATTCCGGCAATTCGTACCGGCTGACCACCATACAGCCAACCCACAACCAAAGCTGTAAGCCAGGCTCCACTCCCTATCAACAGGCTTTCTTTGGTAATTCCCGATGACCAATAAACGACCGACGGCCATGCCAGCCACGCTACTGCCGCCGCCGCCGCCGGTACCCGTGGCAAAGACTTTTCAACTGCCCGTACCAGCTGCCAGCTGCCAACAAAACTAAATAAGCTCAGATAAGCTCCATTGATTATCGTGCTTCCCAACGACGCCAGATTCAGCACTGACAGGAGTTTGATAAGGAAGAAGGTGTTTGAAAAGCCATGAAATAGAAGGTGATGCTTGCCCCTACGAAATTCTTCACCCAACAGGGTGTGCAGCCAGGCGCCGGGGCTTTCCCATAGCTGAGCGGTAAGCAGCTTACTCCAATACTGAAAAAAAGCGGCGTCGCTGGTGAGCAATATACAGGCTACGGTACCCGCCAAAAGCCTCAGCGCTAATGCAGGTAGCAGTACCTTGCTCAGGGCTGAAACGCGGGTTTGCCGCCGCAGCCAGTAGAACAGCGCTAGCACTGCTACCACATTTAGCCCAATGGCGACTAAAATTCTCACCTGGGGGACAAATTATGCTGCAGAATCCGGCTCCCCACGGCACATTGCAGGCAGCGTCGGGGCTGGCAATAGCCGTGGTGCATAGCCAGGAGTCCTTGCGAATCGGCAGCGGTGCGGTGCTCAAAGTGAAGGGCCTCGTAGGGAGCCGTAAGATGATTATGCTCGGCAGGCAACTGCTCCAATAAAGCCACGGCTTGCTCCACCAGCTCAGGCTGGCCCACATGGCGAGCATAAGCCACACGCAAGGGCACTACTACATTGATTATCAGCAAGTGAATACTGCTTCTTCCTAGCGCGGCTACTTTGCCAGGGCTGCCCGGCCGGTAATGCGTTTGCCAATAATCCGAAACTGGTACCCGAAAAAACTGCTCCAACGCTCCCACGCTGGCGGCCGTGAGCAAGGCATCGAACAGGGCCGGACGGGCATGAAGCAGGGCCGCCAACTGAGCAATGCGCACGGTCGGAAAGTTAGCGGGCCGCAGGCGCAGGAAGTTCCAGGCATGAGCGGGCAAGGCCAAGGCATCTAACTTATATTTATGACGCAGAAACTCGTACTCCCGACGCAAGTCGGCCAGGTAAGCATCGTTAGGGGGCAAATCTGAGGCGGTAGGCAAGAGTCCGGCCTGGCCGAAAAGCAACGCTTCCATCTGAAGCGAATCGTGGCGATGACGACGCAGTATGGACAGCGGCAAGGCTTTGGCCAAACGAGCTAAGGGCTCACTGTTTTTCTTAAACCCAAAGGCGGCAGCCAGCGCATGATAAGCCGTGGCCTCCCAATCACCCCCCAGGTGCTTATTCTGAATTTCTAAAACAGTGGCTTTTTGCTCCACTCTTTCCATTAATGCTCGTCCCAGCATCATCATGCGTGTGATGGTGGGCACCAGAGGTAAAAACGGCGCACACGGCACCGATACCGCGTCCAAATTGCCCCCCAAGGCTGCATACGTAGTCAGCAATGCGGGCGTGAGGCGTGGGGCAAGGGTCAGGGAAGGAATAGAGGTGCCGTTAGTACGCTGCACGGCTTGGTCGGCGGCGTACACTACGTGCAAAACCACCTGATCGTATTTGGGGTCCGTTTGGTGCTGGTGGCGCTGCCAGTCGGAAGCCCGCAGATGGATTTCCACGGCCCCATTCCACTCTACTTCACCAATTTGCAAACGAGCATTCAAGAAGTCAGGGCCGGCATCCGTGTTATGTTGGCCCGGACGCAACACGGTCAGCTTTTCGCCCTGATCCGTTAGCAAATCGACCTTATCAAAGTACTGGTGCTGCCACACATAATGGAGTAATTCTTCTTTCATAATTAGAGCAATTTTCAGGTTAGTGTACGTGGTAGCCACAATGGTCAAACCAGTTTTTCGCGTCGGCTTCGGTCACCCATTCGATGGCCGTTTGGATGACCGTCTCCAAGGCGTCGCGGGTGCGGGCCTGGGCCGTGCGGAGCCAGGTTTTGAGCTTGCTGAAGGCGAGCTCAATGGGGTTGAAATCGGGTGAGTACGGCGGCAAATACAACAGGCGGGCCCCGCGGGCTTCGACGCGTTCGGCCAGGCCAGCCACTTTGTGGGCCGGCAGGTTGTCGAGCACGACCACGTCGCCGGGCACGAGCGTGGGGCCGAGCACCTGGTCGAGATAGGCGGCAAACACGTCGCCGTTGAGGGCCCCGCTCACGGTCATGGCCGCTTGCAACCCGTTCGGAGTCAGCGCCGCCACGAGCGTCACGTTCGGTCCGCCGTGCAGGGGCGTGGCTTGCGGGGCGCGCTGCCCGCCTTCGGCGCGGGCGTAGCGGCGGCAGTAGGTCAGGTTGGTGCTGGTTTCGTCCACAAATTTGAAACAGGCAAACTCTTCGGCTTGCACGTCTTCGAGAAAGGCCGCCCGCAAGGCCCTCACGCGCTCGGTATCACGCTCGGCGGCGTGGACGCTCTTTTTTCGCCGCCAGTCCAGCGCCTGCACGGCGCGGCCCATCGTGGCTGGGCTCACACTCGGGCCGCCCAGCGCGGCCACCCACACGCGCAACTCGTCCAGGGTCGCGTCGGGCTGCTGGCGCAAGCAGGCCGCCAACTCGGCGCGGGCTGCCGCGTCCAGCAACGGCGCGGGGCCGCTGCGGTGGGGCAGCGCGGCCACCGACCCACTCGCCCGCTGGCGCTGGCGCAGCTTTTCGACAAACGAGACCGAAACGCAGAACCGGGCGGCGACGGCGGTTTGCGTGGCACCGGGCGCGGCGCACGCCGCCGCCACCCGCTCCCGTAAATCATTCGAATACGCTTTCATATCCAAAAGATACGCCCAAACCCATACATCAACCTAAGAATCGCTCTAAGTAGCAAGTAGAATAGTCTGTAATTAATAGACGAATTTGTTTCTCTATCAACACGCTCTTTTGCTGGGGCGATAACCCTAAATCAACGAACGGTTGGCTAACACTTTTGAGACCAGGAAGATTATAGATAGGTGAGCCAAATACTTTTATAACTGCAGCTTCGCGTAGTGTCGGCGTTATTAAGTCACGATAGAAAGCTGAATTTGGCAGAAACCATTCGCTACGACCATCTACAAACTGAATCTCATAAAAGCCGAATGAATAAATAGCAGGAGCCTTGACACTAACAAAATCCTGTAATACCCGATGTACATGACTTTGGAACAGTCTCTTAGTCATAAAGCCTAACGAGGAAATATTTAGAGTTCCGACTGATTGCAAGCTCAAATAGGATAGAGTGATACCCATTGATAAGAGAATAAGATCCCCTACCGGCGGACTATCTTCCATCCCTAACCATGATAAAATTCTGAGTCCGATTGCTAGGGCGGCTGAGCATACACCCATTATAAAGGCAGTGTATTGGCCTATTGGTATTTGACTAATTGATTCTTTGTTGATAGTTGCAAAATTCTTATTCATTTCTGATAGGTAATAATTCTAGCATGAAGTACAAACCAAACCGGCCCACTTCCACAATATGCAGAAGTGGGCCGGATGTAATAATAGATAAATTACCTAGCGCAGGTCAATCACCTTTACGCCTTTATACTTGTTTTTGTCAAAGTTGAAGGTAGTAGCATCCACCGGCGGGTTAGGTTGGAATTTGCGGATGGTAATGGTCGTGCGGCTGCCATTCTTCTTGAACATCTTCCAGCTTTTCAACGACTTATCGGCCTTGCTCACCGATAGGCGAACTTTGAAAACAGGGTTATTACGGTCATCGGGGGCCAATTCGATGATGTCGACGGCCTCGCCAGCTTCTTTGGCTTCCTGCACATAGGAGTACTTGTAACCTTTTTTATACAACGTATAAATCTGAGCGGGCGAAATCTCGCCTTCTTCAGGCTCATAGTCGGAGATGTTCACCTCGTTCTCGTCCTTCATGTAGGTCCACATGGTCTGGCCGTTATTGATGATCTCCTGACCACTCACCTTCAGCCGAAACTTCTGGCCACTCACGGTAATGTCGCCGGTCATGTTCTCCTTTACCTTGGCCGCGTCATTTTCGAGGGTTTGGGTAAAAGTAGCCTTGAATGCCTTCATTGCCTGATACTTGGCACTCATCTGGTCGAGAATCTTACCAGCTTTGGGGTCCTGCTGCGCGGGAGCGGCGGCAACCAGCGTAACCGATAACGTCAGCAGAGCGAGGAATTTTTTCATTTGAGGGAAGAAGGAATTGCGGTTGCAAAGTGAAGGCTCAGAATCAGAAACTACTTAGACTTTTATGACTCTGTTTCCAGTCTTAAGTGCCTAATTCTAAGTTTTGTTCAGGTTATTCAATAATTGCTCCAAACTGTACTCATCTGGAATTAATACCTCACGGGCTTTGCTGCCCTCAAAAGGTCCTACGACGCCGGCGTGTTCGAGTTGGTCAATGAGGCGGCCGGCGCGGTTATACCCTAGTTTCAGGCGGCGCTGGAGCAGCGATGTGCTGCCCTGCTGGTGCGTTACGATCACGCGGGCAGCTTCCTCAAACATGCTATCGCGGGTGGCGGAGTCAAAGTCTTCGCTGTTACCACCAGTATCACCCTCGGCACCAGCTACTTCGGGCAGCGCGTACGCTTCGGGATAGCCTTGCTGCTCGCCCACAAAGTCGCAGAGGCGGTCTACTTCGGGCGTATCAATGAAGGCGCACTGCACCCGGATCAGGTCGGAGCCCGCCGAAAACAGCATGTCACCTTGTCCTACCAGCTGATCGGCGCCGCCGGTGTCCAGAATGGTGCGGGAGTCGATCTTGGAGGTTACTTTAAAAGAGATGCGGCACGGAAAGTTGGCCTTAATGATACCCGTAATTACGTTCACGGAAGGCCGCTGCGTAGCCACAATGAGGTGAATACCAATGGCACGCGCCAACTGCGCCAGGCGCGCAATGGGCGTTTCTACCTCCTTGCCCGCCGTCATCATCAGGTCGGCCAGCTCATCGATTACGAGCACGATGAAGGGCATGAAGCGGTGGCCTTTCTTAGGGCTGAGTCGGCGCTCCACAAACTTGCGGTTGTACTCCTTCAGGTTGCGGCAGCCAGCATCCTTCAGCAAGTCGTAACGCCGATCCATTTCCATACAGAGGGAGTTGAGCGTGTTCACCACCTTCTTGGTGTCGGTAATAATAGCTTCTTCCGTATCGGGTAGTTTGGCCAGGAAGTGGCGCTCAATTTTGTTGAAGATGCTCAATTCCACCTTTTTAGGATCGACGAGCACAAACTTCAGCTGCGAAGGATGACGCTTATATATTAACGAGGCAAGTATCACGTTCAGGCCCACCGATTTACCCTGACCTGTAGCACCAGCCATGAGCAAGTGAGGCATTTTGGCCAAATCCGCTACAAATACCTCGTTGGTAATCGTGCGGCCAAAGGCAATGGGAAGGTCCATTTCGCTGGTGCGAAACTTCTCGTGGCTCAGCACCGAACGGATGCTCACCATTTCCTTCTTGGTATTCGGCACCTCAATACCGATAGTGCCCTTGCCCGGAATAGGCGCGATGATTCGAATACCTAATGCCGCCAGGCTCAGCGCAATATCATCCTCCAGGCTCTTGATCTTGGAGATACGCACACCCGCATCAGGCACAATCTCATACAGCGTAACCGTAGGCCCAATGGTAGCTTTAATACTGGCGATGTTGATACCGTAATGACCCAGCGTTTCTACAATGCGGTCTTTATTATCCTCCAGTTCCTCCTTGCTCACCTGGGCTTTGGCGGTGCCGTAGTCGTTGAGTAGCTCCAGCGTGGGGTATTGGTAGCGCGAAAGGTCTAGCGTGGGGTCATAATTCTCGGTGCCTTCGGCAAAGAAATCATCGTCGTCGGCCACGGTGATGGCCATGGGGGGCGTTTCGGCGGGAGTAGCCGGAGCTAAGGTTAAAGCTGGGGAGGTAGGTGCAGCCGTGGTACCATCAGCCAGATCAGCCAGAGAGAGCGGAGTAAGCACGCGGCTTGTCACGGGAGCTACTTCGGCATCAACAGGCATTTCAACGGAGAAGCTGGGCCCACTGATGCTCGCAGCCGAAGCGGCCAATGCTGCCGCCCCCGCAGTGCCTAAGCTGGGTGCTACCGATAATGGAAGTGCCGCACCAGCGGGAGGCGTAATGCTGAAAGTTGGGGTAGCTACTGAGCCCGTGGGCGCAGGGCCTTCCTCTTCAAATGCTTCATCTTCGTCCTCCCCTATCATTGAGGTGAACTGGGGGGCAAATTCCTCTTCTATCTCTCCCTTAATGGCTGGCTTTGTGCTGCGCAGCGTCATCTGGGGGACACTTTCTTCCTCTTCCCCATCCAGCGAGGCAGTAGGGTCGGCGCCATGATTGACGCCCAGCCCCCTGCGACCGTACAGATCCTGGCCATCAGCGGCGGAAGCGCGGCCGGCATCAGCTTCGTTTTCAGCGACCGTACCTAAGCTCAGGCTGGTGATGTTGAAGAAGAAAACCACGAAAGAAATCAACAGAAAAGCTAGCAGCAGCACCGTGCCCCAGCCAATGAGGCTATCGAGCCAGGAGGCCACTTCATACCCAATGCCGCCGCTCAGGAAATCGAGGGTGTGGGCCAGGGTTGGGTCGGCATCCGGGGTTTGGAGGGTCAGCACTACATAGCCGAGCAAAGCACTCAGCCACAGCATCGAAAACAGACACAAGGCTATTACGTAGCTCAAAGACACGCCTACCCCAGCCCGTCGAAACACGATTTTATAGCCTAAAAAGAAGACGATAGGAATGACGGCAAACGCAGCCACGCCAAAGCCTTTATAAATGAGCACCTGCGCAGCCATTGCGCCCAGCAGCCCCAGCCAGTTGCCCGACTCCTGCCCTGCTTCCTTGGCGGGTGTAGTTGCCAGGCTGCCTACTACGCTCTGGTCAGCGTGGCCCGTGAACAGGAACGACACGAAGGCAATAGTGAGGTATATAGAGCCCAGCAAAAAGAAAAACCCAAGAAACAACTGGAAGCGACGGTCCCGCAGGAAGCCAAAAATGCCCCCCAGAGAGGGAAGCTTCGGCCATTGGCGCGGTGGCTTCGGTGCCTTGGGCGCCGCCTTGGCCGGCGCAGGTTTGGAGCCGGACTCGGCGCGGCGACTGTTTTCGCGGGGAACCGGAGTGGGCTCAGGCGCGGGCGCCGGGCGCGTGGCGGGCCGGGCGGCCGGACGGGGCTCATTGCCGCGGGCCGGCGGAGTGATGGGTTGTTTATAGGTATTCTTTGCCATGCTTACGCACCGAAAGGCCAGATTTAGAAGTCAGAAAGTGGCAGTGTGGCGTTTCTTGGGAACAATTTATCCCGGCAGTCAACACCTCACGCTTCGTAAAGATACACTTGCCCGCCCGCAGTCCTAACCGAAAATTTGCCCCCCAGGCCGCTCTATCGCTTAAATAACCTGGTTCCAAAACCATTACAGGCCGAAAAAGTCTGCTGTGAATAACAGGAGCGTCCCCTGGGTGAAGCCATAAGAAGCCTTTACCCAGGGGGACGATGCGAAAACCACCTCAGAATCAGTGGCTAGCTGCGTGGGTGAAATTCGGTGATGACCTGCTTTAGATAATCCCGGTCGAGGTGGGTGTAGATTTCGGTGGTGGTGATGCTTTCGTGGCCCAGCATTTCCTGCACGGCGCGCAGGTCGGCACCGCCTTCAATGAGGTGGGTAGCAAAGCTATGCCGGAACGTGTGCGGACTCACGGTTTTGCGAATACCCGCTTTATCGGCGAGGGCTTTGATGATGTTAAAAATCATCACCCGCGACAATTTTGCCCCCCGGCGATTCAAAAACACGATATCCTCGTGGCCGCGCTCAACGTCGAGGTGGCAGCGCACGCTGGTGAGGTAGATGTTGAGGTGCTTAAGGGCGTCGCGACCAATGGGTACGAGGCGTTCCTTGTTGCCTTTGCCCGTCACGCGCACAAAGCCCTGATCAGCGTACAAGTTGGAGAGGCGCAGCTCCGTCAGCTCCGACACGCGCAAGCCGGAGGAATATAGCACTTCCAGGATGGCGCGGTTGCGCGGGCCTTCGTTGGTGCTCATATCCACAGCATCTAGCAATTGTGTTATTTCCTCATAGGCCAGCGTGTCAGGCAGCTTGCGGCCAATCTTGGGGGCTTCCAGCGTATCGGTGGGGTCCAGAAGAATTAAATCTTCCATAATCAGGAAGCTATAGAAGGCCTTAATACCGGATAATGTACGGGCCTGGGAAGTAGCGCCTAAGCCCAATTCGCCCAACCAAGCCAGAAAATCGCGCAGAATACGAGTTGTTACTTGCTCCGGGTTGGCCGACAGGCGCGATATCTCAAGGTACTGCCGCAACTTGCCTACATCCCGCACATATGCCTCCACACTATTGCCAGATAACGATTTTTCGAGTTGTAAATAGCCCTCAAATTGCTTGAGGCTGACGGACCAGTTCAATAGTATAAAAGTTAGAAGCGTGAGGTGTGAGGAAGAATCCAAGAGTCGTGCCGACAAGTGCACTTTTTCAGGGAAACTTTAGGGATGCTGAAGGTCGGGGTACATTCGTAGAAGCAAGTAGTACTTTTTGGCGCGATCTAGAAAACGTTAGTTTTAGCAACGTTCCCCGACCTTTACCTTTTCGCTTCACTCCTACTTCATGAAAATTATCATTATTAACGGCCCCAACCTCAACTTATTGGGTCGGCGCGAACCGGGCATCTACGGCAACCGCTCTTTTGAAGACTTTCTGCCCGATTTGCACGAAGCGTTTCCCGCCATTAAGCTGGAATACTTTCAGTCGAGCCACGAAGGCGAGCTAATTGATAAGCTGCATGAAGTAGGCTTCACATTTCATGGTATTGTGCTTAATGCCGGCGGCTACACGCACACTAGCGTAGCTCTTGCCGATGCCGTGGCCGCCATCAACACGCCCGTAGTGGAAGTACACCTCTCCAACCTGGCGGCCCGCGAAGAATTTCGGCAGAAAAGTTTGCTGGGTAAACATTGCATCGGCACCATCACCGGCTTCAAGCTCGATAGCTACCGGCTGGCGCTGCATTATTTTGAAGGCTTGCGTCCGAAGCGCGTGGGGTTTAAAGTGTAAAGCAAAGCTGGTTGCTGGGGGGCTTTTTTGCGCCTGTAATTAAGCAATAAGGATGAATCAGGCGGTGGCGAACGTTAGTCACCCCAAGAAAGGTGTCGGCCAAACCCTGCTCCTACTACCTTTGTCTTCTCCACCAGCAACCACCAACTGAATGTATACTTTCAATCCTGGACCATCGGCTGTGTATCCGGCCGTGCGCCAATACCTTACCGATGCGTTCGATGAAGGCTGGCTCTCGGCTCCGCACCGCGGCGAACGTTTTACGGGGCTGGTGCGCCAAACCGTCGCCGACTTGCGTGCCAAGCTCAATATTCCGCAGGATTACACTGTTTTCTTTCTCAGCTCGGCCACCGAGTGCTGGGAAGTATTGACGCAAAGCCTGACGCCCACCAAGAGCTTTCACTTGTACAGCGGTGCCTTCGGGGAAAAGTGGCTCGATTATGCCCGCGCCCTCCGCCCTGCCTCTACTGGCCAGGCTTTTGGGCTCGATGAGCTACCGAATGTGCACACGCTTCCCTTCACCGACGACACCGACCTGATTTGCCTTACGCAGAATGAAACCTCCAACGCGACCCAGCTCCGCGATGGTTTTATTCTGAATGTGTTCAACCGCCTCGGCAATGCCTTGCTGGCTATCGATGCTACCTCGTCGCTGGGGGGCATTCAGCTGAAGTATATCAAGGCCGATATCTGGTTTGCTTCGGTGCAGAAGGCGTTCGGTTTGCCCGCTGGTCTGGCTCTTATGGTGCTGTCGCCCCGCGCTGTGGCCCGCTTCCGCCACCTCAATGAGCGTTCCCACTACAACAGCCTGACGGCCCAGTACGAGAAAATGCTCAACTGGCAAACTAACTATACGCCCAATGTACTGGGTATTTACCTGCTTAGCCGCGTGCTTCAGGACCGTGCACCCATCAAGGCCGTACATCAGCACCTCCAGGACCGCGCCACTAAGCTCTACGACTTTTTCGAGAGCGCTACCCAACTCAGCCCGCTGGTTCAAAACCCCGAAACCCGCTCCACCACCGTCATCGGCTTGCAAGGTCCCCCAGCTCTGATTGACGAGGTGAAGCGCAGCGCCCTCGCCCAAGGTATGCAGCTAGGCAATGGCTACGGCACCTGGAAAGCCAGTAGCTTACGTATTGCCAACTTCCCAGCCATCCCTGATGCGGCCTATGAGAAGCTGGTGCAGTTTTTCGCCAAAGACTTCGCTTGAATCAATGGCTGAATGATTGGCTGAATACTAGTTGCCCCCATTCAGCCATTCAGCCCTTCACCCATTGCCCATGTTCTCCTTAAAAGAAATCTTCTCTGTTACGCTTACCCTATTTGCCGTAATCGATATTCTGGGCTCCATCCCCATTATTATCCAGATTCGGCAGCGCGAGGGCAAAGTACACTCTGAAAAAGCCACGCTGGTGGCAGGGGCGCTGATGGTGGTTTTTCTGTTTCTGGGTCAGAGCATTCTGTCTCTGTTTGGCGTTGATTTTCAGTCGTTTGCTTTAGCTGGCGCCATCATTATCTTCCTTATTGGCATGGAGATGATACTGGGCATTGAGTTATTCCGAAACGATCCGCTGGCCGCTTCGGGCTCCATCGTGCCACTGGCCTTCCCGCTCATCGTGGGAGCCGGCACTATGACCACCTTGCTGTCTTTACGGGCGGCTTACTCTTTACCCAACGTACTGGTAGGCATTGTCTTAAATCTGGTATTTGTGTACGCAGTACTCAAAAGCAGCGCCTGGATTGAGCGAAAACTTGGCAAGGCTGGTGAGGATATTTTGCGCCGCGTCTTCGGCGTAATCCTGCTGGCCATTGCCATTAAGCTGTTTAAAGCTAACTTTTAAGTAAGTGGCTATTTATCCAGTTGCTGGCAGCCTACTTGTTCATCATACTTATGAGCGGTTAGGCAGGCTGTAAATTTGGATAGTAAGCTACTCAACCAGTCATAATGATATACCTTTTCACCGACGGGTCCTCCCGCGGAAATCCCGGACCTGGCGGCTACGGAGCCATTCTACGCTTCGGCCCCCACGAGAAGGAACTTACTCAAGGCTTTCGACTCACGACCAACAACCGCATGGAGCTGCTGGCGGTCATTGTTGGCCTGGAAGCCGTTACGCGCCCCGAAATGCCCATTACCGTCGTCACCGACTCCAAATATGTGGTTGATGCCGTAGAAAAGCGCTGGGTATTTGGTTGGGCTATGAAGCCTGATTTTGGCAAAAAAGCCAACGAAGACCTCTGGCGCCGCTTCCTCAAAGTGCACAAGCAACGCACCGTGCAGTTTCGCTGGGTACGCGGCCACAACGGCCACCCTGAAAACGAGCGTTGCGACCGCCTGGCCGTGCATAGCGCTACGCAAGGCAAGCTACTCGTGGATGAAGGCTACGAGCTTATTGAAGCTAAACGGTGAATTCACCTTTGATTGTCTGCTTAGCAATTAAATTATATCATAGAAATATAATCAAGTCAACATTACTGCCATTAGCTACTAGATGCGACTCCCCTACTATTCGTCATTAACCGGTGTAAGAGCTGTTGCGGCGTTTATGGTCTATATCCACCATTATAACCCCGGACAACTCCTATTTGGTAGTCAATTCATGAAAAGCATTTTTCACGAATTTCATGTAGGTGTCACCATTTTTTTCACCCTCAGTGGATTTCTTATCACAGAAAGATATTTCACCGTAAATAGCTTATCATATAAAAACATAAAAACATAAAAACATATATTATTAACCGGTTTGCCAGAATATATCCACTTTACATTATTTTAACACTTCCTGTTTTCATTATCGCTTTTTATAATGCAGGATTTAGCAAGTATTACTTATATGCGCTTACTCTAAATATAATGCTTCTTAAAAGCCTGTCTTCAGAGTACGCATTGACTGGTATTCCGCAGGCTTGGTCGCTGACCGTTGAGGAGTGCTTCTACTTTTTCGCTATATTCTTCTTTACAGCTCTCAACAGCAGAAAGTTAAGCAAACCCCTAGTTTGGACAGCGGCTATCATTCTACTACCTGCTACGGGTTTTTTGCTGGTTAAACTCTTCAATTTTCTTCGCTTCCCTTTATTTGAAGACCTGACCTTTGTAGCGTTCAATACCTTTTTTGGCCGATTTTCTGAATTCTTTATTGGAGCTGCTTTAGCATTATTTCTAAAGAATATTAAAATCAAACACAAGCCACCATTTTTAACATATGGTGGTATTGCACTATTTGCATTTGGCTTACTTATACTGGCAAAAATAAAAGCGGTATATGGAGTTAACTATAGCACAGATCATCCGATTGGCATTGCAGTAAACAATCTGTATCTTCCTTGGTGCATAGTCATTATATTTTGGGGTTTAATGAGAGAGCAAAGTATTATTGCCGATTTTTTATCAACTAAAATATTATCTGTATTAGGTAAAAGTTCCTATGCGTTTTATCTGATTCATATGGGCCTTATTCATGAATTACTGGCTCCTTATTTTAATGAGGAGTCAAAGCTAGGTGCCGTAGCTATTTATTTAGTTTTAGTAGCGCTGTCTATAGTAGTGCATCTCTTCTTTGAGGAGCCTGTAAATAGAAAAATTAAATCAATTACTTCTCGTCACGATTGGCTAACTCCTACTTCCAGTTCAAGCGCTTCCGCATCGACCAAGGTCAGTGCGCAATGAAGGTGTGCACCGATGCCTGTGTGCTCGGGGCGGCTGCCAACCTTTCCGATGCGGCTCGTCTTTTGGATATCGGTACGGGCACCGGACTATTAGCGTTAATGGCTGCCCAACGCAACCCTGATGCCCAGATAGAGGCGGTTGAGATAGACGAAACTGCCGCTGCGCAAGCCGTTGAAAATGTGACGGCTAGTCCCTGGGCGAACCGCATCAAGGTTCACGGAATGAGTTTAAAGCAATTTGCGCAGACCCAACCCGAGCCATTCGATCACATTATTTGCAATCCGCCTTTTTTTCGCCACTCCCTGCGCTCCCCAGATGCGGCGCGCACAACAGCCCGCCATACCGCCGCCGATACGTTATCCTTTGAGGAAATTATAATCTTCGCGGCCCGCTACCTTACCTCTGGCGGACAGCTTACCGTGCTGTTGCCGCCGCCAGAAATGCACCATTTTGAGCAGACTGCGGCCCTGGGGGGCTTTTTTCCAAGTACTCGCCTTACGTTGCACCATCGTTCGGGCAGCCGCGCCACCCGGCATATTACCCGCTTTGGCCGGCAGCAGCAAGCAATGAAGCAGGATAGCTTATATATTTATGGAGCTGCGTCGGAGTATTCGCCGCAGTTTCAGGCGTTGCTGCGCGATTTTTACCTGGCTTTCTAAGCTTCAGGGCAGCAGACGGGCCACTTGAGTCAGCTTATCCCGATAAAAATTATCCAGCAGATCATTTGCTAAGTCCCCAAATTCGGCAACGACGTAGTGACGCTGCACGGTGCCGGCGGCCAGTACGGTTATCTCGTCACAGGTGTCAGTGAGGGTGCCTAACAGATGGGAAGTAAGCAGAATGCCGGTGCCGCGCTGCCGCAGGCGCAGCAGTATCTCCTTGAGCAGCAGATTAGTGCCTAAGTCGAGACCGTTGAATGGTTCGTCGAGGATGAGGTAGCGCAGGTCTTGTACCAATAAAGCCAGCAGCGCCAGCTTCTTCTTCATGCCAGCCGAATATTCTTCGGCGTACTGATCAAGGGGTAATTCCAGGATTTGATTCCAGCCCGCCAAATCCACTAGCGGATGAGCGCGGGCTTGCAGACAAAACTGCACGTACTCGCGGCCGGTGAGCCTGGGATAAAAAACGGCTCGTAGGGCAGCAGTCCGGTGTGCTGGCGCAGAGACAGGCCCGTAGTTTCGCGCACCTGGCCGGTGTAGCTGGTATCCAGGCCGTAGAGGCAGTGCAGCAAAGTCGTTTTGCCGGCCCCGTTGGCCCCCACCAGGCCATGGATGGTGCCGGGGGCCAAATTCAGGTTTATGCCGTTCAACACGACGTGCGAACCGAAAGTGCGGCGCAAGTTCTGTATGTTAATCATGCCACCGATACTGAAGCAGCTGCCGCCGACTTTTCCAGATCAGGCCACCACAAGCGGCAGCCAGCAGCGCTACGTATACCGAATTAACGGCCACCAGCAGGGCCAGATCTATTACGCCGGCCTGCACGGGCTTGGCGTGCGGATAGAAAGCGTATTTGGCCAGCACCACCATTGTCAGCACTACGGTGCCCCAGAGCAGTATCGCCAGCGCCCCGCCCCAGGTAACGGGGCCAGTGCCCAGCAATACGATGAAAGGCAGGCTGGTGAGCAGGTAAAAGCCGAGCGCGAAACCGATTTTACGACGCAGAAACGCGCCGGCCCGCCGCGGATATTGCAGCAGCAGCACGGCATCTTCGGCGGTAAAATAGAAGGAGGAAACCACCAACGTCCACAGCAGCGGCACCAGCGCCGCTACTGTACTGTGCCGCTGCCAAACCGCTACGCCCAGGCCCAGTGACCAGACAAGCCAGGCACCGGTTTTGCGGTAGCCGCTTACCCACTCAAAGGTTTCACTGCGCCAAAGGCTAACTCTTTCCCGCCTCGGTAAAGCCAGTGCTCTATTCGGCGTGTGCGTGATGAGCGGCAACAAGGCCAGCGCCAGGCTCGCTGCCAACCACGCCCCGCGCGCCAGCAGTACGCCAACTATTGGCAGTTGCAGCAGCGCGTACTCGGCCAGCAGCCAGCGCCGAAAATCAGGCGCGGCACCTTGCAAAAACGCCAGATCAGGGCGTTGCCGGTGCAGCGACCAGCACACACCAAAGCTCAAGCCCGCCAGCAGCCACGCCCCGGCCGGCGTTTTTTCGGGTAATCGGAGCGCTTGCCCCAGAACCGCCAGCAGCATAGGTCCCAGCACGAGCAGGCGCAGCCAGCCCAGCTCAGCCACCTGTCGGCCCAGAATTACGAGCCGCAGCCTGAGGTAATTTTTCATTGCCATAACACCGGGTCAGGCCTGGTAAGTAGTCTCTTCTTCCTGGAATACAATTCCATAATCAGCCTCTAATTCAGCTAAAATAGGCTCGTATAAATCAGGGTGCGTGGGAATAACCACGCCACGGTGAGGCACCAAACCACGAGCCAGACGGCGAACTGCCATACCCAGGGGCAAGCCTACCGTCTTGGCCATTGCCGTGTGGGTAGCGTCGTCGCCGGGCACGACCAGCGAGGAAGTACGCCGATACCGCTCACCATTCAGCGTAAACTCGAAAAGGTGCTGCATCACAATCAGATCGTGGTCGCCGGGCTGAAGACGCCATTTTTCGGTTAGCAGGTGCTCAAGCAGTTGGGCCGGGGTAGCATTGGGTAGGCCAACGGCCTTGTGCTTGAACAGCCCGAGCCAGCTGAGCAGGCGCATCTCTTCCCCATCAGGGTTTAAACTCAGATAATCGGCAAACTGAGCGGCCAAATTGCCCCCCACGGCAGCGGAGGGAGGCAGGTAGGCAGCAATAAGCTGCGGCCACGTCCAGTCAGCCGTATTGCCCAGCTGCACGGTGTCGTCGGTGAGGCCGAGGCGCACCAGAGCGTGCCAGGCGGCGCAATAGCCCGGCCGGCGCAAGGTGCCCCGCAAAATAGTTGGAATATCTTCGAGGCCGTAGGGTGCGCGGTAGCTAAGTGAGTCGCGGTTGGCGTAGCCCTCAAACTGGCCGTAGCCGGGCACTTCCAACACCTCTAAGCGACGAAAAAGCTGTTGATACGGAATAAAATGCGGCTGGCCGTTTTCGAGGTATTTGGCAGTGCTTTGCCCAGCCAACACGACGTTGCGCGGGTTCCAGGTAAACTTGTAGCGCCACGGATTGTCACCCTCTGACTTGGGGGTGAGCAGCCCGCCGCAGTATGATTTGAAGGACACTAATTGCCCCCCACGCGCCCGAATGCCCGCTATTGCCTGCATAGCCGACATATGATCGAGGCCGGGGTCGAGGCCACATTCCATCAGCAGTGTCACGCCAACAGCTTGGGCTTCAGCATTAAGAGCGCGGATTTCGTCGGTGACGTAACTGGCGGCGGCCAGGTGGCGGCGGTGGCGCACGCACGCACGGGCAACCACCGGATGAAACGCCGCAGGTAACATGGAAATGACCACATCAGCGCCGGCTATCAGCTCTTCCAGCAGCGCATCATTTTGAATATCAAAGGGTACGGCGCGGGCATACTCGGTGTGTGCCACGAGGATGGACACCAGATGCGCGGGCTGCACATCGGCCACGGTGAGGTGCCAGCCTTCGGTAGGCGCATGGCGCAATAGGTAATTGATCAGAGAAGATGCCGAACGCCCGGCTCCGAGCAGCAGAATATTTTTCAAGAGAAAGGTGCGTAGTGATGCGCAAGTCTACGAACTCTGGCTCGAATCTGTCGTCTGGCAACGGAAGCTTCGTTAGCAGCCAATGACCAACTGTGCCAACGAAGGTACTGACCACCAGGGCGTCAGAACGGATGAAAGGAAGTCCGGGGGGCAAATTTCTTAATGTTTCGATGTAGATACACTTGTAAAAGGATAAATGTCTTACATTCACCGCCCCTTCTCCTACCGGGGCCGCTTGGTTGGTGATGGAACGCTGCCTTTCCTTAGACCTGCCAATGGCTCACCCATTACAACTGACTATTACCGTGGATGTACTGGCTTCCGAAGCGGAGCTCACTCCATCCGAAGCCACCACCTGGCAAGCGGCCCGCGCTGCCACCGACCACGCCTACGCTCCTTATTCCCACTTTCACGTCGGCGCCGCGCTGCTCCTCGACGATGGCTCTGTTTTTCGGGGTTCAAATCAGGAAAACGCGGCCTATCCATCGGGCTTGTGCGCTGAGCGAACAGCCTTATTTGGCCTGGCGGTAAGCCAGCCTGAGCGTCGCATCGTAGGCATGGCGGTGGCTGCCCGGCCGGCCCAGGGCGACTTTATGATGGCCATGCCGTGCGGGGCCTGCCGGCAGGTAATGACCGAGTACGAAAACCGCCAGAACCAGCTGATTCCATTGCTTTTGCCGGGTCCCAATGGTACTATCTACCGCTTCCGCACCCTTTCCGATTTGCTACCGTTTCAGTTTTCGGCCGACAATCTGCCGGGGCAGCCTGCTTAGAAGTTGCAGCATTCTAACTATCAGAGGTGGCTTTAGCTCAGGAGCATCGGCTTACGGTGGCGCGCACGGCGCGGTATTATCAACTGGGTGAGCTAACGGAGCACACCCGGCACATTTGGTTTGTGTGCCACGGCTACGGACAGTTGGCGGCCTATTTTATCCGACATTTTGCCGTGCTTACCGAAGCCGACGATACCGTAATAATAGCGCCTGAAGGTCTCTCCCGCTTTTATTTGCAGGGCAATGGAGGCCGCGTCGGGGCGAGCTGGATGACGCGCGAAGACCGCCTAGCTGAGATTGACGACTATGTGGCGTATTTAAATCAGCTAGCCGAAACGCTGCTGGAAAAATACCCCCCAGACGTATCCATTACCGTGTTGGGCTTCTCGCAGGGCGCAGCTACCGTTAGCCGGTGGCTGGCTCGTGCCATTTTTCGGCCGGATCGGCTCATTTTGTGGGCCGGCGCCTTCCCCGAGGATATAGATTTTGCGGTGGCAACCCACTTATTGCAACGCCTGCCCGTAGTGCTGGTTTGTGGCGACCAGGACGAGTTTATCAAAGAAGCTCACCTACAAAAGCAGCGCGACTTTCTACTTCGATTGGGCGTGGAGCCCACCGTACTGCGCTTTGCGGGCAAGCATGAGCTAAACGCCACCCTACTGCGGCAACTCAAGTAACTGGTTTAGGCAAAACCAAGCTTCATCGGAGCAGCTTGCCAGCAACCACGATCTTAAAAACCAAAAAAGCCCTCAGCGCCTGTTTTCGTCCGCTGGGGGCTTTTTTAGACTTTCTTTGTTAGCAGCCCAAAGCTTATAGGTTTTTCAGCATTGTTGTGGCTGCCCCTTGAGCCGCCGGTAGAAGAAGGACCTCCGCAATGTTTACGTGGGCTGGGCGCGTGACCATAAACTGAATAACGTCGGCTACGTCTTCGGCCCGTAGCGGCTCATAGCCTTTATATACGCTGCTGGCACGGTCTGCGTCTCCTTTAAAGCGAACCGTCGAAAACTCAGTTTCTACTGCCCCCGGATTGACTTCAGCTACGCGAATGTGGTAGGGCAGCAGGTCAAGTCGCATGCCTTTGGAAAGCGCTGCCACGGCCGCCTTGGAGGCACAGTATACATTGCCATTGGCATAGGTTTCGTGGCCCGCAATCGAGCCGATATTGATAATGTGGCCTTGCTTACGCCCTACCATGCTGGGCAAAATAGCCTGACTCACGTTGAGCAGCCCCTTCACGTTGCTGTCCAGCATCTGGTCCCAATCTTCGGGGTCGCCATCCTGAATGGGCGCCAAGCCATGAGCGCCACCAGCATTATTGATGAGCACATCAATCTGCTGAAAATCAGGAGGCAAACTAGCCACGGCAGCATCGGTGGCTGCCCGGTCGCGCACATCAAAGAGCAGCATGTGCACGGGCGTGGGCGCCAACTGCTGGGCCAGTTGTTCCAGTCGCTCCCGCCGACGTCCCGTCACGACGAGCTGGAACCCCACTTGCGCCAGCGCTACGGCCGTCGCCCGACCAATCCCTGAAGAAGCACCCGTGATAAAAGCAGTTTTCATGTTAGGCTGTACAATTATGAAAATTCTAGACAAGAAAAAAGCCCCCCAGGGCACGAAAACACGCGCTGGGGGGCTTTTTAGCTATTTCTCTATTCGAAGGTAAGGTAAAGAGTAACGGTATGGGCGCGCATGCTTTGCAGGCTGCGGCTGTACACGTTTGAGCCAGGTTGCAAAAGATTAGTCAGCCCGTGGGAGAAACGCAGCTCGGGGGCAAACTTGAATAACGGATAAAACAGGTCGAGGCCGACACCATACTCAATGGCAATGTCGCTGTCGTTAGTGCGCAGTAGATTGCGCTCCGGGTCTTTGCGGCGGTTGCCGACGTTAAAGCTAGGCTTTACGCCCCCCACCACATACACCCGCGTATTGCGCCGCCGATCCGATCTAAACTTCAACAGAAGCGGAAAGTCAAGCTGCGTAGTCCCTATTTCCTGGGTCTGGATAGAGTCACTGGTGAGCAAGGGCTTAAACTCCACGCGACGCGTGATAAAGCTCACTCCCGGCGTGAAGCGCAGGTTGAAATGATTGGCCAGGCGCACATCACCAACGAAGCCAACAGAAAAGCCAGGGCTAATGATGGAGTTAGCAGTTACCGCCTGGCTACCTACATACGCCTGCGACTGCTCAATGCTGTAGCTCGAGAAATTGGGGGCAACATAGAAGCCGGGGTGAAACCACCGGCTGTCATAATCGGCCAGGTTATCGATGGTGATAGACTTAACATTACCTCTTTTACCAATTTTAGCGCGGGGTTTACGCTTTTGCTGCGCCTGAGAACTAAATGAGAGCAGCAGAAAAAATCCGACCAGAGCCAGACAAATTACTTTTGAGCCGTGTAAATGGAGCTTATGCCGAACGTGAGGGGTTGCCATGCGGGATTTTTGAAGCCAACCTGCTGTAAGATAGACAGGAAGTCAGGACCATCGGGGAAAGCCTGCACCGATTCGGGCAGGTAGGTGTAGGCAGCCCGGTCTTTGGAAATGAGCTTACCAAAAACGGGCAATACGCGCCGAAAATAGAAATTATACGCTTGCTTAAGGGGAAAAGCGGTGGGTTTGGAGAACTCCAGAATCACCAGTTTGCCTCCCGGCCGCAATACCCGCTGCATTTCAGCGAGTCCTTGCTTAAGGTTTTCAAAATTACGCACTCCAAACGAAGCCGTCACCGCGTCGAAGTGATTATCTGGAAAAGGCAGGCTTTCCGAATCGCCCAGCTCCAGTTGAATACGGTGCGAAAGGCCTTTCTCATTCAGTTTGCGCCTCCCTACCTCCAGCATTCCCTCCGAAATATCTACCCCAGTCACCTGCGTTTCCGGCGACAGGCGCAGGCTCTCGATGGCAAAGTCGGCCGTGCCGGTCGCTATATCAAGAATGCGCGCCGGGCGCAGATCCTTCAGCTGATTCACGGCCTTACGCCGCCAGTAAATATCGGTGCCAGCGCTCAGAAAGTGATTCAGGAAGTCATACTTGCCAGCGATGCTATTAAACATCTGGGCTACCTGCGACTTCTTGCCGGCAGCATCATCTTTATAGGGTACAACGGTCATAATGCTCTGGGGCAAACAACGAAGGAAGGAGGGCAAAATTGCTCAAACATAACGCGCTGGGGGGCATTATGTTGAAAAAACGGGTCGGGCATAGAGCCCGACCCGTTTTCTGGGGTGTTGGAAAGCTGATTAGTCGTTGTCGGTCTTCACTTTCGTTTTGCCGTCAGCGTCTTTCACCTTGGAGTCAATCTCGCCGTTTTTGGCTTTGGTTTTCGACGCCTCGCCGTTGGGTGACTCCGTCTTGATTTTCACCTTCTCGTCATCCACTTTCGTTTTGATCATGGTGCCGTCGGCCGTTTTAACCTTGACCTTTCCATCGGGCAACGCGGTTCCCATGGGAGCAGCAGAGGTAGCTGAGTCAGTGGAGGTAGCTGGAGCTACCGCTTGAGAAGAAGAAGTTGGCGTGGTGCCAGCACCTGTCGTAGTAGTGCTGTTACCCGTGTTCAAAGCCGGAGCAGGCTCGCCTTCACGCTGAATCACGCGGAACTCAACCCGACGGTTAAGCTGCATGTTTTCAGGTGAATCGTTCGGAGCAGCCGGACGACGCTCACCGTAGCTTGCGGTTACGAGGCGAGCATCTGAGATGCCCTTACGCAGCAAGTACTTGTAAGCAGCCGTTGAGCGGTTGTCGCCGAGGGTCATGTTGTACTCATCCGTATTGCGCGCGTCGCAGTGACCTTCCACCGAAATATTTACGCCGGGGTTTGACTTCAGGATGCTAGCGATTCTATCCAGCTCCGTGATAGACTCAGGGCGCAGTGCATACTTGTCGGTCTCGAAGTAGATCTTCTTGAAGGCGTACACGTTGGAGCTATCCACATAGGGCACGTAGAAGTTCTTCTCAACTATCGTCGAGTCGTTGGTAGCCACTGGCACCTGGAACTCCTCGGTAATAATGTTCTTACCATCTACCGATACAGCTACCTGATAGGGACGACCCGACAGGACGCTGACTTGATAATCACCGGTTCCGGGCTTAGTTACGTCGCGGTAGCTAAGAGCTGTCTGGTCAGCCTGAGTACCACTGAATACTAGTTCTGCCCCTGGAATTACCGTGCTGTCGCGCAAGCTGAACACCTTACCCCGAATAGTGGCATTCTTGATGTAGTTGATGGTATAGATGTCTTTCTCCCCGTAACCACCAATGCGGTAGCTGGATAGATAAGCATAGGTACCATCTGGGCTTAAACGATAGTAAGTATCATCATCGGGCGTATTGATAGGGTAGCCCATGTTCTCGGGTCGACCCCACTTCCGACCAATCGAGTCATAAGTAGACTTGAAGATGTCGTAGCCGCCCATGGTATTCAGACCGCGTGAGCTGAAGTACATGGTTTTGCCATCCTTGCTCAGGTACGGGCTATCATCATCGTACTTGGTGTTGATGCCAGTTACTGGCTTAGGCTTACCCCAATCTCCATTGCCAGAGCGGGTAGATACGTAGATGTCCAGCGTGTTATCCTCGGAGTATTTTCCGGTAGAAAAATACATCGTCTGACCGTCTGGCGTGATATAAGCGTCCGACTCGAAAGCGTTTGTATTTACATTGCCATTCAGCTTTTTGGGTGGAGTCCAATCACCTCCGGTTTTTTCGGAGTAGAACAGGTCACCATTCTCGTCTTGGCGGTACATCAGCATTTTGGTGTCGTTGTCGAACACCTGAATGGATGCGTCGTGGCCTTTACCGTTGAGCACGCCGCTTAGCGAGCGAGGCTTTTCCCATTCGTCGTCGCCAATGCGCTTAGCCTCGAAAATGTCCTCGAAGTACTCACCATCAGAAGCCAGGTTACCGCCTTTTTTGCTATCGGCGTTACCAGCACCAGTTACATTCTCGCCCCGTGAAGTGAAGAGTAAAATCTTGTCATCGGCCGAAATAACGGGGCTGTGCTCGGAGTGAATCGTGTTGATTGTAGGCCCAAGGTTCTTAACAAAGATATCCTTAGGAGTACTGAACTGAACTTTAGCGTTTTTGCTGTGCTGAATCAGCTGAGCCAGCTCTGATTTGCGCGTGTCCTTCTGCTTAAGAGTAGCGTTGTAGGTCTGATAATGCGTGATTGCCTCGTCGAAGTTATAGTTGAGGTGATCTACGCGGCCCAACCAGTACTCAACGTCCTTCGAAACCTTCGGCTTCAAGCGTTGCGCTTTATAGATATAGTCGCTGGCCTTTTCCTTATCAAACGACATGTATGAAACACCGGCCCGAAATAGAGCAAGCGCATTGTTTGGCTCCGCGGCTAATACCTGCTCGTAAAAAGGAATAGAAGCGCGGTAGTTCTCTTGGGAAAAGAACTTATTCGCAGTCTTGAGCTGCTTGCGGCTGCCCTGAGCCATTGTGGGCTGGGCAACAGCAGCGGCAAGAGCGAAGGCGCAAGAAGCTTTCAATAAACTTCTGACTAAGTTATCCATTGTTGGAGGGTTAAATACTAAAGGGTGCAGGGAGTAAGAAGTAGCAAGAGGCGCTTAGCGTAATAGAAGTAATTTCCGGGCAAATTGGCCCCTTATACTTAGATGTAGTGCCAAGGTTAGTAAGTCATCTTATACCATTTAAGAAACTGTGCTCAAAAAGTACAAACAACAGTTCAATAAGACTGGCATATTTCTATCCAAAAAGCAGGTACTTGGCGGCAAAGATAGAAATTTTATAATACGACCTTCATCCTATCCAATTTAATTAAAAAGAATCGTGTAATGAATTTTACACCTCGTAAATCAATGGTCTAAATATATAAGGACAAACAATAAATCAAGCCTATAATAAATTCTAAAACAAGGTTCTGACAGCTATCCAAAAATCAACTGCACGGTACGGCCAAGGCTTTCACTTACCTTTGTATCCTCACCCGTGCAGAGAAGACCATGCTGATTCGCGAAGCTAAATTCGTCACAAGTAACTCACGCGCAGACCAATGCCCTCCGCCTAACCTGCCCGAATACGCTTTTATCGGGCGCTCCAACGTGGGCAAATCCTCGCTGATTAATATGCTTACCAATCAGAAAGGACTAGCTAAAACCTCCTCCTCCCCCGGCAAGACGCAACTTATAAATCACTTTCTGATCAATGATGAGTGGTATTTAGTCGATTTGCCGGGCTATGGCTATGCTAAGGTGAGCAAGACGGCGCGGGCAGCCTGGAGCAAAATGATTGGGTTCTACATGCGCCAACGCGAGAACCTAACCTGCGTATTCGTACTTATCGACTCGCGCCACCCTCCCCTGGCCCCTGATCTGGAGTTTATTGAGATGCTAGGAAAGGAAGAGGTTCCCTTCGTACTCGTGTTCACCAAAGCCGACAAGCAGTCGGGCTCGCGTACTCAGCAGAATGTGGTGGACTACACTCGTAAGATGAGTGAAACCTGGGACGAACTTCCGCGCTATTTTATCACGTCGGCGGAGGATATGACGGGCCGCGATGAAGTGCTTGGTTTTATTAATGAGATAAATAAGCAGTTGGCCCAAGCCCCTGATAATTCTTAAATTGGCCTTGTAATTGCCGATATGAGAATATTATTTTTCGACTTATTTATCTGTTTTTTTCATGAAAAAAATCTCTTTTGTTTTTTTACTGGGCTTATTACTTAGTTCAGCACCAGCCTTTGCTCAGACGCCGGCAGCTAAGCCAGCGACGACCACCGCGGCAGGTGGCGTAGGCAAAGCTATTCCGGTGGCCGAGTACTACGAAGGTGGGCAAGAGGCCATGTATGCCTTCATCGATAAGCAAATCAACTACCCTGTCTTGGCTCGGCGCAACCGTATTCAAGGCACTTGTATTGTGAGCTTTACGTTGAACACAGACGGTACCATGACGGGCATTAAGCTCGTGAAGGGCGTGGGCGGCGGCCTCGGCGAAGAAGCCCTGCGAGTGGTGCGCCTGCTCAAGTTTAACAAACCTGATTACGCGATTCTGACTAGCTTGCCCATCGTTTTCCGCTTGTCGGCTAATAAGCCGGCTGGCAATACTGAATAACTTTTCTTTTTCATCCCAACTGTTTTTTTATGCCCTACGACCTGAAGGAAATTGCCGCCATAAGCGGAATGCCGGGTCTTTACCGCTTGGTGCGTCCAACCCGAAACGGCGTTATCGTGGAGTCGCTCGACGAGAAGGCGGCCCGCTCGGTAGCCTCAGCCCGCAACAAGGTTTCACTCCTGCAGGAGATTTCCATTTATACCCAGGATTACGACCAGACAGTGCCCCTGGCGGAAGTATTCGACCGGATTTATCAGCAGCACGGCAACAGCTTACCTGTCAACAACAAAGCTGATGACCGCGACCTGACGGCCTTCATGGAAGCCATTATTCCAGACTATGACCGTCAGCGCGTGTACATGTCTGATATTAAGAAGCTGGTATCGTGGTATCACGCCGTAAGCAGCCGCCTTGACTACCAGGCTCCAGCTACGGAGGAGGAAACCACTAGCACTGAGGAAACAGATAAGCCGGCGGCTAAAAACGCCCCCCAGGCCAAATCGGCAGACAGGGCAGGCACTCAGCAGGAAGAGCCAGCAGCTGACGAGGCGCTGAGCACCGCGGGTATTATCCCCGCTGAAGGCGAATCGGACGAGCCCACCAACCCTGAAGCGGGTGATGAAAGCAAGGCAGCCAAAAAAGGCAAGAAAAAAGCCTAGCCGCCACCTGACGGATTCGGCGCATAAAAAAGCCCCCTAGATTTCATCTGGGGGGCTTTTTTATGCGCTGAACGGTATCCGATTAGCAAACGCTAACTAATCGCAACATTCGCCGGCGCCTGCTCCTTAGCCAACAACGCCTCGGCTTGCTCAACCAGCTCCGTGGACCCGATAAACAAGGGGCAACGCTCGTGCAGGTTGCTGGGCTCAATCTCCATTGTCCGCTGACGGCCATTACTGGCTTTGCCCCCGGCTTGCTCCACAATGAAAGCCAGCGTGTTGCACTCGTATAACAAGCGCAGTTTGCCTTGGGGGGCTTTTTTGGTGGCCGGGTAAATGTAAATACCGCCCTTGAGCAGATTGCGGTGAAAGTCGGCCACCAGTGAGCCGATGTAGCGGGCCGAGAAATTGCTCTCTTTGCAGTGCGCCACGAAGGCCGCTACTCCCGGTGAGAAGGAGTCGGAGCTACCTTCATTTATCGAGTAAACCGTGCCCGTTTTAGGCGACACAATGTTTGGGTGCGAGAGAAAAACTCGCCCAGTGATGGCTCGTAAGTGAAGCCATTTACCCCGTTGCCGGTCGTGTACACCAGCATGGTGCTGGAGCCATAAATAACGTAGCCGGCCGCTACCTGGTGGGTGCCAGGCTGCAGGCAATCCTGCTCCGTACCATCGGTGCCGGTGGGCGACATACGCCGGTAGATGCTGAAAATAGTGCCAATAGAGACGTTTACGTCAATGTTAGAAGAGCCATCCAGCGGGTCGATGGCCACGATGTACTTACCCTGGGTATTCCCGGTTTGGATCATCTCATCGTCTTCTTCCGACACGATGGTGCACACCTCACCGCCGTTGCGCAGGGCCCGGATGAAGCGAATATTAGCAATCACGTCGAGCTTCTGCTGGTCTTCGCCCTGCACGTTGCGGTTGCCGTAAGCGCCGGCAATATCGATGAGGCCCGAACGATTGATTTCGCGGTTCACGATTTTGGCCGCTAAAGCAATGTCGCGCAGCAGCTGAGAAAGCTCCCCGGTAGCGTAGGGAAAGTCCTCCTGCTTGCGCATAATGAAACGGTCGAGGGTGGCGCCGACCGGAAGAGCGAGTTTATTATGATCCATGTGGGTGGGATAGTGAGCGGTGGGTCTGGTGTACAAAACTAAGGGATTTGAGTTGTTTACGAAGCTTGAGCAGTAGCTACCACACCTTTTCCAGTTCAATTCGCAACACTAAAGCCGAGTACGTACTTTTGGCCCATGCAGGAAAAGCATCGTTTGCAGGTCTACAAGTTTGGGGGCGCATCAGTGCGCGATGCCGAGGCTATTCGCAATCTGGCACGTATCGTGGGCAAAAATGCCTCCCACGACCACTTGCTCATTGTGGTGTCGGCGATGGGCAAGACCACGAACGCGCTGGAGGAAATATTCCATCTGGCGCATTCGGGCCAAGAATATGCCGCTCCACTATCTGTATTACGTTGCTATCATCAGAAAGTGGCTACCGAGCTAATGGAGAATACTGGGGGGCAAATTGGCTCTGATGATGCTACCGAAAGCCACCTGAAAACACTGCTGACCCAACTCAGTGACCAGCTCACCGCCCTCACGCCCGGCGACTACGATCGGCAGTACGACCAGATTGTGAGCTACGGCGAATTACTGGCGACCAGCATCGTCGCCCAAGCCCTGGGCGCGCACTGCCTTGATTGTCGGCCCCTCATTCGCACCGACCATACCTGGCGCGAAGGCCGCCTCGACTGGTCCACCACCGAGTACAATATTCGTGATGAAGTGCCCCGGCTTCTGCTCACGGGGCCAGTAGTGACGCAGGGCTTTCTGGGTGGTACGGCCAGCGGCGCTACCACCACGCTCGGCCGCGAGGGCTCCGACTACACCGCCGCCATTTTTGCGTATTGCCTGCACGCGGAGTCTGTTACCATTTGGAAAGACGTGGCCGGCCTGCTCAATGCCGACCCCAAAATCTTCGCTGATACGGTGCGCTACCCGGAAATCAGCTACCAGGAAACCATTGAAATGGCGTATTATGGGGCCTCCGTTATTCACCCCAAAACCATCAAGCCCTTGGCCGTGCAGCATATTCCGCTGTATGTGAAGTCGTTTCTGGACCCCACGGCCGAGGGAACCCGCATTGGTGACTGCCGACACGCGGCCCTGGCGCCGGCCTTTATTCGCAAAACCAATCAATGCCTGATCTCCTTTGAATCGAAAGACCTCACCTTTATTTCGGAGGAAAACCTGGAAGTCATTTTTGGAGCCCTAGCTCAGGTACGACTCAAGATTAATCTGATGCAGAACTCGGCCATTTCTTTTTCCGTCTGCACCGACTTCTCTCCCTACCGCCTCGAAAAGCTATTGGCGCACCTGCGTGACCAGTTCACCATTTATTACAACACAGAGCTGGAACTGTACACTATTAAAAATTACGACGCGGCCAGCATCAAGCGCCTCACTACGGGCCGCGAGCTGCTGCTGGAACAGCGCACCCGCCTTACTTTTCAATTTGTCTCGCGAATCGCAGATGCTGCTGGTTCTTCGCTGATTAGCTGATTTAGCCAACTTCACTTCACCTGACTAATGAAGGCTGCTTTTCTGCCAACTTCACGTTTTCGAGTACTTATCGTACCCCTACACCTTGCTTCTGCGCAACGGCAAAAAGTTGTCTGCATCAGCGAAATCAGCGTTTAATCTGTAACACCTGTGATCATGGAATTTATAACCGTTACGCCCGCCGCGCGGCCCCAAGTCGCGCTTATTCAGCTTAATCGGCCTAAAGAGCTGAACGCGTTGAATTTACAGCTAATGCAGGAAGTAGCCGCGGCCCTGAAAGAATTGTGCGCCGACGATACCGTGCGCGTTATCGTGCTCACCGGCAGTGAGCGAGCCTTCGCCGCGGGCGCCGATATTAAGCAGATGGCGGGGCGTACGGCCATCGATATGCTAACCATTGACCAGTTCAGCACCTGGGACCAGATTCGGAAAACGCATAAGCCGCTGATTGCCGCCGTTTCGGGCTTTGCGCTGGGCGGCGGCTGCGAGCTGGCCATGATCTGCGACATGATTGTGGCTTCGGAGACGGCGCAGTTTGGCCAGCCCGAAATTCGCATTGGTACGATGCCGGGCGCGGGTGGTACTCAGCGACTTACGCGCGCTTTGGGCAAGGCACGCGCCATGGAGATGGTGCTTACCGGCCAGCCGATTTCAGCGCAGGAAGCCGAGCGCCACGGCTTGGTAAATCGGGTGGTGCCGGTGGGGCAATACCTGGAGGAAGCGTTTCGGTTAGCGGCCAGTATTGCCCAGATGTCGCCGGTAGCGGCGCGCCTGGCCAAAGAATCGGTGAATCGGGCGTTTGAAACGCATCTGGATGAAGGCCTGCACTTTGAGCGTAAAAACTTCTATATGACTTTCGCTTCCGAAGACCAGAAAGAAGGAATGGCCGCTTTCGTGGAAAAGCGTCCGGCCGATTTTAAGGGGCGCTAGTATAGAAAGTGAAGGGACGTATACTACTGCGTTACCTCACTTTCTGCCTTTTTACGCAACCTCCAGGGAGTATCGGTTTTTTGCCCCCCAACGAACAATATTTTCCTTTTATACCTTATTAAGGCAAGCTTTAAAGAGAATCCCTTCTTTCCATGAGCACTTCAGCTGAACAATCTGACGCCTCGTTGCCAGCGGCTCCCACCCGCCAATGGCTGCGCGACCGGCTGACCCAGGCGGGCCTGCGGGCCACGCGCCAGCGTCTGCTTATTCTGGAGAGCCTGGTGGTGGCAAAGGGCCACCCAACAGCCGAGCAAGTACACCGTCAGGTGCTGGCGCACGATGCTATGGTGTCGCTGGGCACGGTGTACAAGGCGCTGGACACCTTTGTGGCCACTGGACTTACCAAGCGTGTTTCTACGGCTGAGGGCGACAGCCGTCGCTACGACGCCGATTGCTCGCCTCATCATCATTTATATTGCTCAAACACGCAGGAAATAATCGACTACTGCGACCCTGAGCTGGATGCGCTGATTCGGGAATTCCTGGAAGCTCGTGGCTTTCCCAACTTCCGACCCTGCTCCTTCTCTCTGCACATCACCGGCGAGCGAGCGGATTTGGCAAACGAGTCCTAATAAATGCCCCCCAGTGTCATCTTAGCGTATAGCAAAGCTGCCGAAGCTGCACGTGATGATAAAATGCGACTTTAGGCAACGTACAACCCTTCTACGTTCACCTTATTTCTTACATCTAACACCATTTCCATGGCAGTTCTAGTTGGCAAGCGTGCCCCCTCTTTTAAGGCTACGGCCGTCGTTGATAGCGAATTCGAGCAAGAGTTTTCCCTCGATCGGTATCTGGGCAAAAAGCATGTCGTCTTTTTCTTCTATCCCGCCGATTTCACCTTCGTTTGCCCTACCGAGCTCCTGGCCTTTCAGGATAAGTTAGCCGATTTTGAAGCCAAAGGCGTAGCTGTGGTAGGCTGTTCTACGGATACGCACTTTTCGCATTTTGCCTGGCTCAAAACACCGCGCGTGAGTGGCGGAATCGAGGGCGTTACGTATCCGCTGGTAGCTGATACCACCAAAACCATTGCTGCCAACTACGACGTGCTCGGCGGCCACTACGATTATAATGCAGCGGGTGAGATGACCTTTATAGGCTCGCCTCTCGCTTATCGGGCTCTTTTCCTGATAGATAAAGATGGAATTGTGCGCCATCAACTCGTGAACGACGGCCCGCTGGGGCGCAATATTGATGAAGCCTTGCGCATGGTAAGCGCCCTTCAGTACTATGAAGTGAAGGGCGAACAATGCCCGGCCAACTGGGTAGAAGGCAACGAGGCCGAATTTGCCACCCGCATCGGCGTACTCGACCACCTCGCCAAACAAGGCATAACACAATAGCTTCTGGTGTATTCTCGACCACAAGCATAAGCTCCGGCCACTTGGTCGGAGCTTTTTTGCAAATGGCTAACCAGAAGGCTGTAATTTTGTGCTCTGTTAGCTGTCGGCATATCATGCCAAGCCATGAAGCGCCTCGCTCGCGCATGAGTTAGTAAGCTCACCAAACACGCGAGATACTTCCTATCGGGACGCCAGATTAAGCGTGACAGACGCATTTCTTACCCACTGAAAACCGATTCATTGCTTTTCCTTTATAATCTTGCTCTCCAATCCTATGCCTTGCTGCTGCGCCTGGTCGCGTCGTTTGTGCCCAAGGCGGAGCAGTGGCTGAGTGGTCGACGCGCATTGCTGCCTCACATTCAGCAAACTCTAAAGGGAGAAACGGCGCCGCTGGTGTGGTTTCACTGCGCTTCGCTGGGCGAATTTGAGCAGGGCCGGCCGCTTATGGAGGCCTTTATGCAAGAGCATCCGCACTTTAAGCTCGTGCTCACATTTTTCTCGCCTTCCGGGTACAACGTGCGCAAAGCCTGGCCCGGCGCGCACTACATATTTTACTTGCCTCTCGACACCGCTGCCAACGCCCGCACCTTTCTCGATGCCGTACGCCCACAGTTGGCGGTATTCGTGAAATACGAGTTCTGGTATCATTTTCTGACCGAGCTTCAGCGGCGGCGCGTGCCGGTGGTATGCGTATCGGCTATTTTTCGGCCTCAGCAGGTGTTTTTCAAACCCTGGGGGGCTTTTTTCCGCAAAATAATCAGCCGCTTCACGCACATCTTCACCCAAAATGAGGCATCAGTTGAGCTGTTGCGCACCATCGGCATTCGGCAGGTCAGTGTGGCGGGCGACACGCGCTTCGATACGGTAGTGCGCACGGCCCTGGCTTCGCCTAAGCCACTGCCTTTGGTAGAAGCTTTTGTAGCCGATGGCGCGCCGGTGTTCGTTGTGGGCAGCAGCTGGCCCGAAGATTTGCCGGCCCTCACTCCCCTGCTGCGCCAGTATCAGGAGGAGATGCGCTTTATAGTTGCCCCCCACGAAATCACCGAGACCAATCTGGCTTTGGTGGAAGCAGCTTTGCCCGGCCGCGTGGTGCGTTACTCAACCGCCACTCCGGCTACCGTAGCCAACGCGCGCGTGCTGCTCATGGACAATATAGGTTTGCTGAGTCAGCTCTACCGCTTCGGCACCTATGCCTACATCGGTGGGGCCTTTGGCAAAGGACTGCACAACACACTGGAAGCGGCGGCCTTTGGCTTACCGCTGTTTTTTGGCCCGACGTACACCAAGTTTCAGGAAGCGGTCGATCTGGTGGAGGCCGGATGTGCATTTCCGGTGCACACGGCGGCCGAGTTGAAAACGGCCTTTGGGCTGCTGTGGCACCAGAATGAAGTTCGGCTGCGGGTGCAGGATATGAGTCTGGAATACGTGCACCAGCAGGCCGGAGCCACCGCCACAATCATGGCGGCGCTGGCGAAAATGCACGTAGTACCCGTCGTTAATTAACTTATACTCTAGCACTCCTCCATGACTGGCATTGTCATCAAATCAACCGGCTCATGGTACCTGGTGCGCGAACACGGCACGGGCGTGTTGCACCGGTGCCGGCTGCGCGGCAAATTCAAGCACAAAGGCCTGAAAGTGAGTAACCCCTTGGCCGTAGGCGACCAAGTGGAGTTTACGGTAGAGGAACAAACCGAAGGTGCCGGTGTGATTCATCACATCGAGCCGCGCCGCAACTACATCATCCGCCGCTCGGTGCACAAAACCGAGCACGCCCACATTGTGGCCGCTAATCTTGACCAAGCCCTATTGGTCGTTACGCTGGTGTCGCCGGCTACCTCGTTCGGGTTTATTGATCGGTTTTTGGTAACGGCAGAGGCTTATAGCATTCCAGTAACGCTCATTTTCAACAAAACCGACCTCTACGATGAAGATCTGTCGGGCTATCAGGATCAGATTTCGGCTATGTACCAGCGCACGGGCTACCCCAGTTTGCGCTGCTCCGCTCAGTCGGGCGAAGGTATGGAGGCAGTTGATGCCTTGCTGGATGGGAAAGTGACGCTGCTGTCGGGCCATTCGGGCGTGGGCAAAAGCACGCTGATCAATGCGCTGGTGCCTGATTTGGACCTCAAAACCGCAGAAATCAGCGAGTTTTCGGATAAAGGCGTGCATACTACTACGTTTGCCGAGATGCTGGAAGTGCGCGCCGGCACCTATCTGATTGATACGCCGGGCATTAAAGAGCTGGGCTTAGTGGATATTCCGCCAGCCCAGCTGGCGCACTTCTTTCCCGAAATGCGGGCTTTACTAAATCAGTGCCGCTACCACAACTGCCAGCACGTGCACGAGCCCGGCTGCGTCGTGCGCGAATCTGTTGATAAAGGCCGAATTGCTCTGCCCCGCTATGACAGCTACCTGAGTATGCTCGCCGGGCAGGATAACCGGCATTAGACTACTCTTCCTCATTGGGTTCGGGCAACGGAGCACAGAACAATCCAGCAGCGGGGCCGTTTTGTTTAGAAAACCAACTCCATGCAGCTCCAAAACTCCACTTTCCTCATTACCGGCGGTACGCTCGGTATCGGCTATGCCACCGCCAAGTTATTGATTCAGCACGGCGCCAAGGTGGCCATCACGGGGCGTACGGCGGCCACGGTGAAGCGCGCCGCCACCGAGTTAGGCGCTCTTGGCATCACAGCCGATGTCAGTAAGCCCGCCGATGTGCAGCGCACCTACCAGGAGTTTCTGGCTGAGTTCGGCCACCTGGATTGTTTGATCAACAATGCGGGCATTGGGACCAGCAAGAAACTAGTGGACATCACGCCCGAAGACTTCCAGCGCGTACACGACACCAATATTGTAGGGGCGGCGCTGATGGCCCAGCAAGCCGCTAAGCTGTTTATGGAGCAGAAGTCGGGCAACATCATCAACATCGGCTCCTCCGCCGCGACCAAGGGCTACGAAGGCGGCTCTATCTATGTGGCCTCCAAGTTTGCTCTGCGCGGCATGACCCAATGCTGGCAAAGCGAGCTGCGCAAGTACAATGTGCGCGTCATCCTAGTAAATCCCAGCGAGGTAACAACCGCCTTCGGCAGCAAAGAGCGCCAGGAGCGGCCAGAGCAACCCAATAAGCTGCGCGGCGAAGAAATTGCTTCCGCTATCAAAGGCGCTCTGGAAATGGATGACCGTGGCTTTATCACGGAGTTAAATGTGTGGGCCACCAATCCTTTCTAATAAGGTAACAGAACGTCATGTTGAGGTCACAAAGCATCTCGCGTGCAATGGTAAATCATTTAATACCACAATGAAGCGGGCGAGATGCTTCGTGACCTCAGCATGACGTTCTGTTATCGGTTGTTCGTTTCATAGAAAAAGCCCCCCAGACTAGGTCCGGAGGGCTTTTTTATAATACTAGTAGAAACCCAAATTATTTCGTGGGCATCAATACTTTGTCAATTACGTGGGCTACCCCATTGTTAGACAGCACGTCGGCTTGTACTACGTTGGCGCCATTCACGGTTACTTTGCCGCCAGCCGTGCTAACGGTTAGCTTTTCTCCCTGAATGGTGGTCAGCTGCTGGCCATCCTTCAAATCAGCGGCCATTAGGCGACCTTTTACGACGTGGTAGGTTAGTACACCTGACAGCTTCTCTTTGCTTTCGGGCTTCAAGAGGCCATCAAGCGCACCTTTGGGCAGCGCCTCAAAAGCAGCGTTGGTAGGAGCAAATACGGTGAACGGACCTGCGCTGGCAGCTTCGTCATCCAGGCCAGCGGCTTTGAGAGCCGTGGTAAGCGTGCTTATCTGCGACACAGCCATGGCGTTTTCTGCCAGGTTTTTACCCGAGGTATCCATGCGCGACGAGTCGTTCATTGCCATCGCGGGGTCCATAGCCGTGGTATCGGTCATGGCCATGTCGGTGGTTTCGGTGGTAGTGGTCGTCTCGGCGGTTTTGTTGTCACCACAGCTCGTCATGCCAAAAGCAAAGGCGGTGGCGGTAAACAACGTAAACGAGGTGTTTCTCAGGGTCTTTTTCATAAGACGCAGATCAGGGTTTTGGTTGAAGAAAAAAGAAAGGTAAGGTGGTAAGACAAGCGGATTTAGTAGCTAGGCATACGCAGTAAGCTAAACAGTGGACACGTGCGCCCTAGGTTTTGGCTACCTTTGCGCCGCTTAGTTGAGCTTAATAAGCGCCAGCTTGCACTTTGTGTTTAAAAATTTATTTTCTACCCGCATGAAAACTGCTGAGATTCACACCAATAGAGGTGTAATGAAGGTCGAGTTCTTTGAGAAAGACGCGCCAAGCACTGTCAAGAACTTCACCGACCTGGCCCAGAAAGGCTTCTACGACGGCCTGAAATTTCACCGTGTCATCCCTAATTTCGTGGTGCAGGGCGGCGACCCCAATACCCGCGCTGGCGCGAAAGGCGCGCCCGGCACGGGCGGACCCGGCTACAAAATCAAGTGCGAGACGTCGGGTGAAAACCAATACCACGACCGGGGCATCCTGAGCATGGCCCACGCGGGCAAAGACACCGGTGGCTCGCAATTTTTCATCGTGCACTCTCGCCAGAATACGGCCCACCTCGACCGGGTACATACCGTATTTGGCAAAGTGGTAGAAGGCCTGGACGTGATTGACCAGATCAAGGCCGACGACGAGATTCAGAAGATTGTCGTAACAGAAGCTTAGGCAACTGTCAAATTACAACGTACCAAAAAAGCCCCCCAGACTCGGTCTGGGGGGCTTTTTTAATATTCAGTCATCATTGACTCAACTAACCAAACAGCATTGGAAAATATCACAAAGTCTGATTCTTTGCGCCTTAACCGTATGATTCATAACTTGTTAAATTATTTTGCATATACTATACAAAGTCGAATAAGCGCCACAATTGGTTTGGCCTAGCCGATTACTATACCCTACTTGAAGGTGAGCACTAGCGTTTTCCATTTCATTGACACGCGAGCCGGCAGATTCTCCGCTATAATCTCCTTGTATGGCCTTTCCTTCTACTCCCGCGTTTGCTGCTGTGCGGCTTTTTCGCCAACGGCTGGTAGCCACTACGCTTAGCTGGCTGGCGCTGGCCGCCCATCTCATCCTGATTTCGGGGTGCAATTACTACCGCACAAAGCCCCAGGAAGTTACTCCGGCATCAGTCACTAGGCTGGCCGAATCCAAGATATTCCTGATTCATCAGGGTAGCACAATTTGGCAGCTCAACAATCCGAAGCTCAACGGCGAAGTACTTACCGGGCAGAAAGCAGGTCTAACTCCCGCTTTGGCTTCCTACCCTGCGCCATCGCCCGGTGGTGGCTCACCGCGTTATAAATCGAGGAATAAAGAGCTGGCCTTGAACCTGGTGCATTTGTATATCACCGACTTCCAGGCGGGCGAAGGCGAGCAGGTCACCATACCGCTAACGGCGATGAATCGCTTGGACGTAGTGGAAGCGAATACCGGTAAAACTGTTCTCTCCCACGTGCTGGGTGCACTGGGTATCGGGGCGGGTATTTTCACCCTCATCGGGATTATCGCCATACTCACCAAAAGCTCCTGCCCGTTTGTGTATGCGCATAATGGCGAGCAGTATCAATTTGTGGGCGAAGCGTACGGCGGGGCCATTTTTGCGCCAGCCGAGCGCGACGACTACATGCCTCTACCCCACATCCAAGCCACCGGGGGCAATTTCAAGTCAAAATAACGAATGAGCTGCGCGAACGGCAGTATACTAATGTGGCCGAACTGTGGGTGGCGCACCACGCCGAGGATGTGCAGGTGCTGCTGGACAAAACTGGCAATGTGCACACCATTTCCCGGCCGCAAGCGCCGACCAAAGCCGTGTCCATGCGGGGCGTCGACTATGCTACCCAGCTCGCCGCCACCGACCATAAGGTGTTTCTCTTTAATGAAAAAGCGCCGGGCGCAACCCAAAACAGTGTGGTGCTCAGCTTCGATAACCCTACCCAAGCCAGAACGGGCAAGCTGGTACTCCACGCCCAGAACTCGCTGTGGCTGGATTATCTCTACGGCGAGTTCACCAAGAAATTTGGGAGTGCATTTAACAAATGGGCCAGCACCCAGAAGGATGTTCCGGCTGAGGAGCTGAATCAGTGGTCGTTAGACCAAGGGATTCCATTGAAGATCTCCCTCAAAACGGCCAGCGGCTGGCAGCTGATCGATAATATTCCCACGGTTGGCCCCCTCGCCTCCCGCGACCTGGTTATTCCCCTTACCCTGCCCGCTGGGTTGGCTTCTCAGCCGCTGCAAGTGAAAGTAGAAACGGGCTTCATGTTCTGGGAGCTGGACTATGCCGCCGTTGATTTCACGCCAAATCAGGCGGTGCGCCTGGAAAAAAGCCCCCAGAAACGGCCCGCGACGAAATCGGCCGCGACCAGCGCCAGGCGCTTTCCAAAGTGGATAAGAACTACTTGCAGCAGCTTCAACCCGGCACGGCGGTTACGCTCACGTACCACGCCACGCCGCCGCCGGCCGGCCAGCGCAGCACTGCTTTTTTACGCACCCGCGGCTATTACGAGCACATTCGGCAGTACGAGGGAATGCCCAATCTGCCCCAACTCTACGCTTTCCGCCGGCCGGGCCGCTTTATTGAGTTCTCGAAAGAAAAGTATCAAGAGTCGCAGCAGGAAATGAATCTGGCCCTAGTCAACCCCTAACGATAATGGAATCAACCCTTATTCCTGAGCTGAACTACCTGGACGCCGCCCCCGCGCCGGCCGCCGTCACGCCGGTTTCCATTGCCTTACCAACTTTGCCCCCCACGGTGATTGCGTCGCCGCTCAAGCGGGCTTTGCTGAATGGCGTGATAAGTCTGGTGGGGAAAAAATTAGTGTTCCAGTATCTGCGGACGCCAGCCAGAATACGACGGGCGGCCGAGCAGGTGCAGCTACTGCGCGAAACGTACTACGGTGAGCTTCGGGTGCAGAAAATAGCCTGCGTGGCCGGGCGCTACTACCAGGAATTTCAGAAGCCCGGCTGGCCAGCGGTCGCCTTCACCAGCTACATAGCAACTACCCTCAACCGCTTAGTGCCTTTCCGCGCCGAGCAGAATACCGTGCAGATGGTGTTTCTGGCCATCACCAAAAAATGCCCCCTGGCCTGTGAGCATTGCTTCGAGTGGGATGCGCTGAATCAGCGGGAGAAGCTTTCCCTGACCGATTTGCGCACGATGGTGGCCAACTTTCAGAATCGGGACGTCACCCAGATTCTTTTCAGCGGCGGCGAGCCGATGGTGCGTATCAACGACATGCTGGAGGTGTTACGCACGGCCAGCTCCGGCACCGACTTCTGGGTATTTACCTCCGGCTTCAACTTTACGCCGGCCAATGCGCAGCGACTCAAGCAGGCCGGCCTGACGGGCGTTTCCATTAGCCTCGATCATCATGAGCCCGCGCGGCACAATGCGTTCCGGGGCTCGGCGGAGGCGTACCAGCTAGCTATTCAGGCCGTAGTTAATGCCAAGGAAGCCGGATTGGTAGTTGCCCTGACGCTGTGCGCCACGCAGTCGTTTACTACTGCCGCCAACCTGATGGCGTACGCAGCGATGGCCAAGCAGCTGGGGGTCACGTTTATTCATGTGCTGGAGCCGCGGGCCGTGGGTCATTATGCCCAGCAGGAAGTTGACTTAGGCCCGACCCAAACAGCGCTGTTGGATGAATTCTACCTGAAGCTCAACTACAGCGGCGACTACCACGACTGGCCCATTGTGCACTACTACGGCTACCATCAGCGGCGCATGGGCTGTAGCGGCGGCGCCGACCGTTTCCTCTACGTAGACACCGACGGCGACATGCACGCTTGCCCTTTTTGCCAGAAGAAGTCGGGCAGCGCGCTTTCTACCGCTTTTGGTGACGCGCTGCAGGGAGTCAGAAAAAGCGGATGTCATCAGTTTCCAGCATCTACGATGTGAGCTGCAGTCTTTTTGTGCGGAAGCGGGCCTGTTTTGTTACAGGCCCGCTTTTTCTATTTCCATAGGATAAGGCTCATTGAAGTTACCAATGCGGTAAGTGTCCCAATAAAATTGCTAAATCCGCCGATTTAAGCAACTGAAGCAAACCAAGAAAAAATGTAAAGTTTCCATAACCGACCTAAGCCGAGTAATGCCGTTCTTTACTTCTCATCCACTAAACCAAACGCCTCTCCCTATGAAACACTTTCTCCGCATAGCAGCCTGCTGCTCCGTTGCCCTCCTGGGAGCCTGCAACGACGATCATAACCCATTCATTATCAAAGCCCCGCAAGTGTCGGCGCTGCGGTTTATTGGCGAACAGATTGTTCCTTTTGGCCAAACCTATACTGGCACTACGCTGGGGGGCTTTTCGAGCATTGATTATCGCGCTGATAACAACTCGTACTACATCATGTGCGACGATGCCTCGGCGCTGCAGCCGGTGCGCTATTACACCGCTACTCTCAGCTTCGACCAAAATCGCTTTACGGGTGTCAACTTTACGAGCGTTACTACGCTGAAGCGCCCCGATGGCAGCAACTTCCCCAGCTTCGCCACCGACCGTAACAACGCCATCGACCCCGAAGGCATTCGCTACGACCCGAGCACCAACCGCATTATCTGGTCGAGCGAAGGCATTCGCAACGTGGCCGTTACGCCCCCCGTGCTCAATCAGCCTTTCCTGCGCGAGGCCAATACGGATGGTACGTACGTTGCCGATTTCGGCTTGCCCCAGCTGTTCCGCATTCAAGCAACCGAAAATGGTACCCGCTCCAACGGCTCTTTCGAGGGTTTATCGCTCACGCCCGATAGCCGCTACTTGTTTGCTTCCCAGGAAGAGCCGCTGTACGAAGATGGCCCCCGCGCCGATGTGGGCGTAGCCAACTCACCCGCCCGCATTGTGCAGTACAACCGCGCCACGCGCCAGCCCATTGCGCAGTATGCCTACCTGCTCGACGCCGTGCATCAGGCACCCAACCCCGCCAATCAGTTTCGCCTCAACGGCATTGTAGAGGTGCTGGCTCTGTCGGATAAGAAGCTGCTGGTGATGGAGCGCTCCTTTGCCGTGGGCGCCACCCCCGATTACTCCGTAAAGATCTACGAAGTTAACCTGGCCAGTGCCACCGATATCTCCGGCCTGAATTCCCTCCAAGCTGCCATCTACAAACCCGTCCAAAAGCGCCTCATCCTCGACCTGGCTTCTACGGGCATCCGCCGGGTAGATAACCTGGAGGGCATGACCTTCGGCCCGAAATTGCCGAATGGCAACCGTTCGTTGATCTTAGTAGCAGATGACAATTTCAGCAGCGGGCAGATTTCGCAGTTTCTGGCTTTCGAGGTTATTCCCTAAGGGCTAACAGATACGCCGTCTAGGAAGTCGCCGTAAAGCTGTATCCGAAGAGGCAACGTATGTTCTACATAGGTTGCCTCTTTAGTATTGCGGCTACTACGGTAGAGGCATTTGCGCCACCTAAGCTAGATGACCAGACAATTCGCTGCCTGATGCAACAAGCATATTATGAACAATTTGTATGATAATTCCGTAAGAAAAACAACACACAAAATACCTATATCATGATATTACGAACCAACATACAGCGGGTTATTCTACTTCTTTCCCTACCGCTAGCCATGAGCTGCGCCCTCGTCGGCGGCGGCACCTCCTCCGATCCGCAGGTGCAGGAAATGGAGCGCCGCGTAGAGGAGCAAAAGCGTATTGTGGATGAGATTGAGCTACGCGCCAAAAGTGAAAACCAAGAGCTTAAGGCTCGGGAGCTGCGCCTGAAGGCAGCTAAAAACGACGCTAAATCCCGGAATATATAATCCGTTTTTCCTTGTGTTTATCCACCCAAAAAAGCCCCCCAGACATGGTCTGGGGGGCTTTTTTGTTTTACTATGTAAAACCAATCTATTTGTATTTCCGAGTGCGGAGCTTGCGCTAGATCGGGGCGGCCTCCGCTTCCGCTCGTGAGCGGATGGGTGCGGTACGGGTGAGTTCTTCGTACTCGGCTCGATTAGCGTAATATCCGGTTTCAAACAAGTACGGGTCCACGTAAGCGGCTACAGGCGGATTAGCGTGGTGAGTTAAGCGGGTTGGCTGCGGCTGCCCGGCCACCGAATCGGCCGGTACGAAAGCCGCTGGCTGGGGCACGCTAGGCACTGACGACGGAAGAGAAGGCTTTTTCATGGGCGGGGCTGCGCGGCAGCGTAGGCTAACTACTGTTGCTTGTTAGAGCGGTACCCGGTAAGAACGACGCACTGCCCCGGCCGGTTCCGGCTAGTATTTCTTTACGATATCTTACATTCACTGGTCTATCTTCTTCTCTCTTTCACTCTTTACTACATGGTACCTTCTTCTACCCTATTTGATGCTCACGGCTAGACGCTACGTCTTTTTCAGCGCAAAAACAACGGTGCCAAGGCCGTAGATCAGCTTATTGGCATTTGCACCGGCATTCTAGCCGATGGCGAGGTCAACGAAAATGAAGCAATCTTCTTTGCTGAGTGGCTGCGTACGCACACGCCCGCCGAACCTATCTGGCCCTTCACTGAAGTGCTGAAGCGCGTGGAGCGCATTTTTACTGATGGCGTGTGCGATGCCGAGGAAAAAGACAAACCCCGGCTGTTCACGCAGCCGGGGTTTTTTAATAGCTCTTAAGCAGGTTTGACCTTGCGAGCGAGTTCCGGGAGCGGGGCGCTGGAAAAGCCCGATTGGGCCTTGCGAACGAAACGGGTAGCCGCGATAGTAAGATGCTGACGAGCCTCCGGGTCGGCGGCCAGCTCTTCGGCTTCCTGCCGCATTTTCAACACGTAAAGCAGGTTGATAACGTGCAGCCGATCAGTGCGGGAAGCTGCCTCACTCGTGCGCAAAAAGCCGTTCAACAGTTGAATATAGGACTCTAGCAGCGGCCCTTTGGCGTGCGTCAGGCCGGCATCGAAGAGCAGACCCGCTACTTGCGGGGCATGTGCCTCAACTGGCGCGACGGCTAACTCTTGCTGTAAGGCGGGAATATCGAGAAGGGCGACAGTAGTCATAGCAGCAAGTTACGGTTACAATTCATCTAACACGATGCGCGTATAGTCAGTTTCTTCTATTACGGCCAAGACATCAAACTCGGTTTGCGGCGCAAACAACACTTCGCGCTCATTCTGCCTGGGCACCTGCCCATATAGTCCGTGTTTGGCTATGGCCTCAATCAAGCGGCCGCTTTTAGACCTGATGTTAAACAAACAATTTTTGTGGGAAGTACGCAAAAACTTCATGGCTATGCTTACTTCCATACTAGCCGACAAAAAAGCCGGCCACCGAACGGGATGTCCGGTGCGGGCGCAGGCCCGGTAAAATTGTAGTTCGCTGGTCCGCAGCCATACCCCGCTAAATGCCTGACCTTCGTAGGGGGGCAACTTGCCCAGGGCCGTTATCAGCCCCCGCCCCAACTCTGAAGCGTTGGCACCGTCGGCGTACAAGTTAGCGTTCAGAGTTTCGTAGCCGTCTTCGGTGTACTGATACAGCAAGGCTTTTTCAGCAAGCGTTAATTCGGGCAGGGCGGTAGCATAGCCGCCGGTTTGGATGATGCGTAGGGTATCGGGCAGGTTTTTTGGCGTAAGCCAGGATTTCGCGTTGGCGCATAGAATAAATAGTCCTACCCTTACATACGCTGACCAGCGCCCTTACTCAGAATTGGCCGCAAAGTTATTTTTCCAGCAGTTCCCGCTGTTCCCGCTGTTCCAAGCCAAAATACCTGCGGACCTGGGCTAACAGCGAGATATAAGAAACCGATGTGCGTGGCACGACTTTTTGTAGGTTATTCTTCAAAAATAAAATCATAATCTACAAAAAGTCGTGCGCGATTAGTAGTCAGCCGGAAAGTAGCGGCGGCGCACGGCGTTCAACTCATTGAGGAGGGAAACCAGGGCGGGGGTAAAGCCAGGCGCACGAGCATCTACCACGCTCAGATGCCAGGCCCGCAGCACCAACTGGTGGTTGGTTTCCAGGAAGGGATAGTGAGTCAGCAGCTCCGCCAGAAAGGAGTGGGCATCCTGGGCCAGCACCAGTAGCAGATAAGACTGCACCAGCGCGGCGTGGCGCTGGCACCAAGCCGGACGGGCCAGAAAGTGGTGGTGTACGCGGGCCGCGCCGGCCAGGTCCTGGTTCCAGAGGTACACCGAAGCCAGAATGTGGTAGCCCGCGCTGCGCTCATCGGGGTCGGCTACGTGGGCCAGGGGATCGGCGGAGTCGGGCGGGCGGGCCAGCACCCCCTCGGCGGTGGCGGCCAGCAGGTAAGCCTCGGGGCGGGTGTCGGGACGGGCCTGGTGCAAACACAGGTAAGCTAATTGGAGCACGGCACGCTCACTACCGTAAGCCAGGGCTTGGCGCAGGGTGCTCTCGGCTAGCTCGGGCTGGTGCAGCTGGCTGAACTCGATGCGGCCGGTGTATTCCAGCACCCAAGGGGCCAGCCGCGCCGGCAATTTTGGGGCGGCGTCGGCGGCGCGGCGCAGATACGGGTAAGCCCGGTAGGGGTGGCCCAGGTAGGCGTAGTGCGTGAGGCCGAGGAGCATATCAACGGTAGGGTCTTTGCCGGCCAGGGGTTCCAGGCGAGCCAGCAAAGCGGCGTGGTCGAGGCCAAACAGATGGTGGGCGGCGGCCAGATGTTCGCTGATAGTGGCCGCGACCAGCGCGGCCGGTACGCGCAGGGGCGGCGGGGCGGGCGTTTCGCGGGCCGCGTCGGTATCGTGGGCGGCTTCTTTGGCGTCAAGGGTGGCAAAGCTGCGGTAGGCGTGCAGCTCGGCGTGGCCGCCGCGCTGGTTGGCGGGCGTATAGGTCAGGGTCAGGGCCTCACCGGAAGCCAGCAGCAGCGGCAGGTAGCGCACCACCTCCCGCCGCCACTCGGTGCGGCCGGGGTCGGGCACGGGCCGCTGCTGGCGCAGGGCCGCCAACGCCGCCAACAGGTAGTCGGCTTTGAGGCGCGTGAGCGGCCAGCGGACGCGCAATTCGTAGCCCCCGGCGGCGATTTCCGCTATATCGTATTCTATGATGTCGCTTCGCACAGTGTAGTTCATCAGGCCCAGGCCTTCGTGCAAAAAGCCCCCCACCCAACCCCGGCGCGCTTCGGTTGCGCCCAGGTGGCGGGCAACGGTGACGTTGTTCACGTCAGCGAACACGCGCCAGCTTACGTCGCGGTAAGAAAAATGGGGCAGCTTGCTCATCGTACCCTCCCTACCCGACTACTGAATAACCGCTGGCTGGCGCGCGGGGGGCAATGAGGCCGGAGGAAGGGGTTTTTCATGGGCATTGCCGAACTACGCTTTTTGTGGTTTATCGGTGGCTGGTGACGAAGCCCCCGGCCGGGGATACTAAAGCCCGAAGAGGCGGGCCACTTCTTGGTCTATGCGCTGCTCCAGGACCTGGGTATTGGCGGCGGGGTCGGCGGCTTTGGCGGTGAGGATGTCCCGCACCCATCCGGCTACGGTGGCCTGTTCGGCGGGCGTAGCGGCGGGAATGGGCAGTTGCTTCCAGTCGTCGGGGTAGAGATGAATTTTGCTGCGCCGAATACTGGTCAGAAAATCTTTTGCCGTGCTGGAATTCATCACCCCCAGCAGATATTTCACCTCAAAATCCTGACTTATTCTTTCTAACTCTTCGCGCTTAGGTAGATCAACTCGGGGCTTCTCGTCTTTATATCGAGTTGCTTTCTGCAAAGAACGGTTTCTGACTCCGGCCAGTGCGTGCCACGGTACAAATGACCACGCTGAATGATTATGAAAAAGCTGGTTATTATCATAGCAAACCTTTAACGCGTTACCCGACGCGGAAATATCTGACGCAATTAGTTTCTCAGGCACTTCATATAACTGTGGGAAAGTTGGGCGACTAAATAAATGTGGCGCTCTTTCGGTTCCCCATTCTAACCAGCGGTGTTCTCTGGGCAGCCATCTTTCAAGATTCTTTCCTTCTGAAAATGGAACAGGATGCGTTTCGTCTTTTACATTAACAACCAGATCATCAAGTTCAAAAGCAATGGACGCCTTTTCCTCGTGGGCGTGTACTACCATACCTTTGCTTACATAACATATTGCGTCCAGCAGGATACCGGTCAACGTATGTTTGTTTTCGTTTTTTTCAGGAAAAAATAATCGATGCGTCGCCCCTACTTGTAAAATAGCAGGCAGATTTTCGATGATATTAAAGTTTTCAACGTGCATTCGACGCTCAGGAATATCACTTACAACAGGCGCCCTTTTTTCAAAAAAGGAATGATGCTTCCGACGTTAGCTTCCTTGAAAATCTCAAACCCGCTGAAGAAATCAACTCGCTCTAGAACCGCGTTTTTTATAAACCATTCCTGCGACTTGGTGGCGTATTTAGCATGGCTGTATGCGTCGCTGACAATCATAGAGAGTATTCCGCCAGGGGCCAACAGTTGGTAGCCTAGTTCCAGAAAAGCTACATACAAGTCCCATTTCTCATTGAGCGTTACGTAACGTCCACTGCTCATAATGGCCCCACGCTGAGCGGGATTCTGTTCGTCGGCGCGGATATACGGCGGATTCCCAATCACCACATCAAACCCCCGAAACGAGCCGTCGGGGTTTAGAATCTCCGGAAACTCGAAGCGCCACTCGAAGGCATCGCGGAAAAGGGTGCCCTGCTCCTGCTCGCGGCGCTCTGCTTCCAGGGGTTCGAGGCGCTTGCGCAGCACGGTGGTCTTGGCCCAGGCGTCTTCGTCGGAGAGCTTCACCTTGCCGAAGAGGTCGGGCTTGGCGTCCAGCTCCACGCGGCGCATATCGTCCTTGAGGTCGGCAATACGCTTGGCCAAGGGGTCGCGGCGCGTGATGGTGGCGCGAAAGTGCTGCTTGAGGCCCGCGATAAACTGGTGCAATTCCGTTTTGGCGGGCAACGGGAACAGCGTAGTGGGCGCAACCTGCCTTTCGAACAATGAGCTAGTTGTTCGATAGCAACATCCTGATTCATTCGGCCACACCCGCGCTGGCACTTCAGCCGCTGCTTCGCACGCCGGGGGCTGCCGTGTCGGCCATCAGCCAGGTAGAGGTACTCGGCTTTCACGGTCTGACGCCGGCCGCCGAACTTTACTTTGTCTCGGCCTTTGCCTTTCTGAACGTAGTGGCCGTTACGCCAGACATTATTGCTCTCGCCATTACGCTAGGCCGTACTTGCCGCCTGCGGGCCGCTGATGCCATTATCGCTGCCACGGCCGTAGCGGGCGGGTACACCCTTTTAACTCAGGATGGCCATTTCCGCCGGGTCCCGAACTTACAAGTATAGGACTTACGCATTGGCGATGTAGCGCGAAGCTTCCGCTTCGCGTATCGTTGCTGACTGCCAGCGGATTTCGTTCAACGATACGCGAAGCGGAAGCTTCGCGCTATAAGCCTACGGCACCTTTTGCGTAAGTTCCAAAGTACTAAATTCACTGGGGAAGCTTTTGTAGCCCGCACAAGCAAGTAACATCTAACAAAAAAGCCCCCCAACCGACGTTGGGAGGCTTTTTTGCAACAAATTCTCCTACCGACGACGGCGGGGCTTCTCTTCTTCCTCGTCTTCGTCTTCATCCCCGCCGAAGCTGGGCATGGTGAACATGGAGCTGAGCAGGTCCTTAAATTGCGTGCCGGCCGTTACGCGGTTGCGCGAAATCAGGCTGTGCTCGGCCAGGCCGTGCAGGCAGAACTCCATCAGGAAGTAGGTCGTGTCCTTGTCCTCATTGGGGTGCAAAAACGTCACGATGTCGCGCAGGCCGGGCACCTCATCCAAGGACTTGCGGTACTCTTTGTCGGTCGAGTCGTTGAGTACGTCTACGGTGTTGCCGCTGCCAAACCAGTCCTGCACCGTTTTGTAGGGGTTCGGAATGGTCTTCTTTTTCTTCTGCTTGTCCGGGTCGGGAAAGTAGTTCAGGAAGTAGGTGCGGATGGCTTTGCCCATAAGCTTCTCGGCTACGAGGCCCGCTCCCTCCTGCTCACCTTCGTACACCAGCTCTACCTTGCCGGTAAGAGCCGGCACAGCGGCCATAAAGTCGGCGATGCGCACGTAGGTTTTCTTCTCGCCGTTAATCAGCGCCCGGCGCTCGGCTGCGCTTATCAGGCTTTCGTAGGCGGCAATGGTCAGACGGGCCGATACGCCGCTTTTGGCGTCCACAAACTCGGAGGCGCGGGCTTCTACCGCCACCTGCTCCACCAGGTCGCGCACCAGCTCGTTGGTTGTTACCATGCCTTCCTGGGCGGGCTTGATGCGGGCTTCCTGGCGGGTAATGCGCTTACCAATTTCAATCGACTTCGGATAGTGCGTAATAATCTGGGAGTCGATGCGGTCCTTGAGCGGCGTCACGATGGAGCCGCGGTTGGTGTAGTCCTCGGGATTAGCCGTGAACACAAATTGAATATCCAATGGCAGGCGCACTTTGAAGCCCCGAATCTGAATGTCGCCTTCCTGCAAAATATTGAAGAGCGATACCTGAATACGGGCCTGCAAATCGGGCAATTCGTTGATAACAAAAATGCCGCGGTGCGAGCGCGGAATCAGACCAAAGTGAATCACGCGCTCATCGGAATACGGCAGCTTCAGGGTGGCGGCTTTGATAGGGTCGGCATCGCCAATAAGGTCGGCCACTGATACGTCGGGCGTCGCCAGCTTCTCGGTGTAGCGGTCGGAGCGGTGCATCCACGCTACGGGCGTGTCGTCGCCTTTTTCGGCAATCAGGTTTTTGGCAAAAATAGACAAGGGCTGCAACGGGTCGTCGTTTAGCTCCGAGCCTTCCACCACCGGCACGTACTCGTCGAGCAGGTCCACCATGAGGCGGGCAATGCGGGTTTTGGCCTGCCCGCGCAACCCCAGCAGGTTGATGTGGTGCATGCTTAGAATTGCGCGCTGCAAGTCTGGAATCACGGTCTCCTCGTAGCCGTAGATGCCGGGAAATACTTCTTCCTTGCTTTGCAGTTTGTCAATCAAATTATCGCGTAGCTCCTGCTTCACGGAGCGGGGCTTATAGCCAGATTTTTTTAGGGCGCTGAGAGTGGTAATCTGTTGGAGTTCTTGAGAAGAAAGCTGGGCGTAAGCCATATAAGGGGGAAGAGAGTGCGAGAATAAAAAATACTACGGGAGAACAAAGGATAACTCCCTCCTCAACTCAGTAAAGGAGGGAGTTGTTCGGATGATCTACAGCGACTTACGACGGTTCTTCTTGTAGTCTTCGAAAATCAAGTGACCTAAGCCTTTCAAGCCGCTGAAGTACGCTTTGCCCTGATTGACCTCCGTAAACTCATTCACGAATTGCTGCAAATACGGATCTGAGGCAATCATGAAAGTAGTAATCGGGATTTTGAGGCGGCGGGCGGCGGCGGCCAAATTCAGGGTTTTGTTGACCACTTTGCGGTCGAGGCCGAAGCTGTTTTTGTAGTAGCCGTTGCCTTCTTTCAGACAAGTGGGCTTGCCATCGGTAATCATAAATATCTGCTTGTTGGCGGTTTTGCGCTTGCGCAGCAGATCCATAGCCAACTCCAGGCCAGCCACCGTGTTGGTGTGGTAGGGGCCAACTTCGAGATAGGGCAAATCCTTCACCTTGATTTCCCAGGCATCATTGCCGAACACAATAACGTCGAGGAAGTCTTTGGGATATTTCTGCTTTACCAGCTCGGCCAGGGCCATGGCTACCTTCTTGGCGGGCGTGATGCGATCCTCGCCGTAGAGAATCATGGAGTGCGAAATATCGATCATCAGCACGGTGCTGGTCTGCGACTTATGCTCGTTTTCGCGCACTTCCAGGTCGCCTTCGGTCAACATGAAATCATCGTTGACGCCGTGGTTAAGTTGGGCGTTGCGGATGCTCTCGGTCATCGAAATCTGGTCGAGGGAGTCGCCGAACCGAAACTCACGCATGTCGGTGCTCTGCTCGTCGCCCTGGCCGGTGTGGGGCGTGCGGTGGTTGCCGGTGTTGCTCTTTTTGAGCTTGCCGAAAATCTCCTCCAGCGCCGACTTGCGAATGCCCTGCTCGGTTTTGGGCGTGATCTTGAAGGCGCCCCGCTCCTGTTCATTCTCATCGATATAGCCCTTAGTTTTCAGGTCTTCGATGAAGTTGCCGATGCCGTACTCACCCTCGGTCAGGCCGTACTGCTTGTCGAGCTGGGAAAGCCAGGAAAGGGCCTCCGCCACGTCGCCGGACGTGATGGTGACCAGTTGCATGAATATTTTAAATAAAGAGTCGAAGCCTTTTTCAGGCGATTCATCGGGCACAAAGTCCCGGAAGCGAAAACCAGCAGCCATAGGAAGGGGATTGAAGCATGAGAACAACAGGCAGGGTGAGTTAGTTTGCTAAATGTTGCTGCTCGTTTGTCGTTGTAAAGATTTCGGAGTCCAGTTTAAAGTGAAAGCCCGTAAACTACGTCTCCCTAGTATAAGCAAACCCGAAACATCACTCACCACCCACAATTAACGAAAAACGAACCTATGAAAGCTATTTGGAATGATACCGTGCTAGCGGAAAGCAACGACACGGTTGTGGTGGAAAACAACCACTATTTTCCCGCCGATTCGCTGAAGCGCGAATTTTTCGAGGATAGCATTGCCCAAACCACCTGCCCCTGGAAAGGGCGCGCCAGCTATTATTCCGTGCGGGTAAATGGGGAATTGAACAAAGATGCCGCCTGGTATTACCCCGAGCCCAAGGACGCTGCCAAGGAGATAGAGGGCCACGTAGCGTTCTGGAAAGGCGTGAAAGTGCAGCCCTAACTTCTTGAAAAAGCCCCCCAGCGCAACCCGAACTGCTACCGACCGTTTGCCATAAGAGGCTGCGCCGAGGTAGGCCGGCAGTGTACGTCAGCAACGGATTTCGTTATGAAGCAGTATTCTTTCCGGGGTCTTCTGGGGGGCACTTTGTTGGGCCTGAGTATCGTGGGCAGCGGGTGCGACAGTCAGCGCACGGTTACGGAAGGCGCAAACCCGGCCGCGCCCAGCGCGGAGGCGACGGTGCCCATTAGCTTTCAGAAAGACGTAGCCCAGGACGATTACCGCTTTAGCGTGCAGACAACCGGCACCGGCACCAGCCGCACGCTTTCCCTGACTGCCGTCAAGGACAACCGCGAATTATTCAAGACCTCCATCCCAATTGAGGGCCAAGTAAGCGACGCGGTAGCCACCAACCTTAACGACGACAAGTACCCCGAGCTGTTCGTTTTCGTAGCCGGCGCAGGCAGCGGATCTTACGGCCGCTTGGTGGGCTATGAGTTTATGAATCAAGGGCATCGGCCCCTGACCTTGCCGGAGCTAAGCGGCCCTGCCGCCGCTGGCTACATGGGCCAGGATGAGTTTCGGGTGGACGGCAGCCAGCTGCTACGCTCCTTCCCTGTGTATCGCCCCGACGACCCAAACAGCACGCCTTCCGGTGGCATTCGCACGGTGACCTACATGATGGAGCCCGGCATGGCGCTGTCGGTGACTGGTTTCAGCGATGCGCCCGCGCGGGCTCAGTAAGCTTCAATTATAGAAAGCCCCCCAGCGGTCGAGTGGCCGCTGGGGGGCTTTTTGTTGTAAAGACCGCAAGTTTCGGGTGGCAGCGAGGCACGCATGGTAGTACATTTGACTATCACCCCAGCTTATTTCCAATGACGGATTACGAACGTATCGCGGCGGCCATTGCGTACGCCCGCGCCCACTTTCAGAACCAGCCCGACCTGGACGAAATGGCCCGGCAGGCGCACTGGAGCCCGTTTCATTTTCAGCGTAAGTTTCAGGAATGGGCGGGCGTGTCGCCGAAGAAGTTTCTGCAATACCTCAGCCTCGACCACGCCAAAACGCTGTTGCGGCAGCAGCTTTCCGTAGCCGATACTGCTCACGAAACCGGCTTGTCCGGTACTGGCCGCCTCCACGACCTATTCGTGAACCTGGAAGCCATGACGCCCGGCGAATATCGCCAGGGTGGCGCCGATCTGCATATTGCTTATAGCTTCGGTGACAGCCCTTTTGGCCGTTATTTGGTGGCCACGACTGCCAAAGGCATCTGCAAGCTGGTATTCCCCGAAACCGATGAGGCGGCCGTAGCCGAGCTGCGCCAGGAGTGGCCCATCGCTACGCTTATTGCGCAGGAAACCATTGTTCACGAGCAGGTGGCGCGGTTTTTCAACGGTCACTTCTCTCCTACTGACCGCTTCACAATGCACTTGAAGGGCACACCCTTTCAACTGAAAGTGTGGGCCGCGCTGCTGCATATTCCCGAAGGTCAGCTTACTACCTATTCTCAGCTTGCCCGCGTAGCCGGCCACGAGCGAGCCGTACGAGCGGTAGGCACCGCCGTGGGCGACAACCCTATCAGCTACCTCATCCCCTGCCACCGCGTGATTCGTCAGACCGGGGAGCTAGGTCAATACCGCTGGGGCGCGACTCGCAAAGTAGCTCTGGTTGGTTGGGAAGCAGCACGGGTACATCCGCAGGCATTGGTGGCAGCACCGGGGTTATTTGATTAAAGAGTAGATGCCTTGGCTGGAAATACGCACGGGCTACCGCTTGCTAACCCAACCACAAGATGTTGCGTTAGTTCTTATCAGGTTGTCAACGTTGCACGCTTATGCCTCTTTTCGTCCATCTCCGCCGTCGTTCCCAACTCTGCGGGCTGGTGATTGTCAGCTTTGTGCTGCTGAGCAGCTGTAACACGGCTACTCGCTCTTTGGCCCCAGAAAATGTGCCCGACGAAAGTGAATGCGCCCCGCTGACACCCGTAATGGCTCCCCGCGGCTACGTGGTGCTGCCAGAGTCGGAAATAGCTGCCGATTCGCGGCTGACCAGCACTTTTTCAGCGGCTGCCCTGCGCACGGCCAATATATGCGGACTCGTACCCAGCCTGCGCAAGCTGGTGGCTACGCCGGCAAGCTCGCTGTCGCGCGTCATGGCCCGGCAGCGCGTGGGCGACCGGCTAACAGACGTCGCGCTAGAAATTTCCAGTATGGCCGGCGAGCTGGATTGCGAGGAAGAGCGCGCCGACCAGATTGCCGACTACCTACTCGACGAAGCCGGCTCTCGCGTCAAGCGCCTCACTATTATGGCTATTTTGCTGGGAGCGCTGGGTACGGTGGCTACTGGCTTGATGTCTTTGTTTAACGTGCGCAAAACTATTTACCGGCCCGTCGGTATTGCCATTGGCCTCGCGGGAGCAGCACTAGGCTACTCCAGCCTGCGCACTTCGGCCGCGGCCGACATTCCGTTTACTCACCGGCGCAATGCCCTGAGCGACATCTGGCACGGCCCCGCCGAGTCGCGGGTGTTTCCGGCTGCGGTTTGGAATTTTCTGTCCCGGCCCGGCATCCGGGGGGCTAATACGCCTCCGCTACGCCAGCGCCTGCTGAATCGCTGGCTGACAGCTGGGGAGCTGGGGGCCAAAGACGAAGACCAAAAAAGCAATTGGAGGACCTGCTGTTTGGAACCGGTGGCACGTATCGGGCCGATGCGCTTCGCATCCGGGCCAATCTCTTCGACCAACTCGAATCAAATGTTAACCTCATGAAAAGCGACGTGCAGCACCTCGCTCGCGAAGTAGCCGAGGTAGAATAGCCTTCTGATAGCGAAACTACACTCATCATTAGCTTGGTAAGCTATTTATATAAAAAAAGCCCCCCAGAAACGTTTCTGGGGGCTTTTTTATGCGTTAAGCGAATTACTCAATCCACTTAAACTTGTATTCCAGCTTAGGTACGGGCATACGGTCGGCTACGCGGCGCAGGCGGTTGGGCAGCGCCATGATATACTCGCGGGCTTTTTCTGCCTGACCATTGAGGCCGGTAATCTGGTCGATTTTCCAAGTGTTGATGAGACCTTCCAGAATGTCGGTGTAATCCTGGCTGGTGTACACGCCGAGGCGCTGGGCGGCGTCGGTGAAGTGACCGAAGGTTTTGCCCATGTCAACGCCCATTTCGCGCATGTAGTGAGCGGGCATCACGATCTTCTTGCGCATCATATCTTCGAAGGCCAGCATCATTTCAGATGCATCCACTTCAAAGATCTTATCAACAAACGTCTGATACACGCGGGCGTGGCGCGACTCGTCGCCGGCAATCATGCCGCAGAGCTTGGAAAGCTGATCATCACCGGCTTTACGGGCCAGAGTACCTACGCGGCGATGCGAGAGGTTGGTGGCAGCTTCCTGGTAGCTCGTGTAGATGAAAGCACGGTAAGGATCGTGGGCGGTGCCGAGGTCGAAACCATCGGCAATAAGGTATTGTGTGCTCACCTCAAACTCACGCATATTCACGCGGCCTGAGAGGTAGAGGTAGCGGTTGAGTAGGTCGCCGTGTCGGTTTTCCTCAGCAGTCCAGCCCCGAATCCACTGGGCCCAGCCGTTGTCAGGGTCGCGGTTGAGGTCGTCGAGCTGGTGAAACCAGGCTTCGTAGTTGGGGAGTGCTTCTTCGGTAATGGTGTCGCCAATGAGTACGGCCAGCAGGTCGTAGCTGAGCTCTTTGGCGCGCTCACGCATGAGCTTTACTTCGTCAAAAAACGTATCGAGGCGGGAGTCGGGCAGGAAATCGGAGGGCTGCCAGCTGTCTTCCACTTTTTTGAGGAAGGTGCCCATATTTTCCCGTAAAAAGGATTCCAGATGCTGAAGCACCTCCCCGCGGGAGGTTACGGTTGCGAGCATGACGTTGGGTAGAAAAGTAGAAGGGAACGGAAGGCCAAATGTAGGCATTCACATTTCCCAAATACGATATATAGCCTTCCAGGGGCTATTACAAAATTTTGGCTTTTAGGGCTTTTCTATAATTATTGGCCGCACTTGATAAAGCTGCGGCAAGGTAGAGTCCGGCGTTATCCTATTAAGGAGGGTAAACGTAAGTCCGAGCTTATTAGTTGGCCGGTAATACTGAGCGTATCGTTGCAGAAACGGTATGACTTCGGGGGCTAAAACCCACTGCACGCCCGGCTGTTGGGCCAGGCGATACAAGCTGGTACTAAGGTCGCGCGTGCCGGTGAGCTGCTGCCGGAGCGTAGGCAGCGAAGGATGAAGCGTGGCCCAACCCGTAAGCGGCAGCTGCGGCTCTGGCAGCGCATACACCCGGAAGGGCGACAAGGACTTATACGCCACTTCCAGGTTAGCCGTAACCAAAATTTGCCCCCCAGCCGTGGTACGAGCTAACTGAGCGAGGTAGGCTTCGTGGTGCAGGCGCTCAGCCGCCAGCAACTGCCTACGGTGCAGTGTTTTGTAGCCGTAAACTGCTGTTGTCAGCGCTAACAAGACCAATGCTAAGCGCGGAAATGGCACGCGCATCACAGGCGTTAGTCGCAGCCAATAAATAACATTACCGAGGGTGAAAAGCGTGAAAAGCGGTAGCCCCAGACGCGGCGGCAGCTTCAGCCCTACTCCTATACTCAGGATCAGCAAGCCAAAGCCAAGCTGGGTCAGCCAGAAGAAAAGCCGGTCGGGAGTCCGAGGACTACGAACCAAACTCACAAAAATGAGTGCGTTAAGCAGCAATAGTGGGAAGTAATCGCGCAAGACTAATCGCCCTAATGCGGCCAGCTTAGCAGGTGCTGATTCGCGCAGGAAGTAGCCAGCGTTCTTTGGCACGGTTCGCTGAAAAAAAGCTTCGTTTACTAACACTGAGTCGCTTAGAATCCAGTGGCTAACGGCCTCCACGCCAAGACTATCGGCGGCGGTATGGGGCTGCGGTTGGTAAAGCTGAAAGTCGTTGAGATTGGACTTAAGGACGTCCAAAATTCGGAAGTGCGTAGCCGCGGGCGAGCGGGTGAGCGTGAGTAAAATGCCCCCCAGCCCGGCCAGTAGCAACGCCGCTGCCAGCATGTAGGCCCCGCGGCGTTGGCCTAGCCACAAGCCACCCGGCACCACCACCAGCAGCCCCAGCACGGCCGCGCTGGGCCGAATCAGCCAAGCCAGCCCGAAGGCTACCAGCCCCAATATAACTGCCCAGCGTCGCTCGGTGCGTTGGATTGCAAAAAGCCCCCCAGCTCCGGCAAGCAGCAAGGGCACCCGCATATAATTGAACCACAGGCTGTTTTCGACAAAGGCCAAGCCGAAGAAGATGATCAGCGCCAGAGTTATTTGCCACGTTTTTAAACGGGCAGTCAGCAGGCGATTAAGCACGGCGAAAAGCAAAACCAAGGCTGCGTAGAGCAACGCATAAAGTAATAAGCCGTGCCAGGGCACCGTCGGAAAGTGCGCGTAAAAGGCAGCCAGCGCGGGCGCGAAGCCGTGGAAATACAGATGCAGATCGGTGATTGGCGCAACAGCCGTAGTGCCCCGGAGCAGCTGCGTGATAATCAGGTCGTCGTTGGTTTCGTAGTAGGCGCCCAGCCCGCCGATGGCCAGCAGCAGCAAGAGCAGCGGCAGCAGCAACACCCGAAAAATGCCCCCCAGCGTAGTGGTATTCATGCCTGCAAGGTAGGGAGCGACGGGAGTTAAGTTATCAGGTCCTGCGCCGTGCTGCCTACCTTGCGACCGTGAATACTCGTCCGTTCGTTCGTCTGGCTTTCCTCACGCTGCTGTTTGTGGGGCTTTTTACCGTTGCGTACTTTTCTCTGACGCATGAGGGCTTGTACGCTCTCGACGATTATTACTATTCGCGCTATGCCCAACAACTGGCCACGGGCACCTTCCAACTGGCTCCCGACCCCGATGGATTACTTGTTGACCCATTGCGCGAAAGGCCACTGATTTTTGGCCCTGTAGCCCTACTCTACAGCCTTTTTGGCATCAACATTATTACGACCACTTTATGGCCCCTGCTGGCTACGCTAGGCTGCGCGGTGGTGCTTTGGCTGCTCTATGGGCGGCGCGAACCGATAGTGGCGGCAGGGACTATGCTGCTGCTTGGGCTGCATTATTTTAATCTTAATCTCACAAATTACCTTTACCCAGATAATATACTGATGTTCTGGTGCTTGTGCTGTGCTACGTTCCTGCTGTTAGGACGGCGCAACGGGCAGTTTTCAGGAGGTTGGTGGGGTGTAGGGTTTGCCTTGCTCAACTTCGCGGCCCTGCTCAGCAAAGAGACTATTGTCTACTATCTACCCTTCTATTTAGGTGTGCTGTCAGTCGACTTATGGCAGCGACGCAACAGCCGTTTTTGGCTAGCCGCCTTCGCAACGGGCACGGTGCTATTGCTGGGTTATCTCGCCATTTATCAAGTCTATACTAATGACGCGCTGTACCGAATTCACTTGATTGAGCGCACCAATGAGTTCTTGAAAGAAGGCAATTATATTCTGGGTAAGCGCGGGGCTTTGCTACATCGGCTCACCAGGGCACCACTCGACTTTTTCATTGGCACAGGTCTGGGCGGAGCCTTGATTTTAGCCTTAGCCGCTTTGTTGAATCAGCGGCGCCGGCCCGACTCAGACGCTACGTACTGGCTGGCGTTGGCTGGCTCAACGCTGGCCTTTTACTGGTTCGGCAGCACTTCGCTTACCCAATACAACCCCATTACCCTGCTGCCGCGCATGGCTACTCCCCTGTTGCCACCGCTGTGCGTGGCAGCAGGCTTCGGACTTCGTGATTTCAGCCGCTCCGGGCGTGGCGCAGGCTGGCTAGCCTTGGCTCTATTGGCTTGCGCAGTCTGGGCACGCAGCTCTGTTTCCGTGATTTACGGCGGTATGGGTCTGTATTTTGGCTTAATGGCGCTACTGGCCCGTCCTACCGCTCGATTTAGCTGGCTGCGGCCAGATACAGCTGCTTTCGCCGCTTTGCTGCTATTGGTGGTGGGCGGCATGACAGCGGTCAGGCCGGCCTATTTTATGACCAAGCCAAGCGTATCATCACACTTCGACCAAAATCAACTCATCCGAGGCCACTTGGGGGCGTCAGCGCGTGGCGTGGTCTTCGTCGACGACTACCTCGTGGGCAACTACGATTACTATTACGACCATAAAAAGCCCCCCAGCATCAGTTTCCGGCGCTACTCGGCCCGCGACTCTGTGCACCTAGTGCCCGGCCAGCGGGCCTGGCTGCTCCTGAACCGCAGCACCCTTACCAATGATGAATTGACGAGGAAGCTCATCCGCTATTCGGAGGCGGAAGTATTGGCTTGTTATCCGCAGCGACGGCTGGTGGCCGAGGCAGGTAAGGTGAGCTTATACGAGCTTGACCTACGCGGAATGAAAGATGCTTTGCCCGCTGCTACACTGCGCAGTGGTGAATAAATAAGGCTTTATACTACTTCCTATGGCTGCGTTTAACGCGACTTACCAGCTTCTAAGTAGTGATTAGCATCAGCAGGCAGCTCACGGCCAATAGCAAAGTAACCATGTAAGTTTGGCGACGGTAGTAGACAGAGGTTTTCATGAGTGTCACTATCATTTAATTTATATCCAAATTTCACCATAAAGCATCTGTCCAACAAGGAAGAAAAGCTGCCATTTGTGACATATCGCACAACTGAATAATAGGCAATTACAAATAAATAATACAAGTATTTCAAGCGATGAAAAGCATCATGGTATCTATTTCTCCCTTAGCCCAACTATAAGACTAAAAGAAGAATATCCCGGTGTTTTAAAACAGCTATTCGGCGTAATTCTCAGGCAGGCAAATACTTTAGCAGCTCAAGTAGTATACCCGGCTATACCGCCCAAAAGCGCATTTCCAACGATAAGCGGGTAGCATCTGCGTTGAGGTTCACTGCGCCACCGTGGAGTAAATACGGGGAAAACAGCAGCACTTCTGAAGCCGCGGGGTTGGGTCGGATAAGCTGTAAGGGCTCGACGGTATGCTTGACGGCCGGTACCGTATAGGTAACTCCGTTGTACACAGCTCCGTGCTGGGTGCGTTCTACCCGGTTTTCGGGCCACCAATGACTGCCCGGCACTAAGCTCAGGGAGGAATCGGCGGTGCTGCCGGTCACCGGAACGTAGATGTTGATGCAATCATCATAATCAGGTAGCCACACGTCCCGGTGCAGCGGATTGTTATCGGAGCGGCCGGGCCGCACGAGCCGTAGATGAAACAGCCGCATCTGATCAAATGGGTTATAGGCTTGTACTGGCCGGCCGCATAGCTCCGAAACCCGCGCCTCCAGCCGAGTCGCCGGCAAGGGCAACTGCTCAATGGAGTATTCCTTGGTCAGGTTCACAACCGCCAGATGCCGCTGCTGGTCATCCCCAATCAACTTATGATAGCCTGCAACAGGAAAATCAGCCGCGACGGGCAGCCCGGCTGCGGCCAGCGCCTCGCGTACCAATGCTTCGAGGCCAGCCTGTAGTTGATGTTGCTCGGGGGCCGGCAGAAACTCCGCTACCGTATAGCCTGCGGCGGCCCAGGGAGTACCGTGGGTAAGGTCGATGCTGTCAGCCAGCAGTACCCGGTCCTCGCCCTGACCACTTTCACCCTCAATCTGGTAGGTTACCTCCCGTGCGTTAATGCTGGCTTTCATTGAAATAGTAGCAGGTTTACGAAGTGAATTGAAAGAAATATCACAATGGCTCAGGGTAACCGAAGCATAATAGTCGCGCAAATTAGGGCATTGAGGTAGTTACTCAAAACAACTCTATCCTATTACTGACGCAACAACAATGGGTAACTTGCCGCCGTGTCAGCGCCTACCTTCCGTCTCCTGCCCCACTTTACGCTTGTGTTCGTTGGGCTCTTCACTATTGCTTTCTTCTTTTTTGCGCATGAAGGCCTTTATGATTACGATGACTACTATTATGCCCGCTATGCCCACCAGCTAGCCACGGGCACTTTTGATCTGGCCCCCGAACCGGGTACTGATGACTACAACCCGCTTCATCAACGCTTTATGGTGTTTGGACCGGTGGCCCTACTCTATAAGCTGCTGGGCGTCGGGATATTCACAACCACCTTCTGGCCGTTGCTCTGTACGCTCGGTACCAGCCTGATTTTCTATCTGCTTTACCGACGGCAAGCGCCGGTAGTTGCCAGCGCGGCTATGCTGCTGTTGGGCCTGCACTATTTCACGCTCAACCTCAGCATCTATCTCTACCCTGACAATATACTGATGTTTTTTGCGGCGGCCAGTGCGGCGGCGCTCCTGCACGGACGCCACGCCGGGCAGAAGCACCCAGTCTGGTGGGGGCTAGGTTTCGTCTTGCTAAACTTCGCGGCCCTGCTTACTAAGGAGACCATCGTGTACTACCTTCCCTTCTACCTGGGCATCTTGATGCTCGATGCATGGCACCGCCGCAATGGGCGCTTTTGGCTGGCAGCTATAAGTATTGGAGGAGCATTTATAGCCGCGTATTTGGTTTTTTATCAAACAGTTGCGCATGATGCGCTGTACCGCTTCCAAGCCATTGAATCTGTAAACGAGGTGCGAAAAGGTAGTAACACCTCCACTAACTATAGCCATCTGTTGGCTCGTATGACCTACCGGCCGCTGGAGTTGCTGGTAGGTACAGGACTTGGGGGCGTGCTGCTACTGGTGATAGTAGCTTTAACTAAGCATAAACCGTTGAGCGCCGACGGGCGCTTTTGGCTAGCGCTGGCTGGCAGCTCATTGGCATTTTACTGGCTGGGCAGCACTTCACTCAACTACTACAATCCTAATTCTCTACTGCCTCGCATGCTAACGCCCCTACTGCCGCCGCTGTGTTTGTCGGCAGGCGTGGGCTTGGCGTTCTTTGCGCAAACGGGTCGGGGCGGGTGGTTGCTGGCTTTGGGGTTGATAAGCTGCACAGCCTGGCTTCGCAGTAGCATTAGTGCCGTGTATGGCCTGCTGGGGGGCTTTTTCGCTTTGGCTGCGGGGCTGCTGGCAAGTTGCAGGGTTGGTCGCTACGGGCCGGGCACTGTATATTTTGCTGGTTTTACGCTGGCGGCTTTAGGGTTGATTACGGCTATTCGTCCAGCTTATTTTATGGGTAAGCCGAGCAACTCGGGATATTTTGCTCAGCAGCGGGTGCTACAGCGCGAGCTGCGAGGGCCGGCCGGTGGCGTCGTGCTGATGGATAACTTTTCACTGCATAAGTGCGAGATTCTATATGAATTCCGGGTGCCAACCGGGCTACGTTTCCATCCTTATGCCGCTTATGACACGCTCCGTATAGTGCCTGGCCGCCCAACCTGGCTGCTCATTAACCGGCCCATACTCAGCAACGACGAACTGATTCCGCAGGTCATTTCCTCCTCTGCTGAACAAGTATTAGCGCGTTTTCCGAATCGAAAGCTTGAAGCTCAGGATAGCGGCGTGGAGCTGTATTTATTGTTGAATTGAGCAGATTCTATTCTAAAATAACAAGGTTAACTATCTCACTTATAGCAAACTACCAGCGCAAACGGCTCCAGTGCGCTAGTAGCCAATCGATGAGGGAAGAGTTATTAGTTTGGCGCAATATGGAGTAAAAGGCCAGTGCGTGCGTCTGATTACCCCAGCGTATTGCCTGTCGCATTTCCCAGCGCAGACGCACGGCAAGAGCAGCTTTCTCCCCTTCATCTCGGCATAGAGCCAAGGCTTTATGACACGTTTGGATGGTAGAGTCCAGATGGGGGTCGGAGGGCAAATAAGCCGTGCGCGACATGGCTTGAGGATGCTTGCGCTTGCGGGTGGTTACCTCGTCCAGAAAATAGAAATGCCAGTTGCGTGCCGCCCGGACCCAGAAATCAAAATCTTCATAATACAGTGTTTCATCATAGCCACCCAGCTCGTCGAGGGTGGCGCGACGCATCATCATGGTAGGCGTACTGATAAAGTAGAGAGCCAATACAGTGGCAAACACATCACCCGAGGCCGGGCGCGGCTGCAGCCCTTTTGCAGTGCGCCGAAAATGATGACGCAGAAAGCGCGACTGCTCATCAATCAGCTCCGCATCGGAGTACACGACGCCATAGG
>NZ_JAKWBD010000015.1:0-102886 GCF_056835965.1 Hymenobacter sp. R533113
CCCTGGATCTGCGCTGGACCCGCACCTATCTGCTGGGCTCCCTGCCCGAAAGGCTGGTTTTGAATTAACTCACTTGGCCTTGCCAGTATTGGCTAGTTTTATCAACACCCTAGTATTACTTCCGCAAAAAAAGCCCCCCAACGCAGCGTTGGGGGGCTTTTTTTGCGGAAGTAATACCTAGCTTGTAAGCTCATATAATGCAACGCAGCTGCTATAATATCAGCGCCGCTACCGGACCTGAGACTCGGCGGGCTGGGCCATTACGGGGCAGTTGATGATAACCCTGGTTGGCTTCAGTCCGGCTATAAAGCCGTTGGGTGCGCCCATGTTGCCGGCAAAGTTGGTTACGTAGCCCTGCTGCACCAGGCTAGCCAGGTCTTCGATGCAGCGGATGCGGCGCCGTTTGCCGGCCCGGATAGCCTCATTGGTCCAGGCGTTGAGGTGAGCATCCCACAGGGGGCTGTAGTTGTTGCCGAACTGGTGTAGGGTTCCCCGACGGTGTTAGATAGCGCGCCGGCCTGCCTCAGTTGTGCGGGCGCTGCCGTAGCGTACTTGCCCCATAGAATAGAGTCGCTCTAAATTCCAGCCCCAAAAATACATCACCACGCTCTGGGACTATACAGCTACGGGGTTGGGGGCAGGTGCTGATCGATGAGCTGGGCAAAGGTAGCCGGGCGCGATTCGGCGAAGATGGAATGATGAAACGCATCGAGCTTTTGCAGCAGGTACACCAGCTGCTGGCGCTCGAAGGGCGTGAGGGTGCCGGCCGCGAGCTGGGCCAGCTGGCTCATGGGGCCGAAGCTGGCAAACAGCACGCGCTGGCCGGCGGGCGTCACGGTCAGGAGCTTGCTGCGGCGGTCGGTGGTGCTGGCCGCTTCCGCGATAAAGCCGTTGGCCAGCAGGCGCTTGATGACTTCGTTGCCGGTCGGGGTTTCGTGAATATTATGCCGAATCAGCTCCGTTTTGGTCAGCGGCTGGCGGCTGAAGGTGGTGGCCAGGTACGTGAAGTCATCGTAGGTCAGCAGCGGCGAATCGGTCAGGGCCAGGCGCGAGTAGGCGCGCAGGTAGCGGTAGAGAAAGGTGACCATCTGGCCAATAACCGTGGCATCGTCCTCCAGCTCGTGGCGGGGCAGGCGGGCCACCGCCAAGGTCTGGGGCGGGGGCGACACGCGCAGCTGTAGCCACGCGCTGAAGGCTTCCAGTTCCCGGGGTTCCTCGCGTGCTCCGGCGGGAGCGGAGGAGGCCGCCGGGGCCGAGGCCTGGAATTCTTCGAGCAGGGGCAGGACTTGTTTGAGGAGGGTGTAGTTCATACGGAGCGAAGAAAAGCAGTCGGCGAAACTACCAGCTAACACCAGAATCCGGCCCGAGGGCCAACGAAAATAGGGTTACGGGCAGGGGTCCTGACAAAGTTAATTTATTTTGTAAACAAAACAAATATTATTCCGTTACTTTGTTTTCAAAATAAAACAACCCGCTTATGAAACTCAACTCCACACTCCTGCTAGCCGGTTGGCTGCTCTGTTTACTTCCCGGCTCCGCATGGGGGCAAAGCACCGGTAGCCTGACCGGCGTGGTGCGCGACCGGGCCACGCAGGAGCTGCTGCCCGGCGTCACGGTGCTGCTGGAAGGCACCGCGCTCGGCACGGCCACCGACGGCACCGGCCGCTACCGCCTGAGCGGCGTGCCGGCGGGCAGCTACAACCTGCGGGCCACGTTTATTGGCTACGCGCCTTTGTTGCGGGCCAATGTGGTGGTGGGCAGCGGCAACGGCCTGGTCATCGACCTGGAGCTGGCGGCCGAAGCGCAGGCGCTGAGCGAAGTGACGGTGGTGGCCAGCCGCGCCATTCGGGTGGCCACGCCCGAAACACCGCTCAGCGTGCAGCGCATCAACACGGAAGAAATCAAAAGCAACCCGGGGGGCAATTTCGACATCTCGAAGGTGGTGCAAACGCTGCCCGGCGTGGGCGGCGGCGGCACGGGTGGCACGGCGGGCTTCCGCAATGACATCGTCATCCGCGGCGGCGCGCCCAACGAAAACGTGTACTACCTCGACGGTATTGAGGTGCCGGTCATCAACCACTTTCAGACCCAGGGCTCGGCGGGTGGGCCGGCGGGCATTCTCAACGTCAGCTTTCTGGAAGACGTGACGCTGAGCACCTCGGCCTTTCAGGCCCGCTACGACAATCCGCTCTCGTCGGTGCTGCAGTTCCGCCAGCGCGAGGGCAACCCCGACCGGTTGCAGGGCAACCTGCGCACCTCGGCCACCGAAGTAGCCCTGACCACGGAAGGCCCGTTGGGCCCGAAGACCACCTTTCTGGCCTCGGCCCGGCGCTCGTACCTGCAATTTCTGTTTCAGGCCCTGGATATTCCCATCCGGCCCGGCTACTGGGACGCGCAATTCAAAACCACGACCAAGCTCAGCCCCAAAACGACCCTGACCACCTTGGGCATCGGGGCGCTGGACCACTTTGAACTAGGCGTGCCCAAAAAGTCAACGCCCGAGAAAGAGTTTATTCTGCGCTCGAACCCGACCATCGACCAGTGGAACTACACGGTGGGCCTGAACCTGCGCCACCTTATCAGCAAGGGCTACGTGAACCTGGCCGTGAGCCGGACGCAGCAGGACAATCGGCTCGACCAGTTTCAGGACGGCCGGGCGAGCGACGAAAGCCAGCGCATCTTGCTCACCCGGTCGGGCGAAACCGAAACCAAGCTGCGGGCCGACGTGAACGGCACGGCGGGCGGCTGGCAGTACAGCTACGGCCTGATGGGCCAGTACATGCAGTACGACAACCGCTTCTTCAACCGCCTGCGCCAACCCGTGCTCGATGGCCAGGGGCAGCTGCTGGTGCCGGGGGTGGTCGTCCGCTTCCAGAGCAGCATCGACTATTTCCGTTTCGGCGGGTTCGGGCAGCTCACTCGGTCCTTCCTGCCCGGCAACCGGCTCACCGTCTCGGCCGGGCTGCGCACCGATGGCAACTCCTTCACCACGCAGGGCCGGCAACTCGGGCGCACGCTCTCGCCCCGTCTCTCGGCCAGCTACGCCCTGCTGCCCACCCTGAACCTGAACGCCTCAGTGGGGCGCTACTACAAAATTCCCATCAACACGGTGCTGGGCTTCCGCGATACGCTGGGCACCCTGGTCAACCAAGGCAACCGCTACCTGCGCTCCGACCACTACGTGGCGGGGCTGGAGTGGCTGCCGGCCCCGGCTACGCGCTTCACACTGGAAGGCTTTTACAAAAAATACGACGCCTACCCCGTGACCGTGCGCGACGGCATCAGCCTGGCCAACCTGGGCAGCGACTTCACGGCCATCGGCAACGAGGCCGTCACCAGCACCGGCCAGGGCCGGGCCTACGGGCTGGAGTTCTTCTTTCAGCAGAAGCTCACCCGCAAGGTGTTTGCCGTACTCTCGCTCACCGGCTTCCGCTCCGAGTTTACGGGGCGGGGCGGCGCGTACGTGCCGTCGGCCTGGGACTCGCGCTTCCTGGCCTCGGCGCTGCTGGGGCGCAAGTTCAACAAGGGCTGGGAAATGGGCTTCAAGTACCGCTTCGCGGGCGGCTCGCCCTACACGCCCTACGACGCGGCTGCCTCCCAGGCCAGCTACCTGGCCGCCGGGCGGGGGGTGCTCGATTACGGGCAGCTGAACACCCTGCGGCTGGGCAATTTCCAGCAGTTCGACTACCGGCTCAATAAGCGCCTGAACTGGAAGCGCCTGTCGCTGGATGTGTTCCTGGACGTGCAGAATGCCTTTGTGCTGCGCAACCCGGGCCTGCCGGACTACACGTTCCAGCGCCAAGCCGATAACACGGGCTTCGCCACCACCGACGGGCAGCCCATCCGGCCGGATGGCGCGAATGCCATTCCCACGCTGCTGAAAAACAACGACCCGCTGGTCACGCCCACGGTGGGCTTCATCCTGGAGTTTTAGCCCGGCGGTACCATGAACGACTTCCAAGACCGGGTTATGGCCGTGCTGGATTTGTTGCTTTTTTCCCAATCACCCTTTTTCCTCAATCACATGACCAACCCTAGTTTAAATGCGCCCACGCCGGCTCCGGGGGCCGCCCATCCGCGTTACCGCTGGTGGCACGGACTTGCCTTTTTGATTGGCGCCACGGCCCTGACCCGGTGGTCGAAGCGGCAGCGGCAAGCCGACATCGCCTTTTATGAAACCCAGAAGTCGCCGGTATGGTCGCCGCCGGGCGTGGCTTTCCCGCTGGTCTGGCCCGTTAATAATGTCGCCCTGACTTGGGGTGGTCTGCGGTTGCTGAATGCCCCTGCAACCTTCCCTCACCGCCGCACCCTGCTGGCTTTGCAAGGCGTACTGTGGCTGGATTTCGTGACGTTCGGGCCCGCCTATTTCCAGCGGCGCAGTCCGATACTACTGGCCATGTGGACGCTGGCCGACGCCGGCGCCGCTGTGGCCAGTTGGGGGCTGGCCCGCCGCTCGGGCGACCCGCAATTGCCCTTCGCCTACCTGCCCATCGCGGCCTGGACGTGCTACGGCTCCACCACAGCCATTTACCAGGCTCTGCGCAACCCCGATGCGTACTTCGGCACGGCCGCTCCCTTGGCGCAAGCCCCCGTTAGGGCGTTAGAGCGCGGCGGGAAAGTGACTTAAAATCAAGTCGAATTTTTCCACGCTGTTACAACTAAGCTTTTTGGAAACAACGGGGCGAAAAACTATTCTAAGCGGACCAGACAGCTGCCGCGAACGGGGTGTTCGGGCCGACGTAGCGGGCGTAAGCCGCTGCGGCGCAAGGGTTATTGCGCGGCGAAGGTGTATTTGCCCAGCCCGCGTCATCATAGGCGTATACGTGGGGAGTATAGGCAATGAAACGAAGCCATGCAGCCAGCAGCGGCACTGCCTGGGGGGCAAATACCGCTGCCTGGCGGGCTTAGTTTTTCTCGAATACCAAGGCATCCGAATCCATGCAGTAGCGCTGGCCGGTGGGCGCGGGGCCGTCGTTGAAGACGTGGCCGAGGTGGCCGCCGCACTGAGCGCACACAATGGCGTCGCGGCCCATGCCCAAGCTGCGGTCCGATTTTACTTTCAGGCTGCCCTCGGTGGCCGGGGCCCAGAAGCTAGGCCAGCCGGTACCCGAGTCAAACTTGCGCTCCGAGGAAAAGAGCAGGTTGTGGTCGGCGGCGCAGTAATAGCGGCCCTTTTCTTGGTTGTCGTGGTACTTGTTGGTAAAGGGCCGCTCAGTGCCCTCCTGGCGCAGAATAAAGTATTGAGCGGGCGTGAGCTGCCGGCGCCACTCGGCGTCGGTTTTGCGCACCGGAAACTCATCGGGCTTGCCCGTCACGGGTTTAGGCTGCGGATACTTGGTATCGCCGGTTGCTACGACCGGGCGCGCCGAGAAAACCCTGGAAAATTGCGTCTGCGACCACACGGACACAAACAAGAAGGAGCAAAGGAGCACGAGCAGGAAGCGTCGCATGGTAAGGGGGTTGAAGTGAGCAGAAAAAGAGAAAAAGGCCTGGCGGCCCTCGGCAGAACGACCTGCCGCCGGGGTAGACGCGGCAACGACTGGTTCCATACACCCGCGAGCAAAAAAGTTGATTTACTATCGTTTTCTGACTGATAATGAGATAGTAGCGTTCGGCCACGTTGGCATGTATTCTTCTTAAAAGCTGCCCCATAAGTGGAAGGTCCAACAGTTGCTGCCGGCTCTGCTTTCCTAGCTGCGGCCAAGACCGGCGTAGCGAACAGCAGGGAATCTTTCTTACTTTTTTACCATGTCAAATACCAATCAACTTCCGCTTCCTACCCAGGTAAAGGCTGTATGCCAGGGCACCTTTTTAGTGGGGCGCCTGGCCGGAGCCGGGTATCTCCATCGAAACTATTCTGGAGTAAGGCGGTGGTTCCGCCTATTCAGTTCCCCCTACCGCTTGCCGCCTGACAGCGCTGGCTCCGGCCGCTGGGGGGCATTTTTACCACCGGCCGATATATTCAGGCCGGTATTTTTTTGTAGCTGTAAGGTTCATTCCGCCTGGTCGTCTAGCTAATCGAAACAGCGTTGTTTCCCCTCTATCGTCTTTTCTTATGAAACGTGTTGCCCTTGCCCTCCTGCCTTTCTTTACCGCCGCTTCGGCCGCGCTGCTCATCAGTTCCCGCTCGGCCCACTTGCCCATGGAGCCCAATGCGGCGGTGAGCAATGTGCCGGTGGTCGTCGAATTATTTACTTCCGAAGGCTGCTCCAGCTGCCCTTCGGCCGATGCCGCCCTGCGCGAGCTGGAAAGCACCCAATCGCTGAATGGCGTAGAAGTTATTGCCCTGGGCCAGCACGTTGACTACTGGAACCGCCTAGGCTGGAAAGACCCGTTCTCCTCGGCGGCCTTCACCCAGCGCCAGCGCGACTACGCGACTGGTTTCGGGGAAGGCTCCTACACCCCCCAGGCGGTGGTTAATGGTCAATACCAATTTGTGGGCAGCCGCCGCCAAGAGCTAGCCGAAACCATTGTAAAAGCCGCCAAAGCACCCCGCGCCACCGTGGGCGTCGTGCGGGCCGCCAATGGCAGCCTGCAAGTGAGCGTAGCCAACCTGCCCGCCGGCACCAAGCAGTCCGAGGTGGTGCTGGCCCTCACCGAAACCGGTCTTTCTTCCCAGGTAGGCCGGGGCGAAAACTCGGGCCGCCTGCTGCGCCACGCCTCCGTGGTACGCACCCTGCGCCCCATTGGCAGCATCGCCGCCAACGGTACCTTCACCACGACGACGCCCCTGAACCTGGACGCCCAGTGGAAAACTCAGAACCTGCGCGCCGTGGTGCTGGTGCAGGAAAAAGCCTCGCGCCACATCGTGGGCGCGGCCAGCCTGCCACTTGGCAGCCAGGTAGTTAGCTCCCGCAATTAAGTTGTTTCGGGGTCGCTGGGGCAGTAGCGCGAAGCTTCCGCTTCGTGTATCGTTGTTTAGTTGTTCAGGCGTTCTGCTGCTGGTCGTTCAACGATACGCGAAGCGGAAGCTTCGCGCTACTGCCGCTCGCCAAGATCTACACCAACTCCGAAACAACTTCAAGTTGAGTTGAGGAGCTTTACATAAGTTTCCAGGCAGGTTGCCAGTTGATACGATTCGACAGCTCTAAATTTTTTCTTCAACCACAAGCTGCCCCCCAAACCCACACCCATTACCTCAACCCCACCACCATGTCGTCGTCCCTACCGCCGGCTCCTAGCCACTCGCTTTCCTTCCGTGTACTGCGGCGGGCGGGGAGCTGGCCCGTGCGCCTCCGGTTTGGGGCGGCTTTGTTGGCCGGGGTGGTTGCTTTTTGGCTTGTCCCGGCTGAGCTGCCCGTGGCTGGCCGGGCCGTGGCGGCCTGGGATGCCTTTGCGCTCACTTCCCTGGCACTGATCTGGTGCATTGTGAGTACCGCCGACGCGGGCCACACCCGCGCCGTGGCCGCCCGCGAGTCGCCGGGGCGGGCGGTGGCCTTTGTGTTTGTGCCGGTAGCCGTGGCGTGCAGCCTCTCGGCGGTGGGACTGCTGCTGAGCACAGGCATGATGCCTAGTTTGCCCCCCAGCATTCGTACCCTGCACGTGGTGCTGGCCGTGACCGGCGTCGTGTCGGCCTGGCTGCTGCTGCACACGGTATTTACCCTGCGCTACGCTCACCTTTACTACGATGCCGGCCCCGAGCCCGGTGGACTCACGTTTCCCGTCGGCTCGCCCCGCCCCGCTTACTTCGACTTTGCTTACTACGCCTTTGTGGTGGGCATGACGGCCCAAACCGCCGACGTGAACATCACCTCTCCGGTGCTGCGCCGGGCTACCCTGCTCCACGGCTTACTTTCTTTCGGCTTCAATACGGCCGTGGTTGCCGTGAGCATCAGCGGCCTGGTGGGCGTGCTGTAGCGCTTCGTGCTACCTGGTTTTGCTTCTCCCAACGCGCCGCGCGGTGCCCGGCCTGGCCGCTCGTTTCTACTCTCTTTTACTCTCTGCCTCATGCGACTTTTCCGCCGTTCATTTCTACTGGCCATGCTCGCTCTGCTAGTAAGCCTGAGCTCCTGCAACAAAGAAATATAGCGGTTTCGCGAACGGTATGTCGGTATTGTAGAGACGCAACATTTTGCGTCTCGCCGTTGCTGATGTTGACTGTCGCGAACTGCCGTTCAACGACGAGACGCAACATGTTGCGTCTCTACATCATAATGGATTCACTGTTCGCGAAACCGCTATAAGGGACCCCCGACCCCGTAAAAACGCCCCCCAGTCCTACCCTCACGGTAGCGCCGGCTAGCTTACCTGATTTCAGCGGGTGGGTGGGTGCGGCTTCGGCGGCCCAGAGCTTCACGGTGAGCGGCACGGCCCTTACCGACCGTATCAGCGCTACGGCCCCAGCCGGCTTCGAGCTGGCCCTGGACCCGGCCGCGTCCTACGCGCCGACCGTTTCGATGGCGCCGGCCGTGGGGGCTGTCGGGGTGGTGTACGTGCGGCTGGCGGCGGCGGCTGGTTCATTGGGGGGCAATATCGAGGTGAGTAGTCCCGGCAGCCCGGCCCGTAGCGTGGCGGTAAGGGGCACGGTAGCGCTTACTCCGCCCACTGCTTCCTCGGCGCCTACGCTCACGGGCTTTTTGCCCGCTACGGGCTCAGTGGGCACGCTTCTCACCATCACGGGCACCAATTTTACGGGGGCCACGGCCGTCACCTTCAACGGCACCAGCCTGCCCGGCTTTACAGTCCTATCAGCATCGGCCATCTCGGTGTCGATACCCGGTAGCATCAGCCCCGGCAGCGGCGTATTGACCGTCGTTACGCCCACGGGCACGGCTAGCAGCGCCACTTCGTTTGCGGTGGTCGTTGCCGGGCCATCCACTTTGCGCACGGGCACCATGATGCCCCAGGGCGGCGTACCCAGCAGCGGTACGCTGGCCATTGACCGCGACGCGGCCGGCACCGAATTCGTCCGCTTCGATGCCAATTTCCGCACCGACTTCCATACGGGCTCCCTAGGGGTGTATCTGGCCATGTCCAGCGCCTCTATTCGCAGCCAGCGCACCGCCAACCCGAATAATGTGCTGCGGGTAGGCACCATCACCCGCGAAGGGGCGCAAAGCTTAGCTATTCCGGGTAGTGCCGCCGGGTTTACCCACGTCATCATTCACTGCGACCCGGTCCAGGTCAACTTCGGCGCCGCTCAGCTCCAATAGGTATGACCACGGCCCTACTACTTTCCGCCCGCTCCCGGCGCTGGCCCCTGCTGGGGCTGGCCCTCTGGCTCCTGGCCACCACCCCCACCGTGGCCGGGGGTGGCTGGACCCGCAAAAAGAAGAAAGGCTACGCAAAAGTCGGCCTGACGACGGTCAGCACGGATAAGTATCACCCGCTCACGGGGGGCACCATCACTACTTCCCAGTTTCGGCAGCAGGTGTATAGTCTCTACGGAGAATACGGCCTCACCGACCGCCTGGAAGCCACCATCAGTTTTCCGTTTTTTCGGCGCGCTACCTTCCCTGGGCTCTCGCCCGGCCAGGGTGTCGGCGACCCGGAGGTGGGGCTGCGCTATGGCCTGCTGACGGGAAAATGGCCCCTGGCGGTGGGCCTGGCCGTAGAAGCACCGCTGGGTAATCCCAATGAGTTTGGCATCAGCCGCGACGACCCCAGCACTTTTCTGCGCCTGCCCACCGGCGACGGCGAATGGAACTTGTGGTCGCGCGCGGCTCTCTCGCACAGTGTGGGGCCGGCCTATTTCACCCTGAGCATCGGCTACAACAAGCGCACCGGCGGCTTCACCGATCAGTACAGTTACGGTGGCCAGGTGGGCTACCAGCCGTTCAACAAGCTGTGGCTCACGGCCCAGGCTCGTACCCTCGATAACGTGCGCGCCCCCGACCTTACCCAGTTTGGCACCATCGGGCTGGGCGAAGGCGTGGCTTACTCCACGGCCGGCCTGGGCGCGAGCTATTCCCTGACCAAAAAACTCTCCACCACCGCCGATTGGGCCGTGGGCTTCGGGAAGCTACGCAACGTGTACTCGGGCAGCCAGTACACCTTTGGAGTGGCGTGGGAATGGTGAGTGTAAATAGGTTTGCGTTGGCGGGGAAAATGTAGAGACTGTTTACTGATTGACCATTGGGGCAATCTGGCCGCTGAGGCAAACAAAAGCTTACTGCTGTGACCACCATCATTTGAACAATTCCACTCCAGGCGCTCAAGCACCTTACCCATCTTCCCGTGAACAAGATTCATTTATTCGACCAGTATTACGTAGCCGTCGTTGAGGCCGAGCAGTGGGAGGCCGTCTTCCAAGAACACCACCAAGCCGTCTTTCTGCACGAGGATTCTCCTTCCCTGGCCGGGCTCCTGAGCGAGGCGGAACAAGCCAAGCAGGCACGCTTACAGCACAATCTGGGGCAGCTGTTGCACCAGTATTTTCTGCTGCTCGCCGACGACGAGCCCATTGGCTGGCACTACGGCCTGCAGCGCAGCGAGCTAGAGTACTTTATGGCTAATACGGGCGTATTGCCTGCCTACCAAAATCGGGGCATTTACTCGGCCTTCCTGCGCTTCATCATCCAGCAGGTCACGGACCTGGGCTTTCAGTTTCTAACCAGCATTCACCACAGCGACAACAACGCCGTGCTCGTGCCCAAACTCAAAGCCGGCTTTCTGATTCAATCCTTTGGCTACCTGATTCAGACCATGCTGCTGGAAGCCAACTACGGCCCCATGATTCAGCTGGTGTACCCGACAAAGCCCGAATACCGGCAGTTTCTCGGGTTTCAGCGCGGGTTGGCGGGTCTGCGGCGGGGGCCGGACCAGTTGCCCAACGCTTCGTCGGCATAGCTCGGAGCCACCTTTCTGCGTACCCCGGCACCAGGTCTTGGCGTTTGGCGTATAACGCGTCACAAATAAGCAGGGAGCGAGCATCAGGCCACCGCAAGGGCGGGCGAAGCCACTGTAGCGGGCTGCTTTATCTCGGGTGGAAAGAGCTTGTAGAGTACCGGGGTGACAATGCGCGAGAGCAGCAGCGAGGAGAGCAGCCCACCGATAAGCACCAGGGCCAGCGGCGTGTAGAGCGGGGCGGGCTCCAGCACCAGCGAAATCAGCCCGCCGATGGCGGTGAGCGTGGTCAGCAGAATGGGAATGAAGCGCGTCTCGCCGGCCTGCTCGATGGCCTCGTTCAGCGGCACGCCCTGCTCGCGCAGCTGGTTGGTGTAATCGACCAGCAGGATGGAATTCTTGATTTCGATGCCGACGAGGGCAATGAAGCCGATGAGGGCCGTGAACGAAAACGTGTTGCCCGAGAAGTACAGCGCCAGCACCCCACCAATGCCCCCCAAGGGAATAACCGACAACACGATGAGCACGCTCTTGAGCGAGCCAAATTCGAGCACCAGCACCAGCACGAAGGCGAACACCGTGAGCAGCACCGTGGTGCCGAAGCCGGCGAAGGAGTCGTTCTTGTTTTCCTGCTCGCCGGCCATCTCGAAGTGGTAGCCGGCCGGAAACTTCAGGGCCGCGAGCCGCTTTTCGGCGGCGGCTTGCAGGCCGGCGTACAGGTAGCCGTCCTGGGCGAAGGCGTTAACGGTGGTGTAGCGGGCGCGACCGAGGTGGCGAATGGCGGGCGCGGCAGTTTCGAAGCGCACGTCGGCCAGCGCGCGCAGGGGCACGGCCTGGCCCGTGGCGCTGCCCACCGCGAGGCGGTCGAGCACGTCGAGGCGCGCAAAGCCCCCGGCCCGGGCCAGCGTCACGTTTACCGGCAGCTTGTCCTGGCCGTTGCCCAGGGTGAGGTCGGCGGCTCGCAGGCCGGCCAGGGCCAGGCGCACGGTGCGGTCGAGGTCGGCCGTAGCTACGCCGAGCTGGCCGGCTTTTTCCTTGTTAATCTCGATTTTGAGGTCGGTAGCGCGGGTGGCGATGGGGTTGTAGAGGTAGGTGGTGCCCGGCACCAGGCGCAGCTCCCGCTCCACCGCCAGCGAGAGCCGGCGCAGCGTGTCGAGGTTGTCGCCGAAGATGCGCACCGCCACGGGCGCTTCCAGGGTGGCCCCTGCTCAAAATCCTTGACCTCGACGCGAGCGGCGGGGTAAGCCGCCAGCTCGCGGCGCAGGCGTTGCACCAGCGCGTTTTTCTCGTCGTAGGTTTCGGCCGTGCACTGCACGAAGATCTGCGCAAAGTTGGGCTGCTCGTTGCGCTGCACCACGTTGTAGTAAATGGGGGGCTGGCCCTTGCCCACGTTGGTGGTGTAGTAGGTGATGTCGGGGTGGCGGGCCAGCACCCGCTCCACGTCGCGGGCCACGCGGTCGGTTTCGGGCAGGCCGGCCGTGTTGGGCATTTCGATGTTGACCAGAAACTGCGGCTTTTCGGCCTTGGGAAACAAGCTGAAGCCAATGCTCGGCACCACCGTCAGCCCCGCCCCCACCAGCCCGAAGGCCACCAGCAGGGCCGATTTGGGGTGGCCCAGCGCCCAGTGCATGAGCCGGCCGTAAGTCAGGTCCACGCCCCGGTTGAGCGCCCGCAGAAACACGTTGCCGCGCGGGTCGGGCGCGGCCCGCAGCAGTAGGCTGGCCAGAAACGGCACGATGGTAAGCGACACCAGCAGCGAAGCCGTCACGGCCGTGACCACGGCCAGCGGCAGGCTGCGGATGAATGCCCCCGCCCCGGCCGGCAGGTTGAGCAGCGGAATGAAGGCCACGATGAGGGTTACGGTCACGCCAATCACGGCCAGTGCCAGCTGGCTGGTAGAATCAATCACGGCGCTGACGCGCTCCTGCCCGGTGCGCAAAAACCGCTCACTATTTTCCACCACCACGATGGCGTCGTCCACCAGGATGCCCAGGGCCACAATCAGCCCCACGATGCTGAGCTGGTTGATGGTGAAGCCCAGCGCGTCGAGCAAAAACAGGCCGATGCTCAGCGAGAGCGGAATGGAAATCATGACCACCAGCGCCGCCCGCCAGCCCAGGGGCAGCAGCGTGAGGCTCACCAGCAGAATGGCCAGGCCGAAGTCCTTGCTGAGCCGGCCCAGGCGCCGCGCCACGCTCTGCGACTGGTCGAAGCTGGTGACCAGGCGGATGGTAGCGGGCAGCGTTTTTTCGAAGGCCGCCACGCGGGGCGCCACCTGCCGCCGCAGGTCGAAAATGTTCTGGCCGGTTTTCTGGCTGGCCGTCACCAGCACCCCGCGCACGCCGTTGAGGCGGGTGAGGTGGCGCGCTTCCTCGTAGTCGTAGCGGATGTCGGCCACGTCGCGCAGCCGCACGATGCGCCCGCCCGCGCCCGCCACCACGGTGCTGCCGATTTCGGCCAGGCTACGAAAGTCGCCGCTGGTTTTCACGTTGAAGCGCCGGGTGCCGGCCTCCACGCTGCCGCCGGGGATGTTGAGGTTTTCGCTTTGCAAAGCGCCGAGCACGGCGTTGACGGGAATGTTGCTTTGGCGCAGCTTTTCCACGTTCAGGGCCACGCGCACCTCGCGCTGAGGGTAGCCCCAGGTGTCCACTTTCTTGATGGCCGGCACTTTTTCCAGCTCGTCCTGCAGGCGCTCGGCGTAGGCTTCGAGCTCCGCATACGAGGCGTTGGGGCCCAGCAAAGCAAACTGGTACACGTTCACGTCGGACGACTGAAACCGCTTGATGTCCAGGCTTTGGATGCTGGCCGGCAGCTCGGGCCGCACGGCGTTCATCTCGCGCACCATTTCCTGGTACTTGTCGTCGGGCTTCACGCTGAAGTCGTACTCAACCGAGATGATGGCCAGCCCGTCGGCGGCAGTGGAGTTGATTTTCTTGATGTTGTCCAGCTCGTTCACCCGTTTTTCAATGGGCTGCACAATCTGGTCTTCAATGTCGGCCGGCGACGCGCCGGGGTTCCCCACCACCACCGTGAAGTTGGGGAAATCCACCTCGGGGTCCTCGCCGCGGGGCATGGTCAGCAGCGAATTGCCCCCCAGCGCCAACAGGGCCACGAACAGAATGAGCGTGAAAGAGCGGTTGCGAACGAAAAACTCAATGAAGCGGCGCATGGCTGGTGAGAGTTTAGATCTAGGAAAGGTGAAGCTGTTTAGAAAGTCGTCAGCCGGTCATGCTTGATCTGGCGTCCGCTTGTTGAAGCATCTCTACTGCTTCGTTGAGTAACGATTGAGATTACTACTCGGTAGAGATGCTTCGACTCCGCTCAGCATGACGTTCCAAATGATTTTTTGCACTACTTGATAGCTTCAGAATTAGCGCACGCTAATCGTGGAATATTCGGTGAGCAGGCCCGCCCCGCGGGCGACTACCTGCGGCAGCGAGTCGAGTCCCTGGCGCACGTACACGTCGGAGCCCTGCAGAAACGCGACCCGAATGGGGGCTTTGCGCACCCGGCGGGTTTCCGCTGGCCCCGGTCCGGCGGGCACGAATACCGAGGCCATTTCACCCTCGCCTTCAATCAGGGCTTCAGCTGGAATAACCTGATAGGTTGTCTGCCGCTGCGGGTGCAGCGTGGCGCGGGCAAAGAGGCCGGTGGCCAGGCGGGCGTCGGCGCGGGGTCGCAGGCGCACTTCCACCTGCCAGGTACCGGTAGCCGGATCGGCCCCCTGAGCCAGGCGGCTGACCTGGCCCGTGAACGCCTCGCCGGGGTAGGCGTCGAGCGCCACGGCGGCCGGGTCGCCGGCTTGCAGCCGCGCCCAGTCCTTATCGGCCACGCCGGCTTTCAGCACCCAGGTGGCGCCGACTGTGGCGTTCATGAACAGTACCGGCGTGCCGGGCGCGGCCAGCTCGCCCTCGTTGAGCAGCTTGCGCACGACGCGCCCGGCCACGGGGGCGCGGATTTCGGAATACTGCTGGTTGAAGCGGGCGATGCGGGCCTGCTCGCGGGCCACGGCGTAGGCGGTGCGCAGGTTCTGCACCGCTTCGAGCGGGGCCGCCGAGTCAGCCAGCAGCCGGTTGAAGCGGTCGAGGTCGCGGCGGGCTTTGGCCTGGGCTTGCTCGGCCTGGGCTACCTGGGCGCTGATTTCGGTCAGGTCCAGGGCGGCCAGCAGCTGGCCCCGGCGCACGTAATCGCCTTCCTGTACCAGGATACGGCGCACTAGGCCACCGGTCTTGAAGGACAGCCGGGCTTCAGTTTCGCTGCTGAGCTGGCCGGATGCTTCCACGGACTGGGCCTGCACCTGCCGGCGCACGGGCGCGAGCGACACCACCACATGGTCGGTAGCCGCGGCGGCTAGCTCCGGGGGCTCGGTGGCGGGCCCAGCCCGGTGGCAGCCCCCTGCGAGCAGGCCCAGGCTAATTATTCGGCAAAAAGAAAAGGGCGACGCATTCATAACAAGACAGCTTAAAAGTGAATACTCACGGCATTATTCAGCCGCCAGCGCCTGGCGCAGCTCCGCCTCGCGGATGAAGACGTCGTAGCCGGCGATGGTGCGGGCCAGCTGGGCAGTGGTTTGGCGGGCGGTGGCGTCGAGCAACTCCAGCACGATGGCCTGGCCTTCCTGGTAGCGGCGGCGCACGAGGGCATAGCTTTTCTCGGCGTTGAGCTGGGCAGCGGCGGCGGCCGTGCTGGCTTCGCGGGCTGAGGCCAGGTTATCATACGCCTGCGTGACCTGCAATTGCAGCTGCTGCACGAGGTCGGCGCGCTGGGCCTGCACGTCGTCCAGGGCCAGGCGGACCAGCTGCTCCTCCGCTCGCCGGATGCCGCCCCGGAACAAGTCCCAGCTCAAGGCAAACTGCATAAACTGAAAGCGCTGCTGCGGCACATCGAAGTGGTAGCCGAAGCCCTGGTAGCCCAGGTCCGCTACCCAGCTGGCTTGCGGTAGTTGGCGGGCGGCCCGGCGCTGGCGCAGGCCCAGGGCACTGGCTGCTTCGGCGCGAGCCAGCTGCTCAAGCTCGGGGCGCTGCTGCACGGCCGCCGCGCGCAGGGCGGTTAGGTCGACTTCGGCTGGTGCGGCCAGGGTTGTGCTGGTGGGCTCTTCAACCACAATACTGTCGTCGAGCGGCCGATTGAGCAGGTAGTTGAAGTTAGTGCGGGCCAGCTGGCGGCGGTTAGCGGCGGTGGCCAGGTCGCGCTGGTTGCCGGCGAGCTGGGCCTTGGTGTTGTAGACCGCGTCGTTGGTGGTGAGGCCGGCCGCCAGCCGGGCCTGGTTCACGCGCAGTAGCTCGACCAGGGTGTGGGCGGTGGTTTGATACACGGCCACGGCCGCCACGGCTTGCAAATACTGATAGTAGGCCACCTCAATCTGATGGCGCAGGGTGTTGCGGTAGGCCGCCAGCCGGGCTTGCTGCCCCGAGAGCAGCTCCTTCTGGGCTTTGTAGTTGTAGTAGATGTCCGAATTGAACAGGGGCTGGATAATCCGGACTTTGGTTTCCTGGAAATTATCCGGCAGGAACTGGATGGATTGATTGGTCAGCTGGGGAAAGCCATTGGTGCCCGTCAGCGTATTCAGGGTACGGTACGCCGGATTGAGCAGGTCGCCGACCGGGAAATCAACGGTGCGCCCGCCCCTGGCCAGCGTGTAGCTCGCGCTTGCCTGCACCTGGGGCTGATAAAGGCCCCCCGCCTGCCGCACCCGCTGAGCCGCGCCGGCTACAGCGATGCCCTCCCGACGGAGCGCCACGTTTTGCGCCAGCCCTTGGTCCACGTATCCCTGTAGGGTGCGGTTGGGCAGTTGGGCCTGCGCGGGCGCGCCCAGTAGCATGGCGGCAGCCAGCAGCAAAGCCCTGCCAAACCAGGCTTTATTACCACTGATAGGAAACATTACAGTGTTCATAACACGGGCAAAAAAAGGTTAAAGACCATGGTGCAGTACCTGATTAAACAGATTCATCGCCTCCTCCAGAATGGTCTGGCGGCGTTCCTCGGAGAATATCATCAGCCGGTTGCTCAAATACAGGGTCGCCAGGCCATGCACCTGGGCCCACACCAGCATGGCGGCCACTTCGGCATCAGGGTGGTGAAACACGCCCGCATCGATGCCATCCTGCATGGCCCGCACCACGCGGTCGAAGGCCGCCCGGCCGCTGGCCCACGGCTGCGCCTCGCCTTTAGCCTTCACGGCCTCCATCGGGCCGTTCATGACGAACATCAACTCAAAAAGCTCGGGATGCGCGAAGGCAAAGGCCAGATACTTATGCCCAATGGCGCTGAGCCGCTCGGCGGGGTGCTGGATGCCAAACACCGATTCAAATTCCTGGGCCAGCCGGCCAAAGGCCTGGTTTTGCAAAGCAAACAGCAGTTCGTTTTTGTCTTTGAAGTACAGGTAGATGGTGGCCGGACTGTACTCGATGGCATCAGCTATGTTGCGCATACTCACCTTCTCGAAGCCCTGCTCGACAAACAACTTCTGCGCCGCGTCCAGAATAGCTTGGCGGCGTTCGGTTTTTTCGCGCTTTTTACGCTCGGCGATGCCCACGGGGATAAGAGAAAGTTAGATTACGCCCCAAATATAATGAACACTGTTCATTATAATTATGAATGGCTGATATTTTTTGAATTGCTGCGTGCGGCAAACAAAGGGTTGGGGATGGCAACAGTTGTTTTACCGATTTTGACTTTTTTGGCGGTGGTAAACTAGGCGGTGCTATTAGACCGGGGCAAGTTGGCGGTCATGCATGTCAATGACGAGTTGAATGCGGACGTGGTGCAGGGCCAACGAGCGACTGAACGAGCAGGTCTTGCATACAAGCGGCTAGGGAAACACTTTATTCAAACGAAACCGACGACTATACCCCAAGCTCTAACCCTGCTAGTTCCCTCGGACAGCTGCTTGTTTGACTCTAGCAAACCCAGGTCGCGGAGCGATTTAGCACTAGCGGCTAGTGCTAAATCGCTCCGCGACCTGGGTTGCTAAATGCGATATATAAACGACGCATTTACTGACCCACCGGACAACGGCTCGCCCAAAAAAGCCCCCTAGAACCTCACCAACCGGATGTCAATTTCCCGGTCGACGTATTTCCATTCCGGGGTGCTACGCAGGCGGGTGAGCAGCTCCTCAAACCTGGCTTCGTCGGCGGGGGCGTACTCAAACCACGTTAAGAAGTCGAAGGGCTCGCCCAGGTCCCGGCTTTGGTAGAGCTGGCGGGCCACGGCCGGCAAATACTCCAACCCGCCACCGCCGAAATTGAGCACTACATGGCTATGCCCGGCCAAGCGCTGAGCTACAAAATCGGCCAGCTCAAGCTGCGCGCCAAATACGAAAAGCAGCTGGGCAAGAAGTTCGATTTGCGCTCCTTTCAAGACGAGCTGCTGGCCGGCGCCGCCATGCCCCTGGCTTTGCTGGAGCGCAAGATGGATGCGTGGGCGGCGCGGCAGCAATAAGCCCGTTACCTTTCGCTTCCAAATGATACTAACTCTTAGCCTGTTTTCCTCCTTGCTTATGCCTAAGTACATACCGGCCCTTTTCACGGCCGCAACCTTTTTGTTACTGCTGCGGCTTCGGCCCAGCAGCCCGCCCTCACCGACCAGGACTATGCCCGGGCCGAGCGGTTTATGGGCTACAACACCCAGGCGCTGGTAGACGGCACCACCGACCGGCCGCACTGGCAGGCCAACGACCGGTTTTGGTACCGCGTAATGACGGCCCAGGGCAGCCAGTTTGTGCTGGTGGACCCGGCCCGCAAGACCCGCAAACCGGCTTTTGACCACGCCCAGCTCGCCGCCGCACTCTCCACGGCCAGCGGCAAAACCTACGACGCAAACCGGCTGCCGTTTCGCACCCTCACGTTCTCGCCCGATGAAAAGAGTATTTCTTTCGCGGCGGGGGGCAAAAGCTGGAAGTACGACGTGGCCAACGGGCAAGTGAGCCCCGATGCCGACCCCGCGGCGAAGCCCAGCCCCAACGCCGAAAATGAAATAGAGTCGCCCAACGGCCAGCTGGCTGCTTACATCCAGGACTACAACCTATGGGTGCGCGACACGAAAACCAACCAGAAAACCCAGCTCACCACCGACGGCGCCAAGGACTACGGCTACGCCACCGACAACGCCGGCTGGACCCACAGCGACAAGCCGGTGCTGCGCTGGTCGCCCGACTCGCGCAAGATTGCCACCTTCCGGCAGGACCAGCGCAACGTGAGCGACATGTACCTGGTGACCACCAACATCGGCAAGCCCACGCTGAAAGCGTGGAAGTACCCGCTGCCCGGCGACAAGGACATCGCCACCATCGAGCGGGTGATTGTGGAAGTGAACACCCCGAAAGTGGTGCGCTTTCAGATGGCACCCGACCCGCACCGCGGCTCGCTCTCCGACGACATTTCCAGCAGCGGCACCTTCGACGACGTGGACTGGAGCCCCGATGGCAGCCAGCTGGCCTTCGTCTCGACTTCGCGCGACCACAAGCAGGCGAAAATGCGTGTGGCCGACGCCGCGACCGGCACCGTTCGTGACGTATTCGAGGAAACCGTGGCCACGCAGTACGAGTCGGGCCAGGGCGCTATCAACTGGCGCTACCTGCCCAAAACCAAGGAGGTAATCTGGTACTCGGAGCGTGACAACTGGGGCCATCTTTACCTCTATGATGCCACCACCGGCAAGGTGAAGCAGCAGATTACCAAAGGCAACTTTGTGGTGACGCAGCTCCTGAAAGTGGACGAAAAGAAGCGCCAGCTCTACTTTTTGGCCGATGGGCGTGAGCCGGGCAACCCGTATTTCACTCACCTCTACCGCATTGGGCTGGACGGCAAGCACCTGACGCTGCTCACGCCGGAGGCCGGCAACCACCAGATCACGCTCTCGCCCTCGGGGGGCTATTTTATCGACACCTACTCGCAGCCCGACCGCCCTGGCGCCACGCTGCTGCGCGCCGCCGATGGCAAGCTGGTGACGGCCTTGGAAAAGACCGACATTTCCCGCCTCACCGCCACTGGCTGGAAGGCGCCCACGCCCATCACGGTGAAAGCACAGGATGGCCAGATTGACCTCTACGGGCTGATGTTTACGCCTACGACGCTGGACCCGGCCAAGAAGTACCCGATTATCAACTACATCTACCCCGGCCCCCAGGGCGGCGGCGTGGGCAGCTGGTCGTTCTCGGCGGCCCGGTCCGACCACCAGGCGCTGGCCGAGCTGGGCTTCGTGGTGGTGGTGATTGAGGGTAGCTGCAACCCGCTGCGCTCCAAAAGCTACCACGACGCCTGCTACGGCAACATGGCCGAAAACACGCTTTCGGACCAGGTAACCGGCATGCGCCAGCTGGCGCAGAAGTACCCCTACATCGACCTGAACCGGGCCGGCATCTGGGGCCACTCGGGCGGCGGCTACGCCACGGCCGCGGCCATGTTCCGCTACCCCGATTTCTTTAAGGTGGGCATCTCCGAATCGGGCAACCACGAAAACCGCAACTACGAGGACGACTGGGCCGAGCGCTACATCGGCCTGCTCAAAACCAACCCCGACGGCACCACCAACTACGACAACCAGGCCAACGCCACCTTCGCCAAAAATCTAAAAGGCAAGCTGATGCTGGCCCACGGCCTGATGGACGACAACGTACCGCCCGCCAACACCCTGCTCCTAGTAGAGGCTCTCACCAAAGCCAATAAGAGCTACGACCTGGTGGTGTTTCCGAATGCCGCCCACGGCTACGGCGCCTACTCGCCCTACATGACGCGCCGTCGCTGGGACTACTTTGTGCAGCACCTGGCCGGCGCCCAGCCGCCGCATGACTATGAAATGAAGCCTAAGCCCGACCCGCGCAACGCCGTGCTCTAAGGGAGCGGACGGGGCTAGCAAAGTAGAAAGAGCGTCCTGCTGCGGGCCGCCCCAGCTTCTCTACGGCGTAACTAGAGCGGTTTGGGAGTTGCTGTACAGACTAGCGGGTGAATGTAGCGCGAAGCTTGGCGTTGCCGTCCTTCGGTTCTGCTTCGTGTATCGTTGAACGACGTGCTGGGGGGCTTTTTCCACGACTTGTTCCCTTAAATAACGGTGCGCGAAGCAGAACCGAAGGACGGCAACGCCAAGCTTCGCGCTACCTCCTGTTCACTGAATCCGAAACTGCTCTACTGAGATTTAGTATTGCGGTAGGGAGGCTTAGGCGGCACGCAGCAGGACGCAGTGGTTATGATCGGAATAACGTTTTTTTCTTCGTTCTTCGCCGCTATGCCCACCCCTCCCGCCCCTGCCGAAACTGCCCGCTTCCCAAAGGCGATACCGTTTATCATCGGTAACGAGGTGGCCGAGCGGTTTAGCTACTATGGCATGCGGGCCATTCTGCCCACATTCTTGGTGGCGCAGTTCTTCAACCCCAGCCACGATACGGCCCTCACCGCCGTGGCCGAAGCCCGGGCCAACGACTTCGTGCACTCGTTTGCGGCGTTGGGCTACGCGCTGCCGGTGGTGGGCGCGCTCCTGGCCGACTGGGTGGTGGGCAAGTACCGCGTGATTCTTTACCTCTCCCTGCTCTATTGCGTGGGCCACGCCCTGCTGGCGGCTTTCGTCGACGATTTGGATGGCTTTCGCCTGGGGCTGCTGGTGGTGGCGGTGGGCATGGGCGGCATCAAATCGAGCGTGACAGCCAACCTCGGCGACCAGTTCGACCGCCACAACGCTCACCTGCTGCCCAAGGCCTACGGCTGGTTTCAGTTGGCCATCGACGTGGGCGCGGCGTTGTCCACGGCGTTCATTCCGGAACTCTACGCCCGCTACGGGCCCGCCGTAGCCTTTGGCGTGCCCGGCCTGCTAATGGGCGTGGCCACGCTCACCTTCTGGCTGGGCCGCCGGCGCTACGTGCGGGTACCGCCCACGGGTCTGTTGCAGGGCCTGCGCCAAACCTTTGGGCCGGGGGAAGGCCGGGCGGCGCTGCGGCGCGTGGGCGTAGTGTTCATCTTTATCCCCGTGGTGTGGGCCCTCTACGACCAAAGCGTGTCGGAATGGGTGCTGCAAGCCGCCCACCTCGACCGGGAGCTGTGGCCGGGCTTCACGCCCTTGCCCGAACAGATTCAGATTCTGGGCATTGTGTTCGGCATTGGGCTGAACCCCTTGCTCACGTACCGGGTGTATCCCGCCCTGGAGCGAATGGGGGTGCGCGCCACGCCGCTGCGGCGCATGGGCGCGGGCATGGTCATCGTGGCGCTGGCCCTGGCCATTGTGGCTGGCATTCAGCATAGCCTCGATAGTGGCGGCCACCCCTCGGTGTGGTGGCAGGTGCTGGCCTACTTTGTGGTGGCGGGCGGCACGCTTATGGTAGCCGTCACGGGCCTGGAATACGCTTACACACATTCACCGCAGGTCATCAAAAGCCTCACTACGGCGCTGTGGCTGCTCACCATTGCGGGTGGCAACTTCTTCCTGAGTATAATGAATTCCAGCATTGCTGAGGGGGGCTTTTTCGCCCGGTTTCAGGGCGCGAACTACTACTGGTTTTTTGTGGGCCTGATGGCCGTAAACGTCACGCTGTTTGCGCTGGTGGCCGCGCGGCTGCGGGAGAAAATCTACGTCGGGGCCTGAGTAGCGGCAGCGAGAACCGGAAGCGGATTCGCCGCGCCGGTTGAATTTTTCAGGCCCCGGAAAAGCAACCGGCTGGTGAGCCTCGGCAAGCAACTTAGCTACGCCGCTAGTTTCTACTCTACTATCTACAAGTGCGCAAGTGCTAACAGATAATCGTACTTCAGCCGGTTGTAAAAAAAGGCAACTAAGCGGCCGTACTCGTTGCACCTTTACTACCTCCGGCCGGGGCCGAACACATCCGGTCGGGCGTAATGCCCTGTCACGTCCAGGGTCATCTGCTCCTCGGTGATGCGGGCCAGGTCGATTTCGGCCGTCAGAATAACTTCCTCATCGAAGACGGGGCCGGCCAGCACCGTGCCATCGGGGCCGATGATGACGCTGCCCCCGCGCAGCAGCAGCGCATCGGGCTGATCTTGCAGGGCGGGCATGGGCTCCAACTCCAGGGGTAGGTCGCGCACGTGCATAATGGCCCCGCAGGCCACCACGAAGCAGCGGCCCTCGAAGGCGTAGTGCCGGCTGGCCACCAGGTTCATTTCCTTGACCTGGGGCCAGGCCGCTATGTGCACGTCCTCGCCCGACTCGTGCAGGCGCTGGCGGGCCGGCGGCATCCAGTGCTCCCAGCAGATGAGCCCGCCCACGCGCCCCACGGCGGTGGCTGCAGCCTGTACGCTCTGCCCGTCGCCCTGGCCCCAGATCAAGCGCTCGGTGTAGGTGGGCATGAGCTTGCGGTGGACGTGGGCCAGGCGGCCGTCAGCGTCGAAGGTGAGCATGGTGTTGTAGAGCGTGCCCCGGCCGGGGCCGGCGGCCACGCGCTCGTGCACGCTCATATTGAGCACCACGCCGTGGGTGCGGGCGGCGGCGCTGAGGGCGTCCGTGACGGGCCCCGGCACCACCACGCTGTTTTCGACCAGGCGGCGGTAAACCTGCTTGACTGCCGGCGCATCCCACAGGTTCACGTCGCGGCACACGTCGAGCCAGGCGGGGTAGCCGGGCAGCCAGGTTTCGGGAAACACCACGAGGCGGGCGCCGCGGGCGGCGGCTTCGGCAATCAGCCCTTCGGCCTTGGCTAGGGAAGCAAATAAGTCGAGGTAGACGGGAGCGGCCTGCACGGCCGCGACGGTAAAGCGCATACAATCAGAGAATAGCGGGCACAAGCGGAGCAAGATACAGCGAGGGTGGCTAAAAGCCGGTAAGCCTTGTAAGGAACCGAAGCCGGCCGCGTCTACCCCCCGAACCCAGCTTCCTCCGCTCATGGCCCGTATTTCCTCCCCCTTCTGCTCCTATTGCTGAGCGCACTTAGCTTGCTGGCGGGTCCGCTCGCCGCGCAGGTGCTCACGCCCACCAAGCTCACCGCTTCGCTCAGCCAGCCCAGCGCCGCGGTCGGCACCGAGCTGGACCTGATCATCCAGGCCCGGATTCAGCCCGGCTGGCACCTCTACGCCACCGATTTTGACCCGAATGTGGGGCCAGCGGTTTTCACGCTCACCTTTACCAAGAGCCCGGCCTACGTGCTGGTGGGGGCGCCCAAATCAGTTAAATCCAAGCACGCCCACGACGAAACGTTCGACGGGGAGGTGGCTTACTTTACCCAGACGGGCCAGATCCGCCAGCGCATTCGGGTGCTGAAGCCGGGCCCGCTCACCATCAAGGCCGAGGCCGAATATCAGAGCTGCTCCGATGCCGACGGCCGGTGCGTACCCGGCGATGCCTCCCTGAGCTTCGGCCCCTTCACGGTGACGGCCAAAGCAGCCGCGGCCCCCGCCGCTTCGCCGGCCAACCCCAAAGCGGCCCGCCCCACTTCGTCGCTGTGGCGGCCGGTGGTGCTGCCCTCGCCCCGACCTGCTAATTTTGCCCCCCAGCAGTCACCCGTGGCCGCCCCGATTACGCTGGTGGCGGGTCCGAGGGCAGCGGCGCCGGTAGCCAGTGGGGCGGCCACGGCTGTTTTGCCCCCCAGCCCAGGGCTCTGGCAATTTGGGCTGCTGGCCTTCTTATCGCCTTGCTGGAGGAGCACGAGTACCCGACCCCGCGCAGCTTTACCGGCACGCCCCAGCCGAAGTCCCTGACCACCGCCCGAGTGCTGCAGCTGCTGCAAGCCAGCTCCCGCCACCAGGTCGATCCGCGCGCCGTGCTCCGCGCCCGGCTCTTTGATATGTTTATCGCTGACTGGGACCGGCATGATGATGAGTGGCGCTGGTGGGCTTACCCCCAGCCCAGGGCGTACGTCTGCCTGTCGGCCAGCACCAGAGTTTCATCGAGCTTGCTCAGCAGCACTTGCCGGCCCACGGGTGGGTCGGTGGCGGCTACCAGCTGGCCGTGGCAGCGGCGCGAGTTCGCGCCGCTGAGGGTAGCACTGGCCCAACCGCCCAGGCCGTTGGTTTCGAGCCACTCGCGATTAGTGGCCGCTTCCCCGTCGGAGGAGGAAGAATACTCGAAGCGACAAGTCAGGCGCGGGGCTGTAAGAGTTTGGCAATCAGGCCCGTCCAGCCGGTTTGGTGACTGGCGCCCAGCCCCCGGCCGGTGTCGCCGTGGAAGTACTCGTGAAAGAGCAGGTAGTTCTGGAAGTGGGGGTCCTGTTGCAGGCGCTTGTCGGGGCCCAGGGCGGGGCGTAGGCCGTCCTCGTTGCGCAAAAACAGCTTGGTCAGCCGCTCGCTCAGGGCATCGGCAATTTCGAGCAGGGTACTGTAGTTGCCCGAATGAGTCGGGTACTCCACCTTAAAGTCGTCGCCGTAGTAATGGTGAAAGCGCTGCAACGACTCGATGAGCAGAAAATTGGTCGGAAACCAGACGGGGCCGCGCCAGTTGGAATTGCCCCCAAATAAGTCCGTTTCCGACTCGCCCGGCTCGTACTGCACTTTCAGGTCCATACCCGCGTAGTGCAGGTGGCACGGATGATCCTTGTGGTAGCGCGACAGGGCCCGAATGCCGTACTCGGAGAGAAACTCCGCCTCATCAAGGGCCCGGGCCAGCAGGCGCTTTACGCGGTGGCCGCGCAGCAGCGAGAGCAGGTGCGTGGCCCCCGTGCCTGGCTCCTGCCAGCGCGACACGAGGCTGGCCAGTTGGGGTCGGTTATCGAGAAACCAGTTGAGCCGGGCCACGAATTTGGGTGCGCCTTGTAGCGCTTCTTCATCCAGCACTTCCACGGCAAACAAAGGAATCAAGCCCACTAGGGAGCGGGTTTTGAGAAACTGCCGGCCGTTGTCGGGGGTGTGCAGGACATCATAATAAAACTCATCTTCCTCGTCCCAAAGGTCTTTTTCGCCTTCGCCCATGTTGGTCATGGCCCCGGCGATGTAGAGGAAGTGCTCGAAGAACTTGCTGGCCAGGTCCTGGTAGATGGGGTTGGTTTTGGCCAGCTCCAGGGCGATGCGCATCATGTTCAGGGCGTACATGGCCATCCAACTCGTGCCGTCAGCCTGCTCGAGGTAGGTACCGTCGGGCAGCGGGGCGGAGCGGTCGAAGAGGCCAATGTTATCCAGCCCCAAAAAGCCCCCTCGAAGATGTTGCGGCCGTTGCGGTCTTTGCGGTTTACCCACCAGGTAAAGTTGAGCAACAGGCGATGAAACACCGTAGCCAGAAAGTCGGTATCGCCGGTGGTGTTGGTGCCGCCGCTGTGCTTGTGGCACATTTTGTACACGCGCCAGGTGGCCCAGGCGTGCACGGGCGGGTTTACGTCGCTGAACTGCCATTCATACGCCGGCAGCTGACCATTAGGGTGCATGTACCAGTCCTGGCAGAGCAGACGCAGCTGGTGCTTAGCAAACTCAGGGTCGAGCTGGGCCAGCGGAATACAGTGAAAAGCCAGATCCCAGGCCGCATACCACGGGTACTCCCACTTATCGGGCATGGAAATAATGTCGGCATTATTCAGGTGCTTCCAACCTGTGTTGCGGCCGTGCAGGCGCGCAGCCGGAGGCGGCGGGGAGGCAGGGTCGCCGGTCAGCCACTGGGGCACGTCGTAGTAGTAAAACTGCTTGCTCCAGAGCATGCCCGCAAACGCCTGCCGCTGCACTTGGCGGGCATCGGCATTGGTCAGGCCGGCTTGTACCATCTCGTAGTACTGGTCGGTTTCCTCGCGGCGCTGCCGGACTAACTTTTCAAAATCGGCGAAAGGCCGAACCAGCCCGGCGGGACCCAGGCGTACGCACACTTTCTGCGAGGCGCCGGCCGGAATAGTCAGCGCGTAATGCGCCGCCGCCTTGGTACCCTCCCGCGCCGGATTGACGGTAGCGGCCCCGTGCACTAGGTAGTCGTTAATGCCGTCCTTATAATACTGGCCGGGTTTGGGGGGCGTTTTGTACAGGCGCGGTTTATTCGTTTCGTTTTCACAAAACAGCAACTCCGGCTTCAGGTCGCAGTACAGACACATTTCGCCCAAGTGCTGATGATGCACTTCGATAGTGTTGCCTGCCGGGGCGGCGGTTAGGCTAGGGCGGTAGCTATCCTCTCCCCAAGCCCAGGTATTACGAAACCAGAGCTGGGGCAGCACGTGTATCGTGGCCGTTTCGGGCCCGCAGTTGTATACCGTTAGTTGGAGCAGTATATCATCAGGCGCCGCCTTTACGTATTCAATGCGGACATCGAAGTAGCGGTTGTCGTGAAACATGGCCGTATCCAGCAGCTCAAACTCGGGTTGGTGGCGGTTCCGGTGGGCGTTTTCCTGCACCAGCCAACTGTAGGGAAACGCGTGCTGCGGATACTTGTAGAGCATCTGCATGTAGGAGTGCGTGGGCACGTTTTCGAGGTAGTAGTACACCTCCTTCACGTCCTCGCCGTGGTTGCCTTCGGGCCCGCTCAGCCCAAATAAGCGCTCCTTCAGGATGGGGTCGTGCCCGTTCCAGAGCCCCACCGAGAGGCACAGCCGTTGCTTGTCGTCGGAAATGCCCCCCAGGCCCTCTTCGCCCCAGCGGTAGGCGAAGCTGCGGGCCATGTCGTGGGTGCAGTAGTTCCAGGCGTTGCCGTCGGCCGAGTAGTCTTCGCGCACCGTGCCCCACTGCCGCTCCGACAAGTAAGGGCCCCACCGGCGCCAGGGCGCGTGGCCTGCGTTGGCCGCGGCCAGTCGTTCGTGTTCAGCAGAAGTTCTCATGGAGAGCTTAGGGGTGAGACGTAAGAGTATATGCTACTACAGCGGTTATGTTAACGCATTATCTCACTCCCCGTTCTGCTTTAGGCGCAGTGCCTAGGGGCAACGCGCCGGAAGCAGAACGGGGAGTTAAACGTATGTTGTTTATGAAACCTCTTTCAAGCAAATTCAGAACGAGAGGCTCGCTTTTTAAAAGCTGTTTGAGCTAGCCAACGATGTAGAGGAGACGCAATATTTTGCGTCTCCTCGCGGGTGAATCGTTCAACGACAAGACGCAAAATATTGCGTCTCTACATCGTTTGGCCATTCAAGAAATTAACTCAAATGCACCTATGCTGGGTAATGGACTTCACCACGGCGTTGGCGCCGGCCGCGTCACCAATGTAGTTCACGGCTACGGCCGCCCCGGCGGCGGCCAATGCCTGGGCCACCGCGCTTCCAATCCCTGAACTCCCTCCCGTTACCAGAGCTACTTGATTTTGTAAGCGTATTTTTTCAGCCATGTAGCTGGTTATGAAGGACTAAAATTAAGTTATCAACCTTAGACGGCTATGGGGGGCTTTTTTAGGTGGCAACGCCTGTTCAAGCGAAAAAGGATTTACCATATACAGCGGAAACCGCACTAAGGGTCTATCCGAATAGGGGGTCATGCTGAGGAATCGAAGCATCTCTACCGCTTTGCTGATTAGTGTAATCAGCAAAGCGGTAGAGATGCTTCGATTCCTCAGCATGACCGTTCTTTTTGGCCTGTTCGGATAGGCTCTAAAAAAGCGGCCTGACCACTTGTAGTACCCTACTTATCAGGATGAATTACCGACCGATAAGCGAGGCGTTACATCTATTCTCAACCAATAGGGAAAAGTAGGGAGCGAACAAAAACGCTTTCGCCCCTTACGCATCCTCCCATTTGTTAGTGATTCATTTTATCGGGTGTTGACTTAGGCTGGGGGCTTTTTTACCGCCGGCTTTGCGACTACTTTGGGAGCCGCCATTTTCGAGTCGGCCATTTTACCTTCTGACATTTTATCGTCCGACATCTTGCTTTCGCTCATTTTCGAGTCGGCCATTTTGCCTTCGCTCATCTTGCTGTCAGTCATTTTCGAATCGCTCATTTTCGAGTCAGTCATCTTCGAATCGCTCATTTTGCCTTCTGACATTTTACTGTCGCTCATCTTACTGTCGGCCATTTTGCCGGTCTTGGCGGGCTGCTTTTTCTCGCCCTGGGCCAGGCTGATGGTGGAGAATGGGGCTGCGAGCAAACAGCCAACAACCAGCGTGAGGGTAAGCCGGCGGAGGGTGGCGGTGGTAGGTACGTTGTACATGAGCTGGAGAAAGAAGTGGAAGTAAGTACTGGTTTCGGGGGGTAGACGCCCTGCCTTACCAAACCTTACATCTGCTTTTCAAAATTTATTTTTATTCTCGTCCAACCTCGGTCTACTGCCCGATAAGCGCTGTTGCAGGCGCTGACGGGCTTCCGCCGACAACCCTGGCAGATTGGCCCGGCGCCCTACCGCATCCTTCATCAGCAGGTTCAGCAGCGTAGATTGCTGGGCATAAGTGGCGCAGTACGGGCAGTAGTGCAGATGCCGCTCCAGATGCTGCTGGTCGGCGGGCGCGAGGGCGTCGTCGGCCTGTTGCTCAACGAACAAGGTCGCTTGCTGACAGGAAATAAGTCGTAGCATATAAGTGGAGGGCCACTGATAAGGCCCGAAGGAAAGTAGAATCAGGCCGCCCGTCCCAGCCCTTGCTTTTCCAGACAGCGGCGGAGCTGCAGCTTGGCCCGGTGGACGATCACCCAGTAGTTAGACGTGGTCAGGCTCAGTTCCTTACAAATTTCTTCAGCTGTTAGCTCTTCCACAAAGCGCAGCACAAAGACGGCGGCGTGCTGGGTGGGTAACTTATCCTGGCAGCCTTGCAGGGTTTGGTGCAATTCGGCCTGTTCCAGCTCCCCGTCGGCACTCTGCCAGCTCGTTGGGTAGTGCGCCTCGCGCCAGTGGCCGTCTTCGGGGTGAAAAACGCAGCTTCCGCCGGCCCATCGGGCGTCACCTGATCCAGCGATACGAGAGGGTGCCGGGCCTGGCGGCGGTAGAAGTCGATGAGCTTGCGGCGCAGAATCAGAAACAGCCAGGTGCGCTCCGACGACTCCCCCGAAAAGAAGCCAGCCCGTTGAGCGCACTCAGGAGTGATTCCTGCACCAGCTCTTCAGCGCACACCTCATCCGATACCCGGCTCAAAGCGAAGCGATAAAGGTCGTCGCCGTACCGTTCCACCCATAGCTCGGGTTGCGGTTGTAGTAAGGTGATAGCCATGAAATAAAGGGTAACTGGTCTGATTTAGAAACAATTAAATATAGTACATAGGCCATTAATAGCGCGCTTGGCCTGCCAGCGTCTGACTATTATAGCAGTTTCCTGAACAGTGTACCTAAGCTGTAGAGACGCGACACTTCGCGTCTTGGTGTCAGAACGACCGGAGCTGCATGGGCCCTAACAACTGTCGCAACGAGGAGACGCGAAGTGTCGCGTCTCTACACTTTCACGGACCGTAAAACCGCTGTAAGAAGTTAGTGTTTATTTAGTAGCAAAGGCTTCTGCTGGTGCACGCTGACAAGCAGATTTCACTCATAACGCCTTTACACAAGGTGCGAAACGCCACGAGCAAGAGGCCAGTCTTACCTATTGCCAGTCTTGACTTATGTCATAAAGATCAGAATTATTTTGATTCTGGAGGACAAAAGGCTTGGTTTGAACTCAGGTACACCAACACCATAATTAGCTTTTATTCCTCTGGATATCAGCTACTAGTATTCCGCTTTCCAAAGGCAGGGCAGATACTTGGTCCATGCGCTGCATTTTATTCTTCCAGAAAGTATTCTATCCAACTTACTAGCTGCTGTTACGCAGTCAGAGTCGGCTTCTGCCCGTTTACTACGCTTATGACGACTTGCACGCTGGACTTGTACACGGATTATTTGTTGAGTTCGACGGGTCCGACAACGGCCACGGGCTTGTCGCGCCTGGTAGACGGGGCCTTGAGCCACGACCAGATCACGCGCTGGCTGAGCAGCACCGCGTGGGGCTCGGCCGCTATTTGGCGAGCGGCCAAGCCGCTGATTCGCCAGGCCGAAGCCCAGCGTGGAGCCGAGGAATTTGCGGTGCTTATCGTCGACGATTCGATTCTGGAAAAGGCCCATACCGCTGCCAACGAGCTGATTTGCACCCACTGGGACCACAGCCAGCAGCGCTACGTGAAGGGCTTGAATTTCGTCAGCCTGCTCTACCAGGCCGGCGAGTTGGCCCTGCCGCTGGCCGTCGAGCTGGTGCGCAAAACGGTCCCGGTCTACCATGCCAAGACCCAGCAAACCAGCTATCAAAGTGCCTTTACCAAGAACGAGTACCTGCAGCAGATGCTGCGCGTGGCCCAGCAACAAGTGGCTTACCGCTACCTGCTGGCCGATACTTGGTATGCCTCGGCCGAGAACATGAGCTTGGTGCGAGCCCTGGGCCACCATTTCGTCTTTGCCCTCGAATCCTCCCGCACCGTGGCCCTGAGCGAAGCGGCACGGGCGCAAGGCCAGTTTCAGGCCGTGCAAACGCTGGTGTTTCCCGATACGCAGCCCCTGCGGGTCTATTTGCGGGCCGTCCAAGAGGCGGTGCTGGTGAGCAGGCACGTCTTGACAAACCAAGACGGCAGCCAGGGCGTGTTATATCTGGTCAGCAGCGACACCGACTTGAACCAGGCCCAGTTGACTGCGATTTACCAGAGACGGTGGAAAGTGGAAGAATATCATAAATCGCTCAAACAGAATGCCTCCATGGGCAAATCGCCCACCAAAACCCTGACCACGCAGGCCAATCATTTCTTCGCGGCCGTGCTGGCCTACACCAAGCTCGAGATACTCAAACTCAAGTGTGGGATGGGCCATTTTCGCCTCAAAGCCCAGCTCTACGCCGTGGGCCTCAAAGCCATGTACCACCAACTTGGCCTACTCCGTGCGTAACATCAGTGAGTAAGTATACCTCCGCCAGGATTTAAAACGGGAGGTTGATTAACCGGGCGGTCACGGCAGGCTTGAAGCGCTTGTTTAGCTCGCTGGAGATTATCGTTAGCCCGAGCAAATCCCTGACGTTCCTCCCGGATCTGGGCAAGAATTCCTGGCTTATTTTGAGGAGAAGCATGTTGCAGTTCTTCCTGAAGGGCCCTGACTCGATCTTCAAGGCCATCAATCATTGCTTGGGCCGCTTTTACTGCGTTAACCTGTGCCTGGCAAAGATCAATTGGCACGGGTTTTACCGCCAGATTACCAATAATCTCGTACGAATCACTACCTGACTTATTGCTAAATGCCAGGGTGAATGGTTTTGTCATAGCTGTCTGCCCTACGGAACCTAAATTCTCGGTATCGCTCCCGACGACATCATCCAAATCAAGGGTACCAAGCCCAATTCTAAATTTTTCTCCTGTTGTCAAGGCGCCTTTTATGCCTGCTTCTACTTTACTCTTGACCCGTTCTTCGATGATGGCTTTAACCGCATTCTCTTCCGCCGGATTACCTTGGGCCGCTTGTAATCTCAGTAGATTAGCGATGATTGCCTCGCGAAGCTCGCTGGAGTACGCTCTAAATCCAGCTTTCATCGCTTTGTCCGGCGTTTCATCACTCTCCCATAACACTACCGAAAGGATCAGCCTAAACCGTTGTGGGTTATCCGTAAACCGCACCCGTAGCGTGTTTACGGAGTTGGGAATAATAACAGACTGGCCAGCACGCATATCATGGTCAATTACTATACGAGCGTTTCCCAGAACTAGGCCTGCAATGTTAACGCTGGCGTTCGTAGTGTCAATCCAAATTAATACAGGCCAGATATAAGGCTCTGAGTGACCAGTGCCGCCATCGCTCTCCCGGATGCACCGTAGTTGTTCGAGGGTTACTATTGCGTCAGTTGCCATATTTTGATTGTTAAGAGGTTAATTGATAAATTAAACCTGTACCAAGCCCTAATATGGGTTGACAATCAGTTAGTTAAAACCAGGTGAAAACCCCTGCGCTCTGTTAAAGTGTGGTCTTTTTATGGCAAAAAAAGACCCTTTAAGTGAACGGAAAGTAAAGTAATAGCTAAGCTGGGACAGTGCACTGAGGTGGTCGAGTTAGGTGAGAGCCGGCATAAACGAATGCTCACGGCTGTTGCAGAACGTGCCGCCCATTTGCCCTTGTTCGTTGTAGAGGCAGAATGCAAGGCAAGAAGCAGTACACCGTGGTGACTCGCTTATCGTCATGAACAGTACTTAGATGGCGCCCGTCCAGTATTCTTGCGCTTTTAAGAAGGCGACCTCTCCCACTTGCCGCCCCATTTTCAGCCCTTGCACGTTGCCCTCATAAAAATGGATTCCCCCGTACAATCTTGATTCGCCAGCATCCAAGGCGGCTTGGGTAAAGGTGGTCCACCCTATCGCTAAACCCACGACGTTCTCTGTGGGATCGGCAGCCAAAGGTTTGGTCTGTAAATAAAAGTAGCCGAACTGATCACTGCCTGTAAAGCGCTTTAGCACTTCGGCCGCCGCCGAACTAAAGGCACTGTGGCCCGAGGTGTACTCCGCAAAAGGAGGAGTCGGGAACGTGTTGACTTGAAAGGTGCGCCAATTCTCGCCTTGTATGTCAATCGTGCCTCGGCCAGCACCGCCCCACGCCCTGATTGTTTTCCCCCGGAATAAGTGCCGAATGGCCGTTATCGGCCGGGCATAATCATAAAATCGTTTGGCTTCCCAGGTGGCAATGGAGGCATCAAATATGGCGTTCGTTACGGCAAAGAAGAGTTTCACACTTTCATCTACCGTCAACTGGTCGCGATCCGCCACATAAGACGTAAAGATGCTCCAGTGGCCGGGAGGAAGTTCCGATCGAGGGCCATCGGCCCAATACTCGGCACTTACTTTCTGCAGAGGCGTTAGCGTGGCTTGGATCTCGATGATGTGTTTGGCTTGATCTAGAAAGTCTTGCGCGGTGAGCAGTTGGGGTGGGCTGGGCCGAAATTGATTGCCCGAAGTCAGCGCAAAGGGCGTCACTTGCCCCCAGTGCGGGGCAATATAGGCCGGGGCATTCGGGCGGCTTTCCGTATTCAGGTATACCAGCTTTTGCCACCTATCAGGATGGGGAATATCTTCTACTGTGGAGGGAAAAAGCGAGTTTAAGGCAGGATTTACACTCTCATAATTAGTGCTATCCGCGTAATTGCCGGCTTGGTTGGCGCCATCCGTGTGCCGGAATTCCAAGACCAGTCGGGCGGCTTCATTACCGATTCCGACGGGGGAAGTCAGGTCCACCGATACATCCGTGGGGTCTAGTGCCAAGGCGGTCATTTTCGCAACAAACAGCGCCTTGACTGGAGGGAACTGATCGGTTAATGACCGGAAGATGGCATAGTGAATAGCCAAGTGCTTGTTGGCCACCGTGTTTTCTGCCTCTGGTCTACGGGCTATGCCCGCTTGCGTGGGAGTAGCAATGAAGTCATACGCCGCCCAGGCATCATAGGCCGCCGTATAGATAATGGCAATCGAGCGCGCGACGATGGGCGGGCCCGGCTTGGTTTGACGAATGGCCTCTAACAGCACTTCGTTCCACTCAATCAGGATGTTTGTCATAGCCAGCAAACTTTACAAGGCTGAGTTACCCAGTATGAGCGCTAAACGTAAGGCATTTCTCCTCACAAGGAATCCGTGCTAGCACTAATTTTAAAGGTGCCTTTCGGCGGCAGCAGAAGCAGTAGTGGCCTTCGGTATGGAGTGCTGAACTGCTTGGCCAGGCAACTATGAGATTCCGGATGCGCTTCCAATTCCTCAACGCCCTTGCTTGTGGCTTCTGCGCTGAAGCCTGTTGCTGGCACATCCTTGGCCTTGGTTAAGAGCGTGTTTGGGAATTGGGTACAGGAGGGTAAAAGAAAGCGAGCCAGTAAGTTGCAGGAGGATATCTACCAGGCTCCTTCCTACTTATGGTTGACGGCTATCAACCCCTCACTGACTCGCAGTGGCAAATTCTTCGGATCCTGCTACCGGTGCAACGGCAGCGGCGCTTGGGTTTGCGCCACGTGTTTAACGCCTTACGCTACGTGTGTCGCACGGGCTGCCAGTAGCGGGCGCTGCCGCCGCAGTTTCCACCCTGGACGGCGGTCTACTATTACTTCTACCGCTGGCAGCGTCTGGTCCGGTGGCAGCGGCTCAACACGGTCGTCAACGCCCTGGACCGGGTCACCCACGGACGCGCGCCCACTCCGGCGCTGGCCTGCGTGGCCAGCCAGCGCGTCAAGCGGGCCCCGCCCATCTACGAATACCGCGGCCTGAACGCGTATAAGCTCGTCAACGGGCGCAAACGGCAGATTCTGACCGATTCGGGCGGGCGCATCTGGGCCGCGCACGTGCATGCGGCCCACTGCCACGATAGCACCCAGGCCCTGGCGCTGCTGCCCCAGTGGCCCTGGTGGGCCCGCCGCTTGGCGTTAGTGCTGACCGATGCCGCGTACCGGGGACGCTTTGCCTAGCATCTGCGTAGGCTAGGGCTAAAACAGCCGATCAGTAGTCGGCCACCCACGCAGCGCGGCTTCGTGCCGCTGGCCCAGCGCTGGGTAGTCGAATGCACCTTCGCCTGGCTGGCCTGCTTTCGGCGCCTCGTCGCCGACTATGAATTTACCCCCGCCAGCCACGTCACTTGGCTGCTGCTGGCCAACATTACCATGTGTTTCAATCGCACCTGAAATTCCCAAACACGCTCTTATATGATAAACCTAAATTTATGATACCCCCACTTGGTAATAAACCAATATTCGATTGATGAAAGCAGCTGCGCGAAATGCGAGCCTTCGCCGAGCGGTCGGGCTATTCTATCTACAAAGTATACTGCAACCAGGAGAGTGGGGGCAAAGCCGACCGCACGCAGTTTCAGTTACTTTTCAAGGATGCCCACCAACGACGCTTCGACGTGGTGATTTTCTGGCTCTGGACCGCTTTAGCCGTGAGGATGTCCCTGGGACCCTCAACCACTTACAGAATCTATCCTTTTGTGGTTAATGGCCCCCTAAAAAGTCGTTCGAATTACTTGTCCAAAAACGCCCTCAGAAAACAGCGTTTCCGAGGGCGTTTACGGGAGTATATGACCTAAGTTAAATAGCCTTGGAATCAGCGCGCGATTCAACTGACAGCTAATCCACAAAACCCATAGCTGGCATGCCGATAGGAGCGCCGGGGGGCATTTCTGCTGCTGGCGGTGGAATGAACGTCTTTGGGTCGGCGCGGAACTGCTCGATTTGCGATAAGCCGAAGAGCAAGTTGGCTTGCTGGGCTCCTTTACCTCGTTTTACTTGCCCGCGCATCCATTGTTGTAAGTCGTCTACTGCCAGCAAGGCCTGCCCGCGCACGCTGGCGGAGGCTCTGGTATCGGCCGCGAGCTGCAACAGATACTTCAGCGTCAAGTTGTTGACCACCGTTTGGAGCGCGCCGGCGTAGCCGGTTTCGGGCTTGGCGCGCCAGGTGCGCGCCAGCAGTTTCTCTACCATCGGCAGAAACCCCGGCTGCCGACTGTCGCGGGCCTGGTATTCAATGAGGCGGGCGGCGCGCTGCGGGTTCAGCAGCGAAGCCAGCGTGGGACCAGCGGCAGCTTCGGCGGCAGCCAGCGGATCGAAGGTAGGACCGGTGTAGCCCGTGAAGATTTCCAGCGTGCCGGGGTAGCCCGACGGGCGGGGCGGAATCTTGGCAATGAGTGCCTCGGGCAGCTGCAGCGCGGCCGGCGTGATAGTAGTAAGCAAAGCCTCAAACGCCTGCCACTGCACGGCCGGATCCACCATCTGGGTGGGGGCCTGCCCGTCGTTTTTTACGGCGTGGGTGAAAAATTGCCCCCCAAGCGATTTGGCCACGGCTTCTACCTGGTAGCGGTGGAGCAGATACATCGGTACCAACACTTCCTCCAGCGTGGCCATGGGCGCGTCCTCCCGAATGGCTTTTTCGGAAAACTGGTCGAGCACATGGCGGCGCACCTTCATGAGCGAGGTCAGCTGGGCAATCGGGTCGGAGCCGTCTTCCCACTGGTTGGCGGCCGGGTGGGCATAGCCGCCAATGTCGGGGATAAAGCGGTGGCCTTGCTGCAAGGTTTCCTGCATGATGCGCTCCAGCGCCTGGTTTTCGTCGGTGCCCTCGGGGAAGTCGGCGTAGCCCCACGTTATAGCGCGCTTGTCCCAGCTGCCGATGCCCACGGCGTAGGCCTGCGACACATCGAGGCGACCATCGGGCAACAAACTGAAGCGTGGAAACGGATAATCCATCACCGAACCCCGGTCTTTGGTGCTGGCCGTGAAGTTGTGGTGCAGCCCCAGCGTATGCCCGATTTCGTGGGCCGAGAGCTGCCGGATACGCGCCAGGGCCAGCTGCTCCATCTGGTCGGATACGGGCTTGCCGTCCTCGTAGGGCTGCAAGAGGCCTTCGGCAATGAGGTAGTCCTGCCGGTGGCGGTCGGCGCCCAACGACACGATGCCTTTGATGATTTCCCCCGTGCGCGGGTCCACGTAACTGGCCCCATACGAGTAAGCCCGCGGCACGCCCGACCGGTTAATCCAGTTGACCATATTGTAGCGGATGTCCATGGGGTCGGCGCCCACGGGCAGCTCCCTGATCTGGAAAGCATCCTTGTAGCCGGCCGCCTCAAAGGCCTGATTCCACCACGCGCCGCCTTCCAGCAGCGCTTTTTTGATGGCTGCCGGCGCGCCCCGGTCCACGTAATACACGATGGGCTTCACGGCTTCACTGACCGGGGCAGCCGGGTTCTTCTTTTCCAGGCGGTGCCGCACAATGAAGCGCTGGGCCAGCGGCTGGCTCATGGGGGCGGCAAAGTCGAGGTAGCTGAAGTCCTGGAAGCCGGAGCGGGGGTCAAATTTGCGGGGCCGAAATCCGGTTGCGGGCAGCTCAATAAAGGCTTGGTGCATCTGCACCGTCACCGCGTTCGGGTCGGGCGCCAGCGAGTAGTCGGCGCCGCGGCCGGGCGTGCTCGTAAACGTAATCAGGGCTTCAAACTCCGTGTTCTTGGGGAAGTTGCGGGTGTTCTCCAGGTACACAGCCGAGCGCGACTCGTCTACTTTGTAGCTGATGGGTTGTCCGCTGCCGGGGCCGCCCATCAGGCTGGCTCCGGGCCCCTGATACCCGCGGCTGCCCAGCCCTTCGGCAATTTTCTGGCTGTCGCGCACCAGAAAGGGTGTCAGGTCCAGCAGCACTTTTTTGCCTTCGGTGGCTACCGGTGCAAACCCCCAGACAACCGATTTGGCAAACGCATTGTCCACGGCCTGCTGCTCGTCGGCGTTGTCGGTCACGGCCCGGTAGTCGTAGTTGGGCTCGATGAGCAGTACTTTGCCCCCCACGCGGATAAACTTGGCAATAGCCGAGCTGCTTTGGCCCCGCTCAATGCCCTTGCCTACGCTGCTGGCCAGAGAGCCGAAGTACAAAAACTCCTCGTCGAACCGCTCTACTTCCAGGAATATTTTGCCCGTTTTCTGGTCGTAATAAAAAGGAAAGTAGCCGTCGAATTTCTGCATCCCCTTGATTTGCGCGGCCAGCGAGCCGGCAGGTTTGGTGGCTGCGGGGGCGGCTTGCTGGGCCTGGGCAGTCGGCCCCTGAAAAGCCAGCAGACCGGTGATAATGAGGGGAAAGGTGTGGCGCGCAACGTGCTTCATGCGGGAAAGGAATAGGGTCGTGAGGTAAGGCAAGTAAGGTTACAATAATTTGGGCGAGGAACCCAACACCGGGGTTTACAATCGGCTGGGGGCAAAATCAGGTTAGCAGCCCCACCTGCTTCTCTCAACTCAGCTACACCTGCTGCCAGCCTCTTCGCTGGCTTTCTTGCGAAAGGCCTTTCGCCAGGCCATCCGGCTGCTCAGCTCACCGCCTGCCTATCGTTCCTGCGTGTCCTGTCGCACCTATGGCAAGCATTCTTAGCAGCTGTATAAGTTAGTTTGTCAGCTGCCAGAACGATGTAGAGACGCGACACTTCGCGTCTTGTCGTTGCGGTCCTTGAACGACCAAGATAGTATGATCCAGTCATCACAAGATCAGCAACGACAAGACGCGAAGTGTCGCGTCTCTACATCGGTCGGCTAATCAAGGATTCACGCAAACAGCTTCTTAACGATCTATTATGCATTGCGAGGCTGGGTTTGGGGCAAGCCAAGATACTGCGGCGAGTTGTTGGGCCGGATGATGGCGTCGGGCGAGAATTGGCGCTGGTCGGCGATGGACGCATTCGTCTTTTTATCGACCAGCTCGGCGGGCGAAACCCAATAGCGTTGGATTCGTTCGTTTGCCTATCTTCATCGGCTAAGTGCAGCAGGACAAGTGAGCTAGTTGTGGCATATACCCTGCACTTCCCATTCTTCCCAAGTCGGCCTTTCGTCCCACTCCCTTGACCAACCACTCATTACACGAACTCGTGGCGGTGCTGGCCGCCGAGCGCCTGCCCGCCGAGAGCCTGCAACGCGCCCTCGACCTGATAGGCCCTCATCTGCATGTGGACCGTTGTTTTCTGTATGTCCGCGACCCGGTGCAGGGGCGAGGCCGCATTGCTTTTGTCTGGCGAAAAGATGCGGCCATGCCCGATCCGCGCCATTCCTGGCAGGACGACACGGGCGACTTACCCAAAGAAGATCCGCTGTTTCGGGCGGCGCTGGCTGCTCAGCCGTCGGTGTATGTTGAGGATGTGGATGAGGCTGGCCCGGAGGTACTTAACCAGGGTTTTGAGCGGCGCACCTTTGGGCACCGGGCCCTGGTGCACGCGCATATTACCGAGCATAAGCAGCTGTGGGGTATCCTGCAGCCCTGCACATTTGACGCCCCACGAGCCTGGACGCCGGCCGACCGGGAATACATAGAAGGCGCAGTGCCCCTGTTTCTGCCCGTTATTCAGGCATACATGCACTCACTAGGCAAGGTGTAGGCAGGTCTTTAGAGCGAGAAATTACCTCGACAAGTCAGGCGCGGGGCTGTAAGAGTTTGGCAATAAGCCCCGTCCAGCCGGTTTGGTGACTGGCACCCAGCCCCCGGCCGGTGTCGCCGTGGAAGTACTCGTGAAAGAGCAGGTAGTTCTGGAAGTGGGGGTCCTGTTGCCGACGCTTGTCGGGGCCCAGGGCGGGTCGTAGGCCGTCCTCGTTGCGCAAAAAAGCCAGATCCCAGGCCGCATACCACGGGTACTCCCACTTATCGGGCATGGAAATAATGTCGGCATTATTGAGGTGCTTCCAGCCTGTGTTGCGGCCGCGTAGGCGCATAGCCGGGGGAGGTAAGGCGGAGTCGCCGGCTTCTCTATGGAAGCCTTGACGAAAGCCTTAAAGTTTGATTTGGCTACGTTGCTTGCTTCTGTTAGCTGGCTAGTTGTATAGTCCCAGCGTGAGGTAGGTTGGGTCTTGGTTAAAGTTAACGGGATTTTTCTGCCACTGGGCACACACGAATTCATGTGGTGTTAGGCCCCGTAAGGTCTTGAGTCGTTTGGCGTGGTTATAGGCGAGGAGAAAGGTCTGCAGGTGCTCGTTCAACTCGTGTGTTGTTTGGTAATGGTAGCGTTGGACCGTGGCCTCTTTAATCGTGCGGTTCATGCGCTCGACTTGGCCGTTGGTCCAAGGATGGCCCGGCTGGGTGAAGCGGTGCTCGATGCCGTGCTCGGTGCAGACGCGGTCAAACAGGTGGCGAAAGGCCCACGGCTGGTGGCGCATATTGCCGAATTGGATGCCGTTGTCGGTCAGCACCGTATGAACTCGGTACGGCAGTTTGGCCAGGACTCGGCGCAGAAAGTCAGCGGTCGCCATTTTGGTGGCCTGCGGCTGTAACTCGGTGAAGGCCACCTTGCTGGTGCGGTCAATGGCCACAAATAAGTACTGGCGGCCTTCTTCCGACTGCACTTCGGCAAAATCGACGTGCAGATAGCCGATGGGATAGTCTTTAAACTTCTTTTTGGGCACGCTCAGCCCATCCTCGGTCAAGGGCAAACGGCTGACGCCGTGGCGCCGGAAGCACCGGTGCAGGGCCGAGCGCGCGAGTTGCGGCAACGTCGCCTGCAAGGCATACAAGCAGTCATCTAGGGGCAAGAGCGTATGGCGCCGAAAGGCCACGGCCATGGCTTCTTCTTCGGCCGTGAGCACCGTCGAGGCCGGTGTGGGGCCCATCCGGGCATCTTGGACCGTAGGGCGCTTGCGCCACTTGGCTACGGTTTTCGGGTTGATGCCGTGGCGCGTGGCTAGCGCTTGTAGGCTTTCCTGACTACGTTGGCTAGCGCGCCGTACTGCCTGCGTTGTGCGGGCGCTGCCGTGGAGTATCTGTCCCATAATATTGTGCGAAATTCCAGCCCGGAAAATACACCAGCACATCGTGGGACTATACACTTAGCTTCTGTTCTGTTTTTCATTGTTATTCACAACACTCTTGTTTTATGGAAACCCGCAATTTCTTTTTCTCCCTACTAATCGTAGCCAGTGCGCTGGCTTCGTTGGGCTTCGTTCCGCTTTATTCGGGCCCGCCCCTAGGCGCTCTACGGCCGGCCCCGCGCCGAAAAACCTTACCGGATTAGCCGTAGCCACCTTTGCCGGGGGGTGCTTCTGGAGCTTCGAAGAAACCTTTGAGGAGGTGCGCGGCGTCACGGCGGCCGTGTCGGGCTACGCGGGGGGCACCACCAAGAACCCCAGCTACTCCCAGGTGGGCGGGGGCGGCACGGGCCACGCCGAGTCGGTGCAGGTGTATTATAACCCCCAGCAGGTGAGCTACCAGCAGCTACTCGACGTGTTTTTCCTGGGTGCCCACAACCCTACGGAGCTCAACCGCCAGGGCCCCGACGCCGGCACCGAGTACCGCTCCGTCGCGTTTTACCGCACGCCCCAGGAAAAGCAGCTCATTGAAGCTACCATCAAGCGCGTGCAGGCTGCGCATCATTATGATGCCCCCATTGTAACGCAAATTGCCCCCTACACCCAGTTTTGGGCCGCCGAAGACTACCACCAGGGCTACTACCGCCTGCACCCCAACCAGGGCTACATTGACCGTGTGTCGCGGCCCAAAGTGGAGAAGTTTCGTAAGGCTTTTCCGGAGCTGCTTAAGCTAGCTGACGTGCTCTAAGTTGGTTTTCTCCCTCAATGTCACCCTTCACCAAGTTGTTATGAAATTTTCCCTCCCGCTGGCTCTTATGGGGCTGCTTTCCCTGCGTTTGTCAACCACCCAGGCCCAATCGGCGGCGCCGGTAGCTACGGCGCCGGCCTTCACCGCTTCGGCCCTGAAAGTGGGCGACACGGCCCCGGCCTTTAAGGCCAAAGATGCCACTGGCAGCGAGGTCGAATTGAGTAAGCTGCTCAAGCAAGGCCCCGTCGTGCTGTACTTCTACCGGGGGCAATGGTGCCCGTACTGCAACAAGCAGCTCAGCCAGCTGCAGGACTCCTTGCAGCTGCTCACGGCCAAAGGCGCGCAGGTAGTGGTGGTGTCGCCGGAAACGCAGGAGAACATCGACAAGACGGTGACGAAAACCAAGGCTTCTTTCCCCATCATCCACGACCAGGATTTCACCATCATGAAAGCCTACCGCACGGCCTTCACCGTGGACGAGCCGACGGCCAAAAAATACCAGGGCTTTGGCCTGGATCTGAAAAAAGCCAATGGCGCCGATGCCAACGTGCTGCCCGTGCCGGCCACCTACGTGATTGGGCAGGATGGCAAGATCAAGTTCGCCTATTTCAATCCCGATTACCGCCGGCGCGTCAGCATCAGGCAGGTAGCGCAGGCGCTGTAGCGGATTGCCGCGTTTCGTATCAACTGGCAGCGCAGGTTACTCAGGGGTAGCCTGCGCTGTTTTTGAATAAGAATCAGGGGATTGCCAGAAAGAAGCCAGGAAAAAGGGCAGGTGGATGTAAGATTTTGTCGGCTCGCGCGTCTACCCGAATGAGCCCCGGCACCGAGTTGGTCTTTATGGGGTGTTGCTATACAAAAAAGCCCCCCAGGAGCCCTTACTCCATGAAAACGACCCTTGCCATTACCCTGCTTTTTGCGCTGTTTGCCCTTACCACTGTGGTGGGCCGCACCTGCCGGCAGTCTTCCGTTGCTACGCCCAGCGTTGTCGAGCCCATGCTGATGACGCCCGTGCAGCTGCACCGGGTGCGGGCCGCCCGAGAGGGGCGGCTATGGGAAGTATATGTCAAGCCCGGCGACGTAGTGCAGCGCGGGCAGCTGCTGGCCAAAGTAGCTATTCCCTTGCACTCGCTGGAGCAGCAGACGCGGGAAGCTGAGTTCCATCGGGTGAAGCAGCACTACAGCCGGCTGGTGCAGAATAATGCCGCGGCGGCGGCGCTGGCCCAGGCCCGGCGAGACTTGGCAGCGGCGGGGCATCGGGTGGCTGGCGCGCCCAAAGTGTACAGCTTCGACTATATAACTGCCACTGCCAGCGGCACCGTGCACGGCCGCTCGGTGCGCCCCGGCCAGTACCTCACCGACTCTAGTACCGTGTCGATTATTGCTACTCCACTAATGGAGGAAATGCCCCCCAGTGTCGCGCTGAAGTAAGAAGTACGGTCGGCGTGAGGGCGCAAGCAACTTGCTGTTCACCGCCACTCGACTCAAAACTGAGCGCCCTCACCATCTTCAGCAGCTACGTCAGTAAGGCCGCTGTTATTGACATTGACTTTCCGGTAGTAGAGCTGCTCAAGCCGCAACTGGCCTAACCATAACCACTGGATGATGGCTCTGCTGAGCCCGAGATTAAGCATCCCGCGCGTTGGATGAACGACATCGGCCCGCGGGATGCTTCTTCGGCTACCAGCGGCCTTACTTTTTCAAGAAAAGCACAGCCGCTGGTAGCCTCCACGGAAAGCTTGTTTTCAGCACCATACCTATGGCAGAGTATTCGGAACCCTTTCATGCGGGCGAGCTATACGTGCAGCAGCAAACGGGTGCGCAGCGCGAAGCCCAGCTCAACGGCCGCATCATTACACCGGAAATTCCGGCTGGGGCAGTACCTTTTATTACTGCCCAGCAGCTGGTTGTATTCGGCAGTCTGGATGCGCAAGGCCAGGTGTGGGCTTCCTTGGCTTTTGGCAGGCCCGGATTCGTGGGGGTGAGGGATGCTCAGCACCTTACGCTCACGCTAACCGACCTGCGCGCGGATGCCGCGGATGCCTGGTGGGCTAACAGCGGGGAGGTGCCAGCGTGGGGGTGCTGCTGCTGGACCTAAGCACGCGCCGCCGTTTCCGTCTCAACGGGACCATCAGTCTTCGTACGGCTGAACACATGACCATCGCCGTGCAGCAGGCATTTCCCAATTGCCCCAAATACATTCAGCGCCGGCAGCCGCGCCAGCTGCCGCCCGTCGCCGTGGTCGAGCCGGTCGTATTCAACGTCTTCGATTCCGGCCACCAAAACTTGCTGCACCAAGCCGATACCTTCTTTGTGGCCAGCGTCAATGCCGACGCGGCAGTTGATGTGTCGCACCGGGGTGGGCCGCCGGGCTTTGTGCGCGTACTCGATGCTACCACGCTGCTCATACCGGATTATCCGGGCAATGGCATGTGCAATACCCTGGGCAACTTTGTCAGCGTACCCCGGGCTGGGCTCCTGTTTTTCGATTTCAACTCGGGACGTATGCTGCAACTCACTGGCGCCGCGCAGATTGTGTGGGCTATGCCTGGTACCACCGCCGAAACCGGCAGCACCGAGCGCTTCTGGCAGTTCAGCCTGCACACCGGGCAGGAGCTGCTGGGCTTACGAGGCGGCGCGTGGTCGGCACCCGAATTTTCCCCCTTCAACCCTTAACTGCCCCCTTTACCCTCGCCACCGCGCTGGCAAAAGTGCAAGCCGCCGAGGATGCCTGGATGCCTGGATGCCAAAGAAACCCTGAGCTGGTTGCGGGGCCAGTCGGCGCGGCATGGGATTATAGTGTTCACCCAAAAGTAGCTAGCTAGGCTTACTCGACCGTATCCGTAGCTGCACCCGACTCGGCGGCGCGGCGCCTTAGCTGTTCCTGCAACTGGTTCTTGAAGTCGGCGCGGAGCTGTAGGGTACTTTCGGCGGCGGGCTTGCGCGCCACGCGGGCAATCAGGGCGGTTTGAGACTCGTAGCGTCGGCACAAAATGCACAGCCGCAAGTGTACGCGCATGGCCAGGAGAGTGCCCCAACTCAGCGGTTGATCCGCTCGAATCTCAATTAAACGCGTGACCTGTTGGCAATTCAGCATGCGATTGTGTTAGTGCGAAGGCTTTTCCAAGCCAAACCAATGCTTTTCCAGACACTTACGCAAATGCAGTTTGGTGCGGTGAATAATAACCCAATAATTGGCCAGAGTGAGTTGCAGCTCCTGACAGACTTCTTCGGCCGTGAGCTCTTCCACGAAGCGCAGCGCAAAGACGGCGCCGTGCCGGCCGGGCAGCTTATCCTGACACTGCTGCATGGTCTGCCGCAGCTCCTGTTGTTCCAGCACATCATCGGCCGGCGCGTTCCACGCCTGGGGGTACTCCTCCTCGCACCAGTGGCCGTCTTCGGGGTGAAAAAACGCAGCTTCCTCAGTTCCTCCCTCCAAGGGCACAAGCGGGGAGCGGGCCTGGCGGCGGTAGAAGTCGATGAGCTTGCGGCGCAAAATGAGGAACAGCCAGGTGCGCTCCGACGACTCCCCCGAAAGGAGTGCAGCCCGCTGAGCGCACTCAGGAGCGTGTCCTGCACCAATTCTTCCGCGTCTTCCGTACCACGCACGCGCCTTAGGGCAAACTTGTACAACTCATCCCCATAACGCTCGGTCCACAACTGAGGCTCGGGTATTTCCACCTGAATAGCCATACTAGTAACTGATGTTACGCACGGAGTAGGCCAAGTTGGTGGTACATGGCTTTGAGGCCCACGGCGTAGAGCTGGGCTTTGAGGCGAAAATGGCCCATCCCACACTTGAGTTTGAGTATCTCGAGCTTGGTGTAGGCCAGCACGGCCGCGAAGAAATGATTGGCCTGCGTGGTCAGGGTTTTGGTGGGCGATTTGCCCATGGAGGCATTCTGTTTGAGCGATTTATGATATTCTTCCACTTTCCACCGTCTCTGGTAAATCGCAGTCAACTGGGCCTGGTTCAAGTCGGTGTCGCTGCTGACCAGATATAACACGCCCTGGCTGCCGTCTTGGTTTGTCAAGACGTGCCTGCTCACCAGCACCGCCTCTTGGACGGCCCGCAAATAGACCCGCAGGGGCTGCGTATCGGGAAACACCAGCGTTTGCACGGCCTGAAACTGGCCTTGCGCCCGTGCCGCTTCGCTCAGGGCCACGGTGCGGGAGGATTCGAGGGCAAAGACGAAATGGTGGCCCAGGGCTCGCACCAAGCTCATGTTCTCGGCCGAGGCATACCAAGTATCGGCCAGCAGGTAGCGGTAAGCCACTTGTTGCTGGGCCACGCGCAGCATCTGCTGCAGGTACTCGTTCTTGGTAAAGGCACTTTGATAGCTGGTTTGCTGGGTCTTGGCATGGTAGACCGGGACCGTTTTGCGCACCAGCTCGACGGCCAGCGGCAGGGCCAACTCGCCGGCCTGGTAGAGCAGGCTGACGAAATTCAAGCCCTTCACGTAGCGCTGCTGGCTGTGGTCCCAGTGGGTGCAAATCAGCTCGTTGGCAGCGGTATGGGCCTTTTCCAGAATCGAATCGTCGACGATAAGCACCGCAAATTCCTCGGCTCCACGCTGGGCTTCGGCCTGGCGAATCAGCGGCTTGGCCGCTCGCCAAATAGCGGCCGAGCCCCACGCGGTGCTGCTCAGCCAGCGCGTGATCTGGTCGTGGCTCAAGGCCCCGTCTACCAGGCGCGACAAGCCCGTGGCCGTTGTCGGACCCGTCGAACTCAACAAATAATCCGTGTACAAGTCCAGCGTGCAAGTCGTCATAAGCGTAGTAAACGGGCAGAAGCCGACTCTGACTGCGTAACAGCAGTTACTCACTGATGTTACGCGGCATATTAGTCGATTGCTTGGAAAGGATGTTTCCTGAAGCAGCAATAGCTTCTTTCTGAGGCAGAGGTGCAGTTGCCGCGTAACATCAGTTACTCAGTAGACAGACCTGCGACTCGACGCAAATGATGCACAGGGCTCGATACAACTATAGGTGGGTGGGCGGCCATGGTGCCCGCCACGTGCTCGCTCGTCAAGCGTAGGGCTGGAGGTGGGACTTCCACCGGCTGTTTTTCGCACAAGTGGTTGAGCGAGGCATTCGCTTTTACCGGGGCCGGGGCCACCGCTTGCGTATGGCCGGCAACTAAGCCGTGGGTCACACACGGGGTAAAGACGTGGTCAAATGGGCGCTCGAAGACAGCGATAGGGTAAAACTGCCGAGTGCGACTGACAATAGAGTGCCACGGCAATTCCTCCTCTACCTCGTAGCCGAGGAAGTAGAGAATATCTAGACGCAAACGGCACTGCTCGACTAAGGGGCGGTCGCTACCCACGTTTTTCAGCCGACCGACGAGCACCAGTTTAAAAAACATGACCGGGTCGAGTGAGGGCTGTCTTGTGTGGCTACACAGCTCTTTTGTTTCCTCATTGAGAAAATCCCAGTCCAGTGGGTCGGCCAACTGGCGGTTCGGTATCCGTTCGGAGAGTCGAAAGTGGGTTAGCACCTCATCCGTGAAATACTCCTTGCCTTGCATGCTTTCCCTTACGCGCTGTCACGGCAAACAGGCGGGTTCTGCAACAGCCCCGTCCGTTCCGTTCCTGACTGACGCCGACTGGCACCCGCTGGCCCAGGTCCGCCCGCGCCACGTAGTCCGCGGTGAACATGGCAGGCAAGCCGGGGGCGACTTGACGCAACACTCGGGCTACCGAAAGGTAAGCCACTGCGTTAAGGAAGCTCGTGGTCCTACGCGCTTCCCTTCTATGAAACCTACCTCGCTCGAAGACCTATACACCAAGTTTAGGCCCCTGACCGGCGAGGTGCCGCCCGACATGCAACGCGAGCTGGGCCAGTTCGACGTGTTTAGCCTGGGCAACCTGCGGCCCGGCCAGAGCCACCGCCCGCCCACGCCCTTCAACCGGCAGGCATTCTACAAAATTAGCCTCACCCACGGGCGCGGGCGCTTCGAACTCGCCGACCAGACCCTAGAGGTCGGGCCGCACACCTTGTTTCTGGCCACGCCCCGCACGGCTTACCGCTGGGAGTCGCTGGAGGCCGCGCCCACGGGTTATTTCTGCATCTTCACCGAGGCGTTTCTGCTGCCCACCAAGGGCGGGACGCTGGTGGAGGCACTGCCGGTCTTTCAGGCGGACGCGCACCCCGCCGCCCTGCTAACGGAAGCGGAGTGTAGGGCCGTGGAAGCCATTTTCCAGAAGATGGTGCACGAAATGGCTTCCGATTACGCGTATAAATACTACCTGCTGCGCACCTACCTGGTAGAGTTGATTCACGTGGCGCAGAAGCTCCAGCCGGTAGCGGCACCGGCCCCAGCCCCGGCCGTGGCCCGGGTAACGGCCCAATTTGCTGACTTGTTGGAGCAGCAGTTTCCGGTGGAAGGCCCCGCGCCGTGCCCGCGCCTGCGCACGGCAGCCGACTACGCCGACCACCTGGCCGTGCGCATCGTCCACCTCAACCGGGTGCTCAAGGAGGCCACGGGCCACACCACCACTGCCTTAATTAGCGACCGGGTGGCGCAGGAAGCCAAGCTGCTGTTCAAACAAACCACCCAAAACGTCTCGGAAGTGGCCGACAACCTGGGTTTTACGGACGTGGCGCATTTCTGCACGTTTTTCAAACGCCAAACCGGCCTCACGCCGAACGACTTCCGGCGGTAGTCCGCTGGTTTAAATAAGGCAGTAACTGGTTTACCTGACGCAGTGCCAGGGCTGCTGGCTTGCCGGACCTTTGTAAGGCATAACCGAGGCCGCGGCACCACCCCCGCACCTCGGTTAGTCATTCCCTCTAACTCATTGCTATGAAAGTTTTTGTCACGGGCGCCACGGGCTTTATTGGCTCGGTCCTCGTCCCCGAATTGTTGAAAGCGGGCCACTAGGTCCTGGGCCTGGCGCGGTCGGATGAATGAGCCCGGGCGCTGACCGATGCCGGTGCCGAAGCCCACCGTGGCTCGCTCGACGACCTTGACAGCCTGACGCGCGGCGCGGCGGCAGCCGATGGGGTGATTCACCTGGGTTTCGTGGTTGATTTCACCAACTTTGCCGCCGCTGCCGAAACCGACCGGCGCACCATCGAAACGCTGGGCGACGCCTTGGCCGGCACCAACCGTCCCCTAATTACCACGTCGGGGGTACTTGGCCTTAGTGCGCCCGGCCGCCTCACCACCGAGCAGGACGCGGCCGCCCCGCAGTCACCCCGCCACTCGGACGCGGCCACCCAGGCCCAGATCGCCAAGGGCGTGCGGGCCTGGGTGGTGCGCCTCGCGCCATTGGTGCACGACGAGCGCTATTGCGGCTTCGTCGCCCTGCTCACCCAGGCGACGCGCCAGAAAGGCGTGGCCGTGTACACAGGCGACGGCCATAATCGCTGGCCCGCCGTGCACCGGCTCGATGCCGCCAAGCTGTTCCAACTAGTGCTGGAGCAGGGCGTGGCCGGTGCCAACTACCACGGCGTCGCCGACGAGGGCATTCCCATGCGCGAACTTATGACCGCGATTGGCCGCCAATTGGACCTGCCCGTGGCGGCTAAATCGCCCGCAGAAGCGCCTGAATACCTAGGACCCATCGCTTTCTACACGGGCCTGGATGCCGCCTCATCGAGCGCGCTCACCCAGCAGCAGTTGGACTGGCACTCCAGCCAGCCGGGCCTACTTGCTGACTTGGAGCAGGGTAACTACTTTGCGCAATAAGTCACGAGCAAGAGCGTCGTACTAGCAACCAACGACGGACCCGCTCGCCCGGCGGGTCCGTCGTTGGTTTCACAGCGTTAGTTTCTCCCAGAAAATAACCTTACCGGCCTGCGCATGCACGAACCGGACGCCGCCGTTCTGGGAGATGACGATGGCCATGCTCTCGGGTTCGGCTCGGCACAAGCGGTAAGCGGCCCGGTGGCGGGTGCCGCCTCTATCGGCGGGCTCGGCCTGCAACCGGGTGGCTTCCGCGTCCAGCGCCTGGCACACCTGGGGCAGCACAAGTTGAGGGGCGTAGGCCTCGATGCCGAACCCAACGATGGCGAGCTCCTTGGTGAGCACCACGGCCCCGTTCACGCGCATCTGGTCCGCCAGCAGGGCGGCGTACTGGTCCACGGCCGCTGCCAACGCCAGCAACGGCGCATCGGCGGCTTGCTGGTAGCGCGCCCAGCTGACCTCCCCTTGTTCGCCCAGGTGCGTGACAATGGCGAGCAGCAGGCGCAGGTAAGGGGACGTGGCGGGTGATTGTACCGGGTACTTGGGCCGCAGCGTGGCCGTGGGTCCTACGAACTGGTTCAGCGTGGCGGTGGGCACGAAGGCCAGCATCCCGTCGTAGCCGCTGGCCCGCACCCGCATGACCACCTGCCGGGTGACGTAACGGGCCAGTTCGGCGGATAGGGCCTGAAGGTCGGACAAAGCAGCTACCGCCTCCGCCCCGAGCCGCTGGTGCAAGGCCTCCAGGTTTTCCCCGCGACCAAGCCACGGGGTAGTCTACGAAGCCGTGGCCTTCCACGTGCCCGTACTGCAGGGTGAGCACCCGCTGATTGCCACAGTAAAAGACTACGTCGCCAGCACGCGCCGATTCCTGGCGAAGCACCAACAGTTGATTTTTCGGATTTTGGTCTTTTTCTGCAGTAGATACCCGAGCATATATGGCTACTCTCATATAGGCTCTTTGGTTGTGATAGCTTGAACAAGGGGTTGTAAACTCACAAGCATGTTTCTTCCAACATTACGGAGTATAATACCACTTACCTCCTTACCGTCTTCGACTAGAAAATTCTTGTCTCCGTCTTGAACAGCTATTTGCTGGCTATTTTCAGGATCTGGGATGCCAAAGTGCACACCACCCTTCACATGAGCGTAGGTGAGTACCAACTCTCTTACAGTCACATGAATTTTATCATATATATAGCATATTGCTCTCTCATAATGTGCTAGCTTTTTATAGTGAGGCTTTTCATCAAATCCACTATAAAAGAAAAGCAATTTCACGTTATGAGGACGTAACAGTCTCAAGGTTAGAGAATTGCTTCCATCCCAAAAAAGCTGACGCAATAAAGCAGAAGCTCTGCGCAAGTCTCTCTGAGATGGTGTCTTCGAATATAAGCATGCATCAAGTTCTTGGACCACTTCTAAAAATAGCTGCTCAACTTTACCTGCTACACTGGCATTTATATTCAGTGAAGGATATATTACCTTATGTTCATTTGGGTCACCTATATATGGCTTAAGAATACTATCAAGATTCAGTGGCGCACCTATATAATCATTAAGAAGCTTAGTATAAGAATGCTAATGCGAACTACTTCGGGAGATTCGTACGTGCGTGCGCAAGATAAGCCCGGTGCGGACTGAGGACGCGCAGGTTGTGTAGGCCACAGGCTACGACCATGACCGTGTCGCGCACCCATGCGCCGCGCAGCCGCAGTGGGTCGCGGACCATGCGCAGGCGCTTAATACCGCTGTGGGCGTGCTCGATGACGACGCGCAACGAACTGAGCAGCTGGTTATAGCGCTTTTGCGAAAACGTCAACTCCTGCTTCGGGGGCTTCTTGTGGGGCATCTCCACCACGACCCCGGCCGGGGCATGGCCCAGCAGGCCCAGATCCTGGCGCACCACGCTGCCGGCCGGCAACTGCAACGGGTACTCGTCGGCCATTTTCTTGTCATGCACCCGTCCGCCTTCCGTGGCCGAGAGGAAATACACGTACTGCGTGGCATCGCACAAGGTCATGTTTTTCAGGCGATGCGCTTTTTTAGCACTGTATTCTTCCGCCTGCCCCTCACCGTCGGCGTTGCGCGGGATGCCGCGCTCGACGCCATCGTAGGCAAAGACCTTGTCCGGGTGCTGAGCCAGCCGCTGCACCAGTTGCGCCCCGTCGCGCACGGGCAGCAGGTGGCGGGCGGCCAGTACCTGGTTGAGCACGGCCAGCAACACGGCCGCCAGGCGGCTGACGCGGGTCTGGGAGACGCCGAAGCTGGCGGCCTGGTGTTGCTGCAAAGCATTGCTTTTGAGGTAGGTGAGCAGAAAAAAGAGCTTGGTGTCGGTACCCGGCAGCGTGGCGTTGGCCCGCTCCTGGTGAGCGGGAAACCCGCGCCGCTTCCCCTCCAGGGTATGGTAGCGGTGGTAGCGCTCCCAAGCGGGCGCAAAGTCGAGCAGTAAGTCGTCAAATTCAGCGGGCAGTAGGCTAGTCAGCGCCAGAAACTGCGTCGGACGCTCCCGTAGGGCCAAATAATTCATGCCCAAATGTACAGCCCCGACTCGCGGGTTATGATAGAAAGACTTTCCGCATCAGCACTAAGGTACATCGACATTCCTTAAACCTGCTTCAATTTGGCCATTACTCCACCCTACGTATAGCTCTGCTTGTAATAAATTACCCCATAGCTGTGCATTAATGATGTAGGGGTGCTGGCTGAAAAATAATGGTTGGTATGTCTCTGTAATTTCCTTTGTCTGATGTTTAAGAGAGACTATTATTCGACCCTTCGTATCAACTGAGATATTGATTGTAGTATCTGAATCAGGAAATACATTGCTGACTAAAATATAGCCCTTCTTTGGTGGCCAAGGGTACTCAAAAATTAAAGTAATAAAGAGAAAACCTTCAGTCATAACAGCGGAGTAGAGAGGAATACAAATCGTTCAAATTAGTGTTCTTTTCTGAACATTTTTGGCATCCACACAAAAGCCCCCGAAAACGCGGTTTTTCGGGGGCTTTTTTTAATACGTAATCTGAACACCGCTTTTACCGGATCCCACTCTCGTTATTCACCTTCTTACAGGTACCATAATTCCGGTCCAATTCATAGGGCCTTTTTACGACCTTCAGTTCACTGGCCCATTTGTCAATGCGCTCGTTCTGCGCGCGCTGCTCTACCAGCAGCGCGCAGTAGGGTGACCGTCTCACCTGACGCCCCTTCGACTCAAACTCACCACTTGACGCTGGATTATTACCGTTAAGCACCAAACACAAAAAAGCCGTCCCCACCCGGAAACGGCTTTTTTACTAGTATCGAAACCGGAGAAAATTCCCACCCAACTCCGGTCCGACCCTGTTCGCTGGGTTTAGTGCCGGAACATCAGTTCGCGGTACTTCACCAGCGGCCAGTCCTCATCGGCCACCATCAGCTCCAGCTTGTCGGCGGAGCGGCGGATGGGGTCGAAACATGTTTTCACCTCGTCGCAGTAGGCTATGGCCCGCTCGCGAGTATCTTCAATTTTGTTAACTCTTTTGCGGCGCTCAATCATCTCGTCCACCGTGGTTTTGATGGTGGAGATGTGGCGCGAAATCGCCTTGATCGTATCTACCGTCACCTGCGAGAACTCGTCGTCGAGGCCCAGCTCGCGCAGACCGCGGATATTCGTGATAAGCTTGGTTTGGTAAGCCAGGGCCGTCGGAATGACGTGGTTGATGGCCAGGTCGCCCATAGTGCGGCTCTCAATCTGGATTTTCTTGATGTAGTCTTCCAGCAGGATTTCGTGGCGGGCGTGCAGCTCTATCTTCGAAAAGATATTGTGATGGCTGAACAGATTGGCCGCATCCTCCCTGGTTAAGGCATCAAGGGCCAGCGGCGTGGTGCGCACGTTGGCCAGGCCCCGGCGCTCAGCCTCCTCTTCCCACTCCTGCGAGTAGCCGTTGCCTTCGAAGCGAATGGCTTTGGACGAAATCACATAGTCGCGCAGTACTTCTACAATCGCCACTTCCTTCTTTTTGCCCTGCTCAATCAGCGCATCTACCGACTCTTTGAAATTAATTAGCTGCTCGGCAACGATAGTGTTGAGCACCGTCATAGCCGACGAGCAGTTGGCCGACGAGCCCACGGCGCGCAGTTCAAACTTATTGCCGGTGAAGGCAAAGGGCGAGGTGCGGTTGCGGTCAGTGTTGTCGAGCAGAATAGCGGGAATCTTGTCGATACCGAGCTTCAGGTAGATGTTGTCGCCCTTGTCGAGGGGCAGCTTGGCCGTGCGCTCCAGCTCATCCAGTACCGAGTTCAATTGCGAACCCACGAACACCGACATGATAGCCGGAGGTGCTTCGTTGGCGCCCAGGCGATGATCGTTGGAGGCCGAGGCGATGCTGGCCCGCAGCAAATCGCCGTAGCGGTGAACAGCTTTAATGGTAGTGATAAAGAAAGCCAGAAACTGCAGGTTTTCCTTGGGACGACGGCCGGGAGCGAGCAGGTTTACGCCCGTGTCGGTGCTCATAGCCCAGTTATTATGCTTACCCGAGCCATTTACGCCCGCGAAAGGCTTTTCGTGGAGGAGAACCTTGAAGTTGTGCTGCTCGGCCACGCGCTCCATGATATCCATCAGGAGCTGGTTGTGGTCGACGGCCAGGTTGGCGTCCTCGAAAGTAGGCGCGCACTCAAACTGATTGGGTGCTACCTCATTGTGGCGGGTGCGCAACGGGATACCGAGGCGGTTGGCTTCTTCTTCATAGTTGAGCATGAAGGCGTGTACCCGGCTCGGAATGGAGCCGAAGTAGTGGTCTTCGAGCTGCTGACCTTTGGCCGGCGCGTGCCCGAAAAGAGTGCGGCCTGTCATCACCAGATCGGGGCGAGCGTCGAAGAGGGCTCTATCCACCAGGAAATATTCCTGCTCGATGCCCAGCGTGGTATTTACGCGGTTTACGTCTTTGTCGAAGTATTGGCAAACCTCAACAGCGGCCTGCTCCAGAATAGCCAACGACTTGAGCAGCGGGGCCTTATAATCGAGAGCTTCGCCGGTGTAGGCTACGAAGATGGTAGGGATACACAGGGTTTTGGCGCCAGCCGTTTCAATCAGGAAAGCGGGCGACGTGGGGTCCCAGGCGGTGTAGCCGCGCGCCTCAAACGTATTGCGAATTCCACCATTTGGAAAGCTCGACGCGTCGGGCTCCTGCTGCACCAGGGCCGTGCCCTTGAAATTCTCAATCGGGCGACCGTCGGAGTTCAGGTCGAAAAACGAGTCGTGTTTTTCGGCCGTGGCGCCAGTGAGGGGCTGAAACCAATGCGTGTAGTGCGTGGCGCCCTTGGCCATAGCCCAGGTTTTCATGGCCGAAGCCACGGCATCGGCCACACTGTGCTCGACGGGCGTGCCTTGCTTTACGGCCGATTGCAGCTTTTTGAAATACTCGCCCGGCATGGTGGCGCGCATTGCATCCAGATTGAACACGTTGCGGCCGAAGGTATCGGAACGACGCTCCCCGGACTGCACCACCGTCATGGGACGGCGCTGGTCTACTAGTTCGAGGGCTTTAAAGCGGAGGATTGCCATGTAAAGTTTGAGCGGGGTTAGTATTAATAAGGCAAATGTAGATGAAAGGCACATTATTTTCCAAAAACCCATTCAAAATTAGGGTCATTTTGAAAAATAACAGCTGTTTTAGTTAAAAGACACCCAAATATTATAAGACCGTCATGCTGAGCGAAGTCGAAGCATCTCGCTCGCGGTAGTGAGATTAGTACTTCAGCATCAGCACGCGAGATGCTTCGCTCTGCTCAGCATGACGTTCTGATAGAGTCTATCCTTCTCCCAAGCTTTTTGCCCCTTTCAACCTCGCCTCACTGCGCTACCTTTGCCGCGTGAGAAACCGCTTTGCCTTCCAGCCGTGGTATTTTTTGTTCTGGCTGGTCTTTTTCGTGGCCGTGAAGGCTGTTTTTTTGGGCTACCACGCAGCCAAAACGGCCGAGTTGTCATTCAGCACCGTGGGGGGCATTTTTGGCTACGGACTGCGGCTGGACGCTTCCACGGCCGCCTACCTGTGCATTTTACCATTTGTGTTGCTGCTGGGGGGCGATTTGGCCGGTTCCCGCTTTCCCACCGACCGCCTCATTCGCTTCTACACGGCCGTGATGGGGGTAGTGGTCAGCGCCCTGACCGTGGCCGACCTGGAGTTGTATCGCGCCTGGGGCTTCCGCCTCGATGCCACTCCTTTACAATACCTCGACTCGCCGGCGGAAATGGCGGCTTCGGCCGGTAGTGCGCCCGTGCTGTTGCTGGGGGGCATTTTTGGAGTTTTACTGGTGCTGGGTTGGTGGCTGTATAAAAAACTGGTGGGGCGTCTGCCCGCGTTGCCGCCCAGCTTCGGACGGGGGCGGGCGGCGCTGGTGAGTTTGATGCTACTGGCCTTGCTGGTGGTGCCCATGCGCGGCGGGGTGCAGCAAATCCCGATCAACCAGAGCGACGTGTATTTTTCCGGCCAGTCCTTTGCCAACCACGCGGCCGTAAATGTGCCCTGGAACGTGCTGAACTCGCTGATGCTCAAGAATAGTGGCCCGAACCCGTACCGGTTCATGCCCGATTCGACGGCCCAGCGCATCGTAAAGCAACTTTACACCGCGCCTGCTACAGGTACAGCCGCTGACTCGGGCAACTACAATATCCTGCGCACGCCGCGGCCCAACGTACTGTTTATTATTCTGGAAAGCTTCACCGCCAAGTTTGTAGCCAGCACGGGTGGCGAGCGGGGCGTAACGCCCACCCTGGACAGCCTGGCCCGCACCGGCGTGGGCTTTACCAATATATACGCCAGCGGCGACCGCAGCCAAAAGGGTCTGGTGGCGCTGCTCAGCGGCTACCCCAATCAGCCTACGGGCAGCATTATTAAGGTGCCGCGCAAAACGGAGCGCCTCCCCCACCTGGCGCGCTCCTTCAAGCAGGCCGGCTACCGTAGCTCCTATTATTATGGGGGCGAGCTGGCCTTCGCCAACATGAAAAGCTACCTCGTGGCCGCCGGCTACGACCAACTCACCGAGCGCGCGGATTTTGCCCCCCAGGAGCAAAACTCCAAATGGGGCGCCCACGATCACATCCTTTTTGACCGTATTCTCTCCGATTTAAACCAAAAGGCGACAGCCCCCAACCTTTCTTCCTCACGGCCTTCACCCTCAGCAGCCACGAGCCGTTCGAGATTCCGATTCCGAAGAAATTTCTGGGCACCAGCGAAACAGCGCTGTTTCGCAACTCCGTTTATTATACCGATTGGGCGCTGGGCCGCTTTCTGCGCCAAGCCAGCCGACAGCCGTGGTGGGAAAATACGTTGGTGGTGCTGGTGGCTGACCACGGCCACCCGTTGCCCGGCAACTCGGCTAATGAAAGCCCCGCCAAGTTTCATATTCCGCTGATTTTGGCGGGCGGCGCTTTGCGCCCGGAAGCGCGGGGCCGCGTCGTTGCCAACTTTGGGGCGCAAACCGACGTTGCTACTACTTTATTAGCCCAACTCAACCTGCCAACCAACGAATACGCCTGGAGCCGCAATTTGCTGCGACCGGGGGGCAAATCCTTTGCTTTCTACAACTTCAACGATGGTTTTGGTATGCTCACGCCCGCCGGCGCCGTCACCTACGACCACGTTGCCCGGCGCGTAATTTCCCGTGGTGCCAATGTACCGGATGCGCAGGTGCAGCAGGGCCAAGCGTATCAGCAACTATCGTTCGAGGATTATCTGCGGAAATAACAAGGCTACAATTCGTACGGTGACACTGCTTTAAAGACGCTCATGCAGAGCACCGCGAGGCATCTCGCTCGCGGTCATTGGATTAGTAACCCTATGTCAACACGCGAGATGCTTCGCGGTGCTCTGCATGACGGTCTATTTATATACTTTTCAACTCAAGTATTCCTTACGGCATCGTAAACGACAGGTCAGCGCTGATCAAGTTAGCCGTCAGACCTACGCTCTGGCGATAGTAGGCATAGCGTACTTCTAGAGCTTTAAATTTGGCTACACGTCCTCCAAAGGGCGTTTTGAACCGACCGATGCCGTACACGGGCGAATAGCGGAATCCCAACCCTAGTTTGTTGGCTGAGAAAGCTGCCAAGTCGTAATCGGAGGTGTAGTATTGGTCGCTGATGGAGTGGTCTAGGTAAGGCCTAAAGTATTTGGCGGCCGTCTGGGTATGGTAGCGGTAGAAAGGGTAGAGCACAAAGAATGGCGTCACTTTCACGGGCGCTTCCAGCTCCAGGGTATGGGCCGAAATACCAAAATTATCGTTGTAGAAACGATAGAAACCGCGGAGCTGCACCAAATCGGTCGCGTAATAATTCAGCCGCAGGCCCAACGGATATTTGTACCGCTGACGAGGCAACAATTCTGCCTTGGCCGCACCAAAATTGCCCCCCACTTCCCGAAAATACACGCGGTGAAAGGGCGTGCTCAGCAGTCCCCGCTGGGCTACCAGTTCAGTGCTCACGGCTACTTGCAGGCGCTGATTAATGACCTGCGAGTACACAAGGTTCAGGTTGTAGCTCTGGCGTGTATCGAAGCCGGAGCCGTGCTCACCCCCACCATTGGCGCGCAATTCGACGGGCAAAATAAGGGTAGCCCGGTCGAAAAAAGCCTGCCCGGCCACGCTTAGCTCGCGGTTGCCATCGGCCGACGCGCGGGCCCAGGAGCCCGTCACATTGAATGAGGTGTAGTCATATTCTTTGGAGAAGCCCGCGCCCACGCCCATAATGGTGCGCTTATCGGCCAGCTGACGCGCGAGGCCCAGATCGAGGTGGTAGCGCGTGTCCTGCGCCGACGCTGAAGACAGGTACTGATCAATCCGATCGGTAGAGGCGGAGGAGTAATAATCCATCCCCAGGTTGGCCGAAATGCGCGTGGCCGAATCCAGGGGCACATTCAGGATGATGGTGGGCGTCACATCGGTCAACTGTTGGGTACCGATGCCGCCTTCCACGGCGCTGCGGTTGCCATCCTGCGAGTAGTAGCTGGAAAGAATGTTAAGCTCAGTTTCGCCGTGGTTGCTGGGGTTGGCCGGGCTGGGCGCCGTGGTAGCCGGCGCGCCGTAGCCGTCCACGCGGTTGGGCGTGGGCGTTGCCTGGGCCCAACCGAACAGCGGAAGCAAGACCAGTGCGCTGGCAAGAAAAGCGGGGAGTAAGCGAGACATGAGCAGAGATATCGAGCGCACGTTAATTGCAGCCGCAGCCGCCGCCTACTTTGCCGCCGTTGGCGCCGCCCGCGCCTTCGCGGTAGCTTTCAAAGTTGGTTTCGTAGGTTTGAATGCGTTTGTTGGCTAGCTGCATGTCCTCATCGTTGAGGTACACTTTCTGGTAGGCGGCCACCGATACGCAGCCGGTCAGGGCGCTGCTTAGCAGAAAAAAGCCCCCAGCGCCAGCCGGATCGGGATAGAATGTCTCATGACTTGGGAGAGGAAGTGAGGCCGACGTTGGTTTGCCGGCATCTTTGTAATAATTAACCTGCATGCCTTTGGAAGTCAGCGTGCGGCCATCATTCGTGATAAGGGTGCAATCCACGCCTTTGAGGCGGTTGATAAGGGCCAAGCCTTCCTCCGGTCCCAGCACAAATACCACCTCATCGAGCCCGTCGGCCAACTCTACATCGGGGCAGATAATGGTAACCGAACGCAGCCCGGTGGCGGGCAGGCCAGTATGCGGATTAATAATGTGGCCGTATTGCTGGCCCTTCACCGTGAAATATTGCTCGTAGTTGCCGGCCGTCACCACGGCCACGTCCGATACGGTCAGCCACGATGACACCGACTGCGGGTGGGCTGGGTCGCCGATGGCAATGCGCCACAGCGAGCCGTCGGCCTGACGACCCCAGCAGGATACGTCGCCCGACCCATTGATGAGGCCGCCTGCAATGCCCATCTGCTTCATCAGGGCCTGGGCGCGACGTACGCCGTAGCCCTGCAGAATGCCGGCCAGGTTCATACGCATGCCTTTGTCTTGCAGCATCACGGAGTGCTTCGCGGGGTCGAGAACTACTTTATGGTAATCAATACGTGCCACCGAAGCCTTCACGACCTCCGGGGCGGGCAAGGCGGCGTGTTCCTGGCGGTCAAACTTGTAAATTTTCTCGCCACCAGCAAACGTAATGTCGAAGGCGCCGCCGCTCAGGGCCGAAAGCTTGAGTGTACGTTGAATTAAATCAAATACCTCCTGATCGACCACCACCGGGCGCAGGCCGGCAGCACGATTTACCTGCGTAATCTGCGAAGTAGAATCCCAATACGAACACAGCCGATCGATCCGCCGGATTTCCTCCAAGCCCGCCCGAATGGCCCGCCACGCCAGCGAGTCATCAGCCGACACGGCCGTGACGGTGAAGTGCGAGCCCATGAGCTGCGCGCCGCCAGTGAAGCTGCGGGGCTTGGGCGCCGCCGAAATTTGCCCCCCAGTCAACAGCAGCAATAGCAGCGTTACTCGCGCGGGGATAGCACCAGGCCAGGTCAGAAATGTGCGCACGGGGCTTATTTTTTGGCCAGCAGCTGCGTGAGGTAAGCATCGTAGGCCGTGGCGCCGCCGGGGCGGTAGCCGGTTTTGGCCAGTACCTTGCCTTCGGGCGAAAGCAACACGACCAGTGGAAACGAGCCCTCCTTATTTAATTGAGCAGCAGCTTCTTCGTTCAGCTTCATTTGAGCGGCAGGCAGCTTGTTCTTCTTACCGCGCGGAAAATCGAAGCGGGCCAGCACAAAGCGGCTTTGGGCATATTGCTGAAACTCTGGCTGGTCGAACACTTCCTGCTTTAGCATAATGCAAGGCTTACACCAATCGGAGCCCGAAAAAACGGCGAGAACAGGTTTTTTGGCTGTTTTTGCCTCTTGTAAGGCGTCGATAAGGTTGGTATTCCAAGTGGCGGCAGGTGTCTGAGCACTGGTACTGAAAAAGCCAAGCAGTGGAAGCAAGAGCAGAATGATAATTCGCATAAAGGTGAAGGCGTAACCGGAGATTAAATCTAGATTAAAATCTTCTTCCTATACAATCCCGTCCGCCTTTAAGTTTGCGTTGGCTGCCAAGTGGTTTTGCCGCTTCTACACACTATCAAGCAAGAAGCCGGTAAAACCTGTGTTCCTTCGTACCTTTGCGGCTTCTTATGGAAACCAAGAAAGTTGCTTTTTATACCCTGGGCTGCAAGCTCAATTTCTCCGAGACTTCCGCTATTGGGCGGCAGTTTGAGGAGCGCGGCTTCCGCAAAGTCCCCTTCGAGGACGCGGCCGATATCTACGTCATCAATACCTGCTCCGTCACCGACCACGCTGACCGCAAGTGTCGCAAAGTGGTAAAAGAGGCCCTGAAGCACAATCCGGAGGCTTTCGTGACCATTGTTGGCTGCTACGCGCAGCTTAAACCGCAGGAAATAGCCGAAATTCCGGGCGTGCATGCCGTGTTGGGTGCGGCTGAGAAGTTTCAGCTCGTGGATATCTTGGCGGGCTTTGAAAAAGCCCCCCAGACGCAGGTGTACGCCAGCCCCATCAGCGCCGCCACCGAGTTTCACGCTGCCCACTCCTTCGGCGACCGTACGCGCACTTTTCTGAAGGTGCAGGACGGCTGCGACTACTCCTGCTCGTTTTGCACCATTCCACTGGCCCGCGGCAACAGTCGCTCGGGCAGCGTGCAGAGCGTGGTAGAGCGCGTACAAGGCTTGGCCACCACCGGCGTAAAGGAAATCGTGCTGACCGGCGTGAACCTGGGCGATTTTGGTTTGCAAGGACCCGATCGGGAGCGCAAGGAGAATTTTTATGATCTCGTGCAAGCCCTGGACGCGGTAGAAGGCATAACTCGCTTCCGCATTTCAAGCTGCGAGCCCAACCTACTCACCGACGATGTTATTCGCTTCGTGGCGCAGTCAGGGCGGTTTATGCCTCACTTCCACATCCCGCTGCAAAGCGGTTCGGATAAGATCTTGGGGTTGATGCGCCGCCGTTACCGCCGCGCCCTCTACGCCGACCGCGTGCGCCTGATTAAAGAAGTAATGCCGCACGCCTGCCTTGGCGTTGATGTGATTGTGGGCTTTCCGGGCGAAACCGACGCCGATTTTCTGGAAACCTACCAGTTCCTGAACGACCTGGATATCAGCTACCTGCACGTTTTCCCCTACTCGGAGCGCGAAAACACCTTAGCTCCTACCTTACCCGGCCGCGTGCAGGACCGCGTGCGCCACGAGCGCACCACCCAGCTGCGCAGCCTTTCGGAGAAGAAAAAGCGCCACTTCTATGCCCAGCACATTGATCAGGAAGCGGAAGTTCTTTTTGAGGATGATGTTAGGAACGGCGTGATGGAAGGCTTCACGCCTAATTATATCCGCGTTGCCGCCAAATATGACCCGCTATTGGTAGGAGAGCTAAAGCGCCTGCGCTTGACGGTCGTTAATGCACAAGGGCAAATGGAGGCCGAGGAGCTTGGCTTTGAAGTTTTACAGCATTAACCTATTCGCTCGCACGGAACAACATACGTATAGATCAGAAAGCGCCCTAACTATATAGTCAGGGCGCTTTTTTGTGCGTGGGATCTACTTTGTACTGCGGCAGCTTTAATAGCCGCAGGATAAACCGATGCCCCAACTACATTTTCCGCTGCATCAGATCCAGCATCTGCTGCATGAGGCGCTGTTGCTCCTGCAAATGCTGATTGCGCAGTTCGGCTATTGCCAACTGATGGGCCATCTGCTGCGTGTATAAGGCGGTTTGCCAACTAGTATCCACCGGATTTGTGGGCGTAGCTGCCGGGGCAACCGCTGCGGGCGTTTCAGGCGTTGGGTGTTGAAAAGCAACGGCAGTAACTGGTGCCGAGCTAGCGGCTTCGGCCTCTGGTGTAGCAGGAGTTTTTGGTAAAGAAATTTCGGCGGCGGGCTTCGCAATAGAAATAGCAGCCGGGGTAGCGGTGGCAGCTACGGGGGGCTTTTCTTTGGCAGATGTGGGTTTAAATAAGTTGCCTTCTACTGACGCAGAGCTTCTTGCTCCTCCTACCGATTCCTCAGTCACCATCGGTCCTGCGCCCTGCAACAGCCAGTCTTTTGATAGATTTGGATATACCTCAAAAACCTTACACAAAAGGTCAAAGCCTGGTTTATTGCGCTCATCCACCAGATGCTGAATCACGGTCGCAGTCTTGTCAAGGGACGCAGCAAAGGCATTTTTTGAGATGCCTAGATAAGCGATAAATTGCGCAAAGCGCTGACCAACGGTTGCAGTTTCAGGCATATTCAAAAGGTTAATATTTGCTGTTGCGCAAGGTATGTACAAATGAGTAAGAATATTTTTAGCCGGCGCTAATTTTATTATCCTGCCTTCTTCCCGCCTATTTAATTCGCTTATGGTAGCGGTATCACACGCATTCTTTCCTCGACGACGCCTCAGGCAGCTACTAACTTTAGGGGGATTAACGGCTTTTGTCGCCTGTTAGGCAGCGCAGACTCCGGGCCCAATCGCGCCAGACCCGGTTTCGACGCTTGCCCCCTTGCGCACCCATGATGCTGTGTTGTATAAGGTATTCGTGCCGCGCTTCAGCGCCGCTGGCACCTTCGACGGCGTGATTCCGCGCCTGGATTCACTGCGAGCTTTGGGAGTGAATGTGATTTGGTTGATGCCGGTGCACCCCACTGGCCAAGGCGGCTCCCCCTACTGCGTGCGCAAGTACGCGGCCATTAACCCGGAGATGGCCAACCACACAGCCTGAAAACATCCCTGGATTCGGCAGCACCCGGACTGGTATACCCGCGACGCGGCCGGCCGCATCGTTTCTCCCCGCCCCGAGTGGACTGACGTAGCAGATTTGAATTACGATCAGCCAGGGTTGCGCCAGGAGGTGATCCGGCAGCTGCAGTTTTGGGTGCAGGACCACCACGTCGATGGCTTCCGGTGCAACGCGGCCCCGACATGGTGCCCGACGACTTCTGGCAGCAAGCCATTCGGAAGCTAGGCACCGCCCACCCAAATTTGCTTTGGCTGGCTGAAGGGGAAAAACCACGCACTACACCTCCGGGTTTCAACTCACTTTTGGCTGGGCCTTCTACGCCCAGCTAAAGGCGGTATTTATTCGTCAGGCAGCCACCGCGACGCTGGCCGCCGCGCAACGGCAGGAAATGAAAGGCGTGCCAGCCGGCAGTTTTCGTTTGCGCTTTACTACGAATCACGATGAGGCTTCCACGGCTAAGCCCCCATCGAACTGTTAGGTGGCCGGGATGGGGCGGCGGCAGCCTACGTCGCGACGCTGGCGTACGGAGCCGTGCCGCTGCTCTATAATGGGCAGGAGGTCGACGATCCGGTACTATTAGGGAAATCCAAGTGCGCCATCTTCTGGACCCGCTCGCCCACCACTGCGCAGTTTTTTCGTCAATTATTTCGGGCCTACCACGCCAGCCCGGCCTTACGCGAGGGTACCGTGAAGAGCTTCACGCAATCGGCGAACGTGGTAGTGGTGGAGCACACAATGGACGCGGAGCGGGTAGCAATAGTAATGAACGTGCGCAACCGCCCGGTGCAGGTACCCCTCCCGCCACTGCTTGGTCTGGAGGGCAAAATCTGCTGACCCGACAACCTTTCAATCCGGGAGCTACGGTGTTGCTACCGGCCTATGGCTACCTGGTATGGCGGCTGTAACAAACCGAGCGCGGCCCCGCTCCTACTCGTAGCGCAACGACTCAATCGGGTCGAGGCCGGCGGCTTTGCTGGCCGGGTAGTAGCCCGAGGCCAGGCCCACGCTCACGCAGATCACCAGGCCAATCATCATCCATAGCCAGGGCACCAGAAACGAGCCGCCGCCCGGAATAAAGAGGGAAATAGCGTTGCCGCCGGCTACGCCCAGCACGATTCCCAGAGCGCCGCCCATCACGCAAATCACGATGGCCTCGATGAGAAACTGCTGACGAATCTGCAGGGCCGTGGCGCCCAGGGCCTTGCGAATCCCGATTTCGCGGGTGCGCTCCGTCACGGATACCATCATGATATTCATGAGAGCGATGCTGGCGCCGAGCAATGTTATGAAGCCCACGATAAAGCCCCCCGTACGCAGATTGCCCGAAAGACTATCGAGGGTGGCCACGGCCGAGTCGCTGCGCTCCAGCTCAAATGAGTCTTCTTGCCCGAGCCGGTCGCCGCGCACGGCGCGCATGATGCCGGTCGCCTGGCCCATGATAAAGGTGAGATTATCGGGGTCGGTGGTGGCGGTTTTGATGTCGAAGGTGAGGGCGCGCTGCCGCGGCAATTGATTACCGGTAATCAAAGGAATAAGCACCAGCCGGTCGGCCCCGCCGCCCCCGCCCATGCCGCTGCCGCTGGCTTCCAGCTGCCCGATTATCTGGAAGCGCTGCCCCAGAAAGAACACGTACTGATCGATGGCCGATTGATTGGGAAATAGCTTTTCCTTGATTTCAGGCCCCACAATGGCCACGTTGGCACCAACTTCCAGCTCGGAAGGCGAAAACGACCGGCCATCCTCCAGGTTATAACTCTGAATGCGCAGGTAATTTTCGTCGCCGGCCACCACCTGCATGTTGGGGTTGGTTTTGAGGCCACCCGCTTTTACTTCGGTAGCACCCGTAATGAAGGCGGAGATACCCACTTGCGCGTCGTCGCCGAGGCGCTCTTTATACTGCCGGGCTTGCAAGTAGTTGATAGCCGGATAGGTCCGCCCCTGCACACCGCCGCGCCTGAACCGGTTCGTGTAGCCCTTAGCCGTCAGCTCAAAAGAATTGGCCCCTAAACTGGCAAACGTGTTGGTCAACGACGATTTGATGGCGTCGATGGCGGTGAGAATGCCCACCAGCGACATGATGCCGATGCTCACGATCAGGGCCGTGAGCACGGTGCGCAGCAGATTGCTCTTAATGGAACGGAAAGCCTCGCGGATGTTTTCTAGCAAGTGCATAATAGCGGCCTGATGGCGACAAGACGAAAAGAAGAAGACCGACGGCGAGAACCTTTAAAATCGGCCTGTTTGAGCTAATCAACCCGATTGGGGCCGATGCCTAGTGATGCAAGGTAGCCGGTTTTGGGCAGATTCCGTCCGGGTTTTGCTACCTTTAAATCATGACTGAGCGTGGATTTTTATAATCTGGTTGACTATTTCTCAATAGGCGGAACGCGGTAGAGACGCAACACTTTGCGTCTCGTCGTTGAACGTCATCGTATGATTAGATCGGCGCGGCATCAATCGTGCAACGAGGAGACGCAAAGTGTTGCGTCTCTACCGCGTTCTAACACTGATAATTGGTTTGATTATTTTATCAACTCACTCTTTGACTTCAAGTATCTGATGATCCTAAAACGCTTTTCGTTTGTGCTGTTGCTGACGGCCATGTGGCTGGGGGCTCCGCTGGCTGCCTGGGCCAACCAGATTCTGATTCCAATGGATAAGACGCAGAAAGAGCACCTGAAAGCCTACGGCGCGACCTATTGGCTGCTCAGCAAGCAGGTAGAGGTCGATTGGCTGCTCAATTACCGCGGGGGCGTTTTCCTGCGCCGTGGCGCCAGGCATAGAAAACGAGCTGACCGTACGTGGGGTAAGCTTTCAGGTGATTTCCTCGGCCCAGTACGGCAGCATTTTGCAGGAGATAGCCGACCCCAATGCCAATATGGACATCATGAAGCTGGAGAAGGTGCCCAAAATAGCAGTGTACACGCCCAAGGACAAGCAGCCCTGGGATGATGCCGTGACAATGGTATTGGCCTACGCCGAAATTCCCTACACCCAGATTTACGACGACGAAGTGCTGCGTGGCGACCTGCCCAAGTACGACTGGCTCCACCTGCACCACGAAGACTTTACGGGCCAGTACGGCAAGTTTTACGCTACTTATCGCAACCGCCCCTGGTATCAGAAGCAGCAGCACGATTCGGAGGCGGCGGCCAAGCGCAACGGCTTCGCTAAAGTGAGCCAGATGAAAGGGGCCGTAACGGTGAAAATGCAGGAGTTTATTGCGGGCGGCGGTTTTTTGTTCGCTATGTGCTCGGCCACTGACTCCTATGATATTGCTCTGGCCGGATTGGGCCTGGACATGGTGGAAAGCATGTACGACGGCGACCCCGCCGATCCTACGGCTCAAAGCAAGCTCAACTTCAACCGAACACTAGCCTTCAAGGATTTCCAGCTCGTGCGCGACCCCTATCAGTACGAGTACTCTAGCATCGATATGCAGCCCTATGAGCGCGGGGTGTACGAAGACAACGACTACTTTCAGCTATTCACTTTCTCGGCCAAATACGACCCGGTGCCCACCATGCTCACCCAGAATCACGAGAAAACCGTGAAGGGTTTTATGGGCCAGACTACTGCCTTCCGCAAAAGCCTGGTGAAGGCCGACGTCATTGTGATGGGTGAAAACAAGCAGTCGAATGAGGTGCGCTACATGCACGGCACGCTGGGCAAAGGCACCTGGACTTTCTACGGCGGCCACGACCCCGAAGACTACCAACACCTGGTGGAAGAAGAGCCCACCGACCTGGCCCTGCACCCCAACTCGCCCGGCTACCGCCTGATTCTGAACAACATCCTGTTCCCGGCGGCGAAAAAGAAAAAGCAGAAGACCTGAGAAACATAAGCCCATTACGCGGCACGAATAAACAAAAAAGCCCCCCAGACGACTTAGAACGTCGTCTGGGGGGCTATTTTATTGGGTTACTTCTATTTCGCGGTGGTAAGTTGGGCTGTTGGGGTAAGCTGCACGATTTGTCGGGGCAGCGCCGGAATATCATCGTTCTTATACGGGTCGATATCCAGCGTCAGCTGTACCAGTACCGGCTGGCCACTAGCCACACCCGACACGATAAGCTGGTAGGCCATCCCACCCGCGTCCGTCATATAGCTCAGCTTGAAGCCTTTAGCAGGCTTACCGGCTATGTAGCACTCGAAGGGTACCATGTCGGTACGCTTGTGCTCCCGCTTCATTTGCCTGGCAAACTCCTCCGGGGCCGTTTTCATGACCGCATAGTCCATGTACATCCAAGTAATGTCGTACTTATCGCATTTTATCTGGTAAGGGCTCGAACTCGTACAACCCTCCGTAACTTCTATATTCTGTCCACAAAAGTTGACGCTGGGCGCAGGCGCTGAAGTCGCGGTTGGTGCTGGCGTCTGAGCGAAAGCCAGAGATGCACAAAGCATCAAAACAAGAGTGCAAATACTTTTCATGGTCCTAAATATGCGTATGATCGGGCTGTCACAAAAATATCCGAGTCAACAAGTTGCAAAACATTTGTTGGCTTTGCGCTTCTGCTCAACTGACTTTAGTGAAATTTACACTATTTCTACAAACAGTGTGCCTCTATATTTTTACGCTGACTTTTTAGGGCGATTTGCAAGGTTGAGTTCCAGGTTGCTGGGTCAGACGGAGAACTCAGGCTGGATGAAAGCATAGGTTCTTTTCTGGAAATCCATACACGAAACCAAATAGGCCGTATGGAGGTCTTGGGGGGCAAATTTAAGAGCTCTTATCAGGCTTGACGCCCCCTCATTCGCTTTCGCCCCGCCTACCCTTAACCCCGTCCGTATGGATCTTGATCATTCCAACTACGGCTTTTCGGTCAGCAAAGAAGAAGACCGGCTGACCGAAGACCTCACCAACCCCCTGCCCAGGGCGGTATTACGGTTCAACTCCTATTCGCTGCTCGACGGCGAATGGCGCTTCGCTATCGATGAGGCCGACGCGGGCCTGCGCGACGGCTGGTACCTGGGCTACGACTATAAGCATACCGCTCAATGGCCGGGCTCTATTGAGGAACACATGGTGGACTCCAAAGACCACCCTCAGTCCGCCGGCTGGCACGATAAAGTTGTGGCCTGGTATGAGCGTGAATTCACGCTGCCGGAGCTGGATGAATCGGTGGAGCACTCACGTACGATGCTTCAGCTGACTTTTGGGGCCTGCGGCTACGAGACGCGGGTGTGGCTGAATGGCCGTCTGCTTCGCACCATTGAGGGCGAAGATGTGCACTACGGCGAGTACACGTCGTTTTCCTACGAACTGCGCCAGGAAAACCTGCACCTGGTGAACCGCCTCACGGTGCGCATCTCCGACACCATGGATGCCGAGACGCCACGGGGTAAGCAGGAGTCGCACGTGTACAAGCGTGGCGGTATCTGGTACCAAACCTATACCGGGGCCGTGCGCAGCGTATGGCTGGAAGTAGTGGAGCGCAACCGCCTTCGCTCCCGCGTAGGCGTGGTAAGCATCGTGGAAGACCAGCTGGTCCGCTTCAACCTTACTACCCGCATTCACGACCCTGGCTGCTACACGCTGCGCCTCAAGGTGTTCGAGCGAGATGCGCCCGATGATGCCACTCCACTGGCTACCTCCGATTTCCCGCTGCGCCTGGAAGCCGGCCAGAAGTCGCAGCGGGTAGTACTGGAGGTGCCCGGCGCATCTTTGTGGGCGCCCGGCTCGCCTCACCTATATCGCCTTGTGGCCCAACTCATTGACAGTGATGAGTACACGGCCCAGATTGAGACGTATTTCGGGCTTCGCAAAATAGAGGCCCGCGGGCGCTACGTGTACCTGAATAACCAGCCCATCTACCTCGACGGGATTCTGTATCAGCCGGGTACGGCCACTTATGAGGAAATGCGGCGGCATATGTACGCCATGAAGGAGCTGGGCTGCAACCTGGTGCGCGTACACATTGCCGGCGTTGACCCTCGCATTTATAACCTGGCCGATGAGCTGGGTTTGCTGCTTTGGGTAGAAGTTCCCAGCCCCCACAGCTCTACTCCGCGCAGCCGCCAGAACCACCAAGCCGAGCTTCTGCGCATGGTATCCCTTATCGAAACGCACCCTTCCGTAGTTATCTGGAGCCTCTACAATGAGGATTGGGGGGCGCAGGATATTGCCACCAACCCCCAGACGCAGGCTTACATCGTGGATATGTACCACTACATGCAAATTGCTCACCCGCAGTTTCTGGTGGTCGATAACGACGGTTGGCACCACATTTCGCATACGGGACGCCTGAAGTCGGACCTGCTCACGGCCCACCTCTACACCCCCGATCTGGACCGCTGGCGCGAGCTGCTCGACCGCCTTGTGGGGGCGAAATGGAAGGTACGGCGGCTTTCCCGCTCGTGGTGGGCGACCCGTTTTTCTACCGTCGCCAGGTGCCGCTAATTGTGAGCGAGTGGGGCGGCTTTGGCTTCCCTGATTACGGCGGCCCCAAAGATGCTGCTGAGCGTACGGAGCGCATTCGCGATTTCAAGCGGGAGCTGCGGGCCCGTCCTATTGCCGGCGACGTGTACACCCAGGCTACTAATATCGAGGACGAGCGTAATGGCCTCATCGACCAGACAACGGGCGAGCTGAGCGTGCCGCCGGGCCTGTTGGCCTCCCGCACGGAAGAGCAGCAAGGACAGCCTCAACCTATTGAGACACAAGCTTCCTAGCTCAGCCAAGAAAAAGCCCCCAGATGACTTCTGGGGGGCTTTTTCTTGGCTGAGTACTTCATGCCCGCTTAGTAAGCTTTCAGCCCTAGCTACTCAGACCAGATACTAATGCATCCGGTCGTCGCGCACGGGGAGGTTGGTTACGATTTCGCCTTCGATCTGGAGTAGCTCCTGCAGGCGCGCGTCCACTGTCTGCTTGTCGCAATACTCCTTGGCAAGCTCCACGTAGCTCACGAAGTGGCCGGCTTCGGACACCATCAGCTCGTAGTAAAACTTCGACAGATCAGGATCTGGGATGTGCTTCCACAACAGCTTGAACCGCTCGCAGCTACGGGCTTCTATCAGCGCGCTTACCAGCAGCTGATCCATCAGCTGACGCTCACGGGCACCGCCTTTGCGAACGTGGGCCATGAGCTGCACCACGTACTCGTCGCGGCGCGGACGCCCGAGGGCATGGCCGCGCTTGCGCAGCTCGTGCAGCACCCGCTCGAAGTGGGCCCACTCTTCAGCCACCAGCTCGGTCAGCTCATCAACCAAGCGCGTTTTTTCGGGATACTTCACGATAAGACTAATGCCCGTGCTGGCGGCTTTCTGCTCGCAGTAGGCGTGGTCAACAAGAATATCCTCAATGTTTTTGCTGGCAATATCTACCCACCGTGGGTCAGTATTCAGCTTGAGCTTGAGGATGGTTTTTTCTTTAGACTCTTGTTCCATCAGACTAGATGATTGTTAAAAGATTGTCGTGCAGCAAGAACGTCATGCTGAATCTAGCGTCCGCTTCTCGAAGCATCTCGCTCGCGGTAGTAAGGTTACTAATCTCACATCAGCACGCGAGATGCTTCGACAAGCGGACGCCAGATTCAGCATGACGTTCTTATCTTTATAGGACTTACGCACTTGCGGGGAGCAGGGCAGGAATGAGGGGCTTGGCGAGCAGCTGGCTCAAGTAGGGAGCCCATTGGTGCTGGTGGGCCTGATAAATCGTTTGGGCCGTTGATCGGGCAAACTCGCGCAGGGACACCCACGCCAGGTAGCAGCAGGCCAGATGGTTGCGCTGGGCCTGGGCACGGCGGCACTGGCATTTCTCGGCCCCGGTCAGCTGCTTGAAGCTGCGGTGAAACTCTTCCACCTGCCAGCGGGTGCGGGTGGTGGCCTCGACCAGCGGTTGGGTAAGCGTAAAGGCGAAGTTGTTGGTCACGACCCATTCAATGTCGCCGTTTGGGGCGACCAGCCGGAACAAGCGCACCGCAAACGGCACCTTCTGCAAGCGTACTTCCAAGCCGGTGCTCCACCCACCCGGCGGCGGGGCTACGTCGGCCAGGGACTGGTAGCCCCCTCTTTGCTGGCACTCACTAACCGGTTGCTTTTCAGGGTCGTGAAAAACGTCCAACCGGCCCGCTGAATCAGCTTCAGGTTGTCGCTGCCGCTGTACCAGGCATCGAACAGGAGCGTGCGGGCCTGAATTTTATTTTCCGCCACGACGTGGGCGAACATGGCCTGGAAATGCTCGTTTTTGGTCAGGCCATCCAGCTCCGGGGCATAGACGCGGTAGTCCAGGGGCAGAAAATCCCCGGCCTGTCCGCTGCTGTGGACCAGGTTAACCAGGCAGATGCCGGTGACCAGGCCATGTTCGTTGCCCGAATACTGGCGTTTGGCTACTTCAATGAAGCGACTGTAGCGCTTGTCCTGCACGCTATCATCGACCAGCAAAAAGGCCTCCGGCGAGTCGTGGAGCAAGGGCAAGACCAACTCGCGCAACTGCGTGGGCGAAAACGAGCTGCGGCGCAGAAATCGGTTCACTTGATCGTGGCTCACCTGCGACAGGTGCTCGGCCAAGTGCGTACACGTATAATTGCGGGGCGTACTAAGCAGGTACTCGATGTAAGTCGCTTGCGTCACCATAAAGCCAGGCTTTTTCTCAAGTTACTACTAAGTGCGTAAGTCCTACTTTAATCAAAAAACTGCCACTTCAGGCCCACTTCAAAGCGGCGGGGCAGCCCAGTGTAATAGGGAGTGGTGAAATAACCGTTGCGGTGCAGGCCCTGGTTCAGGTAAGCCATTTTCAGGAATACCGACACCGTGCGAATATCAAAGCTTACAAAGGCGTCGAGCAGGGAATAGCGCCGGATAGTGAACCGATCCTGCACGAAAAACTGCTGGGTGCTGGGGCTATAATCGTAGGCCCGAAAGCGCGACTGGTAGTAATACTCCGTGCCGATCTGACCAAACAGGGCCTTTTTGAAGATATAGCCCTGGTAGTACACCTTCGCATTGGCCACCAGACTGGGGATACGCAATCCTTCCTGGTCGCCGCCCAGCGTGTAGGTACCCTGATTATCAGCGAAAAAGTTGCCTACCTGAAAGCGGTGCCGTACCCCCACAATAACCAACTGACGCTGTTCGGAAAGCTGATCTGGCTGGGCTTGCTCGTTATAGTAAATAAGGCTCGAAATGTTGGCCACCGCCACTGAGGCTTGCAGGCGCTGCTTGCCTAAGGTCTGGTCGAGGCGACCGGTGAGCTGGTTGACAAAGGTGTTTTCGAAGTCATCATAGTTGTTCCACTCGTAATGGTTGCCGCTGAATTCGCGCTCCGTAAGCGTTGGGGCATAGGAAGTGCTAAAAAATTCCGCCGTAAGCGGGCCGGTACGCGCGGCTGCTTTTCCCCAATACTCAAGTGTCCCGCGTGCTGGGCCTGGCTTTGTAATATCCGGAATCTTGGCTTCCCCAGCGGCTTCAATGCCGAATATACGGTAGCGGAAGGCCGCATTGCCCCCTACAAATATCTGGTTGTAGGTGCGTATAGGCACATTGTCTTCCAGTACCGTTTCCTCAATCCGGCTGCTGTTAGACAAGCGCGCCAGGCGGTGGCGACCGTACAGCCGGTATTCCACCAGCTTCGTAGCCCCCAGTACGCCTACGCTATTTTCCGCTTGCTCGAACGTGGCCCGGTCATTTGTTACATTGGGGCTCAGACGGGTGCGTGGGTAGTAGAGCGCCTCAGTGGTGCCGCGCGGAATGGCGTCGTCGTTGTAGCGGTTGGTTTGGCGACTTATATCCATCACATGAAAGGCCGTGAGTCCTTTACCCAGCAGGCGGTAGGTTTGGGCCAGATGGATGCGGTCGCGGTCGTCGCGGTTTCTGGCCTGCGTCAGCCATACCCGCTCGTCCTCGTACTCGAAAAGGTTCTCAGTCAGAATGCGGTTATCATCCCTGATATCATCGGGCTGAGGTACAATACCGCCCTGCTCAATGGCTTCATGGCGGGCGGTATTCACATTGAACAGCAGGTGATACCGGTCGTCAGTGGTTTGATAGCGCACAAAGAAGAGCACGCCCGAGTGCCGGGTCAGGCCCTCCGAACCTACGTCCGTAAAGATTTTATTCGAGGAAAACCGCTCGTAGGCAAAGCCCACGTTGGCGGTGCGCTTGATGCTGCGGCTGTACGATACCTCAAATACCTGCTCGCCGGTACCGCCCTGCACAAAGCGGAAAAACGTGTAGGGCGAGCGGGTATCATAGTACGGAATAGTAGCCGAGTTGCGCATGTACTTATCAAATACAGTACGGCCCAGACGCGCACCCAACTGGGTATTCGGCTCCCAAAGCAAGCGGCGCGAGGCCGTGCCGCCGTTGCCCAGGTCCTGCTGAAAAGTGCTGTCGTGGTACCAGTTGCGGGCCTGCTGCATCCCAACCAGGGTAGTGTCCACCATGCGGCCTTCGTGCTTGTCGCGCAGCACGTCGGCCTCCCGAATGACGAGGGTGGTTTTGGCACCGTAGAGTACTTTGGTAGTGTCGTCGACAACCTGCGCCTGCACGGTAAATGAGTTAAAAAGCCCCCCAGCAGTAGTATTAGCCCCATGAGCCAGCGTAGAGGCCGGCCAGTAAGCAGCGTACGAACAAGTGCCAAACGGTTGAGCACAGGCGTAGAGAAAAGCGAAAACAACGAAAAGTCAGACAACAGCTTGGGGCTGAAAGTAGGGAGAAAGCAATTGCCGCAGGCGGTCGGCATCATCGGCCAGAAATTGCACGGTAATCGGGATGTAAAAGACCGGCAGCCGCGCTACAATCGCCCGCAAGCTAGGCTCAAGCAGGCGCACGGCATCCTTTTGGGTAGTAAAAACGCATTGACCGGGTTGTAATTGTGCAGCTATCGCAGCCACATCAGCCGCCGTGAAAGCGTGGTGGTCGCCGAAGCTGGCGTGGTGCCTGATACGGTAGCCGCCCGCCGTCAGATACGTCCGCAGCGGTTCGGGCTGCGCAATGCCCGTCAGCAGCACGATATCGGTGCCGGGGAGCATTTTTGGGCCACTCACCGCCACGGGCTCGCCGTAGGCATACGTTGAGAAAAGAACCGGCACACCGGGCCGCGCATAGTGTCGAATCTGGTGGGTTATTTCCTCGCGCTGGCCCGGAGTTAGCCTCTCATTGCACTTCGTGACTATCACCAAATCGGCGCGACGGGCTCCGGCGCGGCTTTCGCGCAGACGACCAGCGGGCAGTACATAATCGGTGTAAAACGGGCGCTGCCGCTCGGTAAGCAGAATACTCAGCGCCGGGCGCACGCGGCGGTGCTGGTAGGCATCATCCAGCACAACGGTCGTCAGGTCAGCGCGTGCTGCCAGCAGCTGCGTCAGGCCCGCCCGCCGATCCTCGGCTACCGCTACCGGGATTTGCCCCCAAAGTCCTGATAATGCTGCAACGGCTCGTCGCCGATGGTAGCGGCGGTGGCAGCGGCATCGGCTAAGCGGAAGCCCTTGGTACTGCGTCCGTAGCCCCGGCTCAGAATGGCTGGCTTTGCCCCCTGGGCCCGCAGCTCTGCTACCAGCCAGGCCACATGGGGCGTTTTGCCGGTGCCGCCCACGCGCAGGTTACCGATGCTTATTACCGGAGTTTTAAAAGCGTATGATAACTTCAAACCCTTCTCATACAACCAGTTGCGCACTGCCATAACCCCGGCGTAAAGCCAGGCGAACGGGAGCAGCAGCAAGACCAGGAAAGAAGGCATATGAAATAATAGGGCTTGGGGGGCAAAAGTACGCGGAAATGCAGAGTACGCCACTTTTACTGTTTACGCGTAGTCGCACGTATGCACAGACGACTTCCCTGCTCCTATGTCCACCTTCGGCACCCGCCTCCTGCACTTTCTGACCAGTTTCCCCCTACCTGAAACGCTGCCTGACAGCGTAGTGGCTTACAGCCCTTACTTGGAGGAAACTCCCCAGGCTCTGCTCACTCAATTTGCCGCTCGCTACTACGCCGATAATCATCCTCGGGTAGCGCTGCTGGGCATAAATCCGGGCCGCCTGGGCAACGGCCGCACCGGCGTAGCTTTCACCGATCCGGTGGCTTTAACGGCCTGCGGAATCCCGAATGAGCTGCCCCAACAGCGCGAGCCATCGAGTCAGTTTGTGCACGAAGTAATCGGAGCGTTGGGTGGTCCGAAGGTTTTCTTCGACAACTTTTTTCTGGGTTCGCTCTATCCGCTGGTCTTATTGCGGGAAGGCCGCAACTACAACTATTACGACGCGCCCGCCCTGACAGCAGCTTTGGACCCGGCCATCCGCCTTTCTTTGCGGCTCCAAGTCCACGACGTGGGCCTGCGCCGCGACGTAGCCATCTGCCTGGGCCGACGCAACGGGGAATACCTCACGCGGTGGAACCGGGAGCTCCAGCTGTTTGACCAGATTCATATTCTGGACCACCCGCGCTACCTGATGCAGTACAAACGGCGCGATTTGGCAGCGCATGTAACACGCTACGTGGACGTGCTCACGGATGTGCTCAACAAAGCCTAAACGTATGGCGCTCATGCTGGATCTGGCGTCCGCGGAGTCGAAGCATCTCTACCGCTTCGTTGAAACTACTACTCAGTAGAGATGCTTCGACTCCGCGGACGCCAGATCCAGCATGACGTTCTTTTTTCGTTTCTCCCTATTCACCTCCTCTTCATTTCTTGATTAAGAAAATGCCTACTGTTGCTGACCTTGCCCGCGCCCTCGAAACGGCGGCGCCCCTCGCCTACCAGGAATCGTATGACAATGCCGGCCTGCAATGCGGTAATCCACAAGCGGAGATAACAGGCGTCCTGGTTGCTCTCGACTGCACCCCCGCCGTCCTCGATGAAGCCCTAAAACGGGGCTGTAACGTGGTGGTGGCCCATCATCCGGTCATTTTCCGTCCCCTGAAAAGCCTGACCGGCGCTACCGAAGTGGAGCGCACCTTATTGAAGGCGCTGAAAAACGACATTGCCATCTACGCCGCCCACACCAACCTCGACAACGTGCGTCACGGCGTAAATCGCAAGCTGGGTGAAAAGCTGGGCTTGCAGAATCTACGCATTCTGGCCCCCACGAGCGGCAATCTGGCCAAGCTTATCGCCTACGTTCCGCCAACTCATACCGACGCGGTTTTGCAAGCCCTTTACCAAGCCGGTGCCGGACAGATTGGTAATTATTCGGACTGCAGCTTTCGCTCCGATGGCGTGGGCACTTTCACCCCCGGTTCTGCTACCCAGCCTTTTAAAGGGCAACCGGGCCAGTCCGAAACCACTGTCGAGCAGCGCGTGGAAGTACTCCTACCCCTGCATCGGCAGAAAACCGTGCTGCGGGCGCTCCGGCAGGCTCACCCTTATGAGGAGGTCGCCTACGAAATAGTGAAGCTCGAAAATGAAAACCAGGATGTAGGCGCTGGCATAATTGGCGAGTTGCCCCAGGAGTTGACTCCAGCAGCATTTCGGCAGCAGCTACGCGCTATTCTGGGCGTGCCCGTCGTGAAGCACACTGATTTTGATCAGCCTATCCGCCGCGTAGCTTTGTGCGGGGGCGCTGGCAGTTTTCTTTAAACAGAGCCCGGGCGGCCGGTGCCCACGCCTACGTAACCGGCGACTTAAAATACCATGAGTTTTTTGGCCCTGAGGGAGATTTGCTGCTCTGCGATGTGGGTCATTTTGAGAGCGAACAATTCACCAGTGAGCTATTTCAGGAATTGCTAACCTCAACGTTTTCGAGTACTTTTGCGGTCTTAATCGCAGAGACCCTCACCAACCCCGTCCGTTATGACTTCTAACCCTACCGCGGAAACCCCCGTTGCCAACAAGCTGGAGGCCCTTTTGAACCTACAGCGCATTGACTCGCAGCTCGATGAAATTCGGCGCGTGCGCGGCGACTTGCCCGAGGAAGTCCGCGACTTGGAAGACGAGATTATTGGCTATGAAGTGCGTGTAGGCAAGTTCGACGAGGAAATCTCGGGCCTCAACGACCAGATTAAGCAGCGCAAACAGGCCGCGAAAGACGCTGAGGGCCTCATTCGCAAGTATGAGGAGCAGCAGCAAAACGTGCGTAACAACCGTGAGTACGAGGCAATTGCCAAGGAAATTGAGTTGCAGCGCCTGGAAATTCAGATTTCAGAGAAGAAAATTAAAGAAGCTCAGTACCAGATTGAGCAAAAGAACAACGACATCGCCGGCACCAAGCAGCGCCTCGATGAGCGCCGCAAAGACCTGGCGAACAAACAGGGCGAGCTGCAAACCATTGTAGGTGAAAGCGAAGCCGACGAGAAAACACTCATGACGGAGCGCGGCGGCGCAGTGAAGCCAATCGAGGAGCGTTTGCTCATGGCTTACACGCGTATTCGCGGCAACGTTCGCAACGGCCTAGCCGTGGTGACGGTGAAGCGCGATGCCTGCGGTGGCTGCTTCAACACGGTACCCCCCAGCGCCAGGCCGACATCATCTCGCACAAGAAAATCATCGTGTGTGAGCACTGCGGACGGGTTTTGGCTGATGTAGACTTGAAAGCTGCTTAATTCGCTTTTATCCAGTTGATTTAAAAGAGGAACGGCCCGGCGTCGTTCCTTTTTTGTTTAAATGCAGATGAGATTTCCCGCAGAGGAACGCAGAGGGCTACGCAGAGGAACGCAGAGGCTGTTTTTGGTCTGGCTGTTTTCCACTGCGAACCTCTGCGTGACCCTCTGCGCTCCTCTGCGGGAACCCATAGTAGACCTTACACCCTCGCAAGCGCGCGCTTACGCTGAAGTAATAAAGCTGCGCGTGCCCGCCGCCCGCGCCCTGCTTCGCACCGAAGATCCAAACAGCGTCGGCACCGTGCTGGTCGCTGATTGTATGGAGATGGTGGAAATACTAATCAGCCAGGATGCAAAGCGCCATTCCGCCGTGCTGGAAGCGCAGAACCAGCGCCTGGAAACAGTAGAAAAAGCCCCCAGAGTCCTCTGCGCGACTATTCCGCCGCCGAAATTCGCCTTCATCAGGCGGTGCTACAGGTTGTCTTCGAGCACGAGGTACAAGGGGCCTGGAACCTGCGGCAGGCGTACCAGCAGATGCAGAGTGTGGCCAAACGCTACCCAACCTTTCTGCCGGCCCGCAAGTCATTGGGTATGTTGGAGTTTGCTATCGGCTCCCTGCCGGAGGGTTACCGCTGGTTTTTGCGCCTGCTGGGCTTAAGTGGCAGCGTAGATTCCGGCCTGAAGCACCTACGCGCGGCGGCGCAGCGGCCCCACGATTTTCAGCTGGAAAGCCAGCTTATTCTGGCACTGGTAGAAGAAACCTACTATCGGCGAAGCAGCGAAACGACTCAACTAGTTACACGCTTAGCCGCGCAACAGCCGGATAATTTACTCCTTACCTTCCTGGTTATCAGCCAGAATAAGAAGCTGCACCGCACCGACCGTGCCCTGACTGCTTTCCAGGCGCGCCCCACTGGCCCGAGCTATTTGCCAGTGGCCTATCTGCACCATATGGCGGCCGATCTGCTGCTTTATCAGGGTCAGTTTGCCGCTTCCGAGCGCGAAAACCTAGCGTTTTTACAGATGTACCGCGGGCAGCACTACCGGAAAGCGGCGGCTTTCAAGCTTTATCTGGCCGCCTGGCTCAATGGCAAGCCCACCGCGGCTGGCCAGTATCGCCAGCAGATAGCTGCCGGAGGTCGCACGGTAGTAGAGGAAGACACCTATGCTCAGCGTTTTTTCGAGGGAAAAAGTCCCCTGCATCCCATCCTGACCCGTGCCCGGCTTCAGCTCGACGGCGGCTATTATCAGGAGGCTCTCGCCACGCTAAATACGTTTGGTGCTACCAGCAGAAGTACCCTGCGCGACCAATTGGAAGCGCCTTACCGCCGCGCCCGCGCCTATCATGGCCTCAACCAGCTGGATTCGGCTCGGCATTTCTACGCCCGCACCATCGCCCTGGCAAAAGGCCAAGCACCCTACTATTTTGCCCCCCAAGCCGCCTTACAGCTAGGCTATTTGTACCAAGCATCAGGTCAGGACGACTTAGCCCGAAAGTACTTTCGGCAGGTGCTTCAGTACCCTAAGCACGAGTACAAAAACAGCACGGATATGAAGGCAAAAGTGGCTCTGGTCGAGCTTGACTAAGGCCGCAAGCCTTCACGACCATTACTTTTGCTCCGTGTTAATCATTCCGCTGTCCAGCTTATCCATCACGCCCGCTGAGTTTCGGGCCAAAGCCTTGCATTGGGCTGCCCGCTTTACGTACTGCGCCTATTACGAATCCAATGACCTGCCCTATCCGCAGGGGGCTTTTTCTCGTCTGCTGGGTGTGCGTGCTGCTACTGCGCCGGCCCTTAGCACTCTGAATGATTTGAGAGCATGGTTAAAGCAACCTACCAATGTCCCTCGTTGCGGCATTTTGAGCTATGAACTAAAGAATCAAGTAGAAGACCTCAACAGCCGTCATTTCGATGGATTATCTTTCCCTGATCTGCATTTTTGAGCCTGAAAGCTGGCTGATCTGGCACTCAGATTCGGTAGAGATTCACGGTCTGGGGGGCATTTTAGAGGAGATTTTAGTGACTCTAGTACCAGCTCCTGCTACAGTTTCTGTGCCTCAGATGCGGGCCCGGATGCCCAAGACTTCATACCTCGCGGCCATAGAATCGATTAGGGAAGATATTCTTAATGGAGAGGTTTACGAGCTAAATCTATGTCAGGAGTTTTATGCAGAGCAAGTTGATATAGAGCCCGTTTCTACCTTCCTGCAGCTTAATGCAGCGTCGCCTAGCCCTTTCGCCGGGTTTTATAAATGGCAGGATCGGTACTTACTATGCGCGTCGCCCGAGCGATTTCTGCGCCAGCAACACGATGTCCTTCTTTCCCAGCCTATTAAGGGCACGATCCGCCGCGGCCTGACAGCTGAGGAAGATAAGGAACTGCGCCAGAAATTGCGCCGAAACGAGAAGGAACAAGCTGAAAATCTGATGATTGTGGACCTGGTGCGCAATGACCTCGCCCGCGTGGCTGTCACTGGTTCGGTGCAGGTTCCCGAACTATTCGGCCTTTACAGCTTCCGCCACGTCTGGCAGATGATCTCGACCGTACAGGCCCGGCGTCGGCCCGAATGTGACTTAGTGGACACGCTGCGCGCTACCTTTCCCATGGGCTCCATGACGGGCGCACCCAAGATCAGGGCCATGCAACTCATTGAGCAGTATGAGCATAGCCGTCGGGGCCTTTATAGCGGCAGCCTCGGCGTCATCTGGCCCTCCGGCGACTTCGACTTTAACGTGGTCATTCGCAGCCTGCAATTCAACGCCGCCACGGGCTACCTATCCTTTCAGGTCGGCTCTGCCATCACCTACGATTCTGTCCCGGAGCTTGAATATGAAGAGTGCTTATTAAAGGCAAAAGCGATGTTAGAGGTTTTGGGTGCTAAGGTTGTTTGATGGCCAGATACACGAGAAGATACATTAGCTCGTTTTTGAGCAAACGTGCTTTGCACAAGAGCCCAAATCTTACCTATTGTAATCTCTGCCATTCTGTCATTTTAAGCCTAAAAGGCCTACCTTTGCCCTCCCTATTCGTGTTTGACCGCTATGTCGCAGCCCATTCTTACCCTCGACTTTCTAGATACTCCGGCCCCCACTGCTTCTGCTGATCGCCCACACACCCCAAGTGGCGAGGTTCGGGTTAGCGCCGCTACCAGCACCGGGCGGCAGCGCAAGCTTTATATTGAAAGCTATGGCTGTCAGATGAATTTCTCTGACTCCGAAATAGTGTCCTCCATCCTGTTTCAGGAAGGTTTTGATACCACCGAACAGCTGGAAGGCGCTGATTTAGTGCTGCTTAACACCTGCTCTATTCGGGAGAAAGCCGAGCAAACGGTGCGTATGCGGCTTTCCCAGATCAACGGCCACAAAAAGCGCAACCCTGGCCTGTTGGTAGGTGTGCTGGGCTGCATGGCTGAGCGCCTGAAAACCAAGTTCTTAGAAGAAGAAAAGATTGTGGACCTAGTGGTTGGTCCCGACGCTTACCGCGACCTGCCCCGCCTGATTCAGGAAGTAGATGGGGGGCAAAAAGCGGTGAACGTGCTGCTCTCCCGCGAGGAAACCTATGCCGATATCACGCCGGTACGCCTTAATTCCAACGGCGTATCAGCCTTCGTGAGCATCATGCGCGGCTGCGACAATATGTGCTCGTTCTGCGTGGTGCCCTTCACCCGTGGCCGCGAGCGTAGCCGCGACGCGCACAGCATCGTGCAGGAGTGCCGCGACTTGATAGCCGCTGGCTATAAGGAAGTTACCATGCTAGGCCAGAACGTAGACAGCTACAAATGGGCTTCGGAAGATGGCTTGGAGCAGGTGAACTTTGCCCAGCTTCTGGAGCGCGTGGCGTTGCTCAGCCCCGCGCTTCGGGTGCGCTTTTCCACGTCTCACCCCAAAGACATTACCGACGAGGTGCTGCACACCATGGCCCGCCACGACAACATCTGCAACTATATTCACTTGCCCGCCCAGAGCGGTAACTCGCGGGTGCTCAAGCTGATGAACCGTACTTACGACCGCGCTTGGTACGAAGATCGGGTACAGGCCATCCGCCGCATCCTGGGCGACGACTGCGCCATCAGCACCGATATGATTTCGGGCTTCTGCTCCGAAACCGAGGAGGAGCACCAGGATACACTGAACCTGATGGAGCAGGTGCAGTACGACATGGCCTATATGTTCTTCTACTCGGAGCGCCCCGGCACCCTCGCCGCTCGCAAGTTGGAAGACGATGTGCCGCTGGACATAAAGAAGCGCCGCCTGGCGGAGGTAATCGCCGTGCAGCAAAAGCACAATCTCATCCGCAACCAACGCGCCATCGGGCAGGTACACCGGGTGCTGGTCGAGAACTTCTCCAAGCGCTCGGATGAGTTTCTGAGCGGGCGCAATGACCAAAATAAGGTCGTTATTTTCCCGAAAGAAGGGTTTCAGAAAGGTGATTATGTGAATGTATTAGTACATGATTGTACGGCCAGTACGCTGTTTGGCAACGCAGTGTAGCTATTTGCTGATTTTAGTTCGATGACCTCTTGTTCTGTCACACTAGATCATAATCTGCAAATGCTTCTAACTGCTTTAGAAGCTAGATTGGAGATAAGTATAACAAAAGGGCAAGGACATGAAAGTTCGATCGGAACAACCATGTTTTCCTTTTATGATGAAAATACTGCCGTAGGAAAACTAAAGCTTATCGGCTTTACTGACGTTTGGCTTCCAGAAGAATTTGATCTACATATATCTGGCTCAGAAGAGCAATGCCATTTATTTTGTTCAATAGTTGACAAGTGGCCTGGCACTGTTTTACAGCGTAACCAATGGTTCTACTGATAGTACAGAGCAGGTACGTGAGTTATTGACTCGTTATCAATTGATAAGCGGCCCGACTCCAACCAGTCCGCCTCTTAACCCGCAAACGCCTTTTTCAAATGAAAACTGATGATTTAAGCGTCGCAGCCCATTATCCTATCGTTCTTTTTTGGAGCAGCGAGGATGCGGCCTTCCTTGTAGAGGTGCCCGATCTGCCCGGCTGCATGGCCGACGGCGCAACACAAGCCGAAGCTCTGGCAAACGCAACTGTAGTTATTGAAGAATGGCTGGAAACAGCGCGCGAACTCAACCGTCCAATTCCGGCTCCACGTCCTCGTTTGCTGTACGTGTAAAGTAAAGGCCCGCGATTTTCGTCTTCTAACGAAACCCATCTACTGATTTTGACTCCCAGCGAAATACAATCTATCAAACAACGGTTTGGCATCATCGGCAACGCGCCGGCGCTGAACTACGCCATTCAAGTGGCCGCCCAAGTGGCGCCCACCGACATGACCGTGCTTATTTCGGGGGAAAGCGGCTCAGGTAAGGAATCCTTCTCCAAAATTATTCATGCCCTCTCACCCCGCAAGCATGGGCAATTTATTGCCATCAACTGCGGCGCCATTCCTGAAGGCACTATTGACTCCGAGCTATTTGGCCACGAGAAAGGCTCCTTTACGGGGGCCAATGAGGCGCGCAAGGGTTACTTTGAAGTAACGAATGGGGGCACTATGTTTCTGGATGAAATCGGGGAAATGCCACTTGGTACACAAGCTCGCTTGCTGCGCGTACTCGAAAACGGCGAGTTCATTCGGGTAGGGGCCAGCAAAGTGCAGAAGACGGATGTGCGTGTAGTGGCAGCTAGCAACGTGAATCTGCTGGACGCTGTGCGCGAAGGCCGCTTTCGTGAAGACCTCTACTATCGCCTGAATACGGTACCTATCACGGTTCCACCACTGCGTGAACGCGGCGATGATATCTATCTATTATTCAGAAAGTTTGCAACTGACTTTGCCGAGCGCTACCGCGTAAAGCCAATTAGCCTGACTCCTGACGCAGTAGCTGATTTACAGCGCTTTCGGTTTCCAGGCAATATCCGGCAGCTGAAGAATATTGCGGAGCAAATGTCAGTACTGGAAATGGAGCGTGAGTTGGATGCCGCCCGCCTACGGCAGTATTTGCCCGCCGATCAGAGCAGCCGCCTGCCCATGCTGCTTAACGCTGCTAACCCCGACGGCTCGGGTGCCAATAACAATTACTCGGAGCGCGACCTGCTTTACAAAGTGCTGTTTGATATGCGCCGCGATATGACCGACCTGAAGAAACTGGTTCTGGACCTGGCCGCCGGGCAGCGCCCCGCCGAGGCGCAGGAGCTGCTACGGCAGAACAGCCATCTTTTTAACAACCTAAACGTAGCTTCCGCTTATGAAGGCGGCCGCCTCAATCGGCCTGCGGCCACTGATGGCGCCGGTGAGTACTTTATTACCCCGCGCCCCGTTAGTGATCTGAATGACAGCGACGAGGAAATGAGCTACGATGATGAGGCCCAGCGGGTAGAAGATATTCCGCACGAAACGGAGGAAGAAACCTTGTCGCTGGAGGCGAAGGAGAAGGAGATGATTATGAAAGCGCTTAAAAAGCACCACAACAAGCGCAAATACGCCGCTCACGACCTGGGTATTTCGGAGCGCACCTTGTACCGCAAACTCAAGCAATATGATCTGGAGCAGCTCTAATCGACTGACTGGCTGGCTATTGGGGGGCTTTTTTCTATTTCTACTGGCTGGTTGCAGCGTGTATTCGTTCACGGGCACTAACATCGACCCCGAAGTAAAAACCATCTCCATAGCAACGTTTCAGAACAACGCCAGCAATGGTCCATCCTTTCTGGCTCAGCGGTTTACAGAAGATTTCAAGGACTATTTTCAGCGTAATACGACGCTTAAGCTCGTGCCCCGCGATGGCGACCTACAATTTGAAGGTGCCATTACAGCTTACGATTTCGCTCCGGCTGCCATTCAGCGCGAAGGCAACATTGACCAGGCCGGCCAAAACCGGCTGACTATTCAGGTGCAGGTGAAGTTTGTGAATACCAAAGACCCTTTGCAGGACATAGAGCAGACCTTCCAAAGCAGCGACAGCTTCTCGGCCACTACAGATATCACCACTATCAATAACGACCCGCGCGTCCGCGTCATCACCAATAACATCATCACCGACGTTTTTAATAAATCGGTAGCCAACTGGTAATTACTCTAGTATTGGGCTTGCCGGCTACACTACTGCACCTGTTTAGTAAATAAATTGCCGTATTGTTGTCGGCTCGAAAAAGTCTGGTTTCGTCAGGTGCATTTCGTAATTGCAGCCATCTTTAAGCTGAGCATCAGTTTTCAGCCAACTTATAATTAGTACCGTACATCATGACCCGCGCCTCGCTGCTGCATCTTCTGGACAATTTGGGGGGCATTTCGGAGACGGAAGTTCAGGAGTTGGAGCAGTTGGCGGCTACTTTTCCTTACTGTCAGACGGCTCATTTACTGCTGGCAAAAGCTGCACATGATCGGGGCAGCATGCTCGCCGCTCAGCGTCTGCGTCGCGCCGCCACCTACGCGGTAGACCGAGAGCAGCTGCGCGCCCTCATTGAGCTGCCCGCACCGCTGCCGCCCGCCAAAGCGTCGGCACCAGCTGAGGAGGAGCAGCTAGAAGCCGCACCTGTGGCTCTACTTGCAATCACGGCTCAGCCTCCAGTAGATCCAATTGCTGCCGGACCAGAGTCATTACAAGCTGCTGCCACTACCGATAGCCACAAAATTGTCTCACTGGGTAATCAGTCCTTTGACATCGATTATACTACTGAGGAGGCTGATAATAAGAGTTATACATCTGCTGTTACTGAAGTAGAACCAGATGTATCAGAGGCAGAAGAGGCAACGACCGAGGCTCCTTTCTCGGAAGCAGTACTGCTTGACAACACGTCAGAGACGCTGGTGCAAGCAAGTACAGAGGCAAATGCACAATTGGACCCGTTATCTGAAGTTGATGACCAACTGCCGGGGGAGCTTTCTGAGCCTACCGTAGATGCAGACTCAACGGTTGAGGAAGAGTCATCAGAGCAGAGCGTCGAGGTTGAAGCTGATGCAATAACTTTAGCGCACCAAGAATCTGACGTAGTGGAGTCTGTTGAGGAGCCAGTTGTTTCGCCATCGGATATGGAAGGCTCACTCACAGTTAACGAACTAGAAGCAACGCCAGAGCTGGCGGAGGAGGAATTGCCGCTGGCGCCACCGCCCATCCGTCCTCCGGCTGAAGTTGGCTCCTCCCGTTTCGAGTTTGGCTTGGCGCAAACGCTGCCCATTCCAATGTACAATTTATTGGAGGTCGAGAAGACGGCAGCTAAATATCCTGTTGTTATCCCTCCGTTCTGGGCGGATGAAGAAGTTGGCTACGCAACGGGTCTGGGTAGCCGGCTGGGTTTCTGCCTGCAAGCGCACGACGAGTACAGCCTGGATTTGCCCCCCAGCGCCTTTTTCGAGCCTGATGCCTTGCTGCTTCAGCACTTAAAGCAGCACCAGCCGGTTCCGCTGCCTGTACCGACTAGCATTGACTTAATTGATAAGTTTTTGCGCAGTAAGCCTCGCTTTAGAGCACCTTTACCCCTGCCGCCCACTACTGAAGCGCAGGCCGATTTGTCGGTGCGCAGCACGGTATCCGAGCCAGGATTGGCTTCCGAAAGCTTGGCCCGCATCCTGGCTCGGCAGGGCAAAGTTGCTAAGGCTATCGAAATATATGAGCGGCTGATAGTGCGTCAGCCGGAAAAAAAGGCGTATTTTGCCGACCAAATCCAACAATTGCAAACCTTCGAGTAAATGTATATTGCCCTGATTGCCCTGATTATTTTCGTTTGCTTGCTCCTAGCCCTCGTTGTATTGGCTCAAAATCCGAAAGGTGGTGGCCTGTCGAACCAGTTTGGTTCGGGCGGCGCGGCCAACCTGATGGGTGTAAAGCGTACCGGCGACCTGTTGGAGCGCCTGACCTGGGGCTTCGCCCTGGGATTGATGGTTCTGACCTTGGGTACCCACATGATTATTGGCAGCGGCAGCGATGGCCCAGCCCGCAGTATTAACCAGGAGCGTGCCCTGCAAACGCAGCTCCCTGCCACTCCTGCTCCCACTGCTCCTCGTGCTACTGCTCCAGCAGCTTCCGGCACGGCTACTCCTAATGAGCGGGCAGCAACAGTCCCCGATCAACAGCCTGCTCCAGTTCCGGCTCCGTCAGCAGCACCGACAACAGGCGGTCAGTAAAACTTCATTGACCTTGCCTTCAACAGTATTACCGATGGTTTCCAAGCAGGAAGCCATCGGTTTTTTAATGGCATGCCAAACGTGTCAGGTTCTGGCGAACCTGACACGTTTGGCAGCTGAGTCTTAATATACAGCCTAAAAAAGTTCACTTTAATGACCATTATGTCAGGTTTGAGTGGGCTGGCATAAGAAGTGCCGGGAACGGCGCACGGGTTTATTTACTCAACATCTTTCAACCAAAACGTACAATATGTCACTTAGCATGAAACCGCTGGCCGACCGCGTAATTATCGCGCCAGCCGCCGCCGAGGAAAAAACCAAGTCGGGCATCATCATCCCCGATACGGCCAAGGAAAAGCCCCAGCGCGGCGAAGTAGTGGCCATAGGCGAAGGCAAAGTAGCCGATAGTGGTACCCTCATTGCCCCCCAGGTAAAAGTAGGCGACCAAGTACTCTATGGTAAGTACGCCGGCACTGAAATCACCGTCGATGGGGAAGACTACCTCATCATGCGTGAGTCTGATATTTTCGCCGTTCTGTAGGGTTTCCGTTTCTTTTCCTGAATTACCTCTCTATTTAAAATAAGATGGCTAAAAACATCCAATTCGACACCGACGGCCGCGACAAGCTAAAGCGCGGTGTAGATAAGCTGGCTAACGCCGTGAAAGTAACCCTCGGCCCAAAAGGTCGCAACGTGGTTATCGACAAGAAATTCGGCGCCCCCACCATCACCAAGGACGGTGTAACGGTAGCTAAAGAAATTGAGCTGACTGATCCCGTAGAAAACATGGGTGCTCAGCTGGTAAAAGAAGTTGCTTCCAAGACGGCTGACCAGGCTGGCGACGGTACTACGACCGCTACGGTATTGGCTCAGGCCATTTACACGGCTGGCTCGAAGAACGTAGCTGCTGGCGCCAACCCAATGGACCTGAAGCGCGGTATCGACAAGGCGGTACACGCGGTAGTGGCCAACCTGAAGGCGCAGTCGAAGAAGATTGAGAACTCTTCGGAAATTGCCCAAGTAGGTACTATTTCGGCCAACAATGACTCGGAAATCGGTCAGATGATTGCCGATGCCATGGACAAAGTGGGCAAAGAAGGCGTTATCACGGTGGAAGAAGCGCGTGGCACGGAAACCGAAGTAAAAACGGTGGAAGGCATGCAGTTCGACCGCGGCTACCTCTCCCCTTACTTCGTAACCAACCCGGAGAAGATGGAAGTGGAGCTGGAAAACCCCTACGTCCTGATCTACGACAAGAAAGTGAGCACCATGAAAGAGCTGCTGCCCGTATTGGAGCAGGTAGTTCAGTCTGGTAAGCCGTTGGTTATCATCTCCGAAGATGTTGACGGCGAGGCGTTGGCTACGCTGGTAGTTAACAAGCTGCGTGGTTCGTTGAAAATCGCGGCCGTAAAGGCGCCCGGTTTCGGCGACCGTCGTAAGGCAATGCTGGAAGATATTGCCGTACTGACTGGTGGTACCGTGATTTCGGAAGAGCGCGGCTACAAGCTCGACAGCGCTACGATTGAGTACCTCGGTACTGCTGAGAAAATCATCATTGACAAGGACAACACGACCATCGTCAATGGCAAAGGTGAGAAGGCTACTATCACGGCCCGCATTAACGAAATCAAAGCTCAGATTCAGACTACCACGTCCGACTACGACAAGGAGAAGCTGCAGGAGCGTTTGGCTAAATTGTCGGGTGGGGTTGCTATTCTGTACATCGGTGCTTCTACGGAAGTGGAGATGAAAGAGAAGAAAGACCGCGTTGACGATGCCTTGCATGCAACTCGCGCTGCTGTTGAAGAAGGTGTAGTACCTGGTGGTGGCGTTGCTCTGGTGCGCGCTATTGAGTCGCTGGCTGCTGTTAATACACTGAATGGTGACGAGCGTACGGGTGTAAACATCATCCGCACTGCCCTGGAAGCTCCACTGCGCTGCATCGTAGGCAACGCCGGTGGCGAAGGCTCGGTGGTAGTACAGAAGGTGCGCGAAGGCTCAGGCGACTACGGCTACAACGCCCGCGAAGACCGCTATGAGAACCTGATGGCCGCTGGTATCCTCGACCCAACCAAAGTAACCCGTTTGGCCCTGGAGAATGCCGCTTCTATTGCCGGCCTGCTCCTGACCACTGAGTGCGTTATCTCGGATGAGCCGGAAGATGAGAAAGCATCTGCTGGCGGTGCCGGTGGTATGGGCGGTATGGGTGGCATGGGCGGCATGATGTAAAATCAGCCGCGCAGCTAGCTTAGCTGTTCGTTTATAAGTAGAAAAGCCCCCCAGACTTTGTCTGGGGGCTTTTTATGTATTGCCCGTACGTTTTTAGATATATGTGCTTTGGGAAACTTCAGATAGCTTAGTAAACATTTGTTGGCTTAGCGTAGAATTACGTCCATTTACTAAAAGAACCCCAATGAGGATCCACCAATATAAGCCACTACTTCAAATCATCATATAATATGTGTTCCATATCTTTTATGTTCAATTTTAATTCTTTAATTTTCATCTCATAATCATCCTTATTAGTAGGTCCAATTATATAATCCTTGGCCCTCTTTTCGCCATATATTACTTTTTCTACTATATGATATTCTGTCAAATTTCTATTTTCTATAAAATCTGGATGTGTTTTTACTAAAATATATTTTTTATTCCAATAAACTTCAAAAACTGTTGGATCTATAAGCCCCTCACTCGACTCCTTATTACCAAAGCCAATATCCATAGTGCGTTTTAAATCAATAGATCTAATGAAGTAAGATTCACCAATTTGCTTTTGGTAATAAGAGTCACAAGATGATATTGTAAAAATCGAAAAAATTAGTATGAAATATTTCATTTTTTTGTTGGCGATTTCCATATAGGGGTTCTCTTAGTAAACAGACATAATTCTACGCTAAGCCCATAAAATGTATACACGGCACATTGCTCCCAAAACGTACGTATAAAGCATAAAAAAGCCCCCAGATAAATGTCTGGAGGGCTTTTTTATATAATAACAGCTAGTTCCCGCGACCGTGCATCATGTGGAACAGCTTCTTGGCAATGGCAATCAGAATCAAGCCAGCCAGAATAACGAAGCCGGCAATGAGGCCGAATACTTTCAAAGCACCAAGCTCTTCTACGTAAGCAGCAATATAGCCACCCGCAATCTGCGCAACAAAAGGAGCCAGGAACCACACGCCCATAAGCGCTGAGGTGTAGCTGATCGGAGCCAGTCGCGTCACCATAGAAAGACCGATAGGCGACAAGCACAGCTCACCGATAGTGTGGAAAAAGTAGGTAGCGAGCAACCACAGGATACTGGCTTTCACCGTTGTATCAGTTACGTCGCCGCCGCGCTCCATTACGGCGCCTACCATAAACAGGAAGCCAAAACCCAGCAGCACCATACCTAAGCCCATTTTTACGGGGATGCTCAGGTCTTTGCCCTTGCGGCCCAGGCTCAGCCAGATGCTGGCCACAATAGGCGCCAAGGCCACGATAAACAGCGGGTTTACGGACTGGAACCAGGAGGTTGGAATCAGGTAGCCGAATACCTCACGGTCGATGTAGCTGTCGGTGTACAAGGTGAGGGAGCTGCCGGCCTGCTCGAAGCCGGCCCAGAAGAACACGACAAACAGCGTGATAATGAAAATCACCGCCATGCGGTCGGTTTCTTCTTTCGACAGGGTTTCTTTCGGCGCATTCACGTCCTTCACCACCTTCACCGGAGCCAGACCAATTGGGCCAAGCAAGCGGGGGGCAAATAAGTTGAAGATAATCTGCCCCAGCACCATGCCCAGACCAGCGGCCAGGAAGCCATAGCGGAAACCATAATTACTTACCTGCTCCACACCGTTCACAACCGTCTTGGTAGCAAACAGATCTTCCGCGAAATAGCCGCACACCAGCGGCGCGAGGAAGGCACCGATGTTGATGCCCATGTAAAAGATGGTGAAGGCCGAGTCGCGGCGCGGGTCGCCCTGCTCATAGAGCTGACCAACGAGCGTGGAAATGTTGGGTTTAAAGAAGCCGTTGCCAATAATGAGCAGCAGCAGGCCCAGGCAGGTAGTCAGCGGCAGGCCAAATGCCACGGCCGGACTACCGGGAGTGGTTGAGAACAAGGAAAATTGCCCTAACGCCATGAGCGTGCCGCCGATAAGAATAGCGCGGCGCTGCCCGATGAAACGGTCGGCAATCCAGCCCCCGATAATGGGAGTAAAGTACACGAAGCCAGTGAAGTACCCGTAAATTAGAGTAGCGGTGGCAGCCGGCACTTCCAGACCACCGGCCAGGATGGTTTTCGTCAGGTACAATGTGAGCAGGCCCCGCATACCGTAGTAGCTAAACCGCTCCCACATCTCAGTGAAGAAGAGCAGATACAGGGCTTTGGGGTGTCCTTGCTGCGCGGCAACCGGTGGCTGACTGGGCACGACGGAGGCTGATTGCATGTAAAAGAAGATAAAGATGGAGGTGGGAGAGAAACCAACCTGAAACAGCGGTCGGGGGTTGGTAAAGCTACAAAAGTTTCGCAACTGCCAACTTTTGCCCCCCAGGCGGGTATTAGCTTCATAAAAGGACAGTGAATATTTGCTGTTGCTTTGCCGAACCCCAGCATAGCCGTGTCTGGCTCGGTTTTTTGACTACTTTTGTTTAAGAATTCCCATCTCCCACCCACCCCATTTATTGTTTATCGGCTTATGATGGACACCGCCACCCACGCTCTTCATCGCCTTCAGCCTCTGGGCTTTACCCAGGCGGCGCAGGCTCATTTGAATCTTACCCCCGCCGCCTTGGTGGAAGAAGCCCTTCGCCGCGGCGAAGGCACCCTCACCGACAACGGCGCACTCATGGCCGATACCGGCAAGTTCACTGGCCGCTCGCCCAAAGACCGCTTCGTAGTAAAGGATGCCAACACCCAGGATAGCGTGTGGTGGGGCGACATCAACATTCCCTTCGACGCTGACAAGTTTGATCAGCTACAGGAGAAGATGGTAAAATACCTGGCCGATAAGGAAATTTATGTGCGCGAAGCCTTTGCTGGGGCCAACCCCGATTATCGTCTGAAGCTGCGTGTAGTAAACGAGCTTGCCTGGCATAATCTCTTCTGCTACAACATGTTCCTGCGCCCCGCCGAGGGCGAAGACACCACCTGGACGCCCGACTTCAGCATCATCTGCGCCCCCGGCTTTGAGGCCGATCCGGCGGTGGATGGCACCCGTCAGCCCAACTTTGCCATTCTGAACTTCACCAAGAAAATGATCCTCATCGGCGGCACCGGCTACGCGGGCGAGATGAAGAAAGGCATTTTCGGGGTGCTGAATTACCTGTTGCCGCACGAGCAGAACACGTTGCCTATGCACTGCTCCGCCAACGTAGGCAAGGATGGCGACGCCGCCATTTTCTTTGGTCTCTCGGGCACTGGCAAAACCACCCTCTCCGCCGACCCCAACCGTGGCCTCATCGGTGACGACGAGCACGGCTGGACCCCCGACGCGGGCATTTTCAACTTTGAAGGCGGCTGCTACGCCAAGGTTATCGATCTGAGCCGCGAAAAGGAGCCCCAGATCTGGGACGCTATCCGGTTCGGCTCCATTGTCGAGAATACGCGCTTCGTGCCCGGCACGCACACCGTGGACTACGCCAATAAGTCGGTGACGGAGAACACGCGCACGGCTTATCCTATCAACTTCATCGACAACGCCATTGAGCCGTCGGTGGCCGATGCGCCCAAGAACATTTTCTTTCTGACGGCGGATGCGTTCGGGGTTTTGCCCCCCATCAGCAAGCTCGACAAGAGCCACGCCATGTACCACTTCATGTCGGGCTACACGGCCAAGGTAGCGGGCACGGAGATGGGCATTACCGAGCCCCAGACCACGTTCTCGGCCTGTTTTGGCGCCGTATTCCTGCCCCTTCACCCCACGAAGTACGCGGAGATGCTGGGCCAGAAAATGGACGAGAATCCTGACGTGAATGTGTGGCTGATCAACACCGGCTGGACCGGCGGCAGCTACGGCGTAGGCTCGCGCATGAAGCTGAGCTACACGCGCGCCATGATTACGGCCGCGCTCAACGGCGACCTGAACGACGTGGAGTTTACGAAGCACCCCCTCTTCGGGGTAGAGGTGCCGGCCTCCGTTGCTAATGTGCCAGCTGAGATTCTGGACCCACGCAACACCTGGACCGATAAGGAAGCGTACGATAAGACGGCCGCCTCTTTGGCCGAGAAATTTGTGAGCAACTTTAAGAAGTACGCCGATTTCGCCAATGAGGAAATTCTGGCGGGTGCCCCCAAAGTAGCCGTGGAAGCCGGCGTATAACGCCGCGTCATTTGGTTTGAAAAAAGCCCCCAGCCTGTTGGCTGGGGGGCTTTTTTGTCTTGTTCCCTTCAAACCTGCTAGTTTTACTCTTTGCTTCACCCTTCCCTTCTTAACCTTATGCGTAAGCGCCTTCTACCGCTGCTCCTGCTTCTCCTCACCCCTTTCAGCCTGTGGGCCTGGGGTGCCGATGGGCACCGGGCCGTGGGCAAAATTGCTGAACAGCACCTCTCCCGCAGTGCCAAGCGCGAAATTCAAAAACTGCTAAACACGGAAACACTGACGATGGTCAGCACTTGGCCCGACGAAGTGCGCTACTACCCCGAGTTCAAGGAAACGGCGCCCTGGCACTACGTAAACACACCGAGCGGCCTCAACCAAGACCAGTACATACTGCAGCTCAAGGCCCAAACCGTGCCGAACGCTTACAGTGCCATGCTCGCGCAGTTGGCCATTCTGAAGGATGAGAGCAAGCCGCAGGCGGAACGCGTGGCGGCGCTCAAGTACGTGGTGCATCTGGTGGGCGATGTGCATCAGCCGCTGCACGCGGGCCACGCCGAGGATAAAGGTGGCAACGACATTAAACTGAAGTATCGGGGTAAGGACACCAATCTGCATAGCCTCTGGGATAGTGGCCTGCTTGATTATCAGGGTCTTACCTACACCGAAATGGCTACCGCCTACAACGCCCAACTGCGAGGCAGCGAAATTCGGAAAATGCAGGCTGCCCCGCCTGAGCAGTGGCTGTGGGAATCGTATCAAGCTAGTAACCAGATCTATCAGGACACGCCCAACAACGCCGACGTCGATTACCGCTACTACCCCGCCCACGCCGATTTGATGCGGCAACGTATCACCGAAGCTGGTGTTCGGCTGGCCGGAATGCTTAACAAAGCGTTCCGTTAAGCGACTGGCTTACGGAATGCCGCTTGATTTCGGGAAGAAAAAACCCCTGCTGGCCGTGGCCGGCAGGGGTTTGCTGCGTTGAAGCGTTCAGCAGCTATTTCTTCGGTTTCCTGGGCTTTGGCGGGGCCGGGGGCAGCGCGGGCATAGCGGCCGTCATGGCGGCCAGCAGGGCGTTGAGGTCAATAGCCTGACGCGGAGGGGGCGGGTTGGCCGCGAGCTGACGGGTATATTCGGCCAGAAAATCATCTTCCCCCGCCACGATTCCCCGCAGATTGGCCAGGTCGTAGTTGAAGGATGGGAGGTCAAACTCTTCGGGGTCGAATTTGCCCAGTCCGGCATACTCGCTGGGCAGGCGCTTGCGCTTGCCGGCAGCTTTGTCGGCCAGCAGGTCCGTCAGCATCTCGTAGCCGGGGAAGCCGCCGATGTCCTCGGGTGGGGCGGCGCGGCGGCCGGCCAGGCAGCGCACAGCGGGCGTCGGGTGGCCGGGAGCCAGCGGCACCACCTTTTCCACTACTATATCGTGCTCCCAATAGTCGCCAAAGTCGTAAACGTAGGTCACCTTCTGCTTGGGCGCGGTCAGAATCTCGTCCAGCGTCACCTGGCGGGGGTCCTGCTGCCACTCAGGCATATCGTCCTCCTGGCCGGGGGCCACGGGTGGCGAGCCCGTCAGAAACTCGTTGATGCTGCCCCGCCCCTGCCGAAACTCAAATAAGTGGCTGTTCTGCCAGTCAAACAGAATTTGCAGCACGTAGTGCAGCTCCCAGAAAGTCAGCGTGTCGGGCACCTCTACGCGCCGCCAGATAGGCGGCTTGATGTAGCGCAGGGTAATTTTGAGTTCCAGCAGATTAGCCATAGCAGGGCGGTTGGAAGTGAAAGCCTAAACTAACGCAGCGCCAAGCGGCGCTTCGCCTGGCATTAAAGTACGCAAGCGCGCCCAAATTATCAGCTAAATTAACCTTCGCTCGCGCAATCAGCGGATCGGCAAAGTATCTTGCCGGCCCCAAACTTCGCCCACCAATGCTCACCTGTTTCGCCCCCGACCTGTCCGCCAACCAAACCACGTACACGCTCTCCGAGGACGAGAGCAAGCACGCCGTGCGCGTCCTGCGCTTGGCTCCCGGCGGCGCCGTGACGCTGGTGGATGGCGTGGGGGGCATTTTTCAGGCCGAAATAGCCGACGCCAACCCCAAGCGCTGCCTCCTGCGCGTGACCAGTGAGCAGCGGATGCCGCCCCGCGCCTATACCGTACACGTAGCCGTAGCGCCCACCAAAAACCTCGACCGAATGGAGTGGCTGGCGGAAAAAGCCACCGAAATAGGCATTGACCGGCTCACCTTCCTGCGTTGCGCCCGCTCCGAACGGCGCGAGCTGAAACTGGACCGTCTGGAGAAAATCGCCATCAGCGCCCTGAAACAGTCGGGGCAGGCGTGGCTGCCGCAGCTGGATGAGCTGACCGACTTTGCCGCTTTTGTGGGAGAGGTAGCGCCGGAAACCACCTTTATTGCCCACCTGGCCGAAGGCGAGCGAACGGCGCTGGCGCAAGTAGTGGCGCGGGGGGCAAATTGCTGCGTCCTCATTGGCCCAGAAGGCGACTTCACGCCGGCCGAAATTCAAGCTGCTTTAGCGCGGGGCATCCAGCCCGTAACCCTCGGCGAATCGCGGCTGCGGACAGAAACGGCCGCGTTGGCGGCGGTGTTTATCGCAAATTTTTGTCGCTAATATTTTGCGGCTGCCCTCCTACTGGCCCCTCCTACTGGCGCGAGCTTGTAGCTCGTGACCAGCTATGCTGGGAGGCTGCGCCTCCCCCGTCAGAACGAACCAAGTAAAACGAATTGACAAGTGGCGCAGTCACAGATTGCCGCTCACGCGGCAGTGGAGGTACAACCTCCACGTCAGAGCTAGGCACGAGCTACAAGCTCGCGCCAGTTGGGGGCATTGAATAAACACACTGTTAGCTGCTGTTAAAAATCCGTCAACTGATATTGTCTTTTAAATATGGATAGTGGTATGTCAGAAAATCAGTAGTCTTGTCAATGGTTATAAAGAATAAGTCAATTGGTACAGTATGAAAAAGAAATTTATAGCTTCTATGGTGATTATCTAAACTACTCGTTTGATTTTCAATCAGAAATGTAATTTTATCATCCTTTACGTAAAAGTTGAACAAGTATCCGTCTATTGTCTCGTCAATCGTAAACGAATGTTGGCTCCAAATTCCATTGTTAACTTGACGTAAGTACAAAAAGTCAGGATGAAACTCTTCTTCAAATTGATTTGCCTTTAAAATTGTTTCAAAAATCTCTCTGTCACCCAATCCTTCAAACTCTTTTGGGAAAAGCAAATGTTTTGTATCTGTAATACGGTTTCTTATATCAGTCAAGCTGCAAAGCCAAGTCGGCAAATAACATATTTCGTCTGGTAGTCCAATTAGGTTATTGGCAATTATTAAATGACAGATTGCCATTTTGCTGTCTTGTGAATAGTTATATCTATCAGGACAAGTCCGATAGTGAACAGCAAAATTTTCCGGGTCTCCGAAGGTTTGTGGTGAGTCCAAATTAATAGCAGTTAACACATGTATTCCCATAATTCAGATCGGTGTAGTTGCGGCAAGTGCATCAAATCAGATTACCGTATCTGCATTATAGCGGTTTCGTGAACAGTTTACCCCATTATTGGGGGCATTGGGTGTGGTAGCCGCAGTGGTCAAACCAGTTGCGTGCCTCCTGACTCGTAATCCAGTTGATGGCTTCCTGCAGGGCCTGCTCCAGCGCCTGCCGGGTGCGGGCCTGGGCGGCTCGCAGCGCAGTTTTGAGCTTGCTCCAGGCCTGCTCAACGGGGCTGAAGTCCGGCGAGTAGGGCGGCAGAAAGACCATCTCCACGCCCCGCTCGGCCAGCCATTCGCCTACGCCCGGCAGTTTGTGCACTGAGAGATTATCGAGCACCAGCACATCGCCCCGCCGCAACGTGGGGGCCAGGCACTCGCTCACGTACCAGGCAAAACTACCGTAATTGAGGCCGCCTTCCAGCACTTGCACCGCCCCTAAGCCCTGCACCGACAGCGCCCCGATCAGCGTCAGCGAGCGGCCACGCGTCAACGGCACGGGCTGGCCTACGCGCTGCCCGCCAGGGGCCCGGGCGTAGCGGCGGCAGTAGTCCAGGCGCAGGCTCGTCTCGTCCAGAAAGTGGAACCGGGCCACATCGGGGCGGGTGCACACGGTTTCTACGTGCGCGGCCCGCGCCGCTAAGACCCGCTCACTGTCGCGTTCGGTGGCGGGGTTGTTTTTTGCGCCGTAGCCCGTGCTCGTCCAGCACGGTCCAAATGCTGGTCTGGCCCACTCGGCGACCAAACTCGGCCTGCCAGGCGGCGTTTAACCCGGCCAGCGTCGCATCCGCGTGGTGCCCCACGTAGGCCACGAGCCAGGCCTGCTCGGCCGGCGAAATCGTCCGGGCTGGACCGCCGCTAGCGGGCTTGGCAGCCAACGAGCCGGTTTGGCGCTGCTGGTGACGCAACTTCTTGATGAAGGAGACGCTCACCCCGAAGCGGTCAGCGACCTGTTGCTGACGGGAGCCACCCTGCTCACAGGCGGCGGCGACGCGGGTGCGTAAATCAAGCGAATAAGGTTTCATAGCTTACCCTACGGAAAAAGTCATAAAAGGATAAACGGTTCGCGTAACCGCTATAGGCATCTTTAATAGTGAAATCAGTATTAGTCGGCATAAATATACCGGTTTTAGCCAAAGCGGATGACGTGGACGGCTGCGTATACATCGAACTTTCCCGCTTAGCCGTTACTTTGTAGGGTAAAGCGGCCACCATCCGCCGCACCTCCTATGCTCAAAAACGCCCTTTTAGCTTTCCTCCTGCTTCTCACTACAGCGGCTGCACCTGTGGCTCCCAGCTTCCGCATTGCCAAGCTACACTATGGCGGCGGTGGCGACTGGTACTCCAACAAAACGAGTCTGCCCAACCTGATTCAGTTCTGCAATCAGACATTAAAGACCAACATCGCGCCCGACGAGGCCACCGTGGAGCTAGACAACCCGGAGCTGTTTACCTACCCGTTCGTCCACATGACGGGGCACGGCAACGTCGTTTTTACCGATGCGGAAGCTAAAAACCTGCGGCGCTACCTCACGGGCGGGGGCTTCCTGCACATTGATGATAACTACGGCCTCGACAAGTTCATCCGCCCCGAGATGAAGAAGGTATTCCCCGAGCTGGAGTTTGTAGAGTTGCCTTTTTCCCACCCCATCTACCACCAAAAGTTCGATTTTCCTAAGGGCTTGCCGAAAGTGCACGAGCACGAAGGCAAGCGCCCACAAGGCTTCGGCCTGCTCTATAAGGGCCGGTTGGTGTGCTTCTATAGCTTTGAAAGCGACTTAGGCAACGGCTGGGAAGACGCAGGCACCTACGACGATCCACCGGCCACCCACGAAGCAGCTCTGCGTATGGGCGCTAACCTGGTAGCCTACGCGCTAACTCAGGACTAAAACAGATTGTCATACTGCATTCTGCATGTGAAGTAGAAACGCAGCATCTCGCGTGTAGTTGTTGCCAAAGTAACTGTCATACTGACGACAGGAAGCATCTCGCGTGCAGTCGTTGAGTTACTACGGCAACATCAGCACGCGAGATGCTTCCTTCCGTCAGTATGACGTTCTGTTTAACAGTGCTCAAAACGCTACGTTGGAAAGGCATCGCTGAATCGAAATTTTGGCTTTCAGCGACGTCTTTTCAGCTTTTTTGCCCCCCAGCGACTGCTAGGGGCAGCAGTAGCTACTCGTATTTCGGCTTAAGAATCTCGCTGAGCACGAAGGCCGCGCGCAAATCAGCGGGGCTACGCAACATAGCCTGCACGCGGCGCCGGGCCTCCTGACGGGCCTCGTCGGGGCTGTGCGCGGCTTGACGGGTCCAGTAATCTTGCCGGGCCGGCAAAGCAGTCGTGCGGGGTAAGCTAGCGGCCAGGCGCGGCTGGCGTGTGGGCGCCTCCAGGGAGCGAGCGGACGGCATGGTTTCTAAGGAGCGGGACTCCACCTCCGTGCGCTCCAGACTACGCGGCACGGGTGCCTGCTCGCGGGGCAACGAACGACCAGCGGGCGTCGTGGGTCGGCTGGCGGCAGTGGACTGCGTTTGATTACCCGCTTTGTTCTGCGACTTCATCTGCTCCAGCAGCTCCTGAAACGAGGTAGTAGGCAAGCCGGGAGCCTTCGGCAGCACCGGCCGCTCCCGCGATTCGCGGGCTGCCATTTCGCGGGCTTTTTGCACCATACGCCACACAAAAACGCCTAAGCCCAGCAAGATGATGAGTAAGGTTTGAATCTTTTCCATGGGAGAAGGGCGCGTAAATTGGTGGGAAAGCTGGTCTTATTTCTCTCTGTTAAACGTAAGGAAAGCGCTTGTTAGCGCACGCCTTTCTCCGGGAATCTACCGGTTTTTGTCCGATAAAAAGCTTGAATCTGCTCTAAGTCGGCCTCATAATTCCCAGTGGGATAAACAGGCCCGCCTACGCCGGATTCTTTATTTTTATAGTCCAGAAACCCCAGCAGAATCGGCACGTTAGCCCCCTCTGCCGCGAAATAAAATCCTTTACGCCATTTGGGCTGATACTGACGCGTGCCTTCCGGCGTGATGAGAATCACCAGCTCATTGCGCTCCTGGAATAGCTTTATCATGCCATCCACGAGGCTGTTGTTGCGGCTGCGGTCAACGGGCAGCGCGCCCAGAGAGCGCATCAGCCAGCCCACAAAGGGATTATCTACCCACTCCTTCTTGACGGTGAAGCGCACGGGCACATTCATCAGAAAAAAAGAGCCGCGGGCATATAGCAGATCCCAGTTACTGGTGTGCGGGGCCGCAATCATCATGGCCTTGGTAATACCCGGCGGCACCCGCGAAACCAGCTTCCAGCCGTTTATCCAAAACCAGAATTTGGAGAAGTAATACCAGAAAAATGGCGTAGTAGAGACTCTTGGCATAGGGATTTTTTGGTGAGCTAACGAAAAAAGCCCCCCAGGGTTAAAACTAGACAATTTTTGAGCGATGTTGCTACCTATTGCAGCGCGCGCAGTTGCGGCGCCAGACTCAGCGTGTAGCGGTAGCCAATACCGTAGAGCTCGGTGGCGCGGCGGTAGCTGAGCGTGCGGAAGTGGCGCAGCTCGGGCGGCTCAATAAGCAAGTCGCAACGCAGGCGGCGGGCGGGTGTATTAGCATTGATGCCCAGCAGCAAAGTCCGCTCCACCAGGCTCCGAAACGTGGTGATGCGCGCCGCCGGATTCACCGGGTTGCAATGCACCCCCACCACGATAACGTCCTGATCCAGCAGCGGCTCCACGGGCAGGTTATTCAGTAAGCCACCGTCTACCAGCTGCCGTCCCTGATACGCTACCGGCCGGTAGAGCAACGGCACCGCCGACGACCCCAGCAAGGCCGGCAGCAGTGGCCCCTCCGAAAAGTACACCGACACGCCTTCCACCAAATCAGTAGCCACCAGCGTGAGTGGGCGCTGCAAATCGGCGAAAGTAAAATTGGCTCCCAGATGTTCTTCCAACAGTTGTTTTACCGCATCCAGATTCAGCAGCCCATGCCGACTAAAAGCCGGGCGCAGCAAACGGGTAATCGGCATGGCCGTGAACAGGCGTAATATTTCGGTCGGCTTGAAGCCAGCCGCATAAAAGGCCCCCACGATAGCTCCGGAGCTAACTCCGACCAAGCGGCCAATCGGAATTTCCAGCTCATCTAGCGCCGCCAGCACACCCAGATGCGCAATCCCGCGCGCCCCACCTCCCGACAACGCCACCCCGATTTCCCGCATCTGGCTGGTATAGCAGCGAGTTAAAGATCTTCCACGCGCAGCGTTTCCGCCAGGCGCACACCTCTATCGGCGGCCTGCACGGTGCAGGCCGCACTAGTGGGGTCGTGTTGGAGCAGAAGCACCCAATTTTCGGCAGCGGCACGGTTTAATACGGCTTCCTTTTCGCTCAGCGTTACTAGCGGCCGCATATCATAGCCCATCACATAAGGCAGCGGAATATGGCCCGCTGAAGGCAGCAAATCGGCCATAAACGCCAGCGTACGACCTTTATACTCCAGCACCGGCACCATCATTTTCTCCGTGTGGCCGTCGGCAAAGATGATTTCCCGAAACTGCGGCAGCGCCGAAGCCGCATCTGGCCCGAGAAATTGCAGGTGCCCGCTTTCCTGAATCGGCAGAATATTTTCCTTAAGAAAGCTGGCTTTTTCCCGGGCATTGGGCGTCACGGCCCAGTTCCAGTGCGCTTCGTTGGACCAATACGTGGCATTGGGGAAAGCCACTTCCAATTTGCCCCCGGCGTGCGCACCACCGAGCCACCGCAGTGGTCGAAGTGCAAATGGGTTAGAAATACGTCGGTAATGTCAGCGGCCGTGAAGCCCCGCTGGCGCAGCGAGTTCTCCAGCGTATCGTCGCCATGCGGGTAAAAATGCGAGCTAAACTTCTCGTCCTGCTTGTTGCCCATGCCATTGTCGATGAGGATAAGGCGGTTGCCATCCTCAATCAGCAGGCTGCGCATGGCCCAGGTGCACATGTTGTTGGCGTCGGGCGGATTCAGCTTTTGCCACATGCTTTTGGGCACAACGCCAAACATAGCGCCGCCGTCAAGCTTAAACAGGCCAGTATCAATTGAGTAAACCTTCATTTAACAATTATCAATTAACATTTAACAGCTGTTTTGGCGGCGTTAAATAGCAGTTAGGAAATTTGCCCCCCAGGATGGAGCATGTGTCAAATGTTAATTGATACCTGTTAAATGTCAATTGTTTTCCACGACTCCCATAGCCGAAAACTTATCAATGCGCTGGTTGATGCGCTCTTCCGTCGGCATGGCGCTAAGCTCGTCGAGGCTTTTAATAAGCGTCTTCTTTAGCGTATCAATCATTTTGGGCACATTGGTGTGGGCACCACCCAGCGGCTCTTTCACAATGCCATCCACCAGCTTAGCCTGCATCATATCGGTGGCCGTGAGTTTGAGCGCTTCAGCAGCCTGCTCTTTATAATCCCAGCTGCGCCACAGAATACTGGAGCACGACTCGGGGGAAATAACGGAGTACCAGGTGTTTTCCAGCATCAGCACCCGGTCGCCGATGGCAATACCGAGTGCCCCGCCCGAGGCCCCTTCACCGATGATGACGCAGATAACGGGCACCTTCAACAGAAACATTTCCTTCAGGTTGCGGGCAATTGCTTCGCCCTGCCCCCGCTCCTCGGCCTCAAGACCCGGAAACGCGCCGGGAGTATCGATGAGCGTGACGATAGGCTTGTTAAACTTCTCAGCCAGCTTCATCAGGCGCAGCGCCTTGCGGTAGCCCTCAGGGTTCGGCATACCAAAGTTGCGAAACTGCCGCTGCTTGGTGTTGCGACCCTTCTGCTGGCCAATAAACATCACCGAGCGGCCATCCAGGTCGGCAAAACCACCCACCATTGCCTTATCGTCGGCTACGGTACGGTCGCCGTGCAGTTCGATAAACTTGCTGGCCATGCCGTCAATGTAGTCGAGGGTATACGGGCGGTCGGGGTGACGGGAGAGCTGCACGCGCTGCCAGCGGGTGAGATTGGCGTAGGTTTCTTTTTTGAGGGCCTTAATTTTGGCCTCCAGCGCCGCAACGGCCTCCGATACATCTACCTGGCTGTCGAGCGCCAGTTGTTGCATTTCGCGTAGTTTGCCTTCGAGGGCGGCTATTGGTTGTTCGAAATCGAGGAGCATTGCCGGATGAAATAGGCGTCAGATAACGAAAAAAGGGATTGAGGCCAGACAAAGCTGCCTCAATTCAGAGTTGGCAAAGGTAAGCGAAACCGCTCCACCCGCGATATCAGCAACTCTGAATTGGGTTTAGAAAAAACAATGTCGCTGAAAAACAGCCACAACCGTGCAGAATGGCTTTTTTTCTGTAAAAAAATGCCCCCCATGTTGTGCAGTCTCAAACCTCCTCCTACCTTTGCAGCACTTTAAAGGAAAAACAAACGGTTCACCCACGAAGTAAATGGTTCGGTAGTTCAGTTGGTTAGAATGCCGCCCTGTCACGGCGGAGGTCGCGGGTTCGAGTCCCGTCCGGACCGCAGTAATGCTAGAAAAACCCCCTATAAGTCCTTACTTATAGGGG
>NZ_JAKWBD010000016.1:0-384063 GCF_056835965.1 Hymenobacter sp. R533113
ATGCCGCTTATGACACGCTCCGTATAGTGCCTGGCCGCCCAACCTGGCTGCTCATTAACCGGCCCATACTCAGCAACGACGAACTGATTCCGCAGGTCATTTCCTCCTCTGCTGAACAAGTATTAGCGCGTTTTCCGAATCGAAAGCTTGAAGCTCAGGATAGCGGCGTGGAGCTGTATTTATTGTTGAATTGAGCAGATTCTATTCTAAAATAACAAGGTTAACTATCTCACTTATAGCAAACTACCAGCGCAAACGGCTCCAGTGCGCTAGTAGCCAATCGATGAGGGAAGAGTTATTAGTTTGGCGCAATATGGAGTAAAAGGCCAGTGCGTGCGTCTGATTACCCCAGCGTATTGCCTGTCGCATTTCCCAGCGCAGACGCACGGCAAGAGCAGCTTTCTCCCCTTCATCTCGGCATAGAGCCAAGGCTTTATGACACGTTTGGATGGTAGAGTCCAGATGGGGGTCGGAGGGCAAATAAGCCGTGCGCGACATGGCTTGAGGATGCTTGCGCTTGCGGGTGGTTACCTCGTCCAGAAAATAGAAATGCCAGTTGCGTGCCGCCCGGACCCAGAAATCAAAATCTTCATAATACAGTGTTTCATCATAGCCACCCAGCTCGTCGAGGGTGGCGCGACGCATCATCATGGTAGGCGTACTGATAAAGTAGAGAGCCAATACAGTGGCAAACACATCACCCGAGGCCGGGCGCGGCTGCAGCCCTTTTGCAGTGCGCCGAAAATGATGACGCAGAAAGCGCGACTGCTCATCAATCAGCTCCGCATCGGAGTACACGACGCCATAGGTAGCCGGCAAAGACTGAAAAGCGGCCACTTGCTGCGCCACACGTTGAGGCAGCAGCACGTCGTCAGTAGCGAAATCAATTAAGAAAGCCCCCCGAGACTGTCGATAAGCTTGGTTGAAGCCGGTGCACAAACCCAGGTTTTGAGCATGCAGAGTGAGCTTCCAGGCAGGATTAGCGGCGGCGTACTCCCGCAGAATCGCGAGGCTGGCGTCGGTGCTGCCGTTATCTACCAGCAAAACTTCGAGCGCAGGGTAAGTTTGGGCCAAAATAGAGTCCAACGCCTCGCGCAGGAAAGGGGCGTGGTTATGACACAGCGCCACAATCGTCACCAGCGGCTGTGTTTCGCTGAAGGCGGGCTGGGGGGCATTTTTCTCTTCCTCAACCATTGCCACGCCGTAGATAAGACCGAAAGTATATCGCACTAAGCAGCAGCAACAGCCCGAAGCGGCCCGCATGAGCCAGCGGCGCCACCAGCAAACCGTAGTGCGGCAGCAGCCCTTGCAGCAACGCCACGTAGAGCATCGCCGAGCCTGCCTGCACCACCACGTAGCGCCCAACCTGAGCCTTGGCCGAAAGCAGAAACAGTAAAAGCCAGGATAAAAACTTGGCCCAATCGCCTAGCAGTTGGGGGGCAAAAAGGTAACTGGCCGCCGCAAACTGCTCGTCGAAAAGGAAAGGCAGCAGCCAGTCACGCAGTAGATAAAGCAGGCCCAGCCCGACGGCCAGCACCGGCGCTAACAGCATTATTACAGTGCGTACGTAAGCCCGCTGCGCGGCGGGTTGGGTGCTCAAGGCGGCCAATCGTGGATAATACACGCTGCTCATCACGCCGGTGAATACCATAGTGTAATTGTCCGATACTTTAGCCACGGCTTGCCAGAGGTCCGTTTGGGCCAGTCCGAAGCGGGCAATCAGCACTTCCCGAAGCGCAAAATTCACGGCCGTGCCAAACAAGAGCAAACTACTGGCCATCAGCAGAAAGCGGCCCAGCCCTCGCAGTGCGGCTTTGCTTACTCGGCCCCGCAGTCGGGGTAACAGACCCGCCCGCCAGCACGCCAGCACTGTAGGGAGCAGGGTAAGGCTTTGGGCTACTAGATACGTCAGCAGAACTTGCTCAATGGGCCATCCTAAAGCCAAAGCCCCTGCCACCCCACTTACCCCCAAAAAACTGAGCGCGACCGTCAGCCAAACATACGTGCGAAGCCGCCCTGCCGCTAGCAGCACCGCCCCCAGCAAGGCATGCACTGAGAGCATACCAATACCCAGAAAAACCAAATCGTCCAGCCTGCGGTGAGCTGAAATATCCCAACCAAGGGGCCTGGTGCCAGCAGCAATGCCAATCCACCCAGCAAAAGCCCCAATAAATTCAGAAGGATACCTGCCCCAAACCAGGCACGGTAGCGCCCTGAGCCGGCCCGCAGTGGAGCCAGATATTTCACCACCCCCACATGCACCCCATCGGTTGACAAAGTGGTGAACAGCGCTAGTAGATTCTGAAAATGAGTCAGCAGCGTAAGGCCGCCGGGGCCGCCGTAGAGAGCCAGCAACTTATTGAGCAGCAAGGCTCCACCCGCCCGCGCCCCGATACCGACACTAGAGCCCAGGGAGCCGCGCAAAAATCGCCCAAGCACCGTGGCTTCCGACTGGGGGGCAATTTGAGTAGCGTCGGGGGGCAGTTTGGAAGGCACAAATCAGGGGTTTACGAATTCACTTGCGGGCGTGAGCTGCCGCGCAGGATGATGACAGTGGAGCCTGTGGTTATCCGGGTGCAATATTACCGGCTGTAACCGTATTAATTTACTGAGGGAAGCAGACTTGCCAAAGCAGCTACTTAGCCTTCCATTCCAAAGTTAGCTTCAAGCTCAAAATGCCCCCCAGATGACGTTTGAACTGCAACAGGGACTGATTCAGGCCAGTAGGCAGCGTAGAGGTACCTAAGTCAAGTAAGGCCAACCCGCTGGCCCGGCCAAAAGCGTGCAAGCCTTCATTGAGCAGCACTACCGGGCTAAACGCATTGTAAGCCAGCGGGCTAGCTGGGTAGAAGTTGTAAAGTACACGCTCATTCACTTGAATAGCCACCGTAAGTGCCGCCCACTCACCAGTCGGGTCGCGCACCGAGAACAGAAAATGGTTGTTGGGAAATACCCGAAACAGTTCCGTTAGTCTTTCCTCGCTCAACGACAGGTGCTGACCCTTCTCCTCGCGGCAGCGCCGCAGAAACTCGTAGGCTCTAGGCAAAAAAAACAGTGGCTCCTGCTCAAAGTGAAAGCCATGGCGGCGGCACTTGGCCAGACGTCGCCGCTCCGAAGGATGCAGCCGCGCCTCAAACTCTTGCTCCAAAGGCAGATGATTATTTAATTCAGCTAGTGTCACTTTATAGCCTAACTGGCTCAACACCTGCGTCATTCGTGCGCTTCCCGCGGGGTCGTAGGCAAATGGATAGGCGCGTATGCGCAGCCGCCGCACTCCCATTTCCTTCAAGATGGAGTGCACGGCCAGCATGAAAGACTTCAGGGCCGCCGCCGATACTCCTGCGGCCATCTGTATTCCCCCAAACGGCGCCTGATATGGGCTATAAGCCAGCGTGTTAGTAGTGGCGTCAATAAAAACATGCAGTTGCGCGACGGTTTGGGCGCGGGCTTCGTTTTCGAGGTAAAACGCCAGATGCTGGCCCGCCGACCGTCGGAGGCGAAGGTGAGCCGACTGCATATACAAAAAAGACTCAAACGCCAGAGGCAGCAGCGGCTCGCTCCCCTGCCCATACCGCACCACGTACCGGGCCTCATTGGTAGAAAAAGCAAGCAGCTGGGCAGTGCCGATGGTGGAGTTCACTAAGGAAAATGTCAAATTCGGACTGCGAAATTACGAGTAAAACCGCGCGATTTTTCCCCTTATAAAGAATGATGTAGCTAAACCCCATTACTTCACCCGCAAGTCGAGGCCAATCTGACACGGAGCTTACTTACCTTAGAAACCGCAAACGCTCCCTTTCCCTTTTGCTGCATGGAACCTACTTCGTCGCCACTTACCGCCAACCAAGTGCCCGGCAGCCCGGAAACGGAGCACCCGACGGGTGTAGCCGACCGCGACGCGACGCGCCAGGCTAAGGAGCAATCCGTTGGTCAGCGGCCGGGTACCCTCACCATCCGCGCCGATGCCCTGACTCCGCGCCTGTTTATGATTTCGTACACCGCCGATTTCTTTCTGGAAAAAGAGTACGCCAGCTACGCGGAGCTGATCCAGTATTTCCAGGCCAATCCCAGCCTCAAGCACTGGATTGATATACGAGGTTACAACGATTTAGACCTGCTGCAACGCCTGATGGCCGATTTTGCCATTCACCCGCTTCTGATGGAGGATGTGCTCAGCGACTATCAGCGGGCCAAAGTGGATGTTCTGGAAGACGGACGGCTGTTTCTGGTTTCTCGCATGACGGAATTTACGCCCCTACTCGAAATCGACGACGACCAGCTCTCCATATTCACGGGCCCCAACTACATTCTCAGTTTTCAGGATGACTATGAAGATTGCCTGGAAGCCGTTCGTCATCGGCTGCGCTCAGGCTTCAGCCAGATAAAAAATCGCTCTTCGCTCTACCTGGCTTACGCCCTAACCGATATAGTGCTCGATCACTACTATCCGACCATGGCCGCCATCGGCGACTACATCGAGACGCTGGAGCATCGGATTCTGACCGGGCGGCGCGGCGACCGGCGCTTACTCAATCGGATTCTGCACGTGAAGAAGGATATCATCCGCTTTCGGCGCCTGGTGTACCCGGAACGCGAGAAAATATCAGAAATCCTGCGGCAGCCCGACGAGGTGATTCCCGATGATATTAAGCCATTTTTCCGCGACTGTTACGACCACGCCATCCAGAGCCTGGATTTGGCCGAGAGCTACCGTGAATCGGTCACCAGCCTCGTCGATCTGTTTATGTCGGACCAGAGCAACCGCATGAACGAGGTCATGAAGGTGCTCACTATTATCAGCAGCATCTTTATTCCCCTCAGCTTCGTGGTGGGCTTGTATGGCATGAACTTTCAGCGCGAAGCGCCCGATGGGAGCATCAATCATCTGAATATGCCGGAGCTCTACGAGCCCTGGGGCTACCCTATATTGCTGGGTATTCTGGCCCTGATCGTAACTTTTCAACTTGTCTATTTCTACCGTAAAGGCTGGCTGAGGAACAACTAACATTTAACAATAGGGCCTGCCTAATTAAAAGCAAAAAAACCTTAAAATCAGATAGTTAATCTGAACACGGAGCCTGCTGTGAGTACCAAAGAGACCCCTTGATACTGTAGAAGCGGTTGCACAAAAGCAGTTGCGTAAGGCCTGAATAAGTAAAAATGCCTCCCAAACGCTTCTTAAAGCATCTGGGGAGCATTTTTACCTGTTAAATGTTAAGTGTTAAGTGTTAAATGTTAAATGTTGTTTAGCGCCGGGTTTGCAGGGAAGTAGATGAGACGCGCGATGCGGGGGAGCTACCGGAATTGAGCGGGTTGTTTTTGTGCTTTTTGTAATAAGCAGTGGCCTCCCGATACGACTCCGATTTGCGGTCGGCCTTATCGCGCACGACGCTGTAATAGCGCAGAGCCGTTTTTATATCACGCTGGGCCGCAGCCATTTGCGCCAGACTTTGGTTGGCGTACACGTAGAACCCAACGGTTGTTTCGCCGGTAGCCTCCGCAAATACAATACACCGCTCATAATAGTCTTTGGCCTTCGCCTGGTCTTTGTAGCGCAACTGCATGAGCGAGCCCAGCATATAGGTGGCGTACTTACCACTCACGCCTTCGTAGCCGGGCATCCCCCGATTGATCTTAGCCAGAATATCGCGACTTACCCGCTCACATTCCTGGTTTTGCTGTTCCCGAAAGCAAGTCAGCGCATAGATGCGCTGGAAATAGCCATTGTCGGGGTAAGTGGTGGCCAGATAGCGCGCCACGGGAAGGCATTGGGCAGGATTATCTTCCTCATTCAGCAGAATCTTCATCAGGAAAAACTTGGCTTCCATTCCGGTATAAAAGCCATTATCGGCCACGGTGCGCAGTTGTTGCAGGCCCAGCTTCTGGTTGCCTTTGGGGAAAAAGAGCAGCACGGGCCGCAGCAAAGGATAGTTCTCCGCAATCCAGACGGCATAATAGTTCATCAGCGCCTCCCCAAGCAGAAAATCGGGGCTCAAGCCATTAGCTTCTTTGCTTTTAGCCAGATAATTGAGGGCACGCTTGCTGCTCACGGTAGCTTTGCGCCAGTTTGAACGCTCCGCGTTCAGCCGGGCATCGAAGCCATAGGCAGCGGAGAGAAAGAAGCAGGCTTCGTAATTCTTATTGTCGGCCTCGTATAGTTTCTCGCCGTAGGTAATTGCGGTATCCATGTAGGCATACAGCAGCTTATCGTACTTTTTCTCCTGCATATTGGTGGGTAGAATCTTCCACCAGGTGCTCAGGCCGAGCAGAAAATACGGCATTGGGTGCTCGGGATAGCGCCGCTTGAGCGACCGAAACTGCTTTTCGGCTTTATCAAATTTGAAGTTGTAGAGATTATCCACCGCGCCCTCCAGCTCCGTCTGGATATCCTGGTCGAGCAACAGCCAGCCTTGGGTATCAACAGCGCCGGGAAGCACCTCTACGTCAGCTACTTCTACGCCGGGCATTACTGGCACCGGCGGTATAGCACTCGAGCCTTGAGCCAGGGTTAGTAAAGGAAATAGGCCAAAAAATAAGAGTAAAAGTTTTCTATACATAGTACAACTTTAAAGCCTGCTTTACTTTCATCACCTGAAGTTAGAAACCTGCAAGATATATCGGCTATTGTGGCTATTTATCTTTGATTATTATAAAAAAAATAAACCCCGTCATCTTCTTGGGATAACGGGGTAATGCAAGCAATTAATGTACCTAAGACGCAATAAGAACTGAACAAATGCTCTAGTTCATTTTCAAATCGGTACGTCGTAGCTCCGTATCTACCGTGCGAAATAAGTAGTAAGTGCCGGTCATAGCTTCGTAGTGTAGGGCAACTTCAGGGACGGTGCTCACAAATGGCTGACCACCTACCAAGCGCCCCTGGGCGTCATAGATATACGCCCGGCGCGGAGCCGGCTCCGTGATTACGAATACGCGACGACCGGCCCCGAAGTCGAAGTACTGCACGGGCTTGCGGCCCGAGGTCAGAAAGTTCTGCGTCAGCAGCTGCCGGCCCGACGCGTCGAACAGACTTACCCTCCCGCCCTCTTCCCGGGCTACCACGTAGCCGCGGCGGGCGGGGTCGGGCACCAGGCGAAAGACCGAGTTGCGGCTCCAGGTTGCTATCCGGCCGCGGCTGACCACGTCGCCGCTCAGGTTGAAGGTAACTCTCTCCCCGTGCTGGTTAACTACCGTCAGGCGGGTGCGGCCCAGGGTAGTACCGCCCTCCACGAAAGCGCTTGTATTGAGTCGGGCCCCCACGCTAAGGGGGAAGCCAGGGTACAGATTGCCTTGCTGATTATAGGCATACACGTAGCCGTTTTCCAGCAGCGCCACAACAACTGTCCGCCCGCCAACGACCAGGTAATGCGGTGGTGCGGCCAGGCTGAAATCCAGGCGCTTAGGCTGCCAGCCAGAGAAGGCCTGACCATTGGTATCGAATAAAAACAAATTGCTCCCGCCGCCGCCTACCAGCAAACCGGGGGGCATTTTTCCGATGGCTGGTCCGGCGGTAAGCGAGTTAGCACGCACCGTATCGGGTAGGTTTAAAGGAAAGTTCGGGGCCGGGCGGCCCTGCGGATCGAGCAGGTGCAGCTGGGTGGGCGTAGCCAGCAGATAGCCCAAATCGCCCCCCACCGGCAACCGGCTGATTGGCCCAACCAGCGGCCCCGGCAGCGTATCGGACCAGGCCACCACGTTGTCGGGAGTCACGTAGTGCAGCACCTGCGCCTTATCCTGCACCAGCACGCCGGGCAGCCGGGCCCCCTGAACAGTTACCAGGGTGGGTGAGCTTGCTAAAGGCGTTTTGAACGTGAGCAAGCCGCCCGTGGCATTGAGGCCTTGAGGGCTTGCCACGGCCGGACCCACTGCCGGATGCCGCAGTAGCAGCTGGGTATAGTATTGGGTATCCGCATCGGCCTCATTAGCAGGGGGCACAAACTGCAGGGCCAGTTGCGGAAAGCGCTTAAACAGGGCTTCATTGCGCAGCAAACCCGCCCGGCGCTCCTCTACCAACGCCCGCAGCAGCACGTTCCAGCTGTTGCGGGTGTCCATTATCAGACTTAGGCGGGCCAGCGGCTGGGTTTCCTGCAGAAAGGCCACCTGAGCCGGCGAGCTGCTCCAGGTAGCTTTACTAGCCACATCAGTCAGCCAGGTGCGCAGGGTGGCGGCGTCTTTGCCAAAAGCCAGATAATCACCGACCTGCGCCACGACGGGTGCCTCCTCGAAGCCGGTAAAAAAGCCCCCCAGCAGGCGGCTGGGCAACTCGGGCACACCGCCCTGGTAAATTCGGTAAGCTCCTACGCGCTCAAAGGAAGGGCTGGCACCCGTGAGACGGCGCAGCTGACCGAGTAGCGTAGCCGTACGCAGCGGATCGGGGCAATAGACTAAGGCAAGCTTGGCCGGCACCTGGCGGGGCGACGCCGAAGCCAGATAGCACAAAGCTGCCTCCCGGCTGAATGAGGCCGTCAGGCTGTCGAGCAGGGAGCCGGTACGGGCCGCGAGGGTATCCGTGGCGGCCGACCACCGCGCCACGGGCAGCGTGGCCATATCCTGCAGGCCCAGATGCAATAGTAAGGCGGTGCGCAGGGGCAGCACGTCGGCCATGCGCAGGCGCTGGGCGGGTTGGCCGCGCAGGCGCTGGTGCAGGGCGTCGCGGGTGGTTTCGGGGTTGGTGAAGCCGTTGAATAAAATCTTATTGCCCACGAGTTTCATGCCGAGCAGGCCATTGCGACTCAGGCCCGTAATACTTTCCAGGCTAGGCCGCAGCTCCGGACGAAAGAATACGCCCAGAAAACGCGGAAACTGCCGGTAATTGAGCAGCAGCATCGCATCAACGTCCTTGTGCTGGAGGTAGTCGGTATTTTGAAAATCGGCGGCTACAGAAGGTAGCTCTGGTTGCTCTAGGCGTCTTACTACCGTTTCTACCAGGCCCGCATTGGTGCTTATAATAAGTTGGTTGCGGTAGTTCAGAAACGTAATGCCATGACCCGTGCCGCGCTGCCGGACATCCGTAATCTGCTGCCCGCGGTACTCCCTTGTCGTTACGCGGTAGCGCGCATCCTGGCCCAAGCCGTTCAATAGGCCCCGTAGCTGCCGGTACTCTCGCACGGTGCTAATGGGCACCTGGAACAACAGATCGAAGGTGGTGGGACCGGTAACGTGCACGGAGGTGAGAACCAGCTTAGTGCCCAAAAAACGCAGCACTACGCTTTGGCTACCGGCAATACTATCAATCAGGGCCACGTTTTCCTCTACCTGCTGAAAATAGCGCACGCCGGTCAGGTTGTCCCAGATCTGGGTTTCCTTCAGATGACGCACCAGCGTCGGATGGTCGCGGGTGGCGGTAACCAGCACGGCATCGTCGGGCACCAGCGCCCAAGGGTCCACGGGGGTGCGGGCCACCGAACGGCGGTAATACAGGTAGGAGCCGAGGGCCGAAACCAGCAGCAGTCCTGCCAAAAACACCAGAAGCTTCTGCGACATTAGGTGGCCAGGGAGCGTGACAAGCGGTAAAGGTAGCTATTCGGCGAAGTGGACCGCAAGGTTGTGGGCGGCGGGCCGCAAAGGCAGTCAGCTAGCACTAAATAGAACGTTCTGCTTATCTAGCGTCCCGCCAGGAGGCAGCTCGCGGGCAGTCGTTGTGCTGGTACTCTCATGCTGAGCTTGTCGAAGCATCTCGCGTGTTAAGTCAGATTACTAACCCTACATCAGCACGCGAGATGCTTCGACAAGATCAGCATGACAGTACCATTGAAACAAAACGCGATGCAGAGCAAAGCGAAGCATCTCGCGTGCGGTCATTGCTATACAAAAGGCGGTCATGCCTCATCTGGCGTCCGCTTGTCGAAGCATCTCTACTGCTTCGTTGTAATGCTATAAGATTACTAACCAGTAGAGATGCTTCGACAAGCGGACGCCAGATGAGGCATGACAGTACCAGCACAACGACCGCAAACGAAATGCTTCCTGTCGGGACGCTAGATAAGCAGGACGTTCTGGGGGGCTTTTTGTGGGCTGGTTCTTCCTCCTTCGCGCTAGCCCATATGGTCGATACGCGCTTGCCTCCCTATCTTCCGGCCATGAATGAACTCATCCTGGGCGACAACCTGGAAGTGCTGCGCCACATGCCCGCCGAGTCGGTGGACCTGATTTACCTCGACCCGCCGTTTTTCTCTAACCGCACGTACGAAGTTATCTGGGGCGACGCCGGGGAGCGGCGCTCCTTCGAGGACCGCTGGAGTGGGGGCATCATGCAGTACATCGACTGGCTCAACGAGCGGGTGCGCGAGCTGCACCGCATCCTCAAGCCCACCGGCTCCCTCTTCCTGCACTGCGACTGGCACGCGGACGCGTATATCAAGATTTTTATTCTGGATAAGCTGTTTGGGGAAGAGAACTTCCGGGCGGAAATCGTGTGGCAGCGGACCAATGCTCATTCTGACGCAAAGAAGAAAATTCCAGTAGTGAATGATGCCATCTATTACTATTCTAAATCAACCAAGAATACGTTTAACCCAATCTATGGAGGGCATTCTGCCAAGCATTTAGCTGAGGAATACCGACATGATGATGAGAATGGGCGAGGGCGTTATCTGCGGGCTGATATGGCGGCTCCAGCTAATGGAGGAATGTCGGCCATTAATAAAGAGACAGGCAAGCCGAATGGATGGTACGAGTACAATGGTTGGACACCGCCAGCATTAGGTTGGCGGTTTTCACGGGAAACGATGGAAAAATTAGATGCTGAGGGTCGCATCTGGTTTCCAACGAATAAAGATGGTACGCTGGCTTATCAGAACCGGCCGCGGCTGAAGCGTTATTTAAGTGAATCCAAAGGCACTTTGCTTACTAATCTTTGGCTGGACATTCCGCCGGTTCATTCCCGTTCCAACGAACTCATCGGCTACCCGACCCAAAAACCCGTCGCCTTACTAGAGCGCATTATTGCGATGGCCTCGAACGAGGGCGACGTGGTGCTGGACCCGTTCGTGGGCGGGGGCACGACGGTAGTGGCGGCCGAGCGCCTCAAGCGCCGCTGGCTGGGCATCGACCAGAGCGTGCAGGCCGTAAAAGTAACCGAGCTGCGCCTGCTTCAGGGCCGCGACCTGTTCAGCCAGGACTTTGCCGTGCGCCTGCACAAGTACGACATCGACACGCTCAAAGCTCAGAATCCCTACATTTTTGAAGGCTGGCTGGTGACGCAATTTGGCGGTACACCCAACGTGAAGCGCCGCGGCGACCTGGGCCTGGATGGCACCAGCCGCGAGGGGTTGCCCCTGCAAGTCAAGCAAAGCGAGAAAATCGGCCGCAACGTGGTCGATAACTTCCGCGCCGCCGCCGAGCGCCACGACGCGGCCCTGTTTGCGCGGCAGCGGGCCAGCGGCGAGGCGGTGGGCTACATTCTGGCCTTCAGCTTCGGGAGCGGGGCCGTGGAAGAAGTGGCCCGCCTGCGCACCAAGGAAAACATCCGCATCGAGCTGGTCCGGGTAGAGGACATCGTGCCCCTGGCCCACAAGCCCCGCCTGAGCGTGGCGGTGCAGGCCCTGGCACCAGCCGGCAACGGTGGCAAGCGTCCGGTGCAGCTCGCGGCCACCGGCCAGAGCCCCGCCGGCCTGGAGTTCTATGCCTGGGATGAGCGCCACGACCCGACCCAGGGCTTCCGGCCCAGCATTCTGCTGGACAAAACGGGCATTCAAACCTTCCAGCTCAAGCCCGGCACCCACACCATTGCCGTGCAGGTAGTGGACAACGACGGCCTGAGCGCCACCGAAGTAGTGCGCGTATTCGTGAATGGCGAAGTGCGGGTAAGCTGAGTCGGGGCGGAAAGAATAGTCTAGCGTGGTCCTACCAATTCCGCGAAGCGGTTGGTAGAACCACTATCGTGAAACGACCTCGCGTGTTATTGTTCAACGATAGTGGTTCTACCAACCGCTTCGCGGAATTGGTAGGACCACTCCGGCAGACAAAAAGCCCCCCAGAAGCTATGGGAGCTTTTTTGACCACAGTAGCTTATGCAGCATTTCGCGGTATCAGGTCATCAACCCCAAACGGCATCAAACGGATGAATTCCTTACTTTATCTTGCTTACGGCCCGAGCGATATTTGCAGTGAAGCCATTTATAGCATCCTGTCTTACAACCAGGTAGCCCAGAAGTCGCCGGCTGCTATCTGCATTTATACAGATAGACCGGAAGAGTTTCAGAAGGTACTGGGGGAGCAGAAAAACATTTATTACCCAGCTATTTCCACCGAGCAATGGCAGGCCTGGCAGGGCAGCCGCGTGTACTTGCTCAAGATTGCGGTGCTGGAACACGCAGCGGCTAACTACCCTGGCAATCTGCTGTTTGTGGATACCGATACCATTTGGCTGCGCGACCCGGCGCCCGTTTTTCAGGCTATTGGCGAGGGCCAGCGCTTCATGCACGTTTGCGAAGGGCCAATGGCCGAGGGCAACGAGCTGAGCCGCAAAATATACCATCGTCTGAAAAAGCATCAATGGCATATTGGTAGCTATGATCTGCACATACACGCTACTACCCAGCTCTACAACTCTGGGGTAATAGGGCTTTCCAGCCCCGCCGCAAAGGCGCTACCGGATGTGCGCGAGCTGGCCGAGGTGCTGTACGCCGCCTACAACCGGCACATTATGGAGCAGTTAGCTTTCAGCATGCGGTTTCAGGTAGATGGCCCAATTGCCGAGGCGGCGCCGTATGTGCTGCACTACTGGAATCTGAAATCAATCAGGCCCACCCTGGCTACTCTCTTTCAAAAGTACCAGCACTGCGGCCCCGATGAGCTGTATGAGCGGGCCACTCGCCTCGATATTCCGCGCCTGCACCAGGAAGAGTTTGCTTACCGCAACCTGCCCCGCTGGCGCCGCACAATGCTCAAGCTAGTCGGCCGCCACTGGCGCCTGCCCAAGCTGGAAGTATAGCCCGCTCCTTTATCTTTTTCAGGCTCAATTTGCCCCCCAGCGCTACCCTACCGGACTGGACAGGGCTTTTCTTTTCTATCTTCCGCCCCTGAATCTATCTCTACCCTCTCTCATGCCTGAAAAACAAGGTCAGTTTCAACGCGCCATTACCCTCTTCGATGCCATCATGATTGTGACCGGCAGCATGATTGGGTCTGGTATTTTCATTGTTTCCGCCGATATATCCCGGAAAGTAGGCTCGCCGGGCTGGCTGTTGGTGGTGTGGCTGGTCACGGGCTTTATAACCCTGGCCGGGGCGGTAAGCTACGGCGAGCTGGCCTCCATGTTTCCGAAGGTGGGCGGGCAATATGTGTACCTGCGCGAGGCCTACAACAAGCTCGTGGCCTTTCTATATGGCTGGTCGCTGTTTCTGGTTATCCAGACGGGCGTAATTGCGGCGGTGGCCGTGGCCTTTGCCCGGTTTGTGGGCGTGCTGGTGCCGTGGTTTAGCGAAGAGCACATCTTGTTCTCCATTCTGGGCTTCCGGTTCAGTACGGTGATGCTGCTGGCCGTGCTTATGCTGGTGGGCCTGACGTGGGTGAATGCGCAGGGCGTGCGCGGCGGCAAGCTCATTTCCAATGTGTTCGGTACAACCAAGCTGGTGGCACTGGCCCTGCTGATTATGTTTGGTTTGGCGCTGGGCATCAATCAGGAAGCTGTCAACGTCAACTTTAGCGATATGTGGCAGCCAGCCAGCTTCTCACCTACGGGCGAGGCCGTGCCGCTGAGTATCTGGGGGCTGGTTGGTGCCATTGGCCTGGCTATGACGGGCTCCTTGTTTAGCTCCGACGCCTGGAACAACATCGGCTTCTCCGGCGACGAAATCGTGCGGCCCGAGCGCACTATCGTGCTCAGCATGGCTATTGGTACGGCTATCGTTACGGGCCTGTATCTGCTTATTAATCTGGTATATCTGCTGGTGCTTCCCCTGCAAGGAAGCCCTGACGCGACCGATATTCTGGGGCGCGGCATTATGTACACGAAAGGCGATTTGGTAGCTACGGCCGTGGCCGAGAGCATCTTGGGCCGGGCCGGGGCCTACGTCATGGCCGTGCTGATTATGATCAGCACGTTTGGCGCTAATAACAGTATCATTCTCAGCGGCGCGCGTGCCTACTACGCAATGGCTAAAGACGGCTTGTTTTTTCCCGGCATGGCGCGGCTCAACAAAGCCGGCGTACCCGGCGTGGCGCTGTGGGCCCAATGCCTGTGGGCCTGCGGGTTGTGCCTGACGGGCTCCTATGGGCAACTGCTCAACTATGTGATGTTTTCGGTGATTCTGTTTTATGTCATCACCATCATCGGCATCTTCATTCTGCGCCGCACGCGCCCCGATGCGCCCCGCCCTTATAAGGCGTTGGGCTACCCGGTTATTCCGCTGCTCTATGTCATTCTGGCCTCTGCTTTCTGCGTTATTCTGCTCGTTTCGCCCGCCACGGCCCGCGACTCCGGCCTGGGGTTGCTGCTGGTAGCGGTGGGGGTGCCGGTGTACTTCTTCTTCGGCAAGCAGTTTGCCGTCCGCCCCGAGTCGAAAGTGAAAGCTTAATATTTATAACTCACAAAAAAGCCCCCCAGTGATTAACTGGGGGGCTTTTTTGTGGGCGGTACTGCTAGCTTATTTTTCTTGGCGTTGCTTAGCATTCTCAGTGCTGGGTTGCAGGCTGATGGTTAGTGGGGCGCTACTGCTAACAATCACGTCGCGGTCCTGGTAGCCACCGTAGCCGTAGCGGAGCGTTTTCTTGCCGGCGGCAGGTACTTCTAAAGAGAAAACACCTTGTCCGTTGGTGGTGACGGCTAGTGCGCTGCCCTGCAAATAAACCGTGGCACCAGCTAATGGCTGGCCTTGCTCGTTGCGAATGCGGCCGGTAAGCACCACCGAAGCGGCGGTAGCGCTGGCGGAAGCTGAGGCAGCTATACCCACCACTGAAGCTGCCGGGGCAGCATTGTTTTCCTTTTTAGCCTTGGGGGCAGAGTCCGTTGCGTGAGCAAAATTAGAGAGCAGGCAGCTTGCTACTAATGTCAGAGCCATAACTGGCCGGGTCAGGGCCTTGAGGGTAGTGAGGAGGGTCATTGCGGCAGCAGTAGGTAGTGAGGGCGAGTGGATGAAAAAATAGGCGAGAGAAATCCCTTCCTAAGTTTCATGTTGTAAATATATATGAATCGTCACATACAGAACAAGTTTTTTATAAATATTTTGCCATAATAAGTAACACAACCATGATTAAGCCCATTTGGGCGCAGCAAATGCACTTTTTATAGAAAAAGTTATTTGTAAGCCAGCCTCAAGTATTTATCAATCCCTATAATAAAGGCTGGTTAATACACCAGTATGGGTGCACATCGGCTTAAGCATAAGCCTACTACAAGCCCTAGTCTAGGCTTTCGACTGCCCTCTTACGCGGGGCAATAGCATAGGTACGCGCTGCTGATAGCGCGCATAGGTGTCGCCAAACCGCTGAAACAGTTTGCGCTCCTCCAAGCGGCTTCCTACCAGAATATACAGTACCGCACAAGCGACAAACACGAGCCAGGGCAGCGTGGGATTCACCATAAAAAAGCCCCCCAGCCCCACGATAATACCGGCGTAGAATGGATGCCGCACTATCCCATTAAGGCCACTGGTGTTGAGGGCTGTATCCGCTGCGGCGGCGCCATTGCGTACGTAGGCCCACCCGGCAAACTCACTCAAGCTATATCCACGCATTGCTAGTACAGCTAGTAGCAGGCCCACAGCCAGCAAGATGTAGCCACCAATGGTAAGCACGAGCGAAGCAGGCGCTACACGCGTTGCAGGCAAGCTAAACTGGTAGCGCAACACCAACAAAAATAACCATACTGACACCTGATTGTAAGCCAGCCGGTAGTAGCGAGGCGCCGCCGACCAGTGGGCGGCCACCTTATTCTTCACCCACGGTGTAGCCAGCAAACTATGTAAGGCATAATAAACTATCCAACAGAGGATTAATAAACCCATAGTAACCTTATAAGTAATCAAATGGAATGAACAGGATGGAATAAATGCCACTCACCAAAAAACCCCACGCTGGGAGCGTGGGGTTTGTTTGTTTTAAGATGGCAACTTACTGTGAAATAGAGCCATCTATTAGTGGCTTATCTGGTCCACTGGGCTCGGCTTCGCCAAATTTTTGCTCACTGGTGCGCACCGTATGATCCAGCTCGTAGGTGCCTTCGGCCTCAAAACCAGGGCCTTGCGCCTGCTCACCGGCGTTCTTATGGTCGTTGCCGCCCTGGGGCGAAGTTTCGTCGCCGCCAATGTGCAGGTTTTCGAGCTGGTCTTTCTGGTTGCTGCGCTGGGTGTAGCCGTTGGCGCCCGTATTTCGCTGGGCCGAGGGGTCATTGGCTTCTTTGCCATTACTCTCGGTTTGCTGAACCTTCTTTTGCGCCTCAAACTCTTCATTCTTGGAGACGCCCTTGCCTTCGGTAATGTCGCCGTTCTCGTTATTATCGTCGTCGCCGAAAAGTTTATCTAAAATCATTGTCGTAGGTTTTTGGGTGGAATGCTAATCTGTTCTTTGCTTACGGCGGAGACTTACTGACAGTTATACCTAATATGCTGCGCGTTGAGACGCTTACTGGACATTAAGCGCCCAGTCGTAGGTGTAGTAATCGACTGTGTAATGGGCTGGAATGGGCTGGGCGGTGCGGTACTGATTGAGGTAGGGAATAAGGGCCGGGCCGGGGGCTTTAAAGTCAGCGGCGTACCATTTGAAGATTTCCGAAACCAGCACTTTTTTAGTGCCCGCGTCTGGCCGAATGAAGGTTGGATCGGTGAGCACGCGCTTGGTCTGGGCGGCCAGTTGGGCATCGAGAGTGGGGGCAGCGAAGGCTTCGCGGCTGAGGCGGGGGCAGCCTTTGGCCGCGCACACTAAGGCAAAATGTATTCGCGGGTCGTTGTAGGGCTTGCGTAGCCTATTGGTTTCCAGCTCATTGAGCGTCATCTTTTCGCCAGCTACGGTGAAAGGCAGCTTATCAAAGAAGCCTGGCACCTTCATCACCGATGTCAGCGGCAAGCGCTCGACTACCGCCCCTATTACCACGAGGTTATAGGCGTTGAGGTAAAAGGCTTTGCGCTCGGCGGCCGAAATAGCTTTGGTGTCGAAAGTCCGCACGGTTTGCAGCAGATTGTTCAGCTCGGCGGGCTGCTTCTTTATAGCGGCGTAGTTCACGTTGCCATCAGCATTCACGTACTTCTGCAGGAAAGCCGACGTAGCGGCCGAAAAAGATGGTGCCACCGGAGCCGCCAAAATGCCCCCCAGCGGTAGCCAGAGGGTAAATAGTAAGGCCAGGAGCCGCCAGGGGCGGGCAGTCGAAAATCCAGAAGGATACATAAATGAGTAGGTTTAGGGGAAATACGGCCATTTGACCCACCGTGGATTTGCAAACCTGACTCCACTAACCAATGTTATGGTTTGCAAGTTGCGAGCTACGCTCGGGCGGGGGGCTTTTTTATACATGTATACTCAAAAGGTGGTCATGCTGAGGGATCGAAGCATCTCTACCGCTTCATTGCAATAGCATTGATTACTCACCAGTAGAGATGCTTCGATTCCTCAGCATGACAACTACTACCGCTAGCGAGATGCTTCGCTACGCTCCGCATGACGTTCTAAGTAACAGAAGCTCAACATCTACATCTAAATAGCATCCATGCACCTAGTTATCATTGGTAACGGCATTACGGGCGTGACGGCAGCCCAAACCGTGCGGCGTTTGCAGCCCGAGGCCCGCATCACGCTCGTATCGGAGGAAAGTGAGCATCACTACTCGCGCACGGCCCTGATGTACGTGTACATGGGCCATCTGCGCTACCAGGATATCAAGCCCTACGAGGACTGGTTTTGGAAAGAAAACCAGCTGGAGCTGGTGCACGCCACGGCCACTGCCCTCGACGCCGATACGCGCCAGGTTCACCTAAGCACCGGCCAGACCCTGACCTACGACAAGCTGCTGCTGGCCACGGGCTCCGTGTCGCGCCGCGCCGACTGGCCCGGCCAGGACTTGCGCGGGGTTCAAGGCCTCTACGGCCTGCCCGACCTGGAGCAGATGGAGCGCGACACGCGCGGTATCAGCCGGGGCGTGGTGGTGGGCGGCGGCCTGATTGGCGTGGAGCTGGCCGAGATGCTGCACACCCGCCGCATTGCCGCTACCGTGCTCGTCCGCGACCAGCACTATTGGGGCTCGGTTTTGCCCCCGAAGAAGCTGAACTCGTTGACCAGCAGTTCCGCCAGCACGACGTGGACGTGCGCTACCGCACCGAATTGCGCGAGATTCTGGGTGATGCCACCGGCCGCGTACGCGCCATCATCACCAGCCAGGGCGAGGAAATAGCGTGTGAGTGGGTGGGGCTGGGCATCGGCGTAACGCCTAATCTGAGCTTAACCCAAAGCTCGGCAGTAGAAACCGACCGGGGCATTCTGGTAGATGAGCTTTTGCAAACCAACCTGCCCGACGTGTACGCCGCCGGCGACTGCGCCCAGCACCGCCAGCCCGGCGCAAGCGAGGTGCCCATCGAGCAGCTCTGGTACACCGGCCGTATGCAGGGCGAAACCGTGGCCCACACCATTTGCGGCCAGCCTACCCCCTACCGGCGTGGCGTGTGGTTCAACTCGGCCAAGTTTTTCAACCTCGAATACCAAACCTATGGGCAGGTACCGGCGCGCACGCCAGATGGCGTAGAGAGTTTTTACTGGCAACACCCCACCGGCAACTGCGCCCTACGCATCAATTTTGCCCCCCAGGCCAATGATGCGGTGCTTGGGTTTAATGCGATGGGCCTGCGCCTGCGCCAAGACGTATGCGAAAACTGGATTACAGCCAAAACGCCCATTCAAACCGTACTAAAAGAGTTAAAAAAGGCCAACTTTGATCCTGAGTTTTACCACCGCCACGAAAAAGCTATTCAGCGGCAGTTCGCGGAGATGTCGGCGGTGCAGAAGTAAGTACTGAATTAAAATAACGCGTTTTTAGGTTATCGGTACTTACAAGTCCGTACTGCTCAGGTCATTTTCCATCAAACCATTCTCTGTGGATCTTTCTAAACTCTACCGTCCCAGCGCCCTCAACAGCTACCAGTTCATTGCCATTACTGGCCTGATCATGAGCATTGGTGCCCACCTGATTCTGCACTTTTTTGCCCCCCAACACCGACCAGCCGGTTTCAACTGGCTCTACGTGTGCTGGGCAGGGCTTTATATCATCGGCTCGTTGCTCAACCTCTTCGGCAAGCCCGACGAAGGCCACCACCATCACTAGTAGCGCGAAGCTTCCGCTTCGCGCACGAGCGAAGCGACTTTCTGTGCGTTGACACAAATGGTGCGGTCCTGAATACTCGCTTCGCTCGTGCGCGAAGCAGAAGCTTCGCGCTACTTTTCCTCCTTTCTATGGAAGTTACTTCCGATCATTCCTTTGCCCTTGCCCAGGCGCCTTTACCGGTCACTGATGCCACCGAAAAAGCAACGCTGGCTACCGTAGCGCTGGGGCTGCTGGCGTTGCTGGCCGCCACCTTCGACGCCGATGCGGCGCGGGCACGCCTGAGCATGTATGCGGCGCTGGCTCTTATCAGCGGCGGCACGCTGGCCTGGAGCTGGGTTAAGTTTGGGCGCGGGGAGGCGGGCGTGAAGCAAAACAACCTTTGGCTGCGCGCCAGCACCAGTCGTGGGGCCGTGGCCTGGGTGACGGGCTTGGTACTCACGGGCTTCTACGTGCTGCTGTACTGGTTTCCCTGGACGCTCGAAAACCTGATTCGTACGCTCGACCCGTTCAGCCAGGCCTTGCGCAATAGGGCTGCCGACCAGTGGTTTCTGTACGGTACTTTCTACACGCTGGCGGTGCTGCTGATGGGTGGCCGGGCCTTGTGGAAGTACCGCCACTCCCGCTATCAGCTGATTCGCACCGTGTCGGTGATGTTTTTCCAGCTGGGCTTCGCGTTTTTGCTGCCGGGCCTGCTTCTGTTTTTTCAGCAGCCCGAGTTTTACTTCTCCTACTTCTGGCCGCTTAAATACGACTACCTGTTTCCGGGCGGAGTAGCCGATCTGGCTAAAAACGGCGGTCTGGGCGTGTTTATGGTGTTCTGGGGGGCAATTATGTCGCTGGTAGCTACGCCTATTCTTACCTACTTCTTCGGCAAGCGCTGGTACTGCTCGTGGGTGTGCGGCTGCGGCGGCCTGGCCGAAACCGCCGGCGACCCTTACCGCCACCTCTCCGACAAAAGCCGTGCGGCCTGGCGCTGGGAAGTGCGCATTGTGTACTCTGTGCTGGCCCTCATCGTGCTGATTACGGTGCTGCTATGGGTGAATCAATTGTACGGCAGCTTTCTGGGTGAAATTGGTAATAGCCTCAACAAGTTTTACGGTTTTGCCATCGGGGCCGTGTTTTCGGGCGTGGTGGGCGTGGGCTTCTACCCCATTATGGGCAGCCGGGTGTGGTGTCGGTTTGGCTGCCCGATGGCAGCTTATCTGGGCTTGCTGCAAAAGCACTTCTCCCGCTTCCGCATCACCACCAACGGCGGCCAGTGCATTAGCTGCGGCAACTGCTCCAATGTCTGCGAGATGGGCATTGACGTAAAGCAGTATGCGCAGCGCGGCGAGCCCATCATCCGGGCCTCCTGCGTGGGCTGCGGCATGTGCTCCACGGCCTGCCCCCGCGGCGTACTCAACCTGGAGAATGGCCCCCGCGAGGGTCGCTACAAAGGCTCCCAACTGATTCACGCCGACTCGCTGCGGCTATTGAGCTAGGGCATGTAAAGAGTAGCGCGGAAATCCGTTCCGCGTTGAGCCGCAGGCGAGAATCCGGTACCGCACCCACGCGTGGTCTCTCGCTGTGCTCAACGCGGAACGGATTTCCGCGCTACTACTTCCCCACGTCCATACACTTTAGTATGGCACGCGGTCTTATTCAGGCTGCTAACCGCTCGTCATATACCCACCGTTGGGGCAAAATTCCCGCTTATTTTTTCGTCAAATCAGTCAACACCTGCTTTGTATTCGCCACGTGGTCGGTGGCTTTTTGCATGGAGTTGAATATGTAGCGAACTACGCCTTCCTTGTCAATGACGAACGTGACGCGGCCGGGCAGAATACCCAGCATGGCGCGGGGCACCTCGTAGAGCTTGCGCACCCGGCCGCCCTCGTCAGCCAGCAAGGGAAAAGGCAAACGGTGCTTCTGGGTGAATTTCTGGTGGGAAGCCTCACTGTCGGAGCTGACGCCGATTACTTCGGCACCCAGTTCCTGAAAGTCTTCGTACTGGTCGCGGAAGGAGCAGGCCTGCGTGGTGCAGCCGGGCGTATCGTCTTTGGGATAAAAATACAGCACGATGGCGCGCTGGCCGTGCTGGTCGGCGAGACGGAAGGTGGCGCCAGTGGTGGTGCGTAGGGTAAAGTCGGGGGCTTGGTCGCCAATCTGGAGCATGCGGTTCGGATGTAAGTGCGCGGGAAAGATAGCCCCAAAAAGATTCGGCATCTTTGTGCAACTCGCCTCCTGTGTATGTCCGATTTGCCCCCCACTCCCATCATCGACGTTATTATTCCCGCCTACAACGAGGTGCACTCTATTTCGCACGTCATTCTGGAAATCCCGAAGGGCTTGGTGCGCGAAATACTAGTGGTCGATAATAACTCCACCGATGACACGGGCCTGATAGCCCGCGCTTCCGGCGCCACGGTGCTGCACGAGCGCCGGGCCGGCTACGGCTACGCCTGCCTGCGCGGCATGGCTCACTGCTTTGCTCGCCCCGCCGAGGAGCAGCCCGACATCATCGTGTTCCTCGATGGCGACTACTCCGACTATCCCAAGGATATGCCTCAGGTGCTGGCTCCCATTCTAAGCGGCGAGGCCGACATGGTGATTGGCTCCCGGGCTTTAGGCAAGCGCGAGAAAGGCTCAATGCTGCCCCAGCAGATCTTCGGCAATTGGCTGGCTACCAGCCTGCTGCACTCCTTCTACGGCGCCCGATTTACCGATTTGGGGCCTTTTCGGGCAATTCGCGCTTCGGCCTTGAAGCGACTGAATATGCAGGACAAAACCTACGGCTGGACGGTGGAGATGCAGCTGAAAGCCGCCAAGCTCAAGCTGCGCACCACCGAAGTACCGGTGCGCTACCGCCGGCGGATTGGCAAATCGAAGGTGTCGGGGACGGTGGCGGGCACGGTGGGCGCTGGCTACAAGATTCTGTGGACGATTTTTAAGTATTTGTAAGCAAAAAGCCCCCAACGGTTGGCCTCAACCCCTAGCCCCTTCTCCTGGGGGAGAAGGGGGACTAGCTATTAGCTTTTCTAGACTGCTAGCTCATTTCTAGTCTACTAAAATATTAGAGCTAGTCCCCTTCTTTAAAGGACTTCGCGCATCAAGCGAACCGGGGCTATGGGTTGAGGCCAACCGTTGGGGGGCTTTTTATAGTATTTCACTTTATGCCTCTTTTACTGCATCCATGAAAGAGCTGGAAATTATTCTTCTGGTTCTTTATGGGTTGTGTCTAACGTTTATCCTGGGCTTTAGCCTGAGTCAGCTGCAACTTACGTTGCTGGCCCGGCGCGCCTACCGCCGCCCGGTGTTGCCGGCCCCGGCTGCTCCAGCTGAGTGGCCTTTAGTGACGGTGCAGCTCCCAGTTTACAACGAGCTGTATGTTATCGAGCGGGTCATCGATGCCGCCGCCGCTCTGGCCTATCCGCGCGATAAACTACACATACAGGTGCTCGACGACTCGACCGACGAAACCGTTGCCTTAGCCGCTGCCCGCATAGCCTGCCACCGGGCACGCGGCCTCTGTATCGACCATATAATACGTTCTGACCGTGAGGGGTTTAAAGCTGGTGCCTTAAAGCACGCCTTAAAACACACGAATGCGGAGCTGATTGCCATTTTCGATGCCGATTTCGTTCCCGAGCCCGACTTCCTGCTGCGTACGATCCCCTATTTTTCCGATGCGACAGTAGGTGTGGTCCAAACGCGTTGGGCTCATCTTAATGAAGAATATTCCTTACTGACGGAGCTCCAGGCCTTTGCCCTGAACGCGCACTTTTACGTGGAGCAAGTGGGGCGGCGGGCTGGGGGGCATTTTATAAATTTCAATGGTACGGGGGGTGTGGCGGCGGCGCTGCATCGAAGAGTCGGGGGGCTGGCACAGCGATACGCTCACCGAAGACCTGGACCTGAGCTACCGGGCCCAGCTGCGCAATTGGCAGTTTGTATATCTGCCCCAGGTAAAGGCTCCGGCTGAACTACCAGCCGCTATGGACGCGCTGAAGTCGCAGCAGTTTCGCTGGACCAAAGGCGGAGCCGAAACCGCCCGCAAGCATCTGGGCAGCGTATTGAAGTCTTCCTTACCGTGGGCTACCAAGCTGCACGCCACCTTTCATCTGCTCAACAGCACCGTCTTTCTCGCTATCCTGCTTCTGTCTGTGATAAGCGTGCCGCTGGTATTTGTGCGGCAGCAATTACCAGAGTTGGAGCCCGTATTCCAGTTGGCCAGCGTGTTTTTACTCACGCTATTGCCTTTGGTGTTCTATTATTATTCGGCTTGGCGCTACGATAATCCAACGGCGAGCTGGGGGGCTTTTTTACGTAAGTTCCTGTTATTCCTGGCCGTATCGATGGGCCTGGCTTTGCACAACTCACGGGCGGTGCTGCTGGGGCTGGCAGGTAAGCGCTCAGCCTTTATCCGCACACCCAAGCTGGGGCTTATTCGGCGGCAGGGCACCTGGCAGGATCGCCGCTACCGGACCGGGCGCTTCGATGGCCTCACGGTGCTGGAAGGGCTGCTCACGCTCTATTTCCTGTTTGGCATTGGGGCTGGCTTGTACATCGGCGACTATGGCCTGCTGCCTTTCCACCTGCTTTTGGCGGTCGGCTACGGCCTGGTTTTTTATTACTCCGCCCGGCACTCCGGACGCTTTACTTAATGAAGAATTAAGAGTGAGGAATGAAGAATTGCTATCGTGCTAATTCTTCATTCTTCATTCTTCATTCCTCATTCTTAATTCCTCATTCCAATAATGCCCCGCCTCTCCCGCCTTCAGCTCATGGCCCTGTTGCTCAGTGCAGCGGCGTACGCGGGGGTAGCCTACGCTACGCCCCGCACTTATTTCGGGCAGCTAATCGGGTTGATGGCCGTGGCATTCGCTAGCTATATCTGGCTAATGCGCAGCCGGGTGCCGCTGCGAGTAGCCCTAGCCGCCGGACTGCTGTTTCGTCTGCTCTGGCTGCCGGCTACTCCTGCCCTCTCCGACGACTACCACCGCTTCCGCTGGGATGGCCTGTTGGTGGCCGGGGGGCAAAATCCTTACCTGCACCACCCCGATGAGCTGCTGACGCCCACCGCCCAGCCCTGGCCTGAGCTGGTCAGTAATGCGCGGCTGCAACAACGACTCACCGACCTGTATCCCAGGCTCAACTCCCCTCATTATTACTCGGTGTATCCACCGGTTTGTCAGGCAGTGTTTGGGATGGCAGCTTGGCTATTTCCCGAAAGTGAACGGGGCTTTATTGTCCTATTGCGGGCAGTGCTATTAGCCGCGGAGTTGGCAACGATGCTGCTGTTAATGAGCTTGTTGCGCACTTTCGGCCAGCCCAAGCACCGAGCCTTATGGTACGTGCTCAATCCGCTGGTTATCGTGGAGCTGACGGGCAACCTTCATTTTGAAGCCCTGCTCATCTGCGGGCTGCTGGCGGCCTGGTGGGCGCTGGTGCGGGGGCGCTGGGCGTGGTCGGCGGGAACGCTGGGGCTCGCCGTAGCCACCAAGCTGCTGCCGCTGCTCGTGCTGCCTTTTCTCATTCGGCGCCTGGGCTGGGGGCTTTTCTGCGCTACGCCGGGGTGCTGAGCCTGGTGGTGGTGGGCTTATTTGCGCCTTTTATGTCACTGGACTTGTTCAGCAAATTTTGGCGCAGCCTCGACCTGTATTTTCACACTTTCGAGTTCAATGCCAGCCTCTACTACTTGCTACGGACGGTGGGCTACTGGTTGGTAGGCTACAATCTGATTGCCGCTATCGGTACGGGCTTGGCCCTGACGGCCGGCCTGCTGCTGCTGCTGTTAGCCTGGCGTGAGCGACGCCCTACTATGGCCACGCTGGGCCAAACGCTATTGCTGGCTCTTACGCTGTACTATCTGCTGGCTACAACGGTACATCCCTGGTATCTGACGCCGCTAATTGCCCTCGCTTGCTTCACGCCCTACCGCTATAGCATCGTCTGGTCGGGAGTGGTTTTGCTTTCTTACGCCGCCTATCGGACCTCTGTTTACTCCGAAAATCTGCTGTTGGTGAGCCTGGAGTATAGCTTGGTCACAGCTGTCCTTCTATGGGAAGTAGCCTTTTCAAGGCCGGTACCTGTGCTCGCAGATAAAGGTTGGGGCCAAGGCAATTGATTCCTGTTTACTATGCTGTATGTCAACCATTTGTGCAACAATTATATAAATATATTTATATTAAAATTCGATTTAGAATGTTGTTAAGTTTGGGTTAATAAAAGCGTATGAATTTTTATTACTACGGTAAACACGTAGTTTTAATCCAGCAAAGTCAGCCTTTGACTAGTATTAATACGTATTCTATGATCCTTATCAGGAAAAGCCTTCCTGGAGTAATCTGTTAATGCTTGGTTTAGAAGTACTACGAGATACGCCCTCCATTTGCATTGCCCACGACCATTGCAACCAATGGCTTTACGTGGACTGGAAAGGCAAGCAGAATGAGTCGTCCATTCGAGCGGGATGCCAACAGCTGGTGGAGTGCCTATGGCGCACCAAATGTCAGAAAATGCTGAACGACAACTCCAATATGGAGGGACCCTGGCAAGAGGCTTCGCGGTGGCTGGATGAAGCGTTTTTTCAGACCCTCGCAGATGCCGGCCTGCATTATCTGGCTTGGGTATACTCGCCCAATTATCTCAGCCGGAGTGCCATTGATGATGTACTGTCTTTCGTGAGCAAGCCGATGGTTGTCAGCTTCGAAGATGTAGCCTCAGCCTACACTTGGCTCAGTAAAAGCGTACGACCTCACAAAGCTAACCATTTGGTTTAAAAGAAATTAACTTGGTATTGCTCAAGCTTTCCAATAAGCATAGCGCCGTACCGATTTGAGGCGTAGCTGGCGTCCGTCCCAGGTAGTTTGGCGCAACAGAACGTTGGGATACTTCTTAGCAAACCAATACACGTTCTGCTTCTTGTCGGTCAGCGCGACCGTTACCCGCCACGCGGGCTCAGGGGTGTCGGCAGTCAGGGCATCCTCTACCTTCACTTGCGCATTGTAGTAGTTAGGCCGAGTGGCCTTGCTGGTTTGCTGCAACTCCGTAACAACTACCCCAAAGGCGGGCTTGCGGGTAAAGCGAAGGCTGCGTAGGGTATAAGGCAACGCATCCTCGAAAAGCGCGTCGCGCCGGAGCTGCCGCTCCCCACTTCCCTGCCCGTCCCAGTAAGAATTATACGTTTGAAGATAGTGCAGACCTTCGTCGGTGATGGCTTTGAACGTGTTGCCGCACCACTCCTGGGAGGAGGTGGTCATCTTGTGCAGAGCCACGGGCTCGTCGCGCCGAAAAAACAGAGATGTGAGGTAGTGGTAAGGATACTGGTCGGTTTCGATGCGGCAAAACTGATTCACCTTCATCACCGGAAACAGGTCGGGCCTCTGTAGGGTATCAGCTTTCACGTTGAACTGCGGCGTAAACTCCTCCTTCACAGTAATTAAGGTGTACTCGAAGCGGCGTACTTTATCGTACACCACCCGTTCGGCCTCATAGGTTGCCACTTCGGCCAGTCCGTCCTCCCACCACTTGGCCATTGCCCATTGCTGATTGAAATAAGGCGCCAGTTTGAGCAAGGCAGCATTATCATCCCGCACTACCTGGCTTTTGGTCCTTAATGCTGCTTCCTCATCGGCAGAGGAACAGGCGGTAAGACCATTGCCTAAGGCCACGCAGCCCAACCCAATAACAAAACGACAAACAGGATGCATACGAACTAGCTTAAACACGAAGAATGATGCTAGTACGGCGAAACGCAACAGTAGGGGCTTATCTGGCTTGATTTTCTGCCGCACGCCACACGGCCAGATCGTCGGCCGTATCCACATCGTGCAAAGTAGGCAGACGAGCAACGCGCAGGCCCAGGCGGGCAGTGTCGGCCAGGGTATCGGGCAGCACGGAGGCGGTGCTCCAGGTTTTGTTTTGGAATAACTCTTGATGCAAAGCCTTCATTCCTAGCAGGTAATAACCGCCATCGGCCGCCGGGCCAACCACTACATCGTGGGTAGCGAGCAGGGCAAAAGCCTGGCTTAAGAGCGCAGTAGTGAGGTCAGGACAATCGGTTCCGATGATTGTAGCGGCGGCGGCACCGGCTGAGAAAGCCTGCATAAATGCCAGCTGCATTTTGCCCCCCAGGTCGCCCTGCGGCTGCGGTTGCCAGGTGTATTCGGGCCATTCAGCAGCTACGGTTTCAGGCGTTAAGGGCAAACCGGCAGGCTGGGTCAGCCACACTGTTTTTTGCCCCCCAAAGCCGGCGGCGGCGGCGCGGGTACGGGCCAGCAACTCGCGGTATACAGCTAAAGCCGCTTCGTCGCCGATACTATGCGCCAGCCGGGTTTTTACCTGCCCCAGCTCCGGTAAGCGGGCAAAGATGAGCAGATGCTGTTGATAAACACTGTTGGCCACGCCGTACGGTTTTCGTTATTGATACACCTGCTCGCCCTGACGCAGCCACGCGCTCCACAGCGCCGAATACGGATGAATCTGGCGCGTAGGCCCGGCAGCATTGTATACGGGTCGTCCTTCGTTCACCCACTGAAAAATACCCCCGTATAAGTTGCGTACGTCGCGGAAGCCCAGGGCCTTAAGTCGCTCCCCTACCCGCTCACTACGGTAGCCGACCGAGCAGTAGACCACCACGGTTTGCTCGCGCGATAGTCCCGCGAAATCGTTTTTCTCGAACGAGTCAAAATCTACAAACCGAGCCCCTGTTAAGTGGCTGACCCGGTATTCAGCGGGAGTCCGGGTATCGAGCAGCAATACCTTTTTGGGCTTGGCCCGCAGCATATCGGCTAGCGTGGCGGCCTGAATGGTAGGCACCGTTTCGCGGTACAGCGTCTTAAGCATCTGCCGGTACACCGGGCTCACCGTTTCGGGCACGGACGTATCCTGCCCACAGGCTGGTAGCACTATTAGCCCCAGAAGCATCACTACTAGGCGCCAGCTATTCGTCATTTTAGGTTTTATCAACTAATTGATTACAAACAACTAAGCCGTAGCACCGCCGCAGCTGGAGCCAGCCCCGGCCGTGCAGCCGTAGCAGTGCTGATTAATAACGATAGCCCGGTCCTGCAAAGCGGCCGCATCGAAGGAACGGATGTGCTGGGGGGCATTTTGAGCTACATTCAAATCGAGCTGCTGGTTGAAGTCGCAGTCGTACAGCTGCCCGTCCCAACCAATAGAAAGCGTACTGCGGCACATCACATTGGCCGCAGCTACGGGGTTGTAGGCCGCCACCAGCTTTTGCATATACCTTTCGTAGTTGCCGCTTTCCAGCAGATACTCCATAAACCGGCTTATCGGCAAGTTGGTAATGGCCAATAAGTTATTGAATACCACCTCATGCTCGCGCAGCAAGCGTTGCTTAAACTCGCGCTCCAGCCCGATCTGACTACCTGGCAAAAAGGCCCCCGACGGATTATACACCAAATCGAGCAGCAAACCGGAGCCTTCCACGCCGTAGCCTACCGCGTTCAGCATATGCAGGGCCCGGATAGAGCGCCCAAACACACCTTCGCCCCGTTGGGCATCGGTGCGGGCCGCCGAGAAATGCGGCAGCGACGACACCACCCGCACGCCGTGCCGGGCAAAGAACTCGGGCAAGTCGTGGTACTTTGGATTGGCTACAATGATAGTCAGGTTGCAGCGCACAATAGTCTGACGGCCCAGGGCCGAAATCTGCTCCACGAACCAACGAAAGTCAGGATTCATTTCCGGCGCGCCGCCCGTTAAGTCAACCACGGGAATGGTCGTCTGGGCCAGCGCATCGAGGCAGAGCTGCATGGTAGCGCGCGTCATTATCTCGGTGCGGTCGGGGCCGGCATCTACGTGGCAATGGCGGCAGGTCTGATTGCACATTTTCCCCACGTTCACCTGCATCACGGCCAGCTCGGTGGGGCGCAGCGGCAGCAGGCCCGATTCGCGCAGCTTGTGGGCGAAGGCAGGCAGCCGGGCACCCGCCGCTTCCGCCTCACTCAGCACCGTAAGCTGGTAGCTGGTATCAGCCAGGGCGTGGTGTTGGGCGTGCAGTGATTTCATAGGCTGAAGGGTTAAGAGTTAAACGGTTAACTGACTGGATGGCTAAATATGTGGTCGTCTAACGATTAACCATGTAGCCATCCAGCCACTTAACCATTCAATTACATAGACAGTTCTTTGGCTTTGTTCATCATCTGCACACTGTGTACCAGCGCCGCGCCGCCCTTGATGGCTACGGCTACGTGTACGGCTTCCATCATCTGCGCTTCGTCGGCACCTTTCTGGAGTGAATCCGCGGTGTACGCGTCAATGCAGTAAGGGCACTGTACGGCGTGGGCCACGGCGAGGGCAATAAGGGCCTTTTCACGCTCAGACAGGGCACCGTCTTTAAAAACTTCGCCGTAGTAATCGAAGAACTTCCGGCCCATTTCAGGCTGCCAATCCGAAACATTACCAAATTTGGCCAGGTCGGCGGGGTTGTAATACGTTGATTTTTCCATGATTGTGAGGGGAAGAGGCTTGAAAGAATGAGAAACAATATGCTGCCAGACGCCACCCAGGCATATGCTAAAAACCGTCTGTCATGCTGAGCTTGTCGAAGCATCTCTCCCGCTTTGTTGGAATTACCAACCAGTAGAGATGCTTCGACAAGCTCAGCATGACAAACGGCTTATTTACAAAAGCTTAAATATTACCAACTACTGTCAGAGTTGATAAGGTGGGACTAATGCTGCCACCTGCTGGCTCTATCGTCATGGCAAACGCCTGGGCGCTGGCAATATCTTTCATCTGCTGCAAGCTGTTGCCGGCCGTAGTCGCGGCGGCCAGTACTCCCGCATCCACGGGCTTGCCGTTGTCAAGGGCCCACAACTGATACTGCTTACCAGCAGGAGGCGCGGGCAATTTGCGTACATCAAGGTACACCGCCTTGGTTTTAGGGTTATACAGCACTCGGGCGCTGGCCGAAGGGGTAGCAGCCGTACCAGCCAGCGCTACCGTCCGGAAATCGTCGCTGCGTAGTATCTCCAGCTCCTGCTGCCGCACCGCCAACGTTCGCTCCGACGCCTGCATAACGGAGGCCACTCGGTTCTGCTCGGTGCGGGCAATAGCCAAATCGGAGGCCGCATCGCGCCAGCGAGTATACAGCACAAAGTTGGCCAGGCCGCTGGCCAGCAACAGCGCCACGGAGGCGGCCAGCATCCAGCGGAAAGCGGGTCCGGAGGCGTTGTTGGCCGTTTCGGTCTCCAGGGGAGTCATCTGGCGAACCACCGGCTCGGCAGGAGCAGCGGGTGCAGCGGTAAAGCTGGTCTGGGGGGCTTTTTGGGCTTCCGACCGGATAGCGGCCTGCCAGCCTGACAGCACCCGCTCACGCATGGCGGCGGGGGGCGTTTCGGCGTGTGCCTGGGCATACAAGCCGAGTGCCTGCTGCACCTGATTCAGCTCCTGCGCGATTTCGGGGTGCGCTGCGGCCTGTGCCTCGACAGCAGCACGCTCTGCCTCGCTCAGCTCGCCCAGGGCGTACTGTTCGAGGATTCCTGATTCGATATATTCCTGACTGTCCACGATTACCGAATCAATTTTGCGAGTACTTTGATAGCCGCGCGGGCACGGGTCTTTACCGTCCCGAGCGGCAGGTTGAGTTCGTCTGCCACTTCACTTTGTGTAAATCCGCCGAAGTATAGCAGGTCAATAACTTGCTTCTGCTCAGGGTTGAGCTTCATCGTTATTTCCTGTAGGCCGATATGCTCGGGCTGAAACCCGGTAGGGGCCGCCTGACGCACCGCGGCGCTGTCCTCCAGCGGCTGTGTACGACTACCTACGCGGTACTGTCGGGACCGGATTTTATCAATAGCTAAATTCCGGCATATATTGACCACCCACGTAAACAAACGCCCCTTAGAAGCATCGTAGGAGGTAAAAGAGTGCCATATCTTAACTAAACTTTCCTGCAGGACGTCTTCTGCTATTTCTTCTTTTTTAACAATTCGGAGAATGACCCCATACAGGGCCGCCGAATATTTATCGTAAAAGACAGTCATAGCCGCCTCGTCGCGGTCACGCAGTCGCTGCACCAGCAATTCCTCGGGTACAGGTATTAACGATTCTGGGTGGTTGACAGACACTGGAAACTGGCTGAAGGATATGGGGCTTGCTTAAAACTGGGCCGACCGCCGAACGAATGTAAAGCATAAAGCTTGTATTTCGCTAGCTCGGAGGAAGCTGGGCAGTTGAAACAACCCGGTGTGCTTGTCTGCACTGCCGAGTATTCGTGGATATACCATAAAACCACATTTTTGTTCCCGCTTTTACCAACTCCCCGTCGGCTGCGTACCCTAGTGAACCTTACCGACCTTCTCCCGTGCTTTCCTTATGGCTATCGAATCTTTTAATCCGTACACGGGCCGCGTCGTGCGGCGTTTCCGGGCATTCTCCTGGGCTAAAACGGAACGCATTCTGGCGCAGGCAGCCCGCGAGGCGCTTACCTGGCGCACTACCAGCTTTGCGCACCGCGCCGAGCGTATGCACCGCGCCGCTACCCTACTCCGCGAGCGCCAAGACGAGCTGGCCCGCCTGATGGCCATAGAAATGGGCAAGCCCGTAACTGACGGCCGCGCCGAAGTCGAAAAATGCGCCCTCACCTGCGACTACTACGCCGACCACGCCGAGGAATTTATGCGCGATGAGCTGGTAAAAACGCCGGCCCAGCGCAGCTTTATTTCCCATGAGCCCCTGGGCGTCGTGCTGGCCGTGATGCCCTGGAACTTCCCCTTCTGGCAGGTGGTGCGCTTCGCCGCGCCGGCCCTGATGGCGGGCAATGTGGGGTTGCTCAAACACGCCTCCAACGTGCCCCAGTGCGCGCTGGCGCTGGAGGCAATTTTCCATGACGCGGGCTTCCCTCCCGCCACCTTTCGGGCGCTGCTGATTGGAAGCGACTTGGTAGAAAAGCTCATCGCGGATGATCGGCTAAAGGCGGTTACGCTGACGGGCAGCGAGCTGGCCGGCTCGAAGGTGGCCGCGGCCGCTGGCGCTCACATCAAAAAGACCGTGCTGGAGTTGGGCGGCTCCGACGCCTTTATCGTGCTGGCTGATGCCGATCTGGAGCTGGCCGCCAAAACCGCTGCCCAGGCCCGGATGATCAACGCGGGCCAGAGCTGCATCGCGGCCAAGCGGTTTATCGTAGAAAAGCCCGTCATCAAGGAGTTTATCAACCAGCTAAAAACGCATCTGTTGGCTTTCCGCACCGGCGACCCGCTGGATGAAGCAACCCAGTACGGCCCCCTGGCCCGCCCCGACCTGGCCGACGAGCTGACGAAGCAAGTGGAAGAATCGGTACGCCAGGGGGCGAAAGTGGAGCTGTATGGGGGGCAATCTGAAGCGGGCAGTGCCTTGTTTCGGCCGATGATTCTTTCCCGCGTGAAGCCCGGCCAGCGAGCCTACCACGAGGAGCTGTTCGGACCCGTAGCGCTCATCCTCGAAGCCCGCGACGCTGATGATGCCATCCGCTTAGCCAACGATTCCCCGTTCGGCTTAGGTGGTGCCATCTGGACCCGCGATGTGAAGCGGGGCGAAGCGCTGGCCCGCCGCGTGGAGGCGGGGGCCGTTTTTGTGAATTCGATGGTAAAATCTTCGCCCGAGATGCCCTTTGGCGGCGTCAAGAAATCGGGCTACGGGCGCGAGCTGTCGCACCTGGGTATTCGGGAGTTTGTCAACCAGAAAAGTATCTGGATTAGCGGCGAAGCGCCAGGGGGTGAGAAGAAAACTGAGTAGTTATCCTATTTAGACCGTCATGCTGAGCAACACGAAGCATCTCGCGTGTTTATTAACATTGAAGCTGCTCTAGGAAGTCGGGAGAATGTCATGCTGAGCCTATCGAAGCATCTCTACCTCTTCGTTAGAGTAGTTCAACGAAACAGTAGAGATACTTCGGCAGGCTCAGCATGACGTCCCAGGTTACTTTGGAGAACTTCCTAAACAGCTTCATTACTAATCAGCTATCAGCACACAAGATGCTTCCTGTCGGGACGCCAGATCAGCATGACAGGCGACAAAACACGCGAGATGTTTCGTGCCCCAGCATGACGTTCTATTGATTGGCAGGTCTAGCCCTACGCTGCCTGCGGCATAAACTGGCGTAAGCGCATAAGCATGGCCTGAACTTCCGTTTCGGTAAAAAGCGTATCACACTCCAATAGTTGCCCCTGGCAATAGGAAACAAAGAAAGGGGCCACTTTTTCCTGCATCATTTTCTTCGCGACGGGATTTTCGTCGGAGTTCAGGCGCAGAAACAGGATGGCCTCAAAGGGAGCTTGATCAGCGAAACGGGCGAAGGGCAGGGCCAGCTGCTCGCAGGTATCACAGTTGGGCGAGGTAAACTTGGCAAATACCTTCAGCTTCTCATGAATGAGGCGGCGCAAGCCCTCATCATTGGTATCTACCACACTCAAACGGTCAGGCTCTATCATATACGCAACAAAACGAATAAACTAACGCCGCTGTCAGAAGACAACAGTTTGCCCGCAGACAAAAAAATCGCCCCGGAAATTCCCATTCGGGGCGGCTTTTCTGCTACATTACTATATTTCAATTACTTAAACTGCCTTCAGCATCATGGCCCGGATGTACTTCACCGGGGCGCTGCCGTAGCTCAGAAACTGCTCGTTGAAGGATTTGAGGTCAAATTTGCCCCCCAGCTCCTTCTTCAGCTCTTCGCGCAGCGCATAGATGGCGGTGTAGCCGCTGAAGTAGCTGCTGAGCTGCACCTGCGAGAGCGTGGCCCGGCGCCACTTGTTGGTCGTCTCGTTTTCCTCCTGGAAGCCGTCGCGCTGGAGCAGCTTCAGGGCCGCTTCGCGGGAAATATTGCCCACATGTACCTCGTGGTCGAGAATGGTGTTGAGGGTTACGCGCATATTCCATTTGTCCCACATCAGCCAGATTTCATCGCTGTTCTGACCGTAGCCGCTTTCCAGCATCATGCGCTCGGCATACACGGCCCAGCCTTCCACCATTGCCCCGTTGCCGAAAATGGCTTTCACCAGCGAGGGCGAGCGGTTAGCGTATACGAGCTGCGTATAATGGCCCGGAATAGCTTCGTGGATATTCAGAATCTGGAGGGTGTAGTCGTTGTACTCGCGGAGGTAGCTTTCGGCCTGGGCGGGCGTGAGGTTATCCAGCGGCTCTACATTGTAGTAGGTGTTAGCGGCCTTGTCGTAGGGGCCGGGGGCCGAGATGCTGGCTCCCGCGCCACTTCCCCGCATGTAGACCGGCGTTTCGCGCACCACCAGCGGCTTGCTGGGGTCCTGGGTGAGCAGCTTTTTGTCGTTGACAAACTGCACCAGCACCGGAATCTGCGCTTTCACGGCCTCCACAAATCCAGCCTGCGTCGCGTGCCTCTCCGATAACCGACTGATAACCCGCTGAATCATGGCTACCGAGTCGGTGGGCATGGGCTGGCCAGCGAAATACTTGGGCCAGAGGCGGGCGGCGCGGCGGCCCATATCCCGCAGCAGGGTTGCGCGGTTGTCCTGGGCTTTCCGGTACACCTCATCGGCGGAGTAGGCCGACTGAATATCCAGGGCAAACTTGCGGTCGAACAACTCTTTACCCAGGCGGAAGCTGCGAAATTTGCCCCCCGCCAGCACTTCGCCTTTCAAAAACTTCAGGTAATTCTCAATTACCAGGCGCGTGGTGGCAATGCGGTCTTGTAGCTCTTTCTTCTCGCGGGCATCCAGGCCGGAGCGGTTGATGGAGTCCTGCAAGGCTGGCCCAAACACCTGCAAGCCGCCTTCATTCTGCAAAATGGCCAACTCGGTATGCTCGCGGGTAGGTTGCTTGATGTTAGACTCGGCCGCGTCGTAGTAGTCCGAAGCATGGTCAATCTTAAAGGAAATGGCCCGCAGCCGGCGATCCAGCGGGTGGTAGCGGCCGTTCAGGATTTCGGCCACCGATGCGCCCAGGTTATAGCTGGATGGATCCCAGGACCAACTGCGCAAGGTATCGACATAGAAGCGCGACTTATCCAGATGGTTGAGCAGCAGCTGATAATCAGTCTGATTATTCACTGACAAGTCATTGACCGCGAAACCCGTCAGGCGCTTCCGCTCACGGGCCTGGGCTGCGGCCTCCACCTCCCGGCGTGCCGCCGTCGGGATGACGAGCAGCGAATCGTAGCGGTGGTAGCCGCTGTTGGAAGCCCGGCCGGGATTGTAGTACCACAGCGAGTCGATAAACTGGCTCTTGAAGCGGTCGAAGCGCGCGTCCGGCGCATCGGCGGGGTTAGTGGCAGCGGCGGTGTCGGGGCTGCCGCAGCTGCTGAGCAGCGAGGCAGCTACTAAAGTACTGGCAGCCAGCAGATTTTTCAGGGTAGTGGTTGTGGGCATAGAGTGGGTGGTTAGGCAAGCAAGGTAGCGGTCAGGGGCGGGGAATACTAGGGCTCAGCAATTGGCCTCCTGATCGTTCAACGAGGGCCTCACCCCCTAGCCCCCTCTGTGAAATTAGCCCCCCAGCAGCCTTCCCAGGCCCTCGACTTAGCTTATCGGCGCCAAAAAGTCTCCCGCGCCACCCTTAATACGTTTGAAAACGCCCGCCGCCAGCTGTTCCTCGACCTCGATCCGCAGCAGGATGAGGCCGATATTATCGAGCCGCTGCGGCGCTTCCTGCACGCGGTGGGGTTCCATAACTTCCTGAACGCACGACCTGATCATTCCCACCGCCACAGCGGAGCAGCAGGCGCCCGTCGTGGCGCTGGTGGAGCAGGTGTTGGCCGCCAAAGCCGCCGACCCCGCCGCCGATACCCAGCCGCTGGGGCAGCAGATCGATGCGCTGGTAGCCGCCCTGTACGGCCTCACGCCGGAAGAAGTCGCCCTGCTGGCTGTTTGAGGCGCGGGCGGGGACCTCACCCCCCGGCCCCCTCTCCTCCGGGAGAGGGGAGCCTGACGTTAATTACTGACTGTTGGCACTTAAATTGACTTTCTACTGCCTTACTATTGACCTTTTGTTTCCCTAAATAAAAATCCGCGCTGCCGTGGCTCCCCCTCTCCCAGAGGAGAAGGGCCGGGGGTGAGGTCCCGCATGAACGACGCCCCCACCAACCAGCCCGACTACCCCTACCGGATGTACACGACGGATGCGAAGCGCTGGACCAAGAGCCTGAAGGAATACGCCCGCGCCAACCGACGGCAGCCCACGCCGGCCGAGGATCATCTGCGGCAGGCGTTGCGGGGGGCACAATTGGGCGGGCGCTTTCGGCGACAGCACGCCATCAGTCACTTTATCGTTGATTTCGTGTGCCTTGCCGCTTGGCTTATCGTGGAAGTGGATGGTGAAATTCATGCGGAGGCTGGGCAAGCGGAATATGATGCAGGTCGGACGCATGAGTTACAGGAGTATGGCTTTCTGGTGCTTCGCTTTTCCAACGAAGAAGTATTGCATGACACCGTCCAGGTGTTAGGGAGTGTCACAAAGCATTTGCGGCTGCTTATGCCGTGGTAGCCCCCGGTAGTGGCTGGGAGCCACGTTTCTTCTCGTTGCGGAGGCTTCTTTGTATTGTTGTAGCTCCAAAAAAGCCCCCCAGCCATGCGTCTTCCCGCCTCCCTCCTGTTTTCTGGTTTGCTACTGGCCCTGGCGCCGCTGGCCTGCTCCCAGCAAACACCCGAAACCATCGGCACCTATATCCCAACGGGTCCGGCCGCCATTCCGGTGCAGTCGGCCGCGCCAGCCGTGCTCGAAACCTTCGAGGCGGGCAGCAAAGGAGCATATGCTGAGGCCGATGAGGTGCTTCTCTCCGGCTCGTGGCACTTCACCGACGGCCTGATTGGCAGCGCGGAGCAGGACCACAAAAACGGCACCCGCGCCGCCCGCTTGCGGGGCCGGGGCCGCCTACGCATGAACTTCGATGCGCCGGCTGGTACCCAGTCGGTGCGCATCAGTAGTGCCGCCTACGGCTCCGACGCGCCCAGCACATGGGAGCTGTGGACAAGTCAAGACGGGGGCCGCCAATACCAGCGTGTCGGCCAGGCCGTGCGCACCAGCGGCCCGCGCCTGACCATCAGCACGTTTGCGGTGAGTCCGGGGGGCAAATTGCGGCTGGAAATCCGCAAGACAGACGCGGGCAGCACCCGCCTCAACCTCGATGATATTGCCCTGCTCACTGCTTCTGGTGCTGCGCCGGTCCCGGCCCCGGCTTCCGTGCCCGCACCCGCGCCCAGCACGCCCGCCCGCACCGCAGTTGTGGTCAGCCGCGACGATAATATGGCCCTCGGCAACCCCAGCGGCGCCACCAGCAGCCTGAGTACGCCCAACAATTACCTGCTCAGCAAGCCCCAGTACGCCATGAGCTACAACGCCGGCCGGGGCATTCCGAACTGGGTAAGCTGGCACCTGAACCGCGCCTGGATGGGCAGCGCACCCCGCCAGGACGATTTCCGCCCCGACCCGGCGCTGCCCACTGGCTTCTACCGGGTAACCACCAATAGCTACGCCGGTTCGGGCTTCGACCGCGGGCACAACTGCCCTTCCGCCGACCGCACCACCGACTTAGACGATAACTCGGCCACCTTCCTCATGACCAATATGATACCCCAGGCCGCTAACAACAACCAACGCACCTGGTCGGGGCTGGAAGAGTACGGCCGACGGTTGGTAGATACCGGTAATGAGGTGTACATTATCATGGGCAACTACGGCAAGGGCGGCACTGGTCTCAACGGCCGCGCTACCACTATTGATCAGGGCCGCATCACGGTGCCGGCACGGGTATGGAAAGTGCTGGTTATCCTGCCCGAAGGCACCAACGACCTCCAGCGCATTGCCGCCGGCCAGGCCCGCATACTGGCCGTTGATACGCCCAACGACCAAAGCGTCAGCCCCGACTGGAGCCGTTACCGCGTATCCGTAGACGCCATCGAAGAAGTGACCGGCCTGGATTTGCTGAGTAAATTGCCCCCCAACGTGCAGGAAGCTCTGGAAGCGCGAACAGACACGGGCCCGACGCGGTAGAATAAGCAAGAACGCCATGCGCAGAATACTCCGCATGACGGACGTTTGGGCTACATTCCTGGCGATTTCACTTACGGAGCCGGGGCTTCGGCTAATACCAGCTCCGCGTAGATGGGGAAGTGGTCGGAGCCTACGACGGATAGCCGCACCAGCTTGGCTAGCCGGAATTGCTTCGTCACAAAAATATGATCCAGGGGCCAGCGCATGACAAGCGACGTGGCCCGAAATAGAGCTGTACAGGCCGCGCCCCAGGCGCACGTTGCGCAATTCACCGTCTGCCTCAAACATGCGGCTGGTGAAGGACCAGGATACGTCGTTGAAGTCGCCGAACACAATGGCGGGACCCGGCTGCCGCTTCACCATTTTTCCTACCTGTAGCAGCGTTACTTCTTTATAGCTTCCGTCTTTGTTAAGGTATTTGAGCGGTACCGGCGGCGGCGGATGCACGCCGTGCAAGGCCACGATACGGCCATCAGGCAGGCGCACCCTCGTATGAATCGATGGTACGCCGGGGTGCTCCAGGTAGTGCACCCGCGTGTTTTCCAGGGGCAGGCGCGAGTACAGGATCAGGCCATAGGTGTTGGCGCGCGGCAGCTCCACGCGGTACGGGTAGAGTGCCCGCAGGGGCCGCAGCGCCTCGATCCACCACGCGTCGGTTTCCATAGCCAGCAGCACATCCGGCCGGGTGGCTTGCACCAGCTCCCGCAATGGCTCGGCTTTACGGTTTTCCATGAGCACATTGACTATAAGCAAGCGTAGCCGGCTGGTGCTGCTATTCGTTTCCGTAGGGCGGGCATCAGGCACCGTTTTTTCGCCCAGCACGGTGTAAGGCAGAATAAAATAGGCTTGCAGCGTCACTCCTACGCCGGTTCCCAACACGAGCAGCCAGTGTGCTACCCGGTACTGCTTCCCGCCCAGCACCAATAGCCCCACTACTACCAGCGTGTGCACTATTAGTAGCTGTAAGCGGGGAAACTTCAGCACCTTGAGCCACCACGCCGCTGGCTCCGGAATTATCGAAAGCAAGGTCAGCAGCAGCGCCAGTGTACCCACGGCCGCGAGTAAGTAGCGGAGTAGGGTAGTCAGTTTCTGCATAAAGGGGCGAGTATGGCAAAGCTACGTTCAGCTTATACGTCACCCGCCGGGATTGCGCCCAAAGCAGGCAAACCAAGCAGGCGGTTAGGCTTTCGCGTGCAATAGTATCTTCACCGAAGCGAGCGAGATACTTTGTCCGGCAAGCTGCTCTGCTTAGGTATTCCATTGAGCGTATCAGTGGCGTTTCTGCCTCCTGCAACGGCACCGAATTGCCCCCCAGCAACGGTTCAGCTCAGCAACTTATACGCAACTTCCTCGTATTTTTGCCCCGGACAAGCCGTTTACGGTTGGTCCGCGCTACCCTTTTCTATCCCGCCCATCATGCGCCCTGCTGGCGCATTGTGGGCTTTTTATTTGCCTTTTCGCAGGATTTCAGGTGCTATTGTTTCGATTATGATGCTTACCCAAACATCTTCCCCAACGACTACTTCACTGCGCGTGCATCGGGGGGCCGTCAGTGCGATTTTCTTTTTGCAGGGATTATGCTTTGCCAGTTGGGCCTCGCGCATACCTACCATTCAACAACAGATGGGCTTCTCCGATACCCAGCTAGGACTAGTGCTGCTGGCGCTACCGGTAGGGTTGATGCTGTCCTTACCGCTGTCGGGCTGGCTGGTGGCCAGGCAGGGCAGCCGCCGGGTGGCGTTGGTGGGCGCTTTGCTGTATGCTTTCACCTTGCTCACGCTGGGGTTTGCGGCCAGTCTGTTTCAGTTGGTCGGCTGCTTGGTGTTCTTCGGTCTGGCGGCCAACATGCTCAACATTGCCATTAATACCCAGGCAGTGGGTGTGGAAGCGCTTTACAAGCGTTCTATTATGGCCTCATTTCATGGGGTTTGGAGCTTGGCTGGCTTTGTGGGTGCCGCCCTAGGCACCACTATGATTGGCTACGGCATTGATCCACTGCCCCACTTTGCTTTAATCACGAGTCTTATCGTAGCGGGCGTGCTGGTAGCGGGCCGCTATGTACTGCCCTCCGACAGCAACAGCCAGCCCACTGACCAGCCCATTTTCGTTTTGCCAGATAAGTCGTTGCTTCTCTTGGGTGTCATCGCCTTTTGCTGCATGATCTGCGAAGGCGCCATGTTCGACTGGAGCGGCGTTTATTTTCGCAAAGTAGTATTAGCCGAGAAAGCCTGGGTAGGGGCGGGCTACACAGCCTTCATGAGCACCATGGCGGCGGGGCGCTTTGGGGCCGACCGTTTCACGAGTCATTTTGGCCGTGCCCGCACCCTGCAGCTCAGCGGCTTGCTCACAGCTTCAGGACTTTTACTGGCAGTGCTACTACCCCAGCTCTGGCCGTCGATACTAGGCTTTCTGCTGGTCGGATTTGGTGTGTCGTCGGTGGTGCCACTGGTATACGGGGCGGCCGGGCGTTCCACGGTGATGTCGCCGGGCGTGGCACTGGCGGCGGTGTCTACGGTGGGGTTTCTGGGGTTTCTGATAGGCCCGCCGCTTATTGGGCTGGTTGCGGGCGCTACCAGTCTGCGTATTTCCTTTTCAATTATTGCCGTGATGGGGCTGAGCATCACGCTTCTGGCCGGCCGAGCCAAGCTGTAACGGGGCGGCTTTGGATGTAGCGCGAAGCTTCCGCTTCGCGTCTCGTTGAACGACTCGCTGGGAAAGCTTTTTCCAACGAATTGTGCCACTTCAGCAACGAGACGCGAAGCGGAAGCTTCGCGCTACATCCACCGACCGCAATGATGCACCAAGCTCCAGCTTGGCGTTACTTTTTCTCACCGAAGAAATTACCCGCATTCCAGGTGGGACGCTGGGCTTCATTGGCCACTAAGTAGCCAATCAAAAAATTTAGCTGGGCATACTTTTTCCCCGCTTCGAAATCAAACACGCCAGTCATATCGTCCTGGGGCTTATGATAGTACTTGGCCCGCCACGCCTGCACGTGCTCGCTTAGGTTATTCTTGCCATCCGTGGTCTTGTTGCCATACTTGATGTGCAGAGCCGGAATACCCTGAGCAACAAAGCTATATTGATCGGAGCGGATGAAGCGGTTTTGGGCGGGTTCCGGGTCGTTTTCTACCGTAAGCCCGAGCGCCTGGCTGGCTGTGGCTACTGGTTCGGCCAACGAGGAGTTCTCGGCCCCCAGCGCCACCACCGATAGCAAAGGAGCAATAATGGTGGGCATATCGGTGTTGATGTTGGCCACCAGTTGCGCTTTGGGCACTGTCGGGTTTTGGGCGAAATACGCTGACCCCAGCAGACCCATCTCCTCCCCGTCACCGCCACGATGAGAACGGAGCGGCGGGGTTTCTGCTTCAGATGCTGGTAGGCGCTGGCAATTTCGAGCAGACTAGCCACTCCCGTGGCATTGTCGTGGGCGCCGTTATAGAGCGAATCGCCCTGCACGGGCGCGGCAATACCTAGGTGGTCGAGGTGGGCGCTGTGCACCACGTATTCGGTGCGGAGCTGGGGGTCGGAGCCCGGTATTTTGCCCACTACGTTGTAGCTGGTTATATCCTGGTAGCGGGAGGTTTGGGCAGCACTCAAACGCGGCAGCAGCACCATTGAAGCCGGCCGGCCGCCCCGCAGGGTAGCGAAAGTACGGGCCGTATCGGTGCCGGCACCTGCGAATAGTTGCTGCAACGTGGCTGCATTTACCGTGCCCACCAGCGCTATTTGCCCCCCAGCATAGCTGCGCGACACATTTACCTTACCATCAGGCCCGAGCACACTCACTTGGCCCCGAGTGAAGTTGGGTAGTTTGGTGCTAGGCTTAGGAAAAGCCAGCAGTACGCCCCCCGCGCCGTGCCGAGCAGCCGTTTGCAGAATGGTGAGTACATCGGTGTTGTAGAGGCGCACGGCATCGGGAAATTGCCGGGGTTGCTCGCGGGTCACCACTACTACTTTGCCCTTCACATCGAGGCCCGCGTAGTCGTCGTAGCCCAAACCTGGGGCGCTGATGCCGTAGCCGGCAAAGACTAAAGAAGCTGATGTTACGCTCGTTTGGGGCACCTCTGGATTAGGATACAACACAAAGTCTTCACCTGCCTTCAAGGTAGTAGCTTGACTTGCTGTACTTTGCAGCTGCATAGTCGCGCCGGGCTCGGTAAAGGCTCGCCGCAGCCGCACCTGCTGCGTGAAGGTGCCATTGTCGCCAGCCGGCTCTACCCCTGCTTTTTTGAGTTGAGCTGCAACGTAATCAACAGCCATTTGATAACCCGGCGTACCTGGCAGGCGACCTTGCAGCTTGTCATCGGCCAGGTACTGCACGTGAGCCTTGTAGTTGTCGGCGCTTACGTTGCTCAGCGCTTTCTGAACGGGTTTTGAAGGCGCGGCGGCCGATTGAGCCCAGCTGCTTTCGCTGAGCAACAGGAAGGCGCCAAGCAGGGAAGCGTAGTATCTCATCGGGCAGGAAGATGGTCAGATGCAAGGGGTTAGCTTCTAGGTTTCGGTCAGTACGGTTTTGAATCCGGCTAGCTTGCCGTCTTCGGTTTTGCCCACCGCAAAAGCCTGAATCTGTGGCCCTGTGCCTACCCGATATACTTTCGTTTCCTGCAATTCCTGCTTCATGAACATTTGCAGGGCTTTGTAGCGGTTGGCTAGATCCACATTGCCAAGCACGCCGTTGTCGGCCGTGTGGTTGCGCAAAAACGCTGTCAACTCCTTGGTTTCTACCGGGGTGCCGTCGGGCTGACCAAGCAGTTTCAAAAGCGTAGCGTCAGTCAGCTCACCATCGGGCGCGGCATAGCTCACTGCTTCCAGCGGCGCGTCCGACTCGCTCATGTAGAACAGCCCTTTGGTCATGGTTTGCAGCTGGTCCATGACGGGGTCAGTGGTTGGGGCAGCCGTGGCGGCGCTGGGGGGCATTTTTGCCTTGCTGGTTTCTCGAACTGCTTTAGAATCGGGGGCCGATTCCGTGGCCTGGCCTTTTGCGTCGGCTTCACCCTCGGGGGGCAATTTGGCGCTGATAGCGTTGGCCAATTCCTTCATGCGCGCTTCCGCCACCTTGATTTTCGGATTCGCAAAATTCATATCCGATACCCGGTTCATCGGAATCAGGTGGATATGCGCGTGCGGCACTTCCAGCCCAATCACCGCTACGCCAATACGCTTGCAGGGCACAGCCTCGCGCACCGCTTGGGCCACTCGCTGAGCAAACTGATGCAGGGCCGCCAACTCGGCGGGGGGCAAATCGAAGATATAATCCACCTCCCGCTTCGGAATGATCAGCGTGTGGCCTTCCACCAACGGCGTGATATCCAAAAAGGCCAGATGATCAGCGTCTTCAGCTACTTTATAGGCAGGCAGCTCGCCCGATACAATACGGGAAAAGATAGATGGCATGGCGGATGGTTTGTGGGGTTATATGCTTGAAGTAGAGACGCGTATTCGCGTCTAATCGTTGCTGAAGTTATGTAGCGGGCACAGCGCCAATCGTTCAACGATTAGAGACGCGAATACGCGTCTCTACGCTGTTCTTACACATTAGCAAGGTAGAAATAAGTTGGAACGCAAAGAGGCGAGACTGTTTAGGTCTCGCCTCTTTCCTCTTATTCTTTCTTAGGTACGGAATACGCCGAAGCGCTTAGCGCGAAATCTCCAGAATCTGAAACTGCAGCTTACCAGCGGGCACGGTGATTTCGGCTACATCACCCACGGACAAGCCCAGCAAGCCCTTGCCAATCGGCGACTTCACGGAAATCTTACCAGCGGCGAGGTTGGCTTCTTCCTCGGCTACCAGAATGTAGTCGAGCACCATGTTATTCTTCATATTTTTAAGCTTGACTTTGCTCATTATTAGAGCTTTACTCGCGTCGATGTTCGATTCATCGATTACGCGGGCGTTGCCAATAACTTCTTCCAGCTTGGAGATTTTCAGTTCGAGGTGACCCTGCGCGTCCTTGGCAGCGTCGTACTCCGCATTCTCGCTCAGGTCGCCTTTGTCGCGGGCGTCGCGCAGTTGCTCGGCAGCGTTGGCCCGGCCGCGGATTTTAAGGTCCTGAAGCTCGTCCTTGAGCTTTTGCAGGCCTTCGGGTGTGTAATAATTAACTGTGGCCATGACGGTGGGGTGGTAAGCTAAAAAACAAGAAGAACGGTCGGCATAGCCAACCGTTCTCCCCAACAGGTTTAGGACAAATATACGAATCCTGCCCAACTTACGCTAGCCGGGCAGCGCCGATGCCCGCAGAAATGCGCCAATCTTTCGGGCCAGCACCTCATTAATACGCTGATAGGATTGGTGCGTCCAGCCGCCAATATGAGGCGAAAGAATAATCTGGGGGGCATTTTTTAGAAAATCGAAGGTAGCCTGCTGGGTTGGGGTGAGCGTAGCCAGCTTCTCATTTTCGAGTACGTCGAGGGCCGCGCCCCTCACCTGCCCGCTTTGCAGGCCGCGCACCAGAGCCGCGTGGTCGAGTACTTCGCCCCGAGCTGTATTTAGCAGCCATATGGGGTTGCGAAAACCCAGCAGCATCGCCTCATTCACAAAATGGTGATTAGGTGCCGAATACGGAATATGTACGCTCAATATCTCCGCCCGCTGCTGCAACTCAGCCAGTCCTACAAGCGTCGCATGGTGGTCGGGCACGCAGATGGGGTTGTTGTCGTAGACCAGCACGGTGCAGCCAAAACTCGTGAGTCGTTGGGCAAAGGCCCGCCCCATGTTTCCGTAGCCTAGTATCCCGACAACTTTGCCCCCCAGCTCCTCCCCGCGGTTGGCCTCGCGCAGCCAGATGCCTTGGCGCACTTCCTGGTCGGCGCGTGGAATATTGCGCAGCAGCGCCAGCAGCAGGCCTAAGGCAAATTCACCTACCGCGTCGCGGTTGCCTTCGGGCGCATTCAAAAGCGTAATGCCCGCCGCCTGCATCGCCGCCTCGTCAATATTATCGACGCCGGCGCCGGCCCGCGCCACATAGCGCAGCGCCGGGCCGTGGGACAATAGCTCAGCCGTCACGCGCACTTTCCCGCGCACTACTAAGCCTTCATAGGCATGCGCCGCCAACGCCGCGGGCACTTCAGCAGCCGTCAGGTCGGGGCGGTAGTGGGTGGTAAGGTTGACATCCTGAAACAGGCTTTGCCAGGAAGAATGCAGATCGTCGACGACGAGACAAAGAGACATGGGGGATTTAATTAAGAATCAGGAATGAAGAATTATTCAACGTCATCCAACTCTTCATTTTTCATTCCTGATTCTTCATTAATTAATCTGGTCAGGCCCACAAACTCGGCCACGCCCAACTGCTCAGCGCGCTTATCGAAAATAGGATCAGCAGTAACCTCGGGGGGCAAACCGAACGGCTTCAACGCGTTGCGCAAGGTTTTGCGACGGGTCTGAAAGGCCTGCTTCACCACCCGGAAAAATAGCTTTTCGTCGCAATCCAGATGCTCTGTGCTGTTGCGGGTAAGCCGGATGACGGCCGACTGCACTTTGGGCGGCGGCACAAATACGTGGGGCGGCACCGCGAACAGCATTTCGACGGTGTAGTACGCCTGCACCAGCACACTCAGAATCCCGTACGCCTTGGAGCCCGGCGGCTCGGCAATGCGCTCAGCCACTTCCTTTTGCAACATGCCCACTACCTCGCGCACCTGCTGGCGGTGGGCCAGCACCTGAAAGTAAATCTGGGTGGAGATGTTATAAGGAAAATTACCAATGATGCTCAGCGGCTTACCCGGAAACAACTGGCTCAGATCCTGCCGCAGGAAGTCGGCGGAGATAATTCGCCCCCCAAGCGAGGGAAAGTTACGCTCCAAGTAGGCTACCGACTCGCGGTCAATTTCCACCACACTCGTCTGGTAAGCAGGATTCTGCAATAGATTACCCGTGAGTACGCCCATGCCAGGGCCAATTTCAAGCACATGAGCCACCCCATCGGGCAGACGCAAGGCGTCCACGATATTGCGGGCAATATTGGGGTCAGCCAGAAAGTGTTGACCGAGGTGTTTTTTGGGACGAACTTGATTCAACTGACAAATGCTGGAAGTGAGAATTGAGACCTGAGAAGTGAGACTATTTTTTAGAGAGAAAGCAATTAGAACGTAAAGTCTAACTTCTCAGGTCTCAATTCTCACTTCTCTCAAAAGACGCCTACCTTGCGGCGCCCAAAGATACGCCTGTCGGTGGGCTTCTGCCTTTTACCTCCGTTCCTCTGCTGTTTATGGCTCTCCAACTCACGTACGCTTCCACGGTGCCCGCTGGCACCGACATTGTTTTTGTGCTGCCCGCCGGTGCCCGTGAATTGCCCCCCAAGGCTCTCACCGACCTCCCCGAATCAGCACGAAATTACGTAAATGAGCAGCTGGCAGCTGATAACAAGCTCGTCACCGTCAATCACTTTTCGCATCATCACTACTTTGTTGTAGCGGCCACCAAAGCCACACCTGAGCTGGTCGCGGAGGACTTGCGCAAGGCTGGTCATAAACTGCACGCTGCCCTTAAAGCGGATAAAGTAGCCGAGCTTTTCATTCAGGATCTGACGACTGATGGCACCGGCGCCCTACCGCTGGCCGAAGGCATCTACCTGACGGCTTATCAGTTTGCGGGATATAAAACCGACGAGAAATCGCGTCAAAATGCCCCCCTGACGAAAGTAACGCTCGTCGGCGCTACCCTTCAGGCCGAAACGGTGCAGGAACTGGAAGGCATACTCCAAGGCGTGTGCCTCGCCCGCGACCTTATCAATGAGCCGCTCAACCGCCTCAACGCCGTCCAGTTTGCGGAGCGAATGGCAGCGGCGGGTGAAGAAGCAGGTTTCCATACCGATATTCTGGACCTTGCCCGCATCGAAGCCCTACGCATGGGCGGCCTTATTGCCGTGAACCTGGGCAGCCCCGAGCCACCGACCTTTACCATCATGGAGTATAAGCCGGAGGGCGCCAAAAACGAGAAGCCCTACGTGCTGGTGGGCAAGGGCGTGGTGTTCGATACGGGTGGCCTGAGCCTGAAGCCGACGCCCAACTCCATGGACATGATGAAGTGCGACATGGCGGGCGGCGCGGCCGTAACGGGCGTACTGTATGCGCTGGCCAAAAACAAAATACCACTGCACGTAATCGGCCTGGTGCCCGCCACTGACAACCGCCCCGGCGGCCTGGCCTTCGTGCCCGGCGACGTACTTGAGATGCACAGCGGCCTCACGGTCGAAGTTCTCAATACCGACGCCGAAGGCCGTCTACTTTTAGCCGATGCCCTCAGCTTCGCCCGTAAATACGATCCAGAGCTGGTCTTCGACATTGCCACCCTTACCGGCTCCGCTGCCCGCGCCGTCGGCAAAGAAGGCCTTGTGGCAATGGGCACCGCTGGCGATGAGCGTATGCTTGAGCTTAAAAAAGCCGGCCACCGCACGCACGAGCGCATCGTGGAGCTGCCGCTGTGGGAGGAGTATGCGGAGCATATCAAGTCCGATATTGCTGACATCAACAACCTGGGCAAAGCCGAAGCGGGTGCCATATCAGCAGGCAAATTTCTTGAGCGCTTTATTGAAGGCACTCCCTGGATTCACCTGGACATTGCCGGCCCCGCTTTCCTCACCGCCCCCGATAGCTACCGTGGCAAAGGGGGCACCGGTACCAGCGTGCGGCTGTTATATGAGTTTTTGAAAAACACATATTAACGCGCCTCACATTTTCCTTATCTCCTATTAGATGGGGACTTCAATTCTCTCAATCCGCTAGCTCCATCCCATGTCCCAATTGCCACGCCTCGGCATTTCTGTCGGCGACCTCGCCGGTATTGGACCCGAAATCATTTATAAGACGCTGCGCGACGTACGCCTGCTTAAATACTGCACTCCGGTAGTCTATGGCACCGCCACGGTTCTCTTCGACGATTTTCCCACGGAAGAGCGCACTGAGCCGCTCACGTTCCGCCAGGTGCGGGCCGCCGCCGACATTGCCCTTGGCAAACCCAATGCGGTTACGTGCTGGGACGAAGACTTTGTGCTTACGCCCGGTCAGCCCAGCGCGGCCAGTGGCGCGGCCGCTCGCCAATCGTTGTTGGCTGCTTGCCGCGACCTAAAGGAAGGTTTGCTGGACGGCATTGTCACGGCGCCCATTAGTAAAGAGAATACCCAGGCCGACGATTTCCGCTACCCCGGCCACACGGAGTTCCTGACCAGCTTTTTCGGGGCTCCCGAGAGCCTGATGTTTCTGGTAAGCGAAGATCTGCGCGTGGCCACCGTCACAGGTCACATTCCACTAAAGGATGTTCCGACTAAGGTTACGAAGGACCTTCTAACTAAAAAACTGCGCCTTCTGCTCACCTCCCTACGTCAGGATTTTGGGATTCAGAAGCCCCGCGTGGCTGTGCTGGGCCTGAATCCCCATGCTGGGGAAAAAGGCTTGCTGGGCACTGAAGAAGCTGATATCATGACGCCGGTTATTCAGCAATTCCTGGAAGAAGGGCACTTGGTTTATGGTCCTTTCCCTGCCGATGGCTACTTCGGAACGCGCCAATACCATCAGTTCGACGCGACGCTGGCTTTATATCACGATCAAGGCCTGATCCCATTCAAAACGCTGGCTTTTGAGCGGGGCGTCAACTTTACGGCTGGCTTACCTATCGTGCGCACCTCCCCCGACCACGGCACGGCTTACGGACTAGCCGGTACATTCAAAGCGGACGAAACGTCATTCCGGGAAGCGCTTTATCTGGCCTGCGACTTGGTGCGTCAGCGGCAAGGATTGATAGCGGAGAAACGACGTTAGCGGCTAAGCTAAAAAAGCCCCCCAACATTGATCTGGGGGGCTTTTTTAGCTTAGTATAATGACCACCCAAATAACGCTGGCCCAGCTAATAGCAGGTCAGCTTAGCTAACGCCAAACCGAAACTTTCTTTCTATAAACGAAATATAATTTGTTCTTTTAGAATTCAGCCGTAAGTTTGCCGAAGAAATAAGCGGAACCGGTTCGGTTCCGTTTTGCTTTTATCTCAGTTCATGGCGCTTCAAACTCCCACCGACTACCGCATTGCCCTGCGTCGCCTCGACGCGCTGGCAACCGCCGGTGTAGAAGGCAACGCCGCGCTGGAAGCCGAGTTTCGGGAGTTGATCATAAGCATCGACACGTACGAAGGCAAGCTAGGGCTACTTCCTATCCCGAATCTACCGACTTCACTGGCTGAGATGATTGAGCTGAAGCGCCAGCAGATGCGGCTCAAGCAGAAAGACTTAGCGCAGCTGCTGGAAGTACCCGCCGGCCGCCTCTCCCAGATTTTAAGCGGCAAGCGCCGTGTCACGCTCGATCTGGCCAAACGTCTTTACGAGCGGCTCGGCATCCCGTCCGATTTCATTCTGAAAAACGCTTAGTCTTCTCCCCAACACTGCCCCCAGCTTTAAAAAACGGCGAAATCTTACTACTTTTGCCCCCTGCTATAAATCTCAACCGTGAAGAAGGACTCGCAATACGACTTAGCTATTGCTAAACTAGCCCATAAAACGCACCATTTTGCGTTTGAGCTGGGCAGAGCGTTTTTCGAGCAGTTTGATCAACAGCTGATTCAGGATGGCCAGCTTCACGCTGATGTGGAGCTGACCAAAACGGATTTGCTGTTGACGCTCGACTTTCACATAAAGGGCACCGTGCGCCTTATCTGCGACCGGAGCCTGGAAGATTTTGACCAACCCATTGATGTACGTCATCAATTGCGCGTACGCTTTGGGGACCAGTACCTGGAGCTGGACGACGACGTGCTGCAAATCACGCCCGATACCCAAACCCTGCCCATTGCTCAGCACTTGTTTGATTACATTGGATTAGCTATTCCGATGAAGAAGCTGCATCCACGTTTTCAGAACGAGCCCGACGATAATCCTGACGCTAACGCCAAGCTCATTTTCACGACCCGTCAGGCCGACGATGAGGACGAAGACACCTCCGACCCCCGTTGGGATGCGCTGCGGAATCTGAATTAAGCTCAAGCTGTCTATTTGACTTTTTCCCTTTTAAATTCACATTCAACTTTCATAATTTCCCATGGCACATCCTAAGCGCCGAACCTCCAAAGCCCGCCGCGATAAGCGTCGCACCCACGACAAGCTCACCCCCAAGGCTATTTCTATTTGCCAGACCACTGGCGAGACGCACTTGCGCCACAAAGCGTACGTAGTAGATGGCGACTTGTATTTGCACGGTAAAGTAGCAGTAAAGGACTTCGCTCCTGTTGCCGCAGCCGCTGCACCTACCGAGGACGAAGAATAACCTCGCTTTGCTGGTAGCATCCGTCTACCAGCCTGCCTTTTCGACTCCGTACTCCCCTTGATTTCCTGTACATGAAGATAGCCCTGGACGCAATGGGGGGCGATTTTGCCCCCCAGGCTGCCGTCGATGGTGCCGTAATGGCTGCCCAACAGCTAAACGGTGCGGCTCAGATTGTGCTCATCGGCCAGGACGAGGCCGTGCGCCCTTTGCTCCAACAGCATGGTGCCGCCGCTGCCGACCTCCTGTTTATCCCGGCCTCGCAAGTAATTGCGATGGGTGAGCATCCCGCCAAAGCCTACCAGCAGAAGCAGGATTCCAGTATTGCCGTGGGTTATCGGATGCTGCATGCTGGTGAGTTAGATGCATTCTGCTCAGCTGGCAGCACAGGTGCTATGCTCGTAGGCGCCATGTTCAGCGTAAAAGCTGTGCCCGGCGTATTGCGACCCGCTATTGCCAACTTCGTTCCGAAGCTGTCAGGCGGGCAAGGCGTTTTGCTGGATGTGGGAGCCAATGCGGAGTGCAAACCAGAAATGCTGGAGCAATTCGGCGAACTGGGTTCACTCTATGCACACTACGTGTTAGGTATTGAAACCCCTAAAGTGGGTTTAATGAACTTAGGCGAGGAAGAGGGTAAAGGCACAACCTTGACGCAAGCCGCTTATCAGTTATTGAAGGTAAATCCGCATGTGCAGTTTATCGGCAATATTGAGGGGCGTGACCTTTTCAACTCTAAAGCCGATGTAATTATCTGCGATGGTTACACGGGCAACGTAATTTTGAAGATGGCAGAATCCATTTATGAGATTCTAAATGAGAAGAAGATGCACGACCCCTTCTTCGACAACTTCAATTATGAGGCTTTCGGTGGCAGTCCTATCCTGGGCATAAATGATAATGCCATCATCGGGCACGGAGTAAGTACGCCGCTGGCCATCTGTAATATGCTCTTACAAGGGTATAAAATGGCCGAGTCGGGTATTTCAGATCAAATAAAGAGCACCTTTAAGTCCTAGTGACTAAGTCCGGCTCTGGCCGGACTTTTTTTGCCGCCTTCGTTCGTCTTTCTCGATGAAAATAACTGCCGCTATTACCGGAGTGGGTGCCTATGTGCCCGACTACGTACTCACCAACAAGGAACTTGTAACCCTGGTGGATACTACCGAGGAGTGGATCGTGAGTCGCACAGGCATACAGGAGCGGCATATTCTGAAGGGTGAAGGGCAGGGAACCTCCGTTATGGGAGTAAAGGCCGTCGAGCAGCTATTGGCAAAGACGGGCACTCGCGCCGAGGATATTGATCTGATTATTTGCGCTACCACTACTCCCGATCTGGTCTTCCCTGCTACCGCTAATATTATTTCGGCGGCTGTAGGGGCCAAAAAAGCGTTCAGCTACGATATGCAGGCCGCCTGCTCGGGCTTTATGTATGCTTTAGCTACGGGTGCCCAGTTTATTCAAACCGGCACTTATAAAAAAGTAGTAGTAGTGGGCGCCGACAAGATGTCGAGTATCATTGACTATACCGACCGTTCCACCTGCATTATCTTCGGCGATGGCGCCGGTGCAGTTCTTTTAGAGCCCACCACCGACGGATTAGGCTTGCTCGATCAAAAACTTTGCTCTGATGGCAATGGCGAGCCATTTCTGCATCAAAAGGCAGGTGGCAGCCGCCGTCCCCCTTCCGCAGAGACCATTGCGGGCCGGGAGCACTTTGTATACCAGGAAGGCGCGACAGTTTTCAAATTTGCGGTTAAAAATATGGCTGATGTAGCCGCTCAGGTTATGGAGCGCAATCAGCTCACCGCCAATGATGTAGCTTGGCTGGTGCCGCACCAAGCCAACAAGCGCATAATTGATGCTACCGCCCATCGGATGGGGGTGGGTCCCGAGAAGGTAATGCTCAATATTCATCGTTACGGCAACACCACGAACGGTACAATTCCGCTTTGCCTGGCCGATTATGAGAGTCAATTACGCAAAGGCGACAACCTCATTATTGCCGCATTTGGCGGAGGATTCACCTGGGGGCATTATTTCTCAAATGGGCGTACGATGCCAAACCCAGCCAGCAAATAGCCTGATTAGCTAACTGCACGCGGAAAACCTCTATACTTGCACTTTCAAAAATACTGAGCTTAGTATATTAACGATTAAGTAAACTCTGGCTACGGCATTATAGCAGCTAATCCAGCAACTCGCTTTCAGTATTTAACATCAAACAACGGCACCTAAAAAATGGCCACCACCGCAGACTTCCGTAACGGCCTCGTCCTGAATTACAACAACGAGTTGCACGTTATCACTGAGTTTCAACATGTGAAGCCTGGTAAGGGCCCCGCTTTTGTGCGTACCAAGATGCGCAACATCAAAACTGGCCGCGTGATTGATAATACCTTTAACGCTGGCGTAAAGGTGGAAACAGCTCGGGTGGAGCAGCGTCCTCACCAGTTCCTATACAAGGATGAGTACGGCTTCAACTTCATGAACAAGGAAGATTTTGAACAGGTAACGCTGCCCGAAGCAATGGTGCCTTTTGCTGATTTGCTAAAGGATGGGCAGGAAGTCACTATTCTTTTCCACGCCGAGACGGAGCAGCCGCTCACAGCTGAATTACCAACTACCGTGGAACTGGTGGTAACCTATACCGAGCCTGGCTTGCGTGGCGATACTGCCACTAACACACTCAAGCCTGCAACGGTGGAAACTGGCGCCCGTATTCAGGTACCCTTGTTTATCAACCAAGACGAAAAAATTCGCGTGGACACCCGCGACTACTCCTATGTCGAAAGAGTTAAATAAGTCGCCGCAGAAGCAGCCTGCTATGAAAGCCAAAGAACTACAGGAATTGCTCGATTTCATCGCCAAATCGGGTTTGAATAAAGTCAACATTGAGACGGAGGAATTTAAGATCTCCGTGCAGCGCGACCCCAGCTATAAGCCGGTGATCAGCACGTCAATGGCTGCACCCACCCCGGTGGCGACGCCTCAGGCTCCAGCACCGGTAGCGCCTCCTGTACCTGCGCCAGTAGCTGCCGTCTCTACACCTGCTGCCACCGCTAGCGAGACCTCTGAGGCCAATTATCAGGCCTTGAAGGCTCCTATGATTGGTACTTTCTACCGCTCTAACGGTCCTGATTCGCCCGCTTTCGTGAACGTCGGTGATTTGGTCGAAAAGGGTCAGGTCATTTGCATCATCGAAGCTATGAAGCTGTTCAATGAGATTGAAGCCGAGGCTTCAGGTCGTGTTGTGAAGGCATTGGTAGAGAACTCCTCTCCCGTAGAATACGATCAGCCCCTGTTCTTGATTGAGCCAATGTAGTTTTTGGGCCTTGAGGTCTTGATAGCTTAGGTTTTGGGCGCGTCGAAGGACCCGCACTATTATCCTAAGTTACCAAGACCTTTCTTTTTCGATCAAGCTCCCAGATTATTTGCTCCCAGACCTTATTCATCATGTTTAAAAAAATACTGATTGCTAACCGGGGTGAAATTGCATTGCGCATTATTCGCACGTGCAAGGAAATGGGTATCAAAACGGTAGCCGTCTATTCTACGGCCGATAAGGAAAGTCTGCACGTACGCTTCGCTGACGAGGCTGTATGTATTGGCCCTCCTCCCAGCGCCCAATCGTACCTGAACATTCCATCACTGATTGCAGCGGCTGAAATCACCAATGCCGACGCTATTCACCCAGGCTATGGCTTTCTGTCGGAAAACGCAGAGTTCTCGCGTATCTGCCAGGAAAACGGCATCAAATTCATTGGCGCTTCGCCCGAAATGATCAATAGCATGGGCGACAAGGCTTCGGCCAAAGCAACCATGAAAAAAGCCGGAGTACCCACTATTCCTGGTTCGGAAGGCTTGCTGGATTCTTTACAGGATGCGCTGAAAATCGCGCATAAGATCAAGTACCCAATTATTCTGAAGGCTACGGCTGGCGGCGGTGGCCGCGGCATGCGCGTAGCGCGTACCGATGAGGAGTTGGAGAAAGGCTGGCACGATGCCCGTACCGAGGCTAAAGCGGCTTTCGGCAACGATGGCATCTACCTCGAGAAGTTTGTGGAAGAGCCGCGCCATATCGAGATTCAGATAGTTGGGGACCAGTTTGGGCGCGCTGCTCACCTTTCTGAGCGCGATTGCAGCATTCAGCGCCGGCACCAGAAGCTGGTGGAAGAAGCGCCTTCGCCTTTCATGACTGAGGAGCTACGCGAGAAAATGGGCCGCGCCGCCGTAGCGGGGGCCAAATCCATTGGCTACGAGGGCGTAGGCACCATCGAATTTTTGGTGGACAAAAACCGGGATTTCTACTTTATGGAGATGAACACCCGCATTCAGGTGGAGCACCCTGTAACGGAGGAAATTATCAACTATGATCTGATCAAAGAGCAGATTAAAGTGGCAGCGGGCGTGCCTATTTCGGGTAATAACTACGAACCCAAAATGCACGCCATGGAATGCCGCATCAACGCCGAGGATCCACGCAATAACTTTCGCCCCGCGCCCGGCAAAATCACGACCCTGCACATTCCCGGCGGTCACGGCGTGCGGGTGGACACTCACGTGTACGCGGGCTACACCATTCCACCCAACTATGACTCGATGATTGCCAAGCTTATTACTACAGCGCAGACTCGCGAAGAGTGCATCGTGAAAATGAAGCGCGCCTTGAGCGAGTTTGTAGTGGAAGGTGTGAAAACTACCATTCCATTTCACTTGGCATTGATGGATAATCAAAGCTTCAAGGATGGCAACTTTACGACTGCATTTCTGGATACGTTCGACTTTTCAACCGTTTAACCTAATTGGTTAATCCGCATGTTAACAAAAAGCCCCCTTGCTATAAGGGGGCTTTTTGTTGGTTATGAAGCAGGGTGTTCTATTTCCTGCACCAGCTCATCGTACCATTCCTCGCCATACTTACGAATTAAGGGTTCTTTAAGAAACTGATAAACTCGTACACCTAGATCGGCGCCGAAGGAGCAAGCAGGATTACATATGCCCCACCGATCGTAGTTTAGGGCCTCAAAATCCTCATACTTGCTGATGCGAATGGGATATAAGTGGCAGCTAATAGGCTTCTTGAAGCTGGTGGCACCGGCCAAATAGGCCTGCTCAATGCCGCACTTCAGAATGCCACGCTCATCATATAGAGCATAAGCGCATTCCCGGTCATCGATGGTGGTTGTGCTAAAATCACCTTCCCAATCCTTGATGTAAAGGCCTTGTTGCTCAATTGCCTGCTGGCCAGCTTCGGTAAGAAAAGGCTTAATGTTGGCGTATTCAGACTCAAGAATTGCTAATTCAGCTTCTTCTAAAGGAGCACCGAGGTCACCTTCCACGCAGCACGCACCTTTGCAGGCTTCGAGATTGCAAACAAAAAAATTGTCGCGAACGTCATCGGAGATGACGGTGTTCTGTATAATTATCATGGGATTGGTGCGCAGAATCTTGCGGGGGCTTTTTTAAGCGCTGCGCAATGGTAAAAGGCGGCAGGCCAACGAACGTGCAAAGTCCCGGAAGAAAGGAATTGACAAAGATAACCCCAAACGTAGGCTTCCTGGTTTCCTGGGGGCAAAACCTTACCTTTGTTCCTTCGCCAACGAGCCGGTTTACTTGAAAGAATGGCATTAGATTACAATACCTTATTGAATCCATCGCAGGCCGCTGCCGTGCTGCAAACGGAAGGCCCCTGCATGATTATAGCCGGTGCTGGTTCCGGCAAAACGCGTGTGTTAACGTATCGCATCGCCCATTTGCTCGAAAAAGGCGTGGAGCCGTTCAACATCCTGGCCCTGACTTTTACCAATAAGGCGGCCAAGGAAATGCGCGCCCGCATTGAAAAGGTAGTGGGCCCCGAAGCTAAGAATGTGTGGATGGGCACCTTTCACAGCATTTTTGCCCGCATCCTGCGCTCCGAAGCCGATAAAATCGGTTTCCCGCGCCACTTCACTATTTACGACACCCAGGACTCGAAGACGCTGGTATCGCAGATTGTAAAAGAGTTGGACCTCGACGATAAGTTGTATAAGCCCAGTATGGTGCTGGGGCGCATCTCGTCGGCCAAGAACAAGCTGATTTCGGTGCAGCAGTACCTGAGCGACCCGGTCATCAAGCAGGACGACGAAGCGGCTTTGCGGCCTAAGATTGGCGTGATTTATCAGCAGTACCAGTCGCGATGCTTCAAGGCTGGCGCCATGGACTTCGACGATTTGCTGTTCAATACCAATGTGCTGTTCAAGGACCACCCGGAGGCGCTGAACAAGTACCAGAACATCTTTAAGTATGTGATGGTGGACGAGTATCAGGACACCAACTATTCGCAGTACCTCATTACGCGCAAGCTGGCAGCCAAAGAGCGTAATATTTGCGTGGTTGGCGACGACGCGCAAAGCATCTACGCCTTCCGGGGGGCAGATATTACCAATATTCTCAACTTCGAGAAAGACTACCCGGAGCTGGAAGTATTCAAGTTGGAGCAGAACTACCGCTCCACCAAGAATATCGTGAAGGCCGCTAACTCTGTTATTAAGAATAATAAAGCGCAGCTTCGCAAAGACGTTTTCTCGGAGAACGAGGAAGGCACACTCATCGAAGTACTCAAGGCGGCCTCGGATAACGAGGAAGGCAAGCTGATTGCCAATTCCATCTTCGAGGACAAGATGAATATGCACTTGTCCTACGACCATTTTGCTATTCTCTACCGCACCAACGCCCAAAGCCGGGCCATGGAAGAAGCCCTGCGCAAGCTCAATATCAAGTACAAGATTGTGGGGGGCCTTTCTTTCTACCAGCGGAAAGAAATTAAGGACTTAGTAGCATACCTGCGCCTGACGGTAAACCCGAATGATGAGCAGGCGCTACGCCGCGTTATCAACTACCCGAAGCGCGGCATTGGCGACACGACGGTGAGTAAGCTCATCAATACGGCCGAGGAAACGAACCACGCCCTGTGGGAGGTAGTCGCCAATGCGGCTTCCTTTCTGGGACCACGGCTTTCGGGAGCTATAACGCAGTTTGCGGAGCAGATTAAAAGCTACGCTGTAATAGCGGGCAAAGAAGATGCGTTTGAAGCAGCGAAGTTTATTGCCAAAAACTCGGGTATGATTGAGGAGCTTTATGCTGATAAGAGCATTGAAGGCCTCTCGCGCTACGATAACATTCAGGAATTGCTGAATGGTATCAAGGCGTACACCGAGGACCCGGAGCGTGATGATAAGTCGCTGGCTTCTTTTTTACAGGATATTGCTCTCGTCACCGACGCCGACACGAAAGACGCGCAGCAGGATGGCGAGGCCGTTACCCTGATGACTATTCACTCAGCCAAAGGCTTGGAGTTTCGTAATGTATACATTGTGGGGTTGGAGGAAAACCTGTTTCCGTCCCAGATGATGATTACGTCGCGGGCCGATTTGGAAGAGGAACGGCGACTTTTCTACGTCGCAATTACGCGGGCTGAGAAGAAGCTTACTCTTAGCTACGCTACTTCCCGCTACCAATGGGGTAACCTGCGAAGCTGCGAGAAAAGCCGCTTTCTAGACGAAATTGATCCGCAATTCGTAGATTTCAAGTTCTCGGCTGGTCCGGGGAGTGGCGAGTCGCCATTCGGGCACGTATTGGAGCGACGCAGTAACCTAATTCCGCCCGCTCCGCGTAAGACGGTAGCAACCAGCTACAAGCCTTCGGCCGATTTTCAACCTTCCGATACTTCCAATCTGGCTACCGGGCAGCGGGTAGAACACCCCAAATTTGGCTTCGGCACGGTGAGCAAGCTCGAAACCCAGGCTGGCTCCACCAAGGCAATTATTCAGTTTGAGGAGGTCGGCGAGAAGACGTTATTGCTGAGTTTTGCCAAATTGCGGGTGCTGAGCTAATTGGCTTCACTCAGTGACACCCCAGCGTTCCAGAGGCGCTGAATATTGTTGTTTTTAATTTTTCCCATGTCTCTCCCCTCCCCTCATAAGCACGAGTTGCTCCAGCGCGAATATGGCCAGAGCACCTTTCAACTGGTGCAAACCCTGCGTACTATCGAAGACAAGGCTGAGCGTACGCGCCGGGCTACCCAGATAGTGCAGTTGATCTTTCGCCTGAATGCCGGTTTGCGCGACCAGCCCGATGCTCAGCAGAAAGTATGGAATCATCTCTACGAAATGGCCGATGAGGACCTGGACGTGGACAGCCCGTTTCCGCTCGTCAGCCTTGCCCAGCTGCACCAGCAGCCGAAGCGGGTGCCCTACCCCAGCAAGTCGCCGAAGATTAAAGCTTATGGCCGCAGCGTAGAGGATATGATTGCCAAAGCCTTGACGCTGGAAGACGCAGCGGAGCGTGAGCAGGCGACCATCGCCATCGGCCGGACCATGAAGTTCCTGTACCGCTCGTATAGCAAAGAGAATGCGAAGGATGTTACTATCCTTAAGCACCTAAAAGAGCTTTCGGGGGGCAAATTGGAGCTTGACCCAGCACAAGTAGATGCTCAGAATCTGTTCGAGTTTGCTACCAATGGCCGGCCCGCACCCTTCATCGTACCCCAGCCCCGTAACGACCGCTCCGACCGCGACCCACGACGCACGGGTGCCGGCGGAAATCGGCGCGACAAGCAGCGACGCGGTGGCAAAAAGCGCCAGGAACCTCAGCAACCTCCTCAGTAATTTTTGTGGGAGCCAGGAACTAGGAGTAAGGAGCCAGAATCCGGGAAATAACCATTCTAGCTCCAGCACTCCTAATCCCTGGCTCCTAACTTCTAACTCCTTCTTTGATGGCCTCTTTTGAAGTAATTGGCGGACACCCGCTTAAAGGCGAGATTATACCCCAAGGGGCTAAAAACGAAGCACTCCAGATTTTGTGCGCCGTACTACTCACCAGTGAGCCAGTTACGATTAGCAACATTCCCGATATCCGCGATGTAAATAAGCTCATCGAGCTGCTACGCGATATGGGCGTAAAGGTGGGCAAGCTCGCCAACGACACGTATGTTTTTCAAGCTGACAGCGTAAACTTAGACTATCTCGACTCAGAGCAATTTGTAGCCCAGGGCCGCGCCTTACGAGGCTCCGTTATGATTCTGGGACCTATGCTGGCGCGCTTTGGCCAGTGCCAATTGCCAAGACCAGGCGGTGACAAAATTGGCCGTCGGCCGCTGGATACCCACTTTTTGGGTTTGCAGAAGCTGGGGGGCAAACTAACCTTGGAAGGCAACGACTTTTACCGCATTCGTACGGAGGGTAAGCTGCAAGGCACCTACATGCTCCTCGACGAAGCTTCCGTGACGGGCACAGCCAATATTGTGATGGCCGCAGTTCTGGCCGATGGTATCACCACTATTTATAATGCAGCTTGCGAGCCTTATTTGCAGCAACTATGTAAAATGCTGGTGCGTATGGGGGCCAAAATCAACGGTATTGGCTCCAACCTGCTCACCATTGAAGGCGTGGAAGTCCTCGGCGGCACCGAGCACCGCATGCTACCAGACATGATTGAAATCGGCTCTTTTATTGGTCTGGCGGCCATGACTGGCTCCGAAATCACCATTAAGGACGCGCAAATTCAGGAGTTGGGTCTCATTCCGGATACTTTCCGCAAGATGGGTATTCAACTGGAGTTTCGGGGCGATGACATTTTCATTCCTGCCCAAGATCACTATCAGATTGCTACTTACCTTGATGGCAGTATCCTGACGGTATCGGATCATACGTGGCCGGGCCTCACCCCCGATCTGCTCAGCATTATCCTCGTGGTAGCTACGCAGGCAAAAGGCACCGTTCTCATTCACCAGAAGATGTTTGAGTCGCGCTTGTTCTTCGTGGATAAGCTCATTGATATGGGTGCGCAGATCATTCTCTGTGACCCGCACCGGGCCACTGTTATTGGCCTCGATCAGCGCACCCGCCTGCATGGTATCACCATGACGTCGCCCGACATTCGGGCCGGAGTGGCGCTGCTCATCGCGGCCCTCTCCGCCGACGGACGCAGCGTGATTGAAAACGTGGAGCAGATTGATCGGGGATATCAGTTCATTGATAAACGCCTGAATGCGCTGGGTGCTCAGATTAAGCGTCTGTAACACAGAAACCTTTCAGCTCATAAAAAAGCCCCCCAGAATAGTTCTGGGGGGCTTTTTTATGAGCTGAAAGGTTAGTCGATGATCATATCAATAACGCTTGTTACCAATGATAGTACGATGCTGAAAAGCAGCGCAGCAAGGAAGCCGTCAAGCTTGAAGCCGGGTAGCACCCAATCGGCCAGAAGCACAATCGCGGCATTGATGACCAGCAGAAACAAGCCTAGTGTGAGGACTGTAATAGGAAAGCCCAGAATCTTGAGAATAGGCTTCAACACCGCATTGAGCACAGCCAACACCAGTACCAGCAACAGGGCATCACCAAAGCCATCGAGGTGGGCACCGGGCAGAAAGTAGGCCAAGGCGTAGGTGATGATGGCTGTGAGAATGAATTTGAGTAAAAATCCCATAGAGGCAGAAGGATGAATGAACAAAGAAAATCCGACCCCCAGTCGGGAGTCGGATTACGGTACGCAAAAAAGCGGGTAGCGTTGAGCCGCTAGTCCTCGTCTTCCACTTTCTTCATGTCGCGGGCGGCAATACGCCCCTGCGACACGGCCATCCAGTTGCAGAGCTGATACAGCAGGCGGGCACCCACGATACCATTCCAGTCGGTATCGCCGGGCGCTACTTCGTTCAAATCGCAGCCGATGATTTCACGCCCTGAGCGCACGACCATTCGAATCAGATAGAGCGCTTCTTCAAACTCCAGACCACCGGGCACGGGAGTACCGGTGCCGGGGCAAAGTTTGGGGTCGAGGCCGTCGATATCGAAGCTGAGATACACCTTCTGCGGTAGCTGAGCGATTATTTTCTTGCACTCCTTCCGCCACGATTTGCCGGCAAACAGTTCTTCCCGCAGAAAGCGCTCCGGAAACATGATAATGCGACCATTGCTGCGCTCAGCCAATTCTGCTTCCTGCTGACAAAAGTCACGAATACCTACCTGCACCAGCTTTTTTACCTGCGGCAACTGCAGCGCATTATACATAATGGAAGCATGCGAGTACTCGAAGCCTTCGTAGGCCGGGCGCAGGTCGCAATGAGCATCAATCTGCAGAATACCGAACTCCTCGTGGCGATCGGCCAAGGCGTGAATGTAGCCCAAGGGCGTGCTATGGTCACCGCCTATTACCGCTACGGCCTTACCCGCATCAAGGTAAGCACCCGCTTTCTGCTTAAGCCAGTTCAGCAGTGCTTTCCCGCGAACGGTAGCCTGGCCGGTGGCGGTGGCGTGCTGGGGGGCTTCTTCGGCGGGCTGACCCGCTTCGAGCCAGCTGATATAGCCGGAAGTCTGCTCGCGCAGCTCGCGGCTCTCAGCGGCCCAGCTTTCATCTTCCGCTTCCATGGCCAAACCTAAGCGCCAGGCATCCGCAATATCCGGATCGTAAAGGTCAACTTGCAGGGAGGCCTCGCGAATAGCGGCTGGGCCTAAGGCCGTGCCAGCCCGATAAGAAACCGTAACCTCCCAAGGCACCGGCACAACAACTACCTGCGCCTCCTCGACGGTAAAGGGCAAGCCAAAAATGCCCCCCGCGCTGTCACCCAAAGCGTTAGGATCGAAAGAGGCGAGCTTCTTTTCAAGGTTGGAGGAATGAGAATTCGACATGGCAAACGAAGTAGAAAAGGAAAACAGGTAAGTGAAGCGCCGGTTCGACGCTACAAAAAAGCAGTGTTAATGATTCTAAATCAGGCATCTAAGATGCGCTATTCAATAACGAAAAAGCTGTCATTTCGGGTGGTTCAACCAGACGCGATTCGTAATCTGCGACAGTTGATATCTACCAAAAATGACAGCCTTTACTCTGTGCCAGAATGATTAACGCGCGGCTTGCTGGCCGTTCAGAAAATCGTAAGTCCGAATGATATCTAGAATCTTGACGAAAGTTTCGCGATCAAAGAACAGCATCAACGGTAACTCAACTGAGTTATTCTTATCTGAGAACTGCGTGATGACCGAGAAAACCATGGGTTGATATAACGGATTCTGCGCTACCAGCTTGATCAAGGAAGGGTCGAGGTGGCCTTTTGGAGCGATGGGAGGCGCCCCATATATATTAGCTTTCAGAATGTTAGCCAACTGAGTTACCAAGGCACCCGTGATAATGTTGCTAATTTCCAGCAATAGCGACTCCTGCAATTCATCAATTTCGACCGATTCAGGTTTAACCAAACGCAAGCACACGCGTGAGAGCCGCTGCACATGCTGCCCCGAAAAGAACATCAGCGTCGAGCCATTGAACTCGCCTTTAATATCGGATTGAATGACTACGTGGTCTTTTTCGTACACTTTCACCCGCTCCAGAATACTGGTTCCGGACACCAAATCAAGGCTTGGCACCTCCAATAACACAGTTTCCTGGGCAATAGAAGCAAAAGAATCGGCGGCGCGAGCCAAGCCAATATTCAGTATTTCCCGAATAATGTCCCGCTCTAGGTCCGTCATGTGCAAATCCATACAAGTCAGTCGGTTGGTACGAAAAAGCCACTATAGGCAGTTTCGAAATCTGCAATACGTGATTTAAGGTCGTTTGGCCAAGAATAGTCGAGTTAATACTGGCACATCGAGCACAAGGCACACTTGTCCGCTGCCCAACAGCGTAACGCCTCCGAATAAGTCAATGGTATCCAACGGTTTACTCACAGGTTTGATTACTATGTCTTGCTGACGCAAAAAACGATCGACGATCAAACCCAGCTTACGATTATTATAGTCCACAATGATGATGCGCTGATGGCCTACCAGCTCATCACGAGAAGCTGCCGGCAGCGGACCGTCGCCACTATGCAGCAGCGTCCGCAGGTTCACGACCGGCACATTTTCCTCCTGAATACGGGCCAGCAGCGTCCCTCCTACTACATGCAGCTCTTCGGGCTCTAAGGCAACTACTGAGTCGGTGTGCATGAGTGGAATAGCATAGCTGCGTTCCTCCAATTCAAACAACAAGGCACCCTTCACGGCAATAGACGTGGGCAGCACCAGGGAAAACGTGGTGCCCTGGCCCAGCTCCGACTCTACGCGTAATTGCCCCCCAAGCGAGTCGATAGCCAGCTTCACCACATCTAAGCCTACGCCTCGACCTGAAATTTCGGTTACTTCTTTTGCCATCGAGAAGCCGGGCTCAAACAAGAAGGCCCGCACCGCATTCGCGTCGAGGTTAGCAGCAGCATCAACTCTCACCAAGCCGCGCTCTACTGCCTTACGCCGCACACTTTCTACATCAATTCCGCGGCCATCATCGGACACCCGAATCAGCACATCGTCGCGTTCGGTTTGAGCTGAGAGTGTCAAGTGACCAGCAGCCGGTTTACTGGCTCGCTGGCGCTCTTCCGGCGTTTCAATACCGTGGGCAATAGCATTGCGGACCAAATGCAGCAGCGCATCGGTAATAATTTGAAGGATGTTTCGGTCAATCTGAATGTCCTGCCCTTCCAGCCTTAGTGCTACTTCTTTTTGCTCGGAAGCGGCAACGTCGCGAACTACGCGGGGAAACTTATTGAAAAGCGAGCCGACGTTTACCAGGCGCGCATCCATCACACTGTACTGTAGCTCGTCGGTAATACGAAACAGATGCGAGGCGGCGGCCTGCAAGGCCGGATGCCCTATTTCCCGGCCCAGCGTCATAATCCGGTCGCGGTCAATAATCAACTCGCCCACCAGATTAAGCAGGTGGTCCAGCTTTTTGATCTGAATATAAACCAGGTCCGACAACTCCAGCTTGCGGCCCGCCTCTTCGTCAGTATCCGACTCGGCAGCATTCAGGATTGGCTCCTCCCCTTGGACCAAACGCTCGAGGTTTGCCAGTAAGTCCTCGGTGGGGGGCATTTCTGCCTCTTCACCAACGGCCCGAATCATGGCGCCCAGCCTATCGACGCCGGCAAACAACACTGGTACGACCGTACCAGCAAAGGACTTCTCTTTGTCTCGGATTAAACCAAAAATGGTCTCCATCTCATGCGAGACTTCGCCAATTTGGTTGTAGCCCATAGCTCGCGCGTTGGACTTGAGATTGTGCATGAGCCGAAAGAGCTCATTCAAGGCGGGGGTATCCTCTGGGTTTTTCTCCAGCTCGCTGATATGACGGCTCATGGCGTCATAGTACTCCAGCGCCTCGGACATAAATATCTCCTGGTACTCCTGCTCCCGTGACTTCATTAGTTTACGGTTTCTAGAGGTGGAGAGAAATGGGCCGCCGGAGCAAACAGCGCCCCACGCCGATTTATGACTTCCGCAATCTGATCGAGCGGCAGGATGGCGTTAGCGTGTCCTGCCCGAATAACAGAGCCAGGCATACTGAATACAGCGGCGGAATCCTGGCTTTGCGCAATTACCTGGCCTCCTCGGGCGCGAATAGATTGAGCACCCAAGGTTCCATCATTCCCCAAACCAGTCAAGACTATACCCAGTACCTGCGGGCCGGCTACTTTAGCAGCCGAACGCATAAGCGTATCAATAGATGGGTCATCAAAAGATAAGGGCGCCTTTGAGCTGAACCCAATTTGCCATACCTGCCAAGGGCCGCGCTGCACTGGCTTCAGCACCATATTTTGCCCCCCAGGCGCTATTATAATTTGTCCTTCTTCCAAAGGCATACCTGCGCTGCCAATTTTTACTGGCAATGTCGTCAGACGCTGTAAGCGCTTAACGAATGAAGCAGTAAAGTGCGCGGGCAAATGCACGGCAATCAGCAAGGTACAAGGCAAAGCAGGCTGCAAGGCTTGTACAAGTCGCTCTACAGCAGCAGTTCCCCCCGTAGAAGCGCCAATCACTACCAGGCTTTTGGGCTGAGCGCTAACAACATGGCGGAGCGGATTGATGAAAGCGGCTATCCGCGGCACGGCTGGGGCAGCGCGAATTTGCCGGAGGACAGCCACACGAAAAGCCTGCTCTGCTCCTGCTTGTAAGGCAGTAATGTAGTTATAAAGGCCCCACCGAGCAGCCTCGCGCATAACACTATTCGAAGGAATATGAGTAGCGTAAAGGAGCACCGGGCAGGCGTGGTGCTGGTGCAGTCTTTCCAGATCCGGCAGGCCTTGCTCATCCAAAATCACTAGTGCAGGCCGAAACCTCCGGGCTAAGATTACCAACTCGTCAGCGCTACAGGCCGAGCCTACCAATAGGCAATCTGGCTGGGCTTGCAGTAAGCGCGTCAGCTCCAGCCGCACCAAAGCAGGGAGTTCACCAAGCAGAACAGTAAAAGGCACAGGTAAAGAGGGCACAGAATAAGTGGAAGCGCAACGTAAGAAAACAGAGCAAAAGAAGTAGAAAATGTGCCGTGGGGGGCAAATCTGGTCTTATGCGTCGGCTTCTTCTGAGTTTTGCAAAGCACTGCCCACAATTTCAAGCACCTTCTCCTCGGAGAAAGGCTTCACGATGTAAGCCGAAGCACCACTTTCAAGGGCTTCATTCACAATTATTTCTTGTCCCACAGCGCTACACATTACCACCTTCACTGTTGGATTTACCTGGCGAATTCCTTTCAGCACATCAAGACCCGTATTATCAGGCAGAATAACGTCAAGCGTGATCAGGTCAGGGTTGGTGGCACTGGTCATTTCCAGGGCCTGCTGGCCATTTGCGGCCTCTCCTACCACCTCGTAGCCAGCATCAGTAAGCATATTCTTAAGCATCGTGCGCATATAAAAGGAGTCGTCCACGATGAGAATGCGGTTTTTCATAAAAGTAGAATCAGTAGAAGAAAAAGACGGAGAACAAGCAGAACAACAATGCTAACCCTTGTACGGGGGGCCACTTACTAAGATTAGGCTTTTGGTTGAAGCTGCATTATTTCCGTCGGGGTGAGGAGCTTTAGCATATCGAGCACGATAATAATGCGACCGTCCAGCTTGGCAATTCCCTCAATGTATTTGTCTTGAATGTTGGCGTCCTGAATAAACTCGGGCGCTTTCTCAATGATTGAAACCGGAATCGACAACGGCTGCGGTACCTCGCGTACTACTAGTCCAATCGTATAATCCTTCGCCTCAATCGCTAGGGTGTACGTAGTGGCTGGCAGCGGCTCCGTAGCTGAGCGCAATTGAAATCGCTCTTCCAAATCAATAATAGCAATGATATCGCCACGCAAGTTGGCAATGCCTTTCACGAAAGAGGGAGTTTTGGGCATGCGGGCAATCTCTGGAGTAATAGTCACCTCCTTCACTTGCTCAATGCGAATGGCGTACTCTTCGCGCCCCAACCGAAACACAATTAATTGGATAAGCGCTTGCTGCTTAACAACTTTCTTTTCGCTGTTCGATTCTATTTCAGCCATGCACAAGGTTAATATAGACTTGCTACTGCCTGGTAAGACCAGTAGCAAGCCTGAAAATAGTCCTGAGAGGAATTAGTTGGCTTTTGCCTTGGTCCGAGCTTTTGGCGCTTTTTTCTCAGCTCCATTTGACGGCTGCGGCTCCGCTGCTTTTCCATTTACCGGAGCCGGACGCCGCGGTGCGGCTTTCTCAACTGCGGGAGCTTCTGCTAATTTGCCCCCCGATTGGGTTTAGCTGGCTGTTTAGCTGTTGCCGATGGTTGGACAACGTCAGCGCGCCGTACAGGCCGTTCCCGTGGAGGAGTTGGTTTAACCGGAACCGCTTGTCCAGTGCGAGACTGGGTCATCTGATTTAAGCGGTGGCGGCCACGACGTGGCTCTGGCTCCGGTTCTGGCTCCATATATTCCATCAACTGGAAGGCCGACAATCCAACTTGCAGGTCGTCCGCAATATCAGTCAGCTTCTGGCTGGATGCCGTCAACTCCTGCATGGACGTAGATAATTGCTTAGCTGTGCCAGCCACTTGCTGCGTACCCGAAGCAGTTTGCTCCGCAATAGCTACCACTTCCTCCACGTACTTCACTACGTCACCGATGCTGATCTTCTGTACTTCGGTAGCGGTGAGAATGTCGCGGGAAGTGCGAAGGGTTTCGCCGCTGCTCGTCGCAATGTTTTTAAAGGCCGAACTTGCTTCAAATGTCGCGTTTTTACCCTTCAATACGCGGCCTTCCATGGTTGAGATAGCCGTAGCAGCTGAGCTCGTATCCTTTCTTACGTCGTCTACAAGCGTAGCAATCTCACTTGCCGATTTGCGCGAACCTTCCGCCAGCTTACGAATCTCCTCAGCTACTACCGCGAAACCACGACCAGCTTCCCCGGCTCGGGCTGCTTCGATAGCGGCGTTCAGAGCCAGCAAGTTAGTTTGTGAGGCAATATCTGTAATTACTCCCAGCGACTTGCTGATCTCCTGGCTGCGTGTGCTTAGCACTTCAATCGTTTTGGACGTCTGGGCAGCAGCGTTGGATATCTCCTCCATGTTCTTTACCACCTCAGCTACCGTTTTCAGACCTAGTTGAGAAGTTTGCTCACCCAGAATAGCTGATTTGTTCACCACATCAGCTTTACCAGCTGTTTCCTTGGTGGCCTGCATGATTTCCTCAATCAGCTTGAAGGCTTGGTCGGTTTTCAAAGCCTGGTTTTGAGCGCCTTCAGCCATTTGCTGCATGGCCAAAGCCACATCAACCGTTACGCGGCTCATCTCCTGCCCTTTGCCGGCCATTTCCTCCGATGAAGTTCCTACTACCTGCGACGAGTCATTGATTTCACCCAGCAGTTCGTTGAGGTTTTCTACGGCTAGGTTCAACGCATTAGACATTGCCATAATGTCGCCAGCAGTGGGTACTTCTACCCGCTGGGTCAGGTCACCTTCCGAAATGGCTCGCACTACGCGGCTCACTTCCAGAACCGGTGAGGCAATGGATTCAAGCAGCTCATTAAGGGTATCCACCAGTTCTTTCCACGAACCACTCACGCCGCCTACGGTGGCACGTTCGGTCAACTTGCCTTCCACACCAGCCACTTTGGCCACGCGGCTAACTTCTACTGCTAGGCGGTTCAAGTCATCCACCATGCGGTTGATGGTATCAGCTAGTTCGGCTACCTCGCCTTTAGCGTCTAGGGTAAGCTTCTGAGTCAAGTCACCCTGCGAAACGGCCGTTACTACTTTTACCAGTCCCCGCACCTGAGTGGTGAGGTTCGAGGCCATCGTGTTTACGTTGTCGGTTAGGTCTTTCCATACCCCGCTCACACTCGGCACATTGGCCTGACCACCAAGCTTACCTTCCGTACCTACTTCCTGGGCCACCCGCGTTACCTCGCCGGCAAAGATGTTGAGCGAGTCCACCATGCGGTTGATGTTGTCCTTCAAGTCCAATAGCTCCCCTTTTACATCAACTGATACCTTTTGGCTTAGGTCGCCTTTGGCTACGGCGATAGCCACATTGGCAATGTCGCGCACCTGACTGGTCAGGTTCGAGGCCATCGTGTTTACGTTGTCGGTCAACGCTTTCCACGTACCACTCACACTTGGCACATTGGCCTGGCCGCCGAGCTTGCCTTCCGTGCCTACGTCGAGGGCTACGCGGGTTACCTCACCAGCAAACAGGTTGAGCGAGTCCACCATCTGGTTCAGGTTCTGCTTGAGCTGCAGCAGCTCGCCCTTTACATCGACCGTAATCTTCTGGCTCAAGTCGCCTTTGGCAACGGCCGTGGCTACGTTAGCAATATCGCGCACCTGACTGGTCAGGTTCGAGGCCATCGTGTTTACGTTATCCGTCAGGTCTTTCCACGTACCACTCACGCTTGGCACATTGGCCTGACCACCCAGAATACCTTCCGTACCTACCTCACGGGCTACACGCGTTACTTCGCCCGCGAAGATGTTCAGGGAGTCCACCATGCGGTTGATGTTGTCCTTCAAGTCCAATAGCTCCCCTTTTACATCAACTACAATTTTCTGGGTCAAGTCGCCTTTGGCTACGGCGGTAGCTACGTTGGCAATGTCACGCACCTGCAGGGTCAGGTTGGCAGCCATCGTGTTTACGTTGTCGGTAAGCTCTTTCCAGGTGCCACCTACGCGCGGTACGTTAGCCTGGCCACCGAGCTTTCCTTCGGTACCTACCTCACGTGCTACCCGAGTCACCTCGTCACCGAAGATGTTCAGAGAGTCCACCATCTGGTTCAGAATATTCTTCAGCTCCAGAATTTCGCCCTTTACATTCACTGTCATCTTCTGGCTCAAGTCACCCCGAGCAACGGCCGTGGCTACGTTAGCAATATCGCGTACCTGACTGGTCAGGTTCGAGGCCATGTAGTTTACATTGTCCGTCAACTCTTTCCACACACCGGCTACGTTCGGCACCGAAGCTTGCCCACCGAGCTTCCCTTCCGTGCCTACTTCCAATGCTACGCGGGTTACTTCGCCGGCAAACAGGTTGAGCGAGTCCACCATCTGGTTCAGGTTCTGCTTGAGTTGCAACAGCTCGCCCTTCACGTCGACCGTGATTTTCTGGCTCAAATCTCCGCGTGCCACGGCGGTAGCCACATTGGCAATATCGCGCACCTGACTCGTCAGGTTCGAGGCCATGTAGTTTACGTTGTCCGTTAGCTCCTTCCACACCCCAGCTACGTTGGGCACGGAGGCCTGGCCGCCGAGCTTCCCTTCGGTGCCTACTTCCTGGGCCACGCGCGTCACCTCACCTGAGAACATATTCAGCGAGTCCACCATCTGGTTCAGGTTCTGCTTGAGCTGGAGTAGCTCCCCCTTTACATCGACCGTAATCTTCTGCGACAAATCACCTTTGGCAACGGCCGTGGCTACGTTAGCAATATCGCGTACCTGACTGGTCAGGTTCGAGGCCATATTATTTACGTTGTCGGTCAGGTCTTTCCATACGCCACTAACGTTTGGCACATCGGCCTGACCGCCGAGCTTGCCTTCGGTGCCTACGTCGAGGGCTACGCGGGTTACCTCACCAGCAAACAGGTTGAGCGAGTCCACCATCTGGTTCAGGTTCTGCTTGAGCTGCAACAGCTCGCCCTTTACATCGACCGTAATCTTTTGCGTTAGGTCGCCTTTCGCTACGGCGGTGGCCACATTGGCAATATCGCGCACCTGACTCGTCAGGTTCGAGGCCATGTAGTTTACATTGTCCGTTAGCTCCTTCCAAATGCCCCCCACGTTCGGTACGGAGGCTTGGCCGCCAAGCTTCCCTTCGGTACCTACTTCCTGGGCCACGCGGGTTACTTCACCGGCAAACAGGTTCAGGTTGTCAATGGTCTTGTTGATGGTTTCGGCCATCACCTTGAAGTCGCCCGAAACAGGAATCTGGAAGGTCTCATCCAGGTTTCCCTTGGAGATGTTTTTCAGTACTTTACCTACTTCCAATACCGGCACGGCGATGCTATCCATCAAGCCGTTGATATTGTTGATCATGTCGCGCCAGAAGCCTGAGGCATTCTCACCCGAGGCGCGGGCTTTCAGGTTACCCTCTACCCCGGCAACTTTTGAGATGCGCGAAACTTCGCCCCCAACACCCCCGATCATTTCCACCATCGAGTTGTAAGCCTCGGCTATTTCGGCGAAGATGTCGTCGTTCTGCTTGGTCAGGCGCACCGAAACGTCACCTTTCTTAAAAGCATCGAGGGCATATAACACCCGGTTGAGCTGGTCGTTTACATACCCAGGGTCCTGCGTGTCGATTGAGCCGCGCGACCCCCTCTTTACGGGTCAGGTCGTTGTTAGTCCGGATTACGTCAAGGGGTGAAATCGCGCCAGTGTACAACGTTTTACCGGTAGCATTATCCGTCTTACCTGGGGCAGTTGCCGAGGAATTGGAAACCGGAGTGGTGGTTTTGGTAGTCTTACCTGAAGCCATACAAAATGTAGATTGCGAAGCGTGCTAAAAAGGCACTGCTGAAACAAACCGGTGGGTGGACCGGTAGCCAGACTTACAAAGGTAACAAACTGCCGGCTATCGCAGCAATGGAGATGAGCGATCATATAGGATTCGTTCAACCTGCGGTTGATGAACTACTTACCCATAATAATTGCTCTTATACAGTTCTGCCCAGCCTGGGTTTGGGCTTGGAGCCGCGAGGATAATTAAGATAGTATAGGTGACTGGCCGGATTATTCCATCATCTTTGCGGCAAAATTCAACTTTTGCCCCCCATAGGTCGTTTCCTAATTGATACTCACCTGTATTTCGTTGCCAATCCCCTTTATATGATCAAAAATTTAGTCATAGTTGAGTCACCGGCCAAAGCCAAGACCATCGAAGGATACTTGGGTAAGGATTTTATTGTCAAGTCTAGCTTTGGCCATGTACGCGATTTACCGAAGGATAATAACGCTATTGATATTGCGAATGGCTTCAAGCCAACCTATGTGGTTTCAGCCGACAAGCGCGAGATAATTGCCCAGCTGAAGAAGCTGGCGAAAGAGGCGGAAATAGTTTGGTTAGCGAGTGACGATGACCGTGAGGGTGAGGCCATTAGCTGGCACCTTGCTGAGACCCTGAATCTGAGCGACGCCAAAACGCGTCGTATCGTATTCCGCGAGATTACTAAAAACGCTATTCTCAACGCTATTGAATCCCCCCGGGAGATAGACTTAAACCTGGTAAATGCCCAGCAGGCCCGCCGCGTGCTCGACCGTTTGGTTGGCTTTGAGCTATCGCCGGTACTCTGGAAAAAAGTTAAAACGGGCTTATCGGCCGGCCGGGTACAATCAGTGGCAGTGCGGCTGGTTGTCGAGCGGGAGCGGGAGATTAATCAGTTCAAAACCTCTTCCGCCTACCGGGTTACGGCACGCTTTGATGCGGGCCGGGGGGCAATTTTGGAGGCCGAGCTACCAACGCGCTTTAAGACTGAAGCCGAAGCACAGGAGTTTCTGGCTCGTTGTGTGGGGGCCATTTATCAGATTGAGAACTTAGAAAAAGAAGCCGGGCAAACGCTCACCAGCGCCGCCTTTCACTACTTCTACGCTTCAGCAGGAAGCATCCCGCAAGCTGGGTTTCTCGGTGGCCCAAACGATGAGTGTGGCCCAGAAGCTGTACGAAGCTGGAAAGATCAGCTACATGCGTACTGACTCGGTGAACTTGTCGCAGGATGCGCTGGCGGCGGCTCAGGTTGAAATCAGCCGGGCTTATGGTGAAGAATATGCGCACAAGCGGCAGTTTAAAACCAAGTCAGCCTCAGCTCAGGAAGCCCACGAAGCTATCCGACCAACCGATTTTGCTTTGGTAAAAGCAGGCTCTGACTCCCAGGAGCAACGCCTCTACGACCTAATTCGCAAGCGGGCACTGGCCTCGCAGATGGCCGACGCAACGGTAGAACGTACCGTGGCCACTATCGGCATCAGCACGCAGCCGGGCACTACGCTTACGGCTACTGGTGAAGTAATTACCTTCGAGGGTTTCCTGAAGGTGTACAGCGAATCGAAGGACGACGAGGAAGAAGACGGTGATTCCTCCTTCTCTCGTGGCTTGCCTCCCCTGACGGTAAGCCAGCAGCTGCCTTTACAATTGCTGCGTGCTACGGAGCGCTATGCTCAGCCGCCCGCTCGCTACACGGAAGCCTCGCTAGTGAAGAAATTGGAGGAAATGGGCATTGGCCGTCCTTCGACCTACGCGCCTACCATCAGCACGATTCAGAAGCGCGGCTACGTAGAAAAAGATACCCGCGAAGGCAAAGAGCGCAAGTTTCGGGTGCTTACGCTGGAAGGCGAACAGGTAGTAACGGAGGTAAAAACCGAGACTTTCGGGGCAGAGAAAGCCAAGATGTTCCCGACCGACACCGCCATGGTGGTCAATGACTTTCTGGTCGAGCACTTTCCTATTATTATCGACTACCAGTTTACGGCCAAAGTTGAGGGTGAATTCGACCTTATTGCCAATGGACAGGAGAAGTGGGGTGATATGCTTTCTAACTTCTACGGCGCGTTTCACGAGACCATTGAGCGAGGTAAGGATATTGAGCGCAGCACGTTGGGCTCGAACCGCGAGATTGGCATTCATCCTGAAACTGGCCAGAAATTAACGGCCCGTCTGGGTCGCTATGGTCCTTATGTGCAGATTGAGCCGCTAGAAGGGTCGGAGGAGAAAGCCGTGTACGCAAGCCTTCGCAAAGGTCAGTTCATTGAGAATATTACCCTGGAAGAAGCGCTTGATTTGTTCAAGCTGCCGCGCATCGTGGGGCAGTTTGAGGAGAAAGATATGACGGCTTCTCTTGGTCGTTTTGGCCCTTACATCCGCCACGACAGCAAGTTTTACTCGCTTACCAAGGAGCAGGACCCGCATATCATCACGGCTTCGGAAGCCATTGAGCTCATCGAAGCCAAGCGTAAATCGGATGCGGAGCGTCTGATCAAAAACTTTCCGGAGCGCGAGGATGTGCAGGTGCTCAATGGTCGCTTCGGTCCTTACATAGTGGTGGGCAAGAAGAACGTGAAGATTCCGAAGGGCGAAGAGCCGCAGGACCTCACGCTGGAGCGCTGCCTAGAGCTGGCTGAGCTGACACCGGACAAGCCCGCTAAAGGGGGCCGCTTCGCCAAGAAAACGCCCGAGAAAACAGCGGATGAGCCAGCTACGCCTAAGAAAAAGCCCGCCGCGAAGAAGCCCGCGGCTAAAAAGGCCACAACAACAAAGAAAGCTGCTCCCGCCAAGAAGGCAACTGCTAAGGCTAAGTAAGTAACTGATGTTACGCACGGAGTAGGCCAAGTTGGTGGTACATGGCTTTGAGGCCCACGGCGTAGAGCTGGGCTTTGAGGCGAAAATGGCCCATCCCACACTTGAGTTTGAGTATCTCGAGCTTGGTGTAGGCCAGCACGGCCGCGAAGAAATGATTGGCCTGCGTGGTCAGGGTTTTGGTGGGCGATTTGCCCATGGAGGCATTCTGTTTGAGCGATTTATGATATTCTTCCACTTTCCACCGTCTCTGGTAAATCGCAGTCAACTGGGCCTGGTTCAAGTCGGTGTCGCTGCTGACCAGATATAACACGCCCTGGCTGCCGTCTTGGTTTGTCAAGACGTGCCTGCTCACCAGCACCGCCTCTTGGACGGCCCGCAAATAGACCCGCAGGGGCTGCGTATCGGGAAACACCAGCGTTTGCACGGCCTGAAACTGGCCTTGCGCCCGTGCCGCTTCGCTCAGGGCCACGGTGCGGGAGGATTCGAGGGCAAAGACGAAATGGTGGCCCAGGGCTCGCACCAAGCTCATGTTCTCGGCCGAGGCATACCAAGTATCGGCCAGCAGGTAGCGGTAAGCCACTTGTTGCTGGGCCACGCGCAGCATCTGCTGCAGGTACTCGTTCTTGGTAAAGGCACTTTGATAGCTGGTTTGCTGGGTCTTGGCATGGTAGACCGGGACCGTTTTGCGCACCAGCTCGACGGCCAGCGGCAGGGCCAACTCGCCGGCCTGGTAGAGCAGGCTGACGAAATTCAAGCCCTTCACGTAGCGCTGCTGGCTGTGGTCCCAGTGGGTGCAAATCAGCTCGTTGGCAGCGGTATGGGCCTTTTCCAGAATCGAATCGTCGACGATAAGCACCGCAAATTCCTCGGCTCCACGCTGGGCTTCGGCCTGGCGAATCAGCGGCTTGGCCGCTCGCCAAATAGCGGCCGAGCCCCACGCGGTGCTGCTCAGCCAGCGCGTGATCTGGTCGTGGCTCAAGGCCCCGTCTACCAGGCGCGACAAGCCCGTGGCCGTTGTCGGACCCGTCGAACTCAACAAATAATCCGTGTACAAGTCCAGCGTGCAAGTCGTCATAAGCGTAGTAAACGGGCAGAAGCCGACTCTGACTGCGTAACAGCAGTAAGTAACCAATCCAAAGCACACAAAAAAGCCCTCCAGAACTACTCTGGGGGGCTTTTTATTGGTACAAGATTTTATTCACCCAGACGCTGTCGGAGGCTTTGTACTTCACGCTCCAACTCTAAGTTGCGAAAGGTGACCTTCATTTCTAAATCCGCGTACGAGCGCTCTAACTGTTGCTGAAGTTGCTTTTGCTCCTGAATATCAGTGCAGGTACCAAACCATTGCTGGATTATGCCTTGCTCATCGCGGCGGGGCAAGGCCTGACCCAAAAACCAGCGGTACGAGCCGTCTTTGGAGAGAAAACGATATTCGATTTCGTAAAACTCGCCGCTGGCTAATGATCGATTCCACCGCTCACGGGCGCGTTGGCGGTCATTGGGGTGCAGCAGGTTATTCCACATTTCGCTGCCCTGGCTTTGCTCCACGTTATAGCCTGTAAAATCAATCCAGCGCTGGTTGAAGTAAGTGTGGTAGCCGGTAGGGTCTGTAATCCAGACTAGTTGAGGAATCAACTCAGCTAGAAAGCGGAATTGCTGAGCGTTAAACTGGGTATCAACAGATGTCATAAATGAGAAACTAGCGAAAAAACGAAATCAGGGTCGGGCAAGCTCGATTTCCATGCCCGACTGAAAATAAAGGCTAAGCTGACTTTGGGCTCCATCGGTGGAGCGGCGCAGGCGCGTAACCAAAGCCCGCGTTTCTTCCCGTGCTAAGTGTATCTGCAAATAAGGGCGGCTTAGCAAACTATCACGCTGTACTGTCCATTGGCCCTTGTCTTGCTGTGTGGGAGCTTGCACATGCATCAGGCCAGGCTGCAATTGCAGGTGGGTAGCCTGGGCCAAAGTGGAGCCAGGGTCGTTGTGATTCAGCACCCGATCGGCCACCCGCCAGTTGCCGTTAAGGTATTCGTCGGGCAACTGCTGCAGGTTAACATCAAACAAAAGATCGATCATAAGGCAGGCAGGCAGATCGGAGGGGCAGCAAATTTACTAATGCCATTTTAATCTGAATAGAGATTGAAAGGATAGCCGATGCGTGCAGAGCAGTAGAAATTGGAGTTAATACAAAGTGCAAACCCCTGACCGCACAGTTTGATTTCAACTACAATCAAATTCAAACATTGACCCTAGTAGGAAGTAGCTTAAGAACGTCTCTTACCAATATTTTGGGCACCACTTTACTTCTGGCTCTTAACTACATACGAACCAAAATGCACAGTATTAAGAATCATTATTATTGAAATATTTATAAAAAAGATAAACTAAAGCACATTCGCCTTATTGATTAATAATCCGAAGAAGGCTATTTAATCACAAGGTGGCTGGCTGGCCTTTTTATGATGATTGTTCGTATTTACGTGCGATTCCTTCACCCGACAACCCTGCTTTACCCGTGTCGAAAAAGATAGTAGTGCTCACCGGCGCTGGCATCAGTGCCGAGAGCGGCTTGGCCACCTTCCGCGGTGCCGATGGCCTTTGGGAAGGTCACCGCATCGAGGACGTAGCCTCGCCCGAAGGCTGGGCCCGCAACCCTGCCTTGGTTCTCGACTTCTATAATCAGCGCCGGAGCGCTGCCCGCCAGGCTCAACCCAATGCTGGCCATCGTGCCTTAGTAGCCCTGGAAAACAGCTACGAGGTGGTCATTGTAACCCAAAACGTGGACGATTTGCACGAGCGCGCGGGCAGTAGCCGGGTTATTCACTTGCATGGGCAACTATTTCAGTCGCGCAGCACCCGCCACGAGGAGCTGGTGTACCCAATGACCACAGACCGGATTGAGCTGGGCGAGCTGTGCGAAAAAGGCCACCAGCTGCGACCTAACATCGTGTGGTTTGGCGAGCAGGTGCCGCTGATGGAGTTGGCGATGGACGAAGCGGCCACGGCCGATATTTTCCTGGTTGTGGGTACATCCTTGCAAGTATACCCGGCGGCGGGGCTAGTCCAATTTGCCCCCCAAGGTTGCCCCATCTACATCATTGACCCGCATCAGCCCCCGCTCACGGCCCGCCCCAATCTGCATTTTATTACCGAGCCGGCCAGTACCGGCGTGCCGCGGGTGGCGCAGGCACTGCTGGCGCAGTAAGGTTTCTTATTCATTCTCAGCTAAATAACCGGGAAGTCCCGTATCAGCCGGCTTGGGGGGCATTTTTTCCAAGGTGGCGGCGCGACACCTAACGGTTCGGGCGGGGTTGCGGACGCTTCAGGTTCGCCAGGCGACGCTTCGCCCGAATTTGCGTTCTGGGGGGCTTTTTTGTTTTTCACCTTTGGCTTATTCATTAAGTGCCAAAGGCTATGCGATACTGCTTCTTTTTTCTGCGACTACTGAGCATCGTTGCTGCCTTCGGGCCAGCGGCGCAGGCTCAAACCCCACTCTCTACCCAAACCGTGCGCGGCACCATCCTCGACGCGACGGCCAAAGCGCCCATTATCGGGGCTACGGTGATAGTACTTGGCGTGGAGCCAGCCTTGGGCGGCAGCACCGACGCCGATGGGCGCTTCCGGCTGCCGGGTGTGCCGGTGGGCCGGGTGAAATTGCGCGTGACCAGCATTGGCTACGAAGACCTGCTGCTCAACGAAGTAACCGTAACGGCGGGCAAGGAAGTGGTGCTCAACCTGAGTCTGACTGAGCGGCTGACCAAGCTCAACGAGGTGCAGGTAACGTATCGGCGCAGCGAAGACCGCACCGTGCCCAACAACGAAATGGCTACCGTCTCGGCCCGGCCCTTCTCCCCCATTGAGGCCAACCGCTACGCCGGGGCCCTCGGCGACCCGGCCCGCATGGCCCAGAACTTCGCTGGCGTGAACAGTACCAACGACACCCGCAACGACATCGTAGTGCGCGGCAACTCGCCAGCCTCCCTGCTGTGGCGGCTGGAAGGCGTAAACATTCCCAACCCCAACCACTTCGGCTCGCAAGGCACTACGGGTGGGCCGGTGAGCTTGCTCAACAATAACCTGCTAGCCAAGTCCGATTTTCTGACCGGCGCTTTCCCGGCCGAGTACGCGAATGCGCTGGGCTCGGTGTTCGATTTGCGCCTACGCAAGGGTAACGACGAGAAGCGCGAGTTTCTGGGCCAGCTGGGCTTCAATGGTATTGAAGTGGGCGCGGAAGGGCCGTATAGCAAGAAGTCCAAAGCCTCTTATCTGATTAATTACCGTTACTCGATTTTCTCTTTGCTCAAGGCCGTGGGCTACAACATTGCCGGCACGCCGGAGTACCAGGATTTTACGTTCAAAACCGATGTTCCGGTGGGCACGCGCGGTACGTTCAGCGCCTGGACGCTGGCTGGGCGCAGCAACATCACGTTTCTGGGCAAAGACGTGGACTCGACTACGGCCGACGTATACGGCGACGAAAGCCTGAACTCACGGCCCAAATACAGCACAGGCATCGCGGCGGCTAGCTACGAGCATCGCCTAAGCGACCGCACCGTAGGTCGGCTCACGCTTTCGGCCTCGCGCACCACCCAGCAGTTCGACGCGGACACGATTCTCTACCGCACTGGGCGCACCGTAGAGGCCGAAATCCCGGCCGAGCGCAACAAATTTACGCAGGAGAAACTGTCGGCGAACCTGATGGTCAGCCACAAGCTCAGCGCCCGCGACAACGTGACGGCCGGCGTTATCGTGGACTTGCTGCGCTACGATTACCTCGGTGTGCAGCTATACCCCACCCCCTATACCGAGCGCGACGCCGACGGCAATACGGCCCTCACGCAGCTCTACGGGCAGTGGAAACACCGCTTCACCGATCAGCTCACGCTCAACGCCGGAGTCAGCGCCTCGCGGTTTGAGCTGAACGGCAGCACGGTGGTGGAGCCGCGGGCCGGCTTGCAGTACCAGCTCACGCCCAGCAGTACTATCAGCGCGGCATATGGTCTGCACAGCACCTTGTCGCCCCTGCTCACTTATTTCTACCAAAGCCAGCAGGCTGATGGCTCTTACTTGCTCACGAACAAAGACTTAGGCTTTACCCGCAGCCACCATTTCGTACTGGCCTACGACCGCCAGCTTACCGACAACCTGCGCCTGCGGGCCGAAGGCTACTACCAACGCCTGTTTGACGCGCCCGTGGAGCGTACGCCCAGCTACTTTTCCGGCCTGACGGAAGGGGCGGACTTCGCACCCACCAACAAAGGCAACCTCGTAAACGAAGGCACCGGCCGCAACTACGGCGTGGAGCTGACCCTGGAGCGGGCCTTCGCTCAGGGCTACTATCTCCTGCTCACCAGCTCTATTTTCGATTCCAAATACGAGGGCAGCGACGGAGTGGAACGCAACACGCCGTTTAACACGCGCTACGTGGCTAACGCTCTGGTGGGCCGCGAATTCCGGGTGGGACGCCGGGGCAACATTTTCACTGTTAGTCTGAAAGCGGCCACCACCGGCGGGCGCTACATTACGCCCATCAACTACGAAGCGTCCAGTCAGGCCCGCACCGCTGTTTTCCAGTACGACCGGGCTTTCAGCCAGCAGCAGGACCAGTATTTCCGAGCCGACGTGAAACTGGGCTACAAAATCAACCGGGCGCGGCTGACCCACGAAATAGCAGTGGATTTGCAGAATGTGAGCAACAACGAGAACGTGTTTCAGCAGGCTTACAACCCGCGCACCAATCAGATTGGTACGGCTTACCAGCAAGGCTTTCTACCGGTGCCGTTTTATCGGCTGACGTTTTAAAATGAGGAGCCAGGAGCTGGGAGCTGGGATTAGAGCTTCAGACTCTTGGCTTTCACCTCTTATTTCACAGCTCCCAGCTCCTGGCTCCTATCTTCTACCTCCTAGCTCCTCCCCCGCCATGTTGCCGTTTTTTCTACGCTTACAACGCTTGGGCGCGGTGCTGTTGAGCGCTGGATGGGCAAACACAGCAATTGCTCAAGAGCCGGCCGCGCCGGTCCGAGCTGCTTCGCCGGCTGTTGAGCAGATAACACTCAGTGGTTTCCTGCGCGACGAAAACGGCGAAGCGTTGGTGGGAGCTACCATCGTCGTACAGGCCCTGACCGTGGGGGCCAACACCGACGAAAAGGGCTTTTACTTACTGCCACTGCCCAAAGGCACGCACGTCGTGACCTACACATCTCTCGGCTACGCGCCGCAACAGGTGACGCTGACGCTGACCGGCAACTTCACGCGCACCGTACGGCTCCGCGCCCAGGGGGTGCAAACGGGCGAAGTCGTGGTGCGCGGCAGTCGGCCCGACGACAACGTGAAGAGCACCGAGATGGGCGTGAGTCGGCTCGATATGCGAACTATCCGGCTAGTGCCAGCTTTGCTGGGCGAAGTGGACGTGGTGCGCAGCATCTTGCTGCTGCCGGGCGTGAGCACCGTGGGCGAGGGTGCGACCGGCTTTAACGTGCGCGGCGGCGGCATTGACCAGAATCTGGTGCTGCTGGATGAGGCCCCGATTTATAACAGCTCCCACTTGTTCGGCTTGTTTTCGGTGTTCAATCCCGATGCCGTGCGCGACCTTAAGCTGGTGAAGGGCGGCATTCCGGCCCGGTATGGTGGGCGGCTGTCCTCGCTGCTGGACGTACGGCTGAAAGAAGGTAACACGCAGCGCTTTGGAGCTACGGGCGGCATCGGTTCCATCTCTTCGCGCCTGGCGGTGGAAGGCCCGCTAGTGAAGGATAAAGCTTCGTTCGTGGTAGCCGGGCGGCGCTCCTACGGCGACTTATTTCTGAGGCTAATTCCCGAGCAGCGCGACAACACGGCCTACTTCTACGACCTCACGGCCAAGGCCAACTATCAGCTGGGGGGCAAAGACCAGCTGTTTTTGTCGGGCTACCTGGGGCGCGACGTGTTCAACTTCGGCCGGGAGTTTGAAAATAACTTCGGCAACCGCTTCGCTACTGCCGGCTGGCAGCACACGTTCAGTCCGCGCCTTTTTGCTACCCTCACGGGCACCGCCAGCCAGTACGACTACAACCTGGGCGTGCCCGAGGGAGCGCAGGGCTTTGACTGGAAATCCAGCATCGTGAGCTACAGCGGCAAAGCTGATTTCCACTATCAATTTGCCCCCCAGAGCACCGTCAACTTCGGCGCGGGTCTCATTCGCTACAACTTCGTGCCCGGCACCGTGCGGCCCACCGACCCGGCTTCCATCTTCCGACCCCTCGACTTGCAACAGCAGCGGGCCAACGAATACGCCGTGTATCTGGACCACGAGCACGCGTTTTCGCCCAGCTTCTCGGCTCAATACGGCCTGCGCGTCACTGCCTTCGACCAGCTAGGCGCAGGCACCGTGTATGACTACGAAGGCGTAAACGGCCGCCAGAAAACGCCCGTCAATCCGCGCGAATACCAGTCGGGCGACGTTATCAAGCGCTACGCTAACCTAGAGCCGCGGGCCTCGGTACGCTACTCGCTTTCGGAAGCCAGCTCGCTGAAAGCCAGCTACAATCGCATGGTGCAGTACATTCATCTGGTGTCAAATACGACGGCCTCCTCACCTCTGGACGTGTGGACACCGAGCACCAACAACGTCAAGCCCGAACGTGCCGACCAAATAGCGGTGGGCTACTTCCGCAATTTCCGGGGCAACACTTACGAGGCCTCGGTGGAAGTGTACGGCAAGACGATGGACAATCAGGTAGACTACATTGATGGGGCCAATACCTTACTTAACGAATACCTGGAAGCCGACCTGCTCTACGGCCGGGGCCGGGCCTACGGAGCCGAGTTTTATGTGAAGAAAAACGAGGGCCCACTCACGGGCTGGGTGAGCTACACGCTGAGCCGCTCGGAGCGAAAAATCAACGGCATCAACAACGGCGAGTGGTACGTGAATAAGTTTGATAAAACCCACTACCTGGCCCTGGTGGGCATTTATGCGCTGGCCCCACGCTGGACCCTGTCGGGCACTTTCAATTACAGCACCGGCATCGCGGCCACCTTCCCCGATTCGCGCTTCGAGTACCAGGGCCTCATCATCCCAAACGTGAATGGCAACGTGCGCAACAACTACCGCGTGCCCGCCTATCACCGCCTCGACCTGGCCGCCACCCTACAAGGCCGCAAAGGACGCGGCCCGCGCTGGGCGCCAGTCTGGGAAAGCAACTGGGTATTTTCGATCTACAATGTGTACGGCCGCCGCAACCCATACAGCATCTACTTCCGTCAAAATGAAGACCGACCTGGCCAGACGGAAGCGGTGCGGCTGGCCGTGTTCGGGTCGGTGGTGCCGGCGGTGACTTACAATTTTAGCTTTTAGCTGCCTCAACCCCTAGCCCCTTCTCTTCGGGAGAAGGGGTTAGGGGTTGAGGCAACCACCAAAACAAACTCCTATGAAACGCACGGCCTTTCTTTTACTCACTGTCCTCACCCTCAGCGCCTGCGAAGACGTCATTGACGTCGCCATCCCCGAAGGCCAGCCCCTACTGGTAGTAGACGGTGCCGTAACTGACCAAACCGGCCCGTATGTGGTAAAGCTGACCACCACCATACCCTACTTCGATGAGCAGCCGCTGCCGCCGGTTCGGGGGGCATTTCTGACGCTTACTGACAACGAAGGCCAGCGCGAAACCCTACGCGAGCAGGAGCCTGGTACCTACGTCACCAGCACGTTTCGGGGCAAGATTGGCGGCCAATATACCCTTACCATTCAGGCCGATGGCGAGGAATATCAGGCCGAAACCGAAATCCGCCGCACGCCGCCCATCGACAGTGTGCGAGCCGAGTTCCGGGCGGCTACTACCCTCGATGAGGAAGGTTATTACGTGCTCTACTATGGCCCCGAGCTGCCGGGCGTCGGCGATTACTACCGCTTCAAAGTGTTCCGCAACGGCCGGCTGCTCAACCGCCCTTCCGACTTGTTCGTGCGCTCCGACGAGTTGGTGGACGGCCGCTACATCGGCGCTTTTGAGCTGAATAACAACCAGGCGGAGGAGGAAACATTTGAGGTCGGTGACAGCATCCGGGTGGAGATGAACTCGCTGCCCCGCGACTACTATTTTTTCCTGAATGAAATCGTCACGCAGCTTAATAACACGGGTATTTTTGCCGCGCCGCCGGCCAACGTCCGCACGAATGTGCGCAACGTTAATGCACGGTCGGCCCGGCAGGCGGTGGGCTACTTCGCCGGCTACACCGTGCGTCAGGATTCGGTTGTAATTCAGTAGCTTAGGATAATTATCTGGTCAAATTTGCCCCCCAATCTATCTACCAGCCCTCCCATGTCACCAGCCACCGCCTCCCCTGCTTCCGCCATGAACGATAAATGGCTGCGCCTCATCGGCATTCCGGTGGTCTCAGTCACTATGCATATAATTTTCGATGGGTGGCCGCGAGAGTTGAGTTGGCCCGTAGCGAACGGCTTTCTGTTCGGATTGCTCATCACAGTGCTGTTGTGGGAAGGCAACCGCGCCATTTTTGTGTGGATGCGGCGCTTGTTTCCGCGCTACGACCAAACCACCCGCCGATTGGTGGTACAAACGCTGAGCAGCACGGCCTACACCTTTGTGGCCACTGTATTTCTGAATGAGCTGCACCGCCTGCTGTTCGGCGTACCATTTTGCATAAAAGGTGAGTTATTCAACAGCTTTTTGGTGAAGATGGGGCCAACCGTTCTGGTCACTTCCTTCTACGAAAGCATCTACTTTTTTGGGGAATGGAAGAAAAACCTGCAACGCTCGGAGGCCCTGGCGCGGGCTGGTATTCAATCGGAGCTGGAAACGTTGCGCAGCCAGCTCGATCCGCATTTTCTATTTAATTCCCTGAACACCCTCGCCGCGCTTATCGAGGACGATAATGAGCCCGCCCAAACCTACCTGGAGCAGCTCTCCGACGTGTACCGCTACGTGCTGCTCAGCCGCGACAAAACTACCGTGCCCTTGCGCGAGGAAATGGCCTTCGTGGAAGCGTATTTATACCTGAATAAAACCCGTTTCCGCGACGATTTGCAAGTGGAGCAGGATATTGCTCCCGCCGCCTACGCCACCAACGTAGCCCCGCTGAGCCTGCAAATGCTGGTCGAAAACGCCATCAAGCACAATACTATCTCGCCGGAAAACCCGCTGCGCGTGACGCTCACCACCGAAACCGACGCCCACTACGTGCGCGTGCAAAACAACGTGCAGCCCAAAACCGGCCTCGAACAATCCACCAAAGTTGGTCTGCGCAATATTATCAACCGCTACCGCCTGCTCTCCGAGCACCCCGTGGAAGTACTGCGCGAAAATGGCCTGTTTACGGTCAGAGTGCCACTACTCAATTAACAATTTACAATTATCATTTAACAGACCCTCAACTTAACAAGCCTCATAACGCAGCCTGAACGGCTGTTAAATGTTAAATGATAATTGTTAAATGAAACTCCTCCTTATTGAAGATGAATACCCCGCTGCTGAGCGGCTGCAACGGTTGCTGCGCCAGGCCGACCCCGCGGCGGAAGTAGTGGGCGTGGTGCGGAGCGTGGCGGCGGGCCGGCAGTGGTTTCAGGACAATTTGCCCCCCGACCTCATTCTGAGCGACATTCAGTTGGCCGATGGCCTGAGCTTCGAGATATTCGACCAGGTGGGCCTGACCAGCCCCATCATTTTCACCACCAGCTACGACGAGTACGCCATCAAAGCCTTCCGGGTGCGTAGCGTTGATTACCTGCTTAAACCCATTAAGCTCAATGATTTGCGAGCGGCGCTGGCTAAGTTTCACGACTTGCGGGCGGCCTTCTCACCCATCGCCGGCAGCCAACGCTTAGAGCGCCTGCTGGATAGCTTGCCGCTTACCGGGCGGCCTTACAAAACCCGGTTTCTGGTAGCTAGCGGCGAGCAACTATTGCCCCTGGAAGTTGACCAGATTGCCTATTTTCAGACTCGCTACGAGTTGGTCTACCTCGTCAGCCGCGACGGGCGCCGCTTCGTGCTCGACTACACGCTGGAGCAGTTAGAAAAACTGCTCGATCCACGGCAGTTTTTCCGGGCCAGTCGCCAGCTGCTTACCCATTTAAGCGCCGTGCGCCGCCTGCACCCGTATTTTAATGGCAAGCTCAAGCTGGATTTGCACCCCGAATCGCCGGAGGAAGCGCTTATCAGCCGCGAAAAAGCCGGCGCGTTTAAAGCTTGGCTGGAAGGCGAAGTGCCAGCGGCCAAGCCAGCGCGCACATTTTAAAAGACAGCAGCGACGGGGCAATTTGAAACCTGAGCCGGGGTACTTTCGGTAAAGGACTATCTTTGGTTTCAATTTGCTTTTTTCCTCTCACCTTCCCCGCTGATGGAGTATCCCCTACTGAAACTAGCCGCTATTGACATTGGATCGAATGCCGTACGGTGCCAGATTTCGGCTGTACTGGTTTATGGGGGGCGTTTTCGGTTGAAGCGTGTGGAGTATGTACGCTACCCCATGCGCCTGGGCGAAGACGTGTTTGCTACGGGGACTATCTCGCCGGCTAAGGCTGATAAGTTCGTCAAGTTTCTGCACTCCCTGAAGCTGCTGATGGAAGTGCACGAGGTAGCGCACCACTTGGTTTGTGCCACCTCCGCTATGCGCACTGCCAAGAACGCTCCTGCTCTGGTTGAGCGTGTGCGAAAAGAGTTGGGCCTAACTATCGAAGTAATTGATGGTCAGGATGAAGCTATGTACATCAATAGCGTGATTGAGCATGTGCTCGAAGATAATAAGCACTATCTCCACATCGATGTAGGCGGGGGCAGCACGGAATTCAACATCTACCACAACCGCCACAAAGTAGCCACGCAGTCGTTTGAAGTCGGCTCTATTCGGCGGATGCAGCAGGCGGAAGCTGGCCTCAACACCGATGCGCTCAACGGCAACTGGAAGCGGATGGAGGAATGGGTGACGGAAAACGCGCGGCGCTACCATGTTACGCGGGCCATCGGTACCGGCGGCAACATCAATAAGCTGTATAGCCTGGCCAAAACCCAGACTACGCTCGATAAGCCCATCACGCGCAACCGCATTGCTTCCCTGCTGGACAATCTGACCAAGATGACCATGGATGAACGGGTAAACGTGGCCATGCTCAACCCCGACCGCGCCGATGTTATCGTGCCAGCGGGTCAAATCTATCTTTCCGCCATGGAGTGGGCCAATATCAATACGATGCACGTCCCGGATATTGGCCTGAAGGATGGTATGCTCCAGACCTTGTTTGAGCGCCACTTCGAGGAATTTCGTCCGGCTAATGACCATTCCAGTACCGCGCCCCACCCCGACGTTCAGAACTCCCACAGTGGAGCAGAATAGATTTACAGGAAATTATTTATAAAAAAAGCTCCCCATAGCATATCTGGGGGGCTTTTTTAGGTTTAGAAGAGGCTGTACTTACACGTCTTGAGGAACTTCACCACCGGGCAAATCGTCTTCGGCGCTGTGGTTAAAAGACGCCATCTCAGCTTCCATTTCGGCATCTTCTATGTCAGCATCCGTCGGAAAGTCAGGGGCAGTTAATGGCGGCCCTTCATTGGAGGCGGCATTATCCGTTTGCACATCCGCGCGCGTGAGCCACTCTTCATACAGCGAGTTTTCGGACACGGCCGCGTAGTGGCGATGATAGAACTCCTTGTGCACGTTGAAAACAGGCTCTTCCGGGCCTGGATTGCGCCGCACATATGCCCCATCCTCCCGCATCAAGTACGTGTTCTGATTGTCTTTAAGGTTGAAATACAGAATATTAATTGCCTCCCGCTTCAGGGCAGGATTCACAATCAGAAATAGCGCCTCAATGCGCCGATCGAAAGAACGCACCATCAAATCGGCAGAGCCAGCATACACTTTTGGCTGGCCGCCGTGGTGAAAGTAAAACATTCGTGAATGCTCCAGGTAGTCGCCCACAATGCTGCGCACCTCAATGTTGTCGCTCAGCCCGGCCCGGCCCGGCCGCAGGCAGCAAATGCCCCGCACGATAAAGCGAATGGGCACGCCCGCCTTGCTGGCCTTATAAAACTCATCAATCATCTCCTTGTCTTCCAAGGAGTTCATCTTCATCACAATACCGCTGGGCAAGCCTTTCTTCGCATTCCGGACCTCTTCCCGAATCAGATGAATGAGTTGCTGCCGCATGTCTTTTGGCGCCGTAATCAGATATTCATAATCATCGGGCTGGGAGTGGCCCGTGATAACATTGAAGAATTCGGACACGTCGTGGCCGTACACATCGTTGGTCGTCAGCAGACTTACGTCCGTATAGATGCGCGATGTCTGCTCGTTGTAATTGCCAGAGCCCAGGTGCACGTAGCGCGTCACCTTCTCCCCTTCCTTGCGGATGATCATGAGCATCTTGGTGTGCGTCTTGTACTTGCTCACCCCATAGATGACAAAGCAGCCCGCCTTTTCCAGCCGGGCGCCTTCCCGAATATTGCGCTCCTCATCGAAGCGCGCTTTTACCTCGAACAATACGGATACGTGCTTGCCGTTTTCGGCCGCTTTGAGCAGCGCCGCCGTCACGCGGGAATCGTCGGCTAATCGGTAAATAGTTTGCTTGATGCCCAGCACAAGCGGGTCCTCGGCGGCACGTTCCAGCAAGCGCACTACCGGATCGATGCTGTTGTAGGGATGATGCAAAAGCACATCGTGATGTTTGAGGTACTCAAACATATTGTCTTCAGCGCCCTCGGGCAAGCTAAGCGGGGCCACCGGAGCCGGCTGACGGGCAGCCTTGCCTCGTAAGTTGGGATGCTTTAAAATTTGTAGCAGCCCTTTCATATCAATCATAGAGTTGATAACGAACACGTTGCCGTTATCAATCTTCCAGCGCTCCTTCAGCACGGCCATGAGCACGGGCGAGGCCTCCTTCTCCACTTCCAGGCGCACCACGCGACCCTTCTTGCGGGTTTTCAGGCCTACCTGAATTTCCTTAATAAAATCGACGTCGATATCGTCCGACTCTTCCAGCGTAAAGTCGCCATTGCGGGTGATGCGGAACAGGTTGGCCGACTCAATCTCGACGTTGCGGAACAGCTTGGGCAAATTGGCCCGCACGATTTCCTCAATGGGCACAAAAATCACCTTGTCCTTGCGCGTCAGCTCAAAAAAGCGGGACAAATTCTGCGGAATCTGCACAAAGGTGAGACGTTCCTGGCCTTTCTCTCCCTCCGCCTCCGTGCGCGTGACCACGCCCAGAATCAGCATCTGATTCATCATCAGCGGGAAACCATGGTAAGAGTCGTACACCATGGGCGTGAGCAGCGGAAACAGCGTGTTTTTGAAGTAGCCATCAGCTTTCTTCAGTTCCAGCTCCGTCAGCTCATCCATCCGCAGAATGTTGAAGCCGTTCTTTTCAAACTGCGGCTTCAATTCATTCAAATAGGTGAGTGACTGATCGTTTACAAAACGGTGGGCGAAATCCAGCAGCTTGCGCCGAAACGGCATTTCCCGCAGTCCCGAGTAGTCAATGCGCTCTTTGCCGTAGTCGATATAGTTATAAAGTGAACCCAGCCGAATCATGAAAAACTCATCAAGGTTGGAGCTAGTGATACTCATAAACCGCAGCCTATCAAACAAGGTCCGATTGGGGTCTTTGGCCTGATCAAGTACCCGGTAATTAAAGCGCAGCCAGCTTAAATCGCGGCTGATATACTTGCTTTTGCGGATAAGGTCGGCTGATTTGAAGAGTTTCATAGCTAGGAATATAACGTAAGTGGCAAGTTACGGCTTGAAGGGGTATCCGGTGGGAATCGGGCGGGAAAAGAAAAATAAGCAATTAGCTGAAAAGAGATGCACGTTGCGGCTGTTATTCCAAACGGAGTGAGGACTCTGAGTTTAGCAGGGAAGAACATAAATCCAGATTCCTCGCTCCGTTCGGAATGACAAAAAAAGCCCCCCAGAGAGTATCTGGGGGGCTTTTTTACTAATCAAACAACGCCTTACACATCCAGCTTGGCGTACTTGGCGTTCTTCTCGATAAACTCGCGGCGCGGGGCCACTTCGTCGCCCATGAGCATAGAGAACAAATGGTCCGCTTCAGCGGCCGATTCTACATCTACGCGCTTCAACGAGCGGGTAGCGGGCTGCATAGTGGTGGTCCAGAGCTGCTCGGCGTTCATCTCACCTAGGCCTTTGTAGCGCTGCACGTTCACCGTTTCAGGCTTGCCGCGGCCCAGCTCTTCCTGGGCGGTCTGGCGCTCCTGCTCAGTCCAGCAGTAGCGCTCTTCTTTGCCACGCTTCACCAGATACAGCGGCGGCAGCGCGATAAAGATGTAGCCATTGTCAACCAACGGCTTCATATAGCGGAAGAAGAAGGTCAGAATCAGCGTGCGAATGTGCGAACCGTCAATGTCAGCATCGGTCATGATAATGACTTTGTGGTAACGCAGCTTGGTGATATTCAATCCTTTCGGATCGGCCTCAATTCCCTTCTCCACATCAGCAGGCGTACCAAACGATACACCCAACGCGGTAATCATGTTCTTGATTTCCTCGTTCTCGTAGATGCGGTGCTCCTGCGCTTTTTCCACATTCAGGATTTTACCTCGCAGCGGCAGAATAGCCTGAAAAGCGCGGTTGCGGCCCTGCTTGGCGGTGCCGCCAGCCGAGTCACCTTCGACCAGATACAGCTCACAGATTTCGGGGTTCGACTCGGAGCAGTCGGCCAGCTTGCCGGGCAAAGAATTCGAGCCAAGCACCGTCTTGCGCTGCACCATCTCACGGGCCTTACGGGCCGCGATGCGGGCGCGAGCGGCCAGAATCACTTTCTCCACAATAATGCGGGCTTCCTTGGGGTTTTCCTCCAAGTATTGGTTCAGGATTTCGCCCACGGCTTGGTTTACAGCGCCGCTTACATCAGAGTTACCCAGCTTGGTCTTCGTCTGACCTTCGAACTGGGGCTCCTGTACTTTCACCGAAATAACAGCCGTCAGGCCTTCGCGGAAGTCATCGCCTTGAATCTCCACCTTCGCCTTTTCCAACATCCCCGATTTGTCGGCGTAGGCCTTCAGCGTACGCGTCAGGGCCGAGCGGAAGCCGGCAACGTGCGTACCACCTTCGACGGTATTAATGTTGTTGACGTAGCTGAAAATGTGCTCCTGGTAGGAGTCATTGTACTGCAAGGCTACCTCCACTGGCGTGCCGCCCTTCTCACTAATTACGTGAATAGGCTTAGGCATGAGCACCGTACGGCCAGCATCAAGGTAGCCAACAAACTCGCTTAGGCCACCTTCTGAATAAAACTCTTCATACAGAAAATTGCCGTCCACGTCGTTGTCGCGGCGGTCAGTGAGGGTGATGCGGATACCTTTGTTCAGGTAAGACAGCTCGCGCAGACGAGTGGCGATGGTTTCGTACTTGTATACCGACTCCGTGAAGATAGAATCGTCGGGTAGAAACTCTACCTGGGTGCCGTGCTCCTCGGTGTCACCGATTTGCTTTACCGGATACTGGGGAACACCAATTTTGTACTCCTGCTCATACAGGTGACCGTTGCGGCGCACGGTTACCTTCAGGTCTTTACTGAGTGCATTTACGCAGCTTACGCCCACGCCGTGCAAACCGCCGGAAACCTTATACGAATCCTTATCGAATTTACCTCCTGCGTGAAGCACCGTCATAACTACTTCCAGGGCCGAGCGGCCCTCTTTCTGGTGGAAGTCGACGGGGATGCCGCGTCCATTGTCGCGAACGGTAACGGAGTTATTTTCGTTGATGGTTACTTCTATTCGGTCGCAGTGGCCGGCCAGGGCTTCATCGATGGAGTTATCGACTACTTCCCACACCAAGTGGTGTAGTCCTTTAACCCCGGTATCGCCAATGTACATCGATGGCCGCTTGCGTACGGCTTCCAGTCCTTCCAGTACCTGAATACTATCCGCAGAGTACTCAGCGGGGACTCTTTTCTCTTTCGTTTCGCTCATGGAATGCGGGTGAATTCAGCGTCAGTGTTAATAGGCAAAGATACCATTTTTAATCGGTTTTTGCCAGCGCCAGCCTGATTTTGCCCCCCCATAATAGTCTCCTGAAAGTCTCTATATCACAGATTGATTGGCAGGCATTTTCAGCACTATTGAACCCTATGCTTAAAGTGCTTTATATCACATTTTTTTACCAGGATCAGTTGGTTTACAACACCGATTTCAGCAGCTTCACCAGTGTCAACTGCTTTAGAGAAATGGCAACATACTTGGTATAGCAGCTCTGCCACGACTTAGTTGAACGGAACTCTACCATACGGATCGTAGTTCTGAAACCTGCTACCTTTGCCTATATGTCACACGAAGTTGCCAACCTTACGTTAGCCGAGGCCACTCGCCACGCTCCATTCGTGGAGTATGCGCGCTGTCTTACCGCCACCGATCGTCCTTTTAATCATGTTGGCGACTGGCCAGAAGAAGGGCAGTTTTACCCTGTGCGTGTCGTTGATTCTCATCTGGAAGGTATTCCTTTGGTGCACGTATTGGGCTTCCAAGCCGAAGCTCCATACTTCAACGCCTTCGCCCCTCACCGCTTTGAGCTGCTGTATACCATTTGGTTGAATTAAGCATTTTTATTACAGCTGAATCCCCACAAAAAGCCCCCCAGATAGTCTCTGGGGGGCTTTTTGTGGGGATTCAGCTGTAATAAAAATCACGTCATGATATGCGAGGGTGCCCGCGTGAATCACGGCCCTTAAAATTGAGTACAAACAGAAGCAATCCGTGCTATTAGGCAGGCAAAGGCGTTATACAAATTGCAGTGTAAGCCATAAACAAAGAAGCCACTCAGCAGCTAAGCTAAGTGGCTCATTATCAATGTACCCCGTAAGAGATTCGAACTCCTGACCTACTGCTTAGAAGGCAGCCGCTCTATCCAACTGAGCTAACGAGGCAAGCAAAACCTGCCTTAAGAATACTGAAAGCAAGGTTACATAAAAAAGGCCTTTTGCAGTTGCAAAAGGCCTTTTTTGGGAAAAGTGTCGGGGTGGCAGGATTCGAACCTGCGGCCTCCTGCTCCCAAAGCAGGCGCGATACCGGGCTACGCTACACCCCGAGAAGAGAATGAAGAGTTAAGGATGAGGAATGAAGAATTCGTGAATGATAATTCTTCATTCCTCATTCTTAACTCTTCATTGAAACACGCGGAGAGAGGGGGATTCGAACCCCCGGTAGCCTTTAGAGCTACGGCAGTTTAGCAAACTACTGGTTTCAGCCACTCACCCATCTCTCCAAAACAGGTCTCTTCCGGCCGAAGAGTGCGCAAATATACAACTAGAAGCGAAAAATCAGCCTTCTCGAAAAAAAATATCTTCCTTTACTGCTTGTCCTATAGCTGCGTCTGCCTAGTAACAGGCCCCTATATTTGTCGCAGTAGCCTGAGTAAGTGCATAGTTGGGCAGCTAGTCATTCATTTAACATACCTGCTGCCTTCATCGTATTTTTTATGAACTGGGCCTATTCCCTATCATGGCTAGAGCTGGCTTGCCTAGGTATCTTCCTGATCCTGTATGCAGGCTACGCTGTACGCACGAGGCGCTTGTCGGCCCCCTTGGGTCAGCGGGGCTGGCACCTGGGTTGGAAACTGGTTTTGCGGACGGCTTATTATAGCTTATTTCTGGTGGCTTTGCTTGGGCCGGCTTATGGCGTCACGCAGCAGCCGGTGCGCACAGCGGGCAAAGACGTATGGCTGCTCGTTGACCTTTCGCGCTCCATGGATGCGATCGACGTAATTCCTTCTCGCCTGCAAAAAGCCAAGGCAGAGCTTTCGCAGCTGATCAGCCGCTTTCAGGCTGATCGGATCGGGTTGCTGGTTTTTGCGGCAGATGCTTTCGTGCAGTGTCCGCTTACCTATGACCAAAGCGCGCTCCGCCTTTTTATATCAACGCTGCAAACCAACTTAGTGCCTGCGGGCAGCACCGACTTGGTGCCGCCACTAGAGCTTGTTCTTACCCGTTTGGAGGCAACAAACCGGCCGGCAGGTTCGGCAGCCCGTGCAACGGCAGTGGTAGTTATAAGTGATGGTGAAGACTTTAGCGAAAACATTGAGCCTACCCTCCGCTTGCTGGCCCGCTCCGGTGTGCGCCTATTCACGGTGGGCGTTGGCACGCTTGAAGGTGCCCGCATTCCACGCCTCAGTGGCGGAGGCTATGTACGTGATAATAAAGGCCGGGAGGCCGTCACGCGCCTGATGCCTACTACGTTGCGTCGCCTCGCCCAGCAAACGGGGGGGCAATATTTTGAACTGACTGAGCAGCGCAATGAGTTTCCGCTGTTAGTTAATGCCCTGAACCGCCTTGAAGGCCAGGCGGAGCAGGTGCGCACCGTGGCCGTGGCCGACAACCGCTACCGATACCCGCTGTTACTGGCGTTGGTGCTGCTGGCTTTGGATGTAATTATTACTATCCGCGTAATACGGCCGTGAAAAATGTACTGCTACTTGTTTTGCTACTAGTTGGCGGTTGGGGAGGCTTCACCCGCATCCGTGACCGCAACGTGGCTGTGCAGGAAGGGGCCGCTGCCTACGCTCGTCAGAATTTTGCTGGGGCAGCTCAGGCTTATCAACGGGCCGTGGAGGAGTTGGGAACCAAGGATGAGGCAACCATCCTAAATCTGGCTCATGCCTGCAACCGGGTTGGACGGGAGGCAATGGCCAAATCATATTATAGCCGTTTGATTACTAGCAAAACGCCAGCTATTCGCAGTGTAGCGCAGCAGCAGTTAGCCGTTTTGGCCGTGCAGGGAGGTGAATTTGCACAGGCCGTAACGCTACTACGGCAGGCGTTACTAGCTGATCCTACGAATGCCGAAGCGCGCTATAACTATGAAGTACTACGCGATTATCTGGCTCGCCGGCCCAACACACCACGCATTCCACCGTCGCCTCCCGGTAACGCCTCAAACCCAAAGCCAGAACAAGGGGCGCCTAACTCTAAGGATGGAGCTAACCAACCCCGTCCGCGGGCAGGCAATGACCGCAAGGGCCAGCTTGACGAGCCCAATTTGCCCCCCGACCCTAGAAATGCCCCCCAGCAGCAACCAGACAAATCTGGACAGTCGAATAATAACCAGCCTGGAGCGAATCCCGGTAATATAGTCCGTGGTGGCTTCCAGCTTGGTGCAGGTGCTGAGCGCAACGTGGCCATCGGCTCGGAACCCGGCTCTGTGCGTGGCCTCAGCGACAATGACGAAGGTGAGGAAGCAACCGATGGCCGCAGCAAGCGGGCCGGCACGGAAGTAGCTGACCTCGACGAAACCCAACTCCAGACCCAGCGGGCGCGCTTGCAGCAGATGCAGCTCAGCACGGGCCGCGCCCGGCAAATACTGGAGTCCTTGGGCGCGGCGGAACAGCAATACCTGCAGCAGCTACCGCGGCGGGCGGTCCGCAAGCAGGCCAGCGACAAACCAGCCTGGTAAGCATTATAAAAGCGTAGGCGATAAACTCTGGGAAAGCGGACGCTACTCGGGTTATTCGTACTTTTGCGAGCCGAAGCTTCGGCTCCGTTTTTCTGATCCATCCCCACTTCCACCCATTTTTATGCAAATCAAAGAAGTAGTTATTGTTGCCGCCGTGCGTACGCCAATCGGTAGTTTTGGCGGTAGCCTCGCCTCCCTTTCGGCCACCGATTTGGGCGGTATTGCCCTGAAAGGTGCTTTGGAGAAAGCCGGCGTTGATCCGAAAGAAGTACAGCAAGTAATTATGGGCAACGTGATTTCGGCTAACCTGGGCCAGGCACCCGCCCGGCAGGCTGCCAAGAAAGCTGGTTTGCCTGATACCGTAGAATGCACCACCGTTAATAAAGTATGCGCTTCGGGTAGCAAAGCTATCATGTTTGCTGCTCAGGCTATTATGCTGGGGCAAGCCGACGTGATTCTGGCCGGTGGCATGGAAAGCATGTCCAATGTGCCTTATTACCTCGATAAAGCTCGTTTTGGCGCTAAGTACGGTCACTCCCAGATGATTGACGGCTTGATGAAGGACGGCCTGTGGGACCCTTACAACGACTACGCTATGGGCAACGCGGCCGAGCATACGGCCAAGGAAATGGGCTTTACCCGCGAGCAGCAGGACGAGTTTGCGATTGAAAGCTACACGCGCAGCGCTAAAGCCGCTAAAGCCGGCAAAAAGAAGGACGAAATCATTCCGGTTACCATCGAAAGCCGTGGCAAAACCACTGTTATCGAAGATGATGAGGAATACCTGAAGGTGGACTTTACCAAAGTGGCTGGCCTCAAGCCCGCGTTTATAAAAGATGGCACCGTAACGGCTGCCAACGCTTCTACCCTGAATGACGGAGCTGCCGCTGTGCTGCTCATGAGCTGCGAAAAGGCCGATGAGTTGGGCATCAAGCCGTTGGCTCGCATCCGGGGTTTTGCTGATGCTGAGCAGGCGCCCGAGTGGTTCACGACTTCGCCTTCCTTGGCTATTCCGAAGGCCTTGAAACACGCTGGCGTGGATGCCAGCGAAGTAGATTTCTATGAAATCAACGAGGCTTTTTCGGTGGTATCGTTGGCTAACAACAAGTTACTCAACCTGGAAGGCAGCAAAGTGAACGTGTACGGCGGGGCCGTGTCGCTGGGCCATCCGCTGGGCGCTTCGGGCGCGCGCATTGTGACTACATTGCTGAATGTGATGCAGAACGAAGGCGGCAAAATCGGCGTGACCGGCATCTGCAACGGCGGCGGTGGTGCCAGCAGCATTGTACTGGAAAAGCTGTAGGGCTTTTTTGAAGATAAAAAGCCCCCCAGCAACTGTTGGGGGGCTTTTTTATTGTATTAAGCTGTTTCACCTTGACTCAATAAGGCCAAAAGGCTGGCTAACGGTACCGCAATGCACTTTGCCGCATTTTCCTGCGTTCTTGCGACTATGAAACGAGTTATTTTTCTGTTGCTGCTACTTTCCACTACGGCTCAGGCCCAGAAGCTGCGCCGCTTGGTGAGCTACCGCGACTCAACCAATAGGGTGGTGCGCGAAGTGTACTCCGCTTTGGTGAGCCCCGCCGATACCATCATGGAAGGGCCTTACAAGCGTTTTTACCGCTCCGGGAAAGTCGAAGCGCAGACTAGCTATGCCGGCGGCAAGCGGGATAGTGCCTATGTAGAGTTCTTCGAAAACGGGCGGCGGCGGCTGGAGGTGACCTTTAAGCAGGGTTTGCGCCAAGGCCCTTTCAAAACGTACTACGCCTCCGGCAAACTAGCTCAGGAAGGCACGTATGCCAATGATCAGCCCGATGGCACGCTCAAAACCTACCACCCAAGTGGCGAAATCAAGCTGGAAACAACGCTGGCAAACGGGCAGCCGGTAGGTGCCGTGCGGGAGTTGTACCCATCGGGTAAGCCCAAGGTGGAGACCACGTATAAGAATGGCCAAGCCAATGGCCCCATGAAAACCTACCACCCTAACGGTCAGCTACAAAGCGAGTCCACGTATAACAATGGCCTGTTGGCTGGCCCCTACAAAACCTACTTCGACAACGGCCAACTGGAAAGCGAAGTAGTGATTGATAAGGCAGGCAAAGGTACCCAGAAAAGCTATTACCGCTCAGGTAAGCTGCGCACTGAAGGCAACTATGTGGCAGCTGCCTTGCAAACCCGCCGCGTAACCAACCCACTTGGCGACGATCTGACCAAAGGTGCAACTCCCGGTGCTGGCACGGCTAATCTGGATGGCCCGGCGAAAGCCTACTATGAAAGTGGCGCCATAAAAAGCAAGCTGAACTACCGCGCCGGCATCCTGACTGGTCAAAATCAGGATTTCTATGAGTCAGGAAAGCTGGAGAAGCAGACTGACTACAGCAGCCAGGCCCGCGACCGGAAAGTAACCTCCTATTATGAGTTGGGCGGGGTTAAGCTGGAGCAGCAGTTTAAGAATAACGTTCCGGCTGGCATCTGGCGCACTTTTTACCCCGATGGCAAGCAGGTGCAAACCCAGGAGACGTATGTAAACGGCAGGCTGGCCGGGGAGAAACTGACCTACTACCCTACCGGCACACTGAAAACTAAGCTGGTGTATGAAAACGGCCGCCCAACCGGCTTAGGACAGGAATTTTATGCTTCGGGCAAGCTGAAATCCGAAACGAATTATGTAAAGGGACTAAAAGCCGGAGCTTACCGCCAATTACGCGAAGATGGCACGCCAGAGGTGACAGGTGCCTTCCGTAACAATAAGGAAACTGGTGTTTGGACCTACTTCGGTCCTGATGGCATAGCAGTGAAGCAGAAAAAGACCTTTCGAAACGGCGAAGAGGTAACAGCTGCTAAGTAAAGTCAGCCTACAATTCAATATACAAAAAAAGCCCCCTGAGATGTACTTAGGGGGCTTTTTTGGCTACTTACCGGCAGGTGAAGAAACTCATTATCAAATGCTAATCAGCTGATTGAGAAAAATATTTATCATAGTACCTTGTTTCGCATAGTACCTTCTGATATATTTGTTCCATCAATTAGAGCTACTACCTGCCGCTTCGCCAAGCCCAACCGGGGCTTCCTGAACGGCGGAGGCAAGGGGCGCAACACGGGCTCACCACGTAATTAGCCACTGCTGGAGGACACTTTGTACTAATTGCAACGCGAGGCGAATCACTGCTTCCCGGTACACTGCAAGCACCTGCCCTCGACTTTTATTCTTGAGTGAATCCCTGCAAATGGGGCAACCAGCGGAACCGCGGCCGTCTGGAACAGCACCCTATTGCCTGAATTTTTCCACTCCTCTCTCCTTCTCTTATGAACTCCTCTTCTACTTTTCGCTGGGCGCTACGGTGCCTGGGGCTCCTTCTTGTGCTCTTACCAAACGTCTTACGGGGTCAGCAAAAAGCCCCCCAAGGCGCTGTTTCGGGCGTTTTGCTCGATGCCAGCAACGGGCAAGCACTGCCTTTTGCGAATGTCGTACTACTCAGTGCTCAGGATTCCAGCTTCGTGACTGGTGCCCAAACGGGTGAAGATGGCGCATTCAGAGTAGCGCCCGTAGCACAGGGGAAATACATGCTCCGCGCTACCGTAATAGGCTACCAGGCGGGCCGGCGACTGGTGTCGGTGATAGAAGCAGCGCCCGAAGTAAAGCTTGGCTCTCTAAAATTGCCCCCCACCGCCACCCAGTTAGCCGGCGTAACGGTGCAGGGTGAGCGGGCCGCCGTAGTGGATAACTTGGATAAGAAGATCATTAACGTAGAGAAGGACCTAAGCAGCGTAGGCGGCACGGCCATAAATGTGCTCCAAAACGTGCCCTCCGTGTCCGTGGACCAAAACGGCACCGTGAGCATGCGCGGCACCAGCAATATCACGGTACTGATTGATGGAAAGAACTCCGGTGCAGCCTCTGGCGGCACTGGTACCCGCCTGGAGCAGATTCCGGCCAGCAGTATTCAAAGCATTGAAGTCGTGACCAATCCATCGGCCCGCTACGATGCAGCCGGCGCCGGCGGGGTCATCAACATCATCCTCAAAAAGCAGAAAAAAGACGGCTGGAATGGCTCGGCGATGGCCAACTTGGGTACGCGCGACAAGTACAATACGTCGTTGAGCTTTAATCGCCGGACCGGCAAACTCAACCTATTTGGCTCCTACGACGGCCGCGACGACCATTACCGCAGCCGCACCTCCATGCGCCAGTTGGCAACCGTGGAAGGCGTACTGCGCACCACTGATCAGCAGGCCACTGGCCTGCGCCACAACCGCAACCACGGCGGGCGTGTGGGCCTCGATTACACAATATCCCCCGAGCAAAGCATCTCCCTGACGGTGCAGCCCAACTTCAACCGGGCCGACCCGAATGTGATGAACCAAACAGCCCTGCTCCAAACTGGCGACCAAGACCCTATACTCCAGCAAACGCGCTCGGTGGTGACGGAGGATGTAAAGACAGCAGACGTATCGGCGGACTACAAGCGCACCTGGGCCGAGCAGAAAGGCCGGGAGCTAACGGCCAGTACGGGCTACACCCGCCTGTGGGCCGATGTAATCGTGGGGCAGCAGTTTGCCAATGATGAAGTGGCCCAGTTGGGCTGGAAACAGGATTTTCGGGTCCGTATTCACGCGCTCAATGGTCAGGTTGACTATACGCATCCGTTGGGGGAGAAAAGCCGGCTGGATGCAGGCCTGAAAACGGAGTGGGAAACCAATGATGGCACGGATGACTTTCTGTTGCAGACGGCCGCCGACCAGCCTACGTACTCCCGCGACGCCAGCCGCTCCTTCGCTTATGACGTCAAGGACTTTGTGCAGGCAGCCTACCTCACCGGGCAGCACGCTATTGGCAACTGGAGCTATCAAGCCGGTTTGCGGGCCGAATACACGAATACGCAGGGAGAAGTGCGCGGCGGCCGGGGCGGCTTTGAGCTTGATTATCTGAATGTATTCCCTTCCGCCACCGTGGCCCGCACCATCAGTAAGCACGATCAGCGCTTGCAAGCCAGCTACTCCCGCCGCCTCAACCGTCCGGGATTTATGCAGCAGCTGCCACTGCCGATCTACATGGACCAGCGCAACTACCGCATCGGCGACCCTAGCTTGCGGCCTGAGTATATTAACTCCTTTGAGCTGGGCCACCAGATAACGATGGGCGATGCCACCGTCACTTCCACCCTTTTCTATCGCCAGACCAACAACGCCATTCAGCGCTTCCGCCGGATAGATACTACTGCTACTCGCCTGCTTAATACCCCGGGCGTTATCACAGCCGAGTACTTTCAGAATTTTGGGCAAAGCACCAGCCTGGGGGCCGAAATGTCGGTTAATCAACCTTTGGCTAAGTGGTGGAAGCTAACTGCCAACGGGTCGTTGTTTCGTAATAGCATTACGGCAGCCACTGGCACCGAGGCCAGCCGCCGCAATGTAACGGGCACGCTGCGTTTGCTTAATACCTTCATGCCTTCGCCCAAACTCGATGTGCAACTCACGGGCAACTACCGGGCAGCAGTGCTCACGCCTCAGGGTCGCTTAGCACCTGTTGGCTCGGTGGATCTGGCCCTGCGCCACCGCCTCTTCCAGGACCGGGCGGCCCTCACGCTTCGCCTCAGCGATGTATTCAACACTCAGCGCCAGCGCATCACAGCTTACGCTGAAAACTTTGAGGCCACTTATCATAACAAGTGGGAAACGCAGGTTGGCTATGTAGGCTTCTCTTGGTATTTCGGCTCAAATAAGCCCCCCAAGAAAATTGAAGCTGCGCCCCAGAGTAGCGGTGGTTTCGGTGGCTAGACTTACAATAAGGGTTTACAACCTCGCCTCTAGCGCGTATCATCAGGTGTCACTTGTGCAGAATCTTTACTGCTTGAATGAAGGAGCAAACTTTCAAGACGATTCAACAAGTGGCCGCCCGATGATCCGGAGTATATTTAGCCACTGATCAAAGATTTCACCCCAAAAAACGTCTTTTAGAACCCTTAAACGCACTATTCAACACATTTAAAAAAATATTTCAGGTAGCAGGCAGCCCTCATAATAGCTTCTGCATCTATTCCCCTGAAAGCAATTCGAAGATGAATCTGAACTCCCACGCACCCTCCTTCAGCTTTACACCTTTCTCCCAGTTCGCTCTTTCTCAAGCCTAAAAAATTTTAACAAGTACCTTGCTTTACATAGTACTGTCAGTTATCTTTACAGTGTTCTCTTCCGGTTCGTGGTGGTGCTCTTCTCAACTGGCACCCCGATCAAGCCACCCACCGGAGCCGCTTCCAGCCTGACGGGTTGGAGCCTCCCGCCCCACCAGGTCCGCGCCCCCGGCGCCGACCATCTGGGCTCGCTAATCGTCTTTTCCTAGTTGCCTGCCCACTCTTCGAACAGAACCGCGGCTGTTCCCCTGTGCCCAGGTGGCTCCTTTTTCCCTCCTTTCTAAACTTTCAAATCGCCATGAAATCCTCCGTCATCAACCGCTTCCTTGCTGCTCTCATTTTCGTATTAGGTAGCCTTCAGTTAGTTGCTTCTGGTCCCGAAAACGGCCGTCTTACTGGCCAGCTTCTCGATGGCGAAACCCAGGAGCCTATTCCTTTCGCCAACGTAGTGCTGCTCCGCGCCGATGATCATTCCTTCGTACGCAGCGTTGCAACGAACGCCGATGGCACTTTCAAGTTTAACAATGTGCCGCTGGGCGACTATACGGTGCGCACTACCGTGCTGGGTTACAAGTTGTTGAAGCCCGTCGTGTCGCTCAGCATGTTGCAGGGTCGAATTGCGCTAGGCTCAGTTGAGATACAGCCCCTGATGCGTGGGCTGGCGGTGCGGCCTGCTAAAAAAGACGCTCAGACTAAGCGTCAGGCTAGTGTAGCTTCGACCAGCCGTACGCTGACAGTCAGCACCCTGGCAGTGCGCTAGCCGACTACTTTTCAGTGCTCTTCTTATCCGCCCGACTTGTTGCTCTCCGGCCAGAGCAGTAAGCCGGGCGGCTGCATAAAAGCCTCCCAGCAGCCATTTTTGCACGAAATAAGACCAAGAGGTTGGCGCTATGTAAAAAAGCCACTACTTGGGCCTTTATGTTCTTACGCTGGCTCATGGCTGCTTTTGTCGCTTTCATTTTACTGCTGATGACGGGCATGCTGGTGCCGATGAACCGCGACTTTCGGCAGACGCCCGATGGCATTCAGATTTTTGTGGTGTCAAATGGCGTTCACTCCGACCTCGTACTGCCCGTGCGCGAGCCACGCACCGCTACCAACTGGCTCCAGAAGCTAAGCAACCCGGCGGTGGTCACCAAGTTTGAACGGTATGAGTACGTGGGCTTTGGCTGGGGCAACGAAGGTTTTTATATGGGTTCATATGGGGGGCAATTTCCGGGGCTGGGCACTACGCTGCGCGCCGCTTTCCCCTCGCCCACGCTTTTACACGTCGATTTCTATAAAATTGCCCCCCAGCCCGGCGAGCGAGTGGTGCCGCTGCTGGTGTCCGAAGCGCAGTACCGCCAACTGACTGCCTTCGTGGAGCAGTCATGGCAACCCGATTCGGCAGGCCGGCCCGTGCTAATGAGCACGGCTGGCTATACGCCCGACGATTTTTTTGTCAGGGCTAAGGGCCGCTACTACCTCCTGCGCACCTGCAACGACTGGACTAACCGGGGCCTGCGTGCCAGCGGCCTGCGGGCCGCTCTGAAGGCCCCTTTTGCTGCCTCAGTACTATATCAATCTCGGCAAGCGGCCAAAAAGCCCCCCAGACAACTTCCAACAGATTAACGGTTGAGGCTGCAACCTATTAAGCTAAAAGTGGTTCTTTGCTCGATTCCCGCTGCTCCGGTTCGGCCGAAACAGCAGGTTTTATGTTAAGTAGCTGTAGGCCCCTGGCTGATTGGTTTTGTTTGGTTGTTATTGATTCTCATGCACTTGATCTTACCAAAAGGGGCCGTTTACGCTCGATTACGCTTTCTTTTCGCACTCTTTCTTTCCCTGGCCTGCGCTTGGCAAACGCAAGCTCAGACGGGTACTGTAACTGGCTCTCTGGTGGAGCAAAGCAATGGGCAGCCCATTCCCTTCGCCAATGTGGTGCTGCTGCGGGCTCAGGATTCCACCTTTATTTCGGGTGTCCAGACCACCGAAACCGGCACCTTTGCCATCGAGAACGTAGCATTTGGCACCTACACCTTGCGGGCTACTATTCTGGGCTACCGCCCCGTACGGCGACCTGTCACGCTGAGTACGGGCAGCCCGACGGTGGCGCTTGGCCCGGTTCGGTTGGCCTCCACCACTACTCGCCTTAAGGAAGTGGTTGTGCAGGGGGAGCGGGCCATTCTGACCGACAACCTTGACAAAAAAGTAATTGACGTATCGAAAGACCTGACTACCACCGGCGGTTCGGCAGTAGATGTGCTCCAAAATGTACCCTCGGTAACGGTGGATCAGGCGGGTGCGGTAAGCTTACGCGGCTCGGGCAACGTGACCATTTTTGTGGATGGTAAGCCCACGGGTGCCGCCGGCGGAGGCCGCTCGGCGGTGCTCGACCAGATTCCGGCCAGCAGCATTCAAAGCATTGAAGTTGTCACTAACCCTTCCTCGCGCTACGACGCCGAGGGCACGGCCGGCGTGATTAATATTATTCTGAAAAAAGAGCGCAAAGATGGCGTCAATGGCCTGGCTACGGTGACGGCCGGCACCAAAGACAAATACAATAGCTCGCTGAGTCTGAACGCGCGCAAGGGCAAGCTGAACGTATTCGGCAGCTACGATTTCCGGCGCGACCGGCGCGTGGGCTCCGGCACTTCCTTCGTAACATCTACTTTTCTGAACTCCGAACAGGTACAGCAAACCCGCATACTTGACCAGAACGAGCGGGGCCTCGACTACCGCACTTCCCACGCCGGCCGTTTCGGCTTCGATTATAACCTGACCGACAACCAGACTATTACGCTGAGTGCGCAGCCCCGCTTCAACCGGCAGCAAGAGTTTGAGAATCAGGCCAACCGGCAGTCGGCCCCAAATGGGGTAGCATTGCCCCCCGGCAGCAGCTTCAACCTGGCCAACTACCAGCGCGGAACCAACCGCTCGACCGACTACGCCCTGGATTACCGCCGCACCTGGAAAGATCAGCCCCGCCGCGAGCTAGTCGCCAATGCTGTATTTACGCCAATCCGCAGCGAAAGCGAAACGATTACCAACCGGATTCCCTACGACGACTCGCCGTTTGTGCAGCAGCGCCAGCGCTTTGATAATGCCATCGATCAGGCCTCAGCCCAACTTGACTACGTGCATCCGTTCGGAGAAAAAGGCCGGTTGGAAGCTGGCTTTAAAAGCGTGCTGCGGCAGTTTGATGCCGATTACAAGTTTTTTGATGCCCTTGCGCTGAACGATTTGCTCTCCAACCGCTTCCTCTACGAAGAGTACATTCAGGCCGGTTACGCTACGTATGCCAATGCCAGAGGCAAATGGAGTTACCAAGGCGGCCTGCGCTTAGAGCAAACCAACACCGAGGGCAACCAGTCGGCTACCGCTCAGGATACCACCTTCACCCGCAGCTACCTGAACCTGTTTCCGAGCGCCGTGCTGGCTTACGACCTTACCAAAGATCAGCGCGTGCAGCTGAGCTACTCGCGCCGCCTCAACCGACCCGGCGTCAACCAGCTCAATCCATTCGTGGACCGCTCTGAGCCGCTGAATACGCGCAGTGGCAATCCGGCCTTGCTGCCCGAGTATATTAACTCCTATGAGCTAGGATTTCAGAAGTTCTTTGGGCAGTCCAACTCCTTCACCACCACTGCTTTTTACCGCCAAACCAATAATTCGGTACAGCGCTTTCGTCAGTTGGGCTTCAATGAGCAGCTGCAAGCCCCCACTACCAACCAAACGATTCTGAACCTGGCCCGCGGCACGGCTTACGGCTTGGAACTGGTTGGCTCTACTACTATTGCTTCCTTTTGGAAGCTCAACGCCAACTTGTCGGGCTTTCGCAACATCATCGAAGGCACCGCTCCCGGCACCGACATCGACAACCGCAACTTCACCTACACCGGTCGGCTGAATAACAATTTTACCATCACCAAAAAGCTCGACGTACAACTCTCGGCCAACTACCGGTCGGCGGCCGTTACGGCTCAAGGGCGGCGGGGCGAATTTTTCTTCACTGAGTTTGCCGGCAAATACACCGTACTGAAGGATCGGGGCAGCATTACCTTACGCGTATCGGATATATTCAACACCCTGCGCTTCAACTTCGATTCCTTCGGACCAGGCTTTGAATCCGAAAATAGTTTTAAGCGGGAAACGCGGGTCGGCTTTTTGGGCTTCACTTACCGCTTCGGTGGTGCCCAACAGCCGGAGCGCCGGCGGCGTGGTGATCGGGACGGTCAGCAGCAAGGCCCCGAAGATCCTGGTGAAGGAGGCATAGACTAAATTTATAGCAGAAAGAAAGCCGTGACGAACAATTCGTCACGGCTTTCTTGTTTAGAACAAAATCCAGTTTATCAATTTATTGAATGCTCTAAGAACTGCTTAGGGAGTGTGAACAGTAACTGTTTTTAGTCCCAGAAAGGCGGTCATGCAGAGCGGAGCGAAGCATCTCGCCAGCGGTCGTAAGAGTAGTACTCCAGTGTCAGCACGCGAGATGCTTCGCTCCGCTCTGCATGACCGCCTTTTAATTTACTGTCCACACTCCCTAGAGTAGGAAGCGTTATCTGGGTAAATTTATTTGAATTAAAAAAGTGCGCAAAGGTAGCTTTTGTACAAATAATCCGTATTAGCCGCAGATCACGCTACTATTTGACCGAAGCCGGAACTACGCAAGCCTTAAAACGCGAGCACCCGAATCAATCTTAATTTCTACTGGCTAGGCTCTCGATGACAGCTGCCCTGTGTGACATTAATATGCTTGATGTACATCGCGAAATATTACCGGAAAGCTACCTGCTGATCTTAGCGCCTGATCCGCAGACTCCCGATGAGGAGAAGCTAAGTCGGGCGCTGTTTCGGGCCAGCCTGAGCAGCAAGCGGGCCGTGTGGGTTGATTGCAGCTTACTGCAACACATGCCGGCGGAGGCTATTGATCTGCTGCTGGCTTACGCTTATCATTTGCGCTGCCAAGAGCGGCGGCTCGTGCTTTGCCACGTACCGGAAGAAGTACAGCACCACTTTATGCACCTAGACGCCGCCTCGCAGCCGCTTATGGTTACCTCCTTGCTCGATGCTGATCTTGATGGCAACAAATAGCTATTAATATCACAAAAAAAGCCCCCCAGAATATTTCTGGGGGGCTTTTTTGTGAATAGCGATTGGAATTTCACTAACTATTTAGCTTACTGATTCAGATGTATTTGCAGCTGATGCTACGTGGTTAATCGGGGGTGCGGCCAATCGTTGTTACCTTCGCGCCCCTATTGATCTGCATTCGATGAGCATCCAAAAACCCAGCATTCCGAAAGGCACCCGCGACTTTGGCCCCGCCGTGGTGGCGCGCCGCAACTATATTTTTGGCGTCATCCGCCGCACCTTTGAGCTGTTTGGTTATGCCCCGCTCGAAACGCCTACGCTCGAAAACCTCTCTGTGCTCACCGGCAAATACGGCGACGAAGGCGACCAGCTGTTGTTTAAAGTCCTGAACTCCGGCGACTTCCTGAAGGATGTAGCGCCCGACGATGTAGCAGAAGGCACGCGCAAAGTATTACCCAAGATTGCCGAAAAAGGCCTGCGCTACGACCTTACGGTGCCGTTTGCCCGCTACGTGGTGATGAACCGCGGTACGCTGACCTTTCCTTTCAAGCGCTACCAGATTCAGCCCGTGTGGCGCGCCGACCGCCCCCAGCGCGGCCGCTACCGCGAGTTCTACCAGTGCGATGCCGACGTAGTTGGCACCGATTCGCTGCTCTGCGAAGCGGAGATTGTGCTGATGATGTGCGAGGTGCTGAACGGTATTGGGTTAACGGATTTTACCATCAAAATCAACCATCGGGGCGTACTGCGCAATATTTATCAGGCACTGGGCAGCGAGGGCAAGGAGTCAGATCTGTTTGTCGCCATTGATAAGCTGGACAAAATCGGGCGCGAAGGCGTGGAAAAAGAGTTGGCTGAGCGCGGCTTTTCACCCCAGGCTTCGGATCACCTATTTGAATTGCTGGCAACTGCGGGCAACTTCAGCGAGAAGCTGGAGAAGCTCGAAGCTGCTTTCCAAAACGCGGGCGTAGCATCAGATATCGACAATTCGACAATTCCCATTTATAAAGGAGTGACGGATCTGCACAGCGTGCAGAATTATCTCACCAGCTTCGGCTTCACGCAATTCGACAAGTTGGAATTCGACCCCACGCTGGCCCGCGGCCTCTCCTACTACACCGGCTGCATCTTCGAAATCAAGATTAACAACGTCAAAATTGGCAGCGTGTCGGGCGGCGGGCGCTACGACAACCTCACGGGCGCTTTCGGGCTGCCGGGCGTGTCGGGCGTGGGCTTTAGCTTCGGCGTCGATAGATTGTATGATTGTCTGGAAGAGCTGAATCTGTTTCCGCCGAATGCGGCTACTACCACGCGCTGCCTGGTCGTGAATTTCGACGAGGAAGCCGGGCGCTCGGTGCTGCCCGTTCTGCGGCAATTACGGGCCGCGGGCATTCCCAGCGAGCTGTATCACACCCCGGATAAACTGGTTAAGCAGTTCAAATACGCCGACCAAAAGGGCATTCCTTATGTGCTCCTGCAAGGCTCTGAAGAGCGGGCGCAAAATCTGTTCAAGCTCAAAAATATGAGCACCGGCGAAGAGCAGCTACTCAACTTGGATGCTGTGTTGAGCAGCTTAGGGTAACAAGCAAGTTTGGGAAACGTCGCGGAGCGGCCGAACTCTGCGAACTTCAGCGTTAAACTTCTGCGCTCCTCTGCGGGAACCCGACACCCGCCCATCGTCCAAAAGACCCGCCCCAATGTACGCCCTCGACCCCAACAGCCGCCTCGACCTTCCCACGTTGGAACAGTTGCTTCGTGAGCGGCCCAAGGTAGTATTGAGCGACGAAGCGCGGCAGCGCGTGGCCACTTGCTATGCCTATCTGCGTGACCGGCTGGAGCTGTCGGACGCGCCGATGTACGGTATTAACACTGGCTTTGGGGCGCTTTGCAACACCGGAATTGCCCCCCAGCAGCGCCGCCAGCTCCAGCTCAACCTGCTGATGTCGCACGCCTGCGGCACGGGTGAAGAAGTGCCCGAGGAGGTAGTCCGACTAATGCTATTGCTCAAAGCCCAAAGCCTGAGCTATGGGCACAGCGGCGTGCAGGTAGCCACCGTGCAGCGTCTGCTCGACTTTTATAATCGCGAGATGTACCCGGTGGTTTACCAGCAGGGCTCCCTCGGGGCCAGCGGCGATTTGGCGCCCTTGGCTCACCTGTGTCTGCCGCTATTGGGCCTGGGCGAAGTAAATTACCAAGGCTACCGCCTGGCCGCCGCCGACGCTTTGAGCTTGTTTAGTTGGCCACCTATTGAGCTGGAAGCCAAAGAAGGGTTGGCACTGCTCAATGGCACCCAGTTTATGCTGGCCTACGGCGTGCACTGCACCCTGCGTGCCCAGCGCCTGGCCAACGCCGCTGACGCAATTGGCGCCATTTCGCTGGAGGCCTTTGGGGGCAAAATCAGCCGTTTGATGCCCGCTTGCACCAGCTGCGGCCCCACGCCGGACAGGTAGCTGCGGCCGAGCGCATACGTAACTTCCTTTCGAACAGCGAGCTGCAGGACCAGCCCAAAGCCGCGGTTCAAGACCCTTATTCTTTCCGCTGCCAGCCGCAGGTGCATGGTGCCTCCCGCGACGCCTTCGCCTACGTGGCGCAGGTGCTGGAGACGGAGTGCAACGCGGTAACCGACAACCCGAATGTGTTTCCCGCCGACGACGCTATCCTTTCGGGGGGCAATTTTCACGGTCAGCCCCTGGCCCTGGCCCTCGACTTTCTGGCTATTGCCGTAGCCGAGCTGGGGGGCATTTCGGAGCGGCGCACCTACCAGCTACTCAGCGGGCAACGAGGCCTGCCGCCTTTCCTGGTGGCTGAGCCCGGCCTCAACTCCGGGCTGATGATTCCGCAGTACACGGCGGCCGGCATCGTGAGTCAGAACAAGCAGCTCTGTACGCCCGCCTCCGTCGATAGCATTGTGAGCAGCAACGGCCAGGAAGACCACGTCAGTATGGGTGCCAACGCGGCGACCAAAGCCCGCCGGGTGGTCGAAAACGTAGAGCAACTGTTGGGCATTGAGCTACTTACCGCTGCTCAGGCACTGGCCTTTCGTCGGCCGGCGCGCACCTCCGCCGTGCTGGAGCAAGTTGTAGATGACTTCCGGCAAAAAGTAGCTTTCGTGAGTCGGGACCGGGTGCTGTATCCCGATCTGCTGGCGGCGGCGGCCTTCGTACGCACGTATGAGTGGCCGTAAGCCCTAGTTTGTTTTCGCCTTTTCAGCCTTGATTGGTAAAAATATTCTTTACTTAAGGGTGGTCTGTTCAATTCTCAACAGTACAGTAGCTTGACGATGAGGGCGTTTGCAAAGGGTTTTATCCAAGCCTAACTTCCTACTTTCAGTCATCCAAAAACGCAAACACCCCTTGGGTACGTTATAAGCTTCGTGAAAAACTTCTATCGTCTTTTTGTTCTGATTCCAGCCTTACTACTGGCTACGCTGGCGCCTGCCCAAACCTGCGAGAATACGCCCAACTCAGGGGCCAATTTTAAGGTTGTTGATGCTTCCACTGGTACTGAAGTATCGTCGCTTTGCGTGGGCCGGGAAGTACGGTTCGTGGATAATAGCGGGCGGCAGCTCGACCCCAGCCTTGTGCGGTATGCTACCGGGGCGGCCATTACCTGCGCTGGCTCTGACTTCTCAACCAATGCCTTGTATAATCCTAACGCCGCCGACGCGACGCGGGGCTTTATTGTTGTTACTCAAAATACACAGCAGGCAGTAGGCGCAGCCGGCATCATTTTCTCCAAACGTCTTGAGGTAAGGGCTTCACCAGCCCCCACCTTCACACTCACTTCCTGCTCTGCCGGCCTTGTTCAGGTTACTATTACGGACCAGGTTTATGCCGCTAATCGGTATACCGTGCAGATTGGAAATAGCGTATTTAATAACGTGGATCGGAGTCAGCCACGCACGTTTCCCGTTCCGCCCGGTGTCACGGCGGTAACTGTAATAGGTAGCTACGCGGACGATAATCTGTGCAGCAGTAGCGGCAACCAAAGTATTACGCCGGCTACCGGGCCGTCGTCGGCCCCGGTACTTAAGCAGCTCGAGGTTCGCGATAAGGAGGTTATATTTCAATTCGGCAACATCCAGTCTGGGTTTCAGTACCAGATTCAGATAGCTGAGCTTGGCGCCCCCGGCGGTTATCGTTCCCTCCCCGGTTTTGTCGTCGGCAATGGTGATGTCTTAACTAGCCTGCCCAATGCTCCGATCCCTGCTTGCTATCGCATCCGCCCCGTCTCGGCCTGCGGCACTGGCTCTAGTGGCTCCAATCTGATTTGCACAATTGATTTAGGCACCATCAGTTTGGTTTCAACGTCAAGCAATGGAGTAAATAAACTTACCTGGACGACATTTGACTCGGCCGTAAGTTTTTTTCAAATACGTCGGAATTCACAAGGTGTACCTGAGTCAATCATAGCTACCGTACCCGGCAATAGTTCCTTTGAATACTTCGATGCTACGGGCAGCTGCGGCACTACCTATACCTATCAGGTTACAGCCGTACTGACCACCCCTACGGGTTTCGTTTCCTCGGCGTCCAACAAGTCATCGGTGCTAACGGCGGCGGGCACGGCGCCGGAACCGCCGCGTCTGGTGGCGGGCTTCACCCTTAGCAATAAAGTGGAGCTATTTGCTACGAACGCGGTGGGTCAGCCTTTGGCTAATGAGCTTACGTTTCTGCGCACTGCACCCAACCTAGCGGAATTAGGCGTAGTAAATGCTCCCACCATCAGCGATACGCCTGAAAACCTGAGCGTCACCAATCCACCAATTTATCTGGCCCGCCGCCGCGATGCCTGCGGCAGTATATCCGGCGATAGCAACCCCGCTTCTCCGGTGGTGCTGGCCGTTGATCCGCAACCGGAAGGCGCCCGTTTCACCTGGTCGCCGCTCGGAGGCCCCGATGCCGCTATTCCGGTACAATATCAGCTAGTGCGCCTTGCCCTCAATGGCTCCACCATTGATATTATTCCCGTAAGCGGGCTGAGCTACGTAGACACCCAACCACCTACTAATCAGAGCACCGTGCGCTACCGCATCGAAGCCACGGGCGGTGGCTTGGCGACAGCCAGCTATTCTAACCTGGTAAATGTCACGCGTCAGCCCCGCCTGGCAATGCCGACGGCTTTCTCACCCAATGGCGACGGCCTGAATGATGTATTGGAAGTAAAAGGGCGCTTTTTGACCACTTTCATCTTCACCGTCATCGACCGCAACGGCCAGGAAGTATTTCGCGGCACCGACCGCACGCAAACCTGGGATGGCCGCATCAATGGGCGGGCACCAGTGCCGGGAGCTTACGCCTGGCGCTTCGAGGCAATTACTGATGAAGGCAAGCCATTCATCCAGCACGGCGCCATCACCATTGTGCGGTAAGTGCGATCCATCTTTAGTTGAAGGACGAATATGCCCAGCCTATAATAGCGCTGACTACAATCCAGGCAACCATATTTAGCTGCAGCCAACGCAGCGCCAGTACTGAGACAAGAATCCAGCTTAAGCTAAACCAATCGGGTGCTTGAGTTAGCCCCTGAGGCCACACAACAACGCTTCCCAAGTACAGGGCGAGGTTCAGAATAACGCCCACTACGGCCGCGGTTACTACGCCGAGAGTGGCTTTGATCCGCTCATCCTGGCGGGTACGCTCAATCAGAGGCGCACCAATAAAAATGAATAAAAAGCTGGGTAGGAAGGTATAAAAAGTCGTTAGGGCTAAGCCGGCCGCCCCCAGACTACCGAGTGGCCACCATGACGCCAAGCCCCCATAAATCCAACGAAGGCCAGCACTATAATGAGCGGACCAGGCGTTGTTTCGCCGAGGGCCAAACCATCTATCATCTCCAGACGAGTTAGCCAGCCTAGTTGCTCTACCGCTACCTGGGCTACATAGGGTAGCACGGCGTAAGCCCCACCGAAGGTAACGAGAGCAGCAGCCGTGAAAAACAAGGTTAGTTGGCGCCAAAATGGCCAGTCGCCCGTTAGCCAAGTGGCTATTAGCAACGGAAGTACCCACAGCGCAACCGCTACAAGTAGCAGGCGCAGCACGCGTCTGCCCGGTCGAAACGGCGCTTCTACAATAGTCGCCGCTTGAGGAGCAGCCGCAGCCGGCAAGGTGGTGCGTAGCCAAGCCGGCCGCCAGCGCTGCACTATTACGCCCATAAAAATGGCCCCCAGCACTACTACTGGAAAGGGGAGCCGAACTACTGCCAGCGCCAGAAAGCTTAGGCCCGCTACGCTTATGTGCAAAGAGGTTCGCAAAGATTTCTGCCCTATTCTTAGCAAGGCTCCCAGTACAATGGCTACTACTGCTGGCTTCAAGCCGTAGAGTATGCCGACGACGGCAGGCAACGTTCCCCATGTGACGTATAACCAACTCAGGCCCAGCAACAATACCGCCGAGGGCAACACGAACAGAATGCCAGCTACCAGGCCCCCTCGCACCCCATGCAATAGCCACCCAATATAAGTGGCAAGCTGCTGAGCCTCAGGTCCTGGCAGCAGCATACAGTAGTTGAGGGCGTGCAGAAAACGCTCTTCCGTGAGCCACTGGCGGCGCTCCACCACGTACTCGTGCAAAATGGCAATCTGGCCCGCAGGCCCACCGAAGCTGATAAAGCCGAGCTTCAGCCAAAAACGCAAGGCATCGCGAAAGGCCACTGGGGGAATAGCTGTTTCCATGGCCTAAAGTACAGAGACTGTCTTTGGGACAGAGCGCCAGCCTGGAAAGGCAGTCATTAGTGCCTCATAGTGTCTACGCCCTTGCTCTGCCCGAGCTGGTCCAACGCCGCCCGGAAGCCCTTGGCCAGCTGGGCGGCAGGACCCCGGCCGTAGTAGTGCAGAAATATTATGCGGGGCTGGTCGCCGAGCATGTGGTTATGCACGGCTACTACCTCCAGATTATTCGCTCGCAGAGCACGAATAACAGGATTTACCTCATTTTCCAGCATGGCCATATCGCCGGCAATGTGGGCCGCGCTGGTAGTGCCCGCGAAGGAGGCCCAGGAGTTGAGGCCGATGGCGGCGGTCATCTCGGCCCCCATGGCTAGTATCTGCAAGTCGTCGCGGCCTACGGTGTACTTATAAGTGGGTCCGTTAACAGCACCGGTATATTTCACGATAGCATCCAGCGCCGGCAGGTCAAACAGCTCCTTGCCCGTGCGCGCCGGAGCGGTTCCGGCTGGCGGCTGATTGGCAGGGAAAAGCTTGGAGGCTTTGATGGTAGCGGCATATTTGCGGGCCAGCTCCTCCACGCTGCCCATGCCATGCACATGCATATAGAAAATACGGGGCTCCTCGTAAAAAAAGTGATTGTGAATGGCCCCGACCTCAAGCCCATTGGCGTGAGCCGCCGAAATAAGCGGGTTTACTTCTTCTTGCAGCAGCACCGTATCGCTCATCAGGACCGCCGACTTGCCGTCCAGGGTCTTCTTTACCGCTACCCAACCGCCAAAACCGAAGGAAATTGGCACCGGCTCGCCCTTGATTGTCAGCTTCAAATCGTTGCGGGGCAACGGCGTTGTGTGGGTAGCTTGGGCTTCTACGTAGGTTCCTTTTTTGCCCAGCGCAGCCTCAATAGCTCCTGTTTCGGCGGCGCTCAGTGGGGGTGTTTTGCCTTTGGGGGGCATTTTTGCGGCAATTAGCGGCGACGTAGGCCCGAGGAGCGTACTAGCACCTAGCAGTGCCGTGGCACGGAGAGCATTCCGCCGGGAGAAGTGATAATTAGTCATAAGAAAGTAAGGCTATGGGCTAAAACAGGACTTCAAGGCATGAAGCTTTTCATTGCTGCTTACGTCGCAAACACCCATGACGATGCATGTCTTAGTTTACCTGTCTTTTTACCACAACCATATGTCACCACTATCCTCACGCCCTTGGCGTTGACAAACGGAGTACCTTTGTACAACCACTTCCGTACACGAGAAACCTTAGTTTTTGCGGCTTGGCTTTTTTCAGGAACGCCGGCCAGGATACCATGGGTTGTGCGGCAACACCACGCACACCCCCAGCCGACGTTCGCAAACCATTTCAAAAACTTCATTTAAACGCTGTAAAGGCACTATTTTGGCTTATGTTTGATATGATGGGCATGATGGGCAAAGTGAAGGAGCTTCAGGATAAGATGAAGCAGGCCCAGGATGAAGTACAGTTTTTGACCGCAACGGCCGAGTCGGGCGGGGGCCTGGTGAAGGCTACCGCCAACGGGAAGCGCAATGTGATAAAGCTGGAGATAGATGAGTCGCTGCTCACTCCCCAGGACCGTGAGATGCTGGCTGACCTAGTAGTGGCGGCCGTAAATAAGGCGCTGGATGAAGTGGGAGAGAAAGCCAAGGAAGAACTTAAGAACAAAACGGCCGGTTTGATGCCCAATCTTCCGGGCCTCGATCTTGGCAACTTTGGCCTCTGATCCTTTCGCATCCCCGTCCCTTTTGCTCCCGCACGTAGCCGTCGTTATTCTTAATTGGAACGGCCGCGAGCTGCTGCGCACGTTTCTGCCGTCCGTGCTGGCCCACTCCGATGGTGCCCGCGTGGTGGTAGTCGATAATGCCTCCACCGACGACTCGGTGGAACTGCTGGGGGGCTTTTTTCCGACCGTGGAAGTTATACAACACTCTGAAAATCTAGGGTTTTGCGCTGGCTACAACCAGGCTTTAGCGCAGATAGATGCAGCCTATTACGTGTTGCTCAACTCGGATGTAGCCGTAACGCCGGGCTGGCTGCGGCCCTTGGTGGCCCTGCTGGATCGGCAGCCCGCGGTGGCCGCTTGTCAGCCTAAGCTGCTGGCCCACGCCACGCCCACGCAGTTTGAGTACGCCGGCGCCGGCGGTGGCTACCTCGACCGCCTCGGCTATCCTTTTTGCCGGGGCCGTCTGTTCGAAACTCTCGAAACCGACCACGGCCAGTACAACGATGCTCGCCCTATAGCCTGGGCCAGTGGCGCCTGCATAGCAGTGCGGGCCAGGGCCTGGCACGAATTGGGTGGGCTGGAAACGGCATTTTTCGCTCATATGGAGGAAATCGACTTGTGCTGGCGCCTCTGGAATGCGGGTTACGAGGTATGGTACGAAGGCAGCAGCACCGTCTACCACGTGGGTGGCGGCACTTTGCACAAGTCCAACCCCCGCAAAACTTACCTCAACTTCCGCAATGGCTTAGCTTTGCTATATAAAAATGCCCCCCAGAGTGAGTTGGGGGGCATTTTTATCCAACGCCTTGCATTGGATTGGATTGCGGCTTTACGGATGCTGGCCCAAGGAGCCATTGCGGATGCGCGCGCCGTGCTGCGCGCACACCGCGATTTTTTCAAAAACCGAAATTATTGGCAGCAACAACGCTTCGCAGCCCGGCCGCATTTGCGGGTGTCGCAGCGCCCCGGCGTGTATGCTGGCAGCTTGGTGTGGGCTTATTTTGGGCTGGGAAAACGGACGTTTACCGACCTACAAATCCCAGACGGTGCTCCGCTGCCGACGCAGCGCGTGGCGCACATTCATCCAGAAAGCCAGGGCAAAGTATAATACGACCGGCGACCCGAAGGTGCAGAAAGAAGCATAGACGAATGATAATCGCACGCTGCTGGTGGAGAAGCCCAGCCGGTTCCCCAAGGCATTGCAGACTCCAAAGCTCTGCTTTTCGATGAAGTCGGTTAATTGTCTCATTGCTCCTCAGTATGAAGCCTTTATACAGGCTATGATTGGTCAAAATAACGACAAAAGCACCGAATGTCAAGGGCAGCGCTGAAAGTAGCAAGCAATTTTCGCCTTCAAAACCGAGTTTTGCGTCCGTCGCTTCGATTCGATACCTCTTCCCTCCGCCCTTAAGTAGATCTATGAAAGTTGCTTTGCGCCCGCTTCTACCAGCTCTCGTCTGCCTGACGGCCGCTGCGCTACCTAGTTGTACGCTGCCCCGGATGCTAAAGGTTGCGCAAGAAAGCCAGGAAGTGCGCGTGCAGCCAGCGGTGCTGGAAAGTAACGGCGAAAACGTGTTGTTTGAAGTAACAGCCCGCGTACCAGTCAAGCACTTACGCAAAGGCAAAGCCTACAATCTCGACCTCAGCTACCGCTACGACAATGGCTTGCAGCAAGATACGCTGGGTCGCATCACCTTTATTTCGGGAGAGTATCTGTACGACGAGCAGGACAAGAATAAGTTAGTTATTACCAAGCAGTTCTCTTTTCCCTACACGCCTCGCAAGAGCCCCGGCACGCTGGTGGCCCTATCCAATGCGCGCCGCCTCAAGCCGGGGGGCAAAATCGTGAAGGGTAAGGAGCTTACGCTGGCTAAAGGAATCGTGGCCACCGCCCGCCTTGTGGTTCGCCAGGATTCACTTGTGAGTCTGCTGCCCGAAACGGCCAGCAACAACCGCAGCGGTACCCGCGTACTGCCTTTTTTCTTTGATGGCGGCAAAGCTGCCATTCGTAACTACCTGGGCACCAACGTGGCTGCGCTGGAAGACTTTATCGACGCCAACCAACACACTGAGCGGGTCATGATTGTGGCCGGTCACTCACCCGACTCGCTCGATTCCCGCGATCCTCGCCTGGCTGATCGGCGCGTGCAGGCCCTGGCTAAGTACTACAAGCAGCGCGTGGATGGTTTTTCGTACCTGAACTCAGTGCGGGGTATCGTATTTGAAACCCAGGCTTATCACCAGCGCTGGGATTTATTTCTGAGCAAAGTGCAGGAGTCAGCACTCAAGCCGGAGCAGATAGACTCCGTTATCCAGATAGTAAATGATACGCGGGGTTCATTTACGCAAAAGGAAAAGCGGCTTCACAGTTTATCTTTCTATGATTACCTCGAGGATTACGTGTACCCGGTGCTGCGCTTTGGCACCGTAGCCGTACAGTATACCGCTCCGACACGCTACGACTCGGAAGTGTATCTGCTCTCCAAGAAGATTATCGAAAAGGCAGCCGAAACGGATGCACTCACGCCGGAGGAACTGCGGTATTCCGCCACGCTTACGCCCTTGCTGGCCGAGAAACAGCGCATTTATGAAACGGCGGTAGCCACTACCGGTCGCTGGGAGGCTTATTATAACCTGGCGGCGGTCCTCCTACAGCGTTCGGAAAAAGAAATAACTGACAAATCGCGCCGGGCCTATCAGCGCCGGGCAGCCACTTATTTTACGTTGGCCGCTCATCGTAACCCCACGGCTGAGCTGTTCGCCCGTGTGGCCACCGCGCACCATCGTGCCGGCGACCAGCTTGAGGCCCTCCAAAGCTATGACTATGCTATTAAGCTCGGCGGCACGCGCCCCGTGCTGGGGAAGGTTTTTGCTGATAAGGCGGCTCTGGAAATCGAAATCGGGCAGTTGGATGATGCTCTGCGTAGCCTCAGCTTCAGCGGCAAATCCTATCAGAACACCATGAATATGGCGCTGATTTACCTTATCAAGCAGAACTACGAGGGGGCAACTGCTCTTTACCAGGAAGCGCTTACTTTCAAGCCTGATGATGCGTTGACCTATTACTGCTTGGCCGTAGTAGCCGCCCGCGCCCGCAACGAAGGCCTCGTGGGCGAGCGTCTGCGCCAAGCCGTGGCGCTAGATCGGGCTTATGCCCAGCGCGCTGTGGAGGATCTGGAGTTTAGCAATTATACCAATTCGAAGACGTTTCTGGAAGCATTGCGCTAAAAGAACGCCAGAACGACCAGCTCCCCTTCTTACCAAGGAGGGGATACTTTGGCGCAGTCAAAGTGGGGCTGGTGCCACCTGAGGGGCTAGTTATTTAGTTGAACGTCATGCTCTATCTGGCGTCCGCCTGTCGAAGCATCTCGCCCGCTTCGTTGATTATAGTAATCAGTAGATATACTTCGACAGGCGGACGCCAGATAGAGCATGACGTTCAACTAAATAACTAAACAACGGCCTCAACCACCCCAGTCCCCGCTATGCGGTGACATCCCCTCCTCGTCTGAGGAGGGGAATTGTTGTTCTTACCTCCTTCATTTGCCCCGGCACCTTGCGCGTTGTAGCTTTACGGGCCGGTGTAGCGCCGGCTTTTCTGTCTCTGACCTTTCGATTTCGTTAACCAGAATAACTATGCGGACCATCCAATTCCGGGAAGCCCTGCGCGAAGCCATGTCTGAAGAAATGCGCCGCGACCCGCGCGTGTTTCTGATGGGCGAAGAAGTAGCCGAGTACAATGGCGCTTACAAAGTAAGCCAGGGTATGCTCGACGAGTTCGGAGCCGAGCGCGTAATTGACACGCCCATTGCGGAGCTAGGCTTTGCCGGTATCGGGGTAGGCGCGGCCATGAATGGCTTGCTGCCCATCATCGAGTTCATGACCTTCAACTTCTCGTTGGTGGCCATCGATCAGGTCATCAACTCGGCCGCCAAGATGTATTCGATGTCTGGGGGGCAATATTCTATTCCTATCGTGTTTCGCGGACCAACGGGCAGCGCTGGTATGCTGTCCAGCCAACACTCGCAGAACTTCGAGAACTGGTTTGCCAATACTCCCGGCTTGAAAGTCGTAGTTCCGAGCAACCCTTACGACGCCAAAGGCTTGCTAAAAAGCGCCATCCGCGACCCAGATCCGGTAATATTCATGGAGTCGGAGCAGATGTACGGCGACAAAGGCGAAGTGCCGGAGGAGGAGTACCTGCTCGAAATCGGCAAGGCCCACATCGTGCGGCCCGGCACTGGCGTCACCATCGTCAGCTTCGGCAAAATGATGAAAATCGCGCTGGCCGCCGCCGATGAGTTGGCTAAAGAAGGCGTAGAAGCTGAAGTTATCGACCTGCGCTCCGTGCGGCCAATTGACTATGATACACTGGTTGAGTCGGTTAAGAAGACGAACCGCATCGTTATCGTGGAAGAAGCCTGGCCGCTGGCCAGCATCAGCGCCGAGCTAACCTACACTATTCAGCGTCGCGCCTTCGACTACTTGGACGCGCCCGTAGTCCGCATTACTTGCATGGACGTGCCCCTGCCCTACGCGCCCACTCTCATTGAAGCATCATTGCCTAATGTGGAACGCACGGTGAAAGCAGTGAAAGAAGTAATGTATCAAAAAGCTTAGCAGCTTCTGCCTTATCTAAAAAAGCAATGCCCGGCCTAGTGTCGGGCATTGCTTTTTTGTGGGTTTAGCTTCGAGTTGATTTACGCTACTAAAGGAGCTTATCGACGCAGCCAGCGCACATTGTTTGGCCAACAGTCTCCGATAGCCACCAGCAGCCGGCTACCCATAGAACCAGTCCAAGAGCAGCTATCAGACCAAGAGTCGGGCGAGCACGAAACCAGTGCCACCATTCGGCGGGTGAGAAAGCAAATGCCACGGCGCTGAGCAGGAGCAGATGGAGCGGCAGTAAAAACCGATTCTCAATGGCAATAGGAATAGCCGCGGCGCAAGGCAGCAGGAGCGCCAGTAATACTAAATAGTGTTGCTGGCGTAGCTGCCTGACCCGAATGGTAGCTAGGGCCAGCGCTATCAGCACATAATTCAGCAGCTTCAAAGGCAGCGCCTCCGGACTGTTTGCCGTCAGCCGATAGGGCGTTGGGTGGCGGATGTCCAGCCCATTGAACAGGTGGCGACTGTAGCGCAGAAAAAAGTCGACTGGCTGTTGCGCTACTATCTGCAAATACTGCGCGTAAGACTTGTATTCTCGCTGCTGTAACCGCTCAAACAGCCTCACCCCCGACTCATCGGCGTAAAGTAAAGCACCTGGGTACGCCAAGGCACTATTGTAAAGCTGTACTCGCGTTCCCCAGGCGAGCTGCTTTAAATAAAAGGGGCCTTTTTGGTCGTTAAATCGCGTAAGAGCCAAGGGCGTATTTTCCTGAAAATGAATTCGGTTGATGGTCCATTGCGGGCCCAAAGTCAGTGCCATACCAACAAGCAGGGCGGCCCAGCGCCAGCCATTAGTACGAGGTGAGTGCCGACGGCTCCACCAAATTGCCAAGCCCAGAAACGGCAGCAAGCTCACCAGGTATACGGGGCGCATATTAAAGGTAGCCGCAATGCTCAGGCCAGCCACCAGCCAAGCGAATAGTTCCGGTCGGCTCAGCAGCCACAGACTCAGCAGCAGGGTGGCCAGCGCAGGCATATCGGTGAGGGTGAAACTGAAAAAGTCTCGCCAGAAAATAAAGCCCCCCAGCACCAGCAGCAGCCACCTACCCGCCACAATGCGCCGGCCCGCGATGCTCGTCCATACGCTGGGAATCAGAAACCCAAACAGAATAGCGGCCCACACCGAGCCCAGCATCTTGGCCGCCGTGAGCATGGAGCAATCGGTAAAGAAGCGAAAGGCCAGCGCCGGAAACATCAGCAGCGGCCCTACATAGCCGCGAAGTGGGTCATCGTAGTAAAGCAGGGAAAATGACTGATGGTGACGCTGGAATTTTACCGCCATCACCCAGTATTGGACAGCGTCGTGCTGTAGGTTGCCTCCCTGAAAGTCATTTAAGGGCAGGTAGATCAGATACACTGCCCACACAAAAGCCATTTGCCACCCAGCTGCCAGCGGGCGACTCAGAAAAACTCGCACTGTATTCCAAATCATAGTTTAATGGCAGGCCATGTCCGCGGCTTTCCTTTTCCGCCTAACAAGCAGTGTGGAGCTTACCTGGGGGGCATATTTTGCGTACCTTTTGCCAAAGCTACGCCGTTGGACGGCACATTCCACCCCTGCCTACTCAATCATGAATCATCGTCTGAACCTACGTTTTGAGCAGCTCGAACGTGCTACCGCTCAACTTCTAGCACAAGCAGAGCTTTTGGGCGAGCGGGCGAGCACCTCGCCGGGCCCCGGACAATGGTCGGCGGTGCAGGTAGTACACCATCTGCTGGTCGCCGAAACGGGCATCAATCAATACATTGACAAGAAGCTGGCGCAGACGGAGGAGTTGGAGGAAGCCGGCGTGGGAGCATCTCTACGGTCAACCTTGTTGCGGGTGCTCCTGCGCCTGCCTTTTCTGCGCTTCGCGGCTCCTTCCAGGCTCAAAGAACTGACGCCCGATAAGGTGCCTCCGCTACCCACTCTCCGCGCCGAATGGGAAAGCGTGCGCCGCCGGCTGGAGCGCACCCTGAATGAATACCCATCTAAGCTACTGAATCGGGCTATTTTTAAACACCCCCGGTCCGGTATGCTCACCATTTATCAAACCCTTGATTTCATGGTGGATCATGTGTTACACCATCAGCGCCAGCTCACCCGCATTGCGCATGCAGTAGCGATGCTCCCACCCCCGGTTGTGGTGGGCCATAAGGAGAACCAGCCAACGTAACCGAAGAATCTAGTCTTTCTTCTCGCGCACGATATCAGCGTAGGTTTCGTGGCGGGTAATATGCTGAAAGGCTTCGACCATTTCAGCTGGCGGCACGGTAAGCTTACGCAGGCGCAAGTCAAGCCAAGCTCCATCAACTGTCACGGTAGCGGCCATACGGCCATCGGCTTTGTATATCGTATGGATAATGCGCCAGCGGCTGCCGTCTGTGTTCAGGCCACCCAGCTCAGCCGTCACCCGGATGGTTTCGCTGATACCGATTTCTTTCAGGAAGCGCGTGTCTTCGCGAAACAGAATGGGGCCGATGCGTAATTCAGCGAAGCGGCGCATGGTAAAGCCCTGATCAGCCAGAAAATCGAGGCGGACCTGGGCAGCGTAGTCGGTGTAGGCCGAGTGGCGCATGTGCACGTTGGGGTCCATATCGGCCCAGCGTACGGTGAAGGTTTTTTCGTAAACAGGCATTGCTACTGGCATGGAATAAAAAGATCGGGTGCAAGTACTTGGGCAGCAAAGTAAAGCCTTCCGCCAAAAAGCTGTTGGCATTTGCGCTTCAATAGTACGAAGGTGCATTTTGGTGTCTTTACTTCAATCAATAGCTCAATCCCAGCATACAAGAGCCGGTATATTTGCATGAAAAGCCCCCCAGCAACTCGTCGGGGGCTTTTTTACTACCTACTTACCCGCTCACTTCAGATGGCCGGGTCTTCAGGCACGTTGGGGTTGGTCAGGCGCTCCTGCTGGGGATAGGGGTAGAAGTTACGGGTGCGCTCGGCGTTCGGCTGGCCGGGGCCAGGGCGGCCAAAGCGGCGGCTGTCGGGCAAACGCAGGCCGGTCATATATAACTCAGCGCTGCGCTGGCGGTATATTTCGAGCAACAGCGCATCAGCGGTGACGGCCCCGCCGTAGGCGGGTAAATTGCCCCCCACGCCAAACGGGTCGGCAGCCGGAGCCTGGGTGCGCACGGCATTGATGTCTTGCAGGGCAGCAGTCAGGCTGCCGCCGCTACGCACCAGCGCCTCAGCCCGGCTCAGCCGAATTTCATCGGGCAAATAAGCGGGAATAGGCGCGTCAATGGCCCGAAAAAAGCCAGCCACCAGGGGCAGCGTGTTGGTACCAATTCGCTCTTCGGCAATATAGAACCGCACCCGCGCATCATTAGGCTCAACCAGGGTGGCGGGCAGGCCAAAGCCGGTCAGCTCGCGGGGCCGAAAGTTCTTGGCTATTACCGCCGACTGAAAGATGGGGTTTGGATTCTGCGTATTGAACTGAAAAGTAGACGTGCTGCTCAGATTGACTAGGGCGGCGGCAGCCAGCGTGGCGGCGTAGTTGCCCACTTGCAAGTTGTAGCGCACCCGGTAGGCGTTGATGGTATTGCCCAGATTAAAGCTAGTACCCAGTACCTGGGCAGTAAAATCGGCGGAGGGCGGCGTGGCCGTAACCAGTTGCTGGGCGGCGTCGAGCAAACGGATAGCCTCGGCCTGAAGCTGCTCGCGGGGTACGAAGATGGCCGCAGGTGCTCCCGCCGGACTCGTAAGCAACGGAGCCTGCTCAAAATACTGTGCCAGCGTGCCCAATGCGATGGCCCGAAATAGATAAGCGTGTGCCAGCACCGCGTCGCGAGTGGCAGGGTCGGCGCTGAGCACGTTGGGCGCGTTGGCAATTAGATCTTCAGCCATGCCCGCTACCCGCAGCAGGCGCGACCACAGGGCCAGCACGTTAGCGTTGTTGTTGGGCAGGGCCGCGCCGCCCGCCTCAATCTCCAACACGTTGGTAAACGTAGACACGCCCCGCAGTTCCAGCGCCGTCGTACCAGTTGACAGAATAATGGGTTCCAAAGCGCTGTTACCATAAAATTGGCGCATCCCCACGCTCAAGGCCAGCAGGCCGTCGCGGGTGGCAAGCACCTGCGGCTCCGGCGGGCTGTTGGGATTGGGCAGGTTCAGGTCGCAGGCTGGGGCGGTCAGCAGCAAGCCGCCGAGTACGAGCAAAGTCAGTCGGGTTTTAAAGGATTTCATGGCAGTAGCGATTTAAGTTAGAAACTGGCGCTCAGGCCCAGGGTAACCGTGCGCGGAATGGGTACTTCCACGAAGTCGAAGTTGCGCACCACCGTGCTCTGACCAGCGGCGTTTACCTCGGGGTCGTAGCCACTATAGTCGGTAAATACCAGCAGGTTGCGGCCCGTGACGCTGGCCCGCACGTTCTGCAAGCCCAGAAACTTGGGCGTGAGTGTGTACGCTACTGAGGCCTCGCGCAGCTTCATGTAGGAGCCATCCTCGATGTAGTTCTCAAAAATACCGAACAGGGCCGCGCTGGTGCCTTTGGGTACTTCGCCGCGTAGCTCGGGCTCGTAGCCAGCTAGGCCGCCGTAGAAGTCCCGCTCGCCCACGCGCCGGGTGAAGTTGAACACATCGAAGCCCTGCACCGCGTCGAGCTGGAGGCGGAAGCTGAGCTTGCCGGCCACGGTTACTTCGTTGATGAGAGACGCCAGGTAGTCGGGGTTGGGGTCGCCGATGACTTTGCTCAGCACCGAGCCGCTGGGCTGGCCGTCGGCGCGCCGCTGCGGTACGCCGTTCACGCCCAGCTCGCGCTGGGGCAGGCCGGCCGGGTTTAGCAGCAGGGAGCCATCAGGGTTGCGGGCGAAGTAAGTGCTGTAAAACACCCCGACCGGCTCCCCGTTTACGGCCGCTACCTGCCCGAAGCCCCCGGCAAAGGGTAGGATTCCGTTGCCCTCAATGCCATTGATCTCGTTGCGGTTGCGAGTGTAGGTAGCCGTCACGTTCCAGGTTATCAACTCGCTCTGCACGGGTACGGCCCGCACCAGCACCTCCACGCCTTTGTTTGAAACAGTACCTACGTTCTGTAAGCCATTGAGAAAGCCGCGGCTAGGCTCGAAGGTGCGGTCAAGCAGGAGGTTAGGCGTCTGCTTATCAAAATAAGTGGCCTCCACACCCAACCGACCGTTCAGAAAACCCGCGTCAAACCCTACTTCCAACTCTTCCTGGCGCTCGGGGTCCAGGCGCGGGTCGCCGAGTCGGGGCGGCCGGACCACTCCCTGTAGCCCGCCGGGGCTGGGCAGGGAAATGTAGTTGGTAAGCTTTCCATAGTCATTGATCACACTCACGTTGCCAGCCTGGCCATAGGAAGCGCGCAGTTTCAGCGAGGGCACGGCAGTGGCTAGGGGGCTATTTTTCCAGAAGCTCTCTTCCGACAGCACGTAGGCCGCGCTACCCTTCAAAAAACGCTGCCAGTTTGCGTCGTCGTTAATTTGATCATAAAACTGTGAGGAAGCATCCACGCGCACAGCCCCGGTCAGGAACAGGCGCTGCCCCAGCCCAAAGGTTTGCTGTACGTAGTAGCCTTCAATGTTGCGCTCCCGGCGAAAGTCACTGGCCACGCTGGTACCGGCATTGGTGGTCCCGATTCCTACGTTAAGCTGCTGGGCCGTAATGCCGCTGATCAGGGCCTCGTCGTACTGCCAGGTGGCTCCCACGCTGGTGGTGGATTCCAGCCACTCGGTGAGGTTGTGCTTGTAGCCCAGGGTCAGGTCACTGTTGTACTGGAGCACAGTCTGGTCGGCGCGGCGGGCGAAGCCGGTGGCGTAGTCGGGCGTGGTATTGCCGCGCGGAATAAACGCCGTGCCTATTTGAGTATAAGTGTCGAAGCCAAATACATAGTCGGCCGTAAAGCCTGCGAATGGGGTAAGATTCAGCTGCACGTCGCCGATAAAACGGGAAGTGCGCTGGCGGAAATCAAAGCGGTTGATGGCTTCCAGCGGATTGGTGCGCCGCAAAAAATTGGGGCTGGTGCTGGGGTAAATGCCAGTAATTGGATCGGGCGCGGGGTTTACGAAGTTATTACTGAAAATAAAGCCAGTCAGTGCCCCGTAAGCGTTGTTGAGGCCGCCGTTCGGGATTTCGCGGCTGCTGCTGAGCGTATAATTGGCCCCGCCCGAGATACTAGCCCAGTTGGTCAGCGTTTGCTGAAGGCGCAGGCGACCAGTCTTGCGCTCAAAGTCAGTGGCATCCACGATGCCCTGATTTTTAAAGTAAGAGCCTGAGAAAAAGTAACGCGTAGCTTGGCTCCCGCCCGATACCGACAGGTAGTTATCCGTGCCCACGGCCCGACGAAAAATCTGGTCCTGATAGTCGAAGCGCTCCGCCGGAACTTGGGTCAGGTCGGCGTTGGCGGCGGCGTTAGCGGCAGTATTGACAAAGCGAAATGGGTAGTCGTTGTAATCCAGCGTTTTGCGGATTTGCGACACGATAAGATTACTCGATATCGTGATGGCGGGCTTGCCTTCCTTGCCGCGCTTGGTAAAAATCTGCACCACGCCGTTCGAGGCTCGCGAACCATAGATGGCCGCCGCCGCCGCGCCCTTGATGATTTCGATGCGGTCAATGTCGGCGGGGTTGAGGTCTACGAGGCGGTTTTGGGCGTAGCCACCCAAGTCGAGCAAGTCGGGTGACTCATTGTTCACGATCACCCCATCAATTATATAGAGCGGATCGGAGGAGCCCACGACGGTATTGGTGCCGCGCAGTCGCACCGAAATGCCCCCCGCCGGGTTACCCGAGTTCTGCGAAATCTGGGCCCCGGCCACTTTGCCCTGCAAAGCCTGATCAATCTGCACAGCGGCACCTTGGTTTAGCTCCCGTGCGCTTACCGTACTGATGGCATTGCCAAGCTGTTGCTTGCTGGTGGCCACCGAGTTGCCGGTTACGACAACTTCTTTCAGCCCCACCAAGTCTTCGCGCAGCGTAGCATCAGCAGTAATCTGGGTTTCGGTGCCAAGTGTCAGCGGCTGCGTGATGTTAGCGTAGCCTACTGAGCTGATGGCCAGCTGGTACGTGCCAGGCCGAACCGATGCGCGCAGCTCATAGGCACCATCGGTGCCAGTGGCGGTAGCCAGCACCGTATTGGCAATGCGCACCGTGGCACCAGGCAAGCCGGCACCTCCATTGGCATCCGTCACACGGCCCTGAATAACATACGCTACGTTTTGGGCCCAAGCAGCTGGGCTTAGCAGCAGGAGCAGCAGAAGCCCCAGCCACGTAACAGGTGTGCTGCCGAGCCGCCGCGGGTGCGACGGGCCCGGTGAGTACAAGTTGGTCATAGATAAAAAGGTGAAGTGGAAGAAAGTGATGAGAAGGTAATCAGAAGTACAGCGAGTTACTCCTGCTGCACATAGATTCTCAATCAGATTCATCAATTTTCTTTTCTTTAAAGCCAGCCACTGCCATGTAATCGGTACTTTAGGAATCCATAAGTTTACCTCTCTCTTCCCTGCCCATGAACCCTAATCTGCACCACCTCTTCAGCATTGCCCAAAAGCCTCAGCGCCGCATTATTGGCTTGATGTCGGGCACTTCCCTGGATGGGCTGGATGTGGCGCTGTGCCGGTTTGAAGGCAGCGGGCCGACCACGCAAGTGCAGGTAGAGCACTTTGCCACAGTGCCTTACGCTGAGTCGGTGAAGGCTGAAATCAGGCGGATATTTGCGAAGACCACTATCGACTTCGAGCATTTGTGTTTGCTTAATCCCTGGATAGCGCACCTGCACGCCGATATCGTTCTGGACTGCCTGCAAACCTGGAAAATTGCCCCCCAGGAAGTGGATTGCATCGCCAGTCACGGCCAAACGGTTTTTCACGCTCCCCAAAGTCAGCACGGCAAACCGGATTTCCCGAACGCCACGCTCCAGATCGGCGACGGCGACCATGTGGCCGTGCGCACCGGTATTCTCACGCTCAGCGACTTTCGGCAGAAGCACATAGCGGCTGGCGGCGAAGGCGCTCCGCTGGCTGTGTACGGCGACTATCTGTTGTTTTCAAAAGCCGATGAAGACCGTATCCTGCTCAATATGGGCGGTATTGCCAACTTCACGTTTCTGCCTGGCTCTCTCGATGTCGGTGCCATGTTCTCCACGGACGTTGGCCCCGGCAACACGCTTCTGGATGCATTCACGCAATTTTACTTCCCCGGCAAAAGCTATGATGCCGATGGCGCCCTTGCCGCCCAGGGCCACGTGCATGAGCCGCTGCTTCGCGCCCTGCTCGATCATCCTTTCTTCAGCGCTGGCTTTCCGAAAACCACTGGCCCTGAGTTATTCAACCGCGACTATGTAGCACAGGCTCAGCAACGTAGCGGTTCACAGGGCCTCTCTCCTACTGATATGCTGGCCACGCTCGTCGAATTTAGTGCGGCGGGCATTGTGGGCGCTATTCAGCGCTGTTTTCCATCGGCCGATGCGCCCCTGACGGTGTACGCCAGTGGGGGCGGCATGCACAACCCGGTGCTCATGCAGGCTTTGCGCCGGCAGCTGCCCAACTGTCGGTTCTTAACTACCACCGAGTTGGGCATCAATCCCGACGCGAAAGAAGCCGTTCTTTTTGCCGTGCTGGCCAATGAAAGCCTGGCGGGAAGCGGGGCTCCGCTTGGTAAAAGTCGGCCAGGAATACCGGCGGTATCTATGGGCAAGATTTCGTTTGCGAAATGAGTAGCGCTTATTCGCCTACTGATTTACTTCGTGCGCCCCAGCTTTTGGGGTTAGCCGGGCCAGGTATTGCTGCTGGTCATCTTCGGCAATAACCTCCAACTCGTAGCCAGCTTCTTCCGCGTAGTCCTCCAAAATGCTTGCTTCCACGAAAAGCCACTGAAATGGCGTACCAGTTTCGCCCTCGTACGTCATAGCGTATTCGATTTCACCATAATAAGAACCGTTGAGGTCAATAAGTAAGGCGCCCTCTTCATCCTCATATAGGTAAGCAACGTCGGAGGAAGTAACTAAAATTTGCCCCCAGGCGTAAGAAAACTGCGGGCGTGCTTCAGAAAACGCACCAGTCCATCGAGCGTTCCCACCAGACCCAGGCCATTCATCAGCATCAGAATCGTATCGAATTGCTCACCGGTGGTGGGGGCATCAAAAAGGTTGTGGTGAGCTACTTCGCGCACGCCGCGCTCCTGCATCACCTGCACCGCGCCGGCCGACACGTCGAGGGCGCGCACGGAAAAGCCGCGACTTTGTAATTCCAGCGCGTGCGCCCCCGCACCGGCACCTAAATCAAGCACTCTACCTTGACACTCCTCCAAAGCGGTGCGCTCCAGCTCGGGCATTTCCCAAAGCGTGCGAAAAAAATAACTGGCGGGCAGTGGCTCATCTTCGCTCACGTTGGTATGCACGGTAAGTGTAGCCGATTTATCGCCACGTAAATAAGCAGTTAATGCGCGACCCAGCGGATCGGAGTTAATGGAAGAGGAAGTCATAAGTCGTAGATATGCTGGGCCGCCCCGAGGGAATTTGAATTATTAAAAACTAAAAGTAGGAGCTGTTAGTGAGCAAAAGCCTCAGAACTCCCAAATTGAAGGTTGAACAAACTGCCATTTTATTCACAAAAGTCAGAATACGACTTTGTTACTCATTATTATTTTAGGAGTTGAGGCAGCCAATTGGCGTTTGCCTTTGTATAATTTAACTCCCTTAGAAAGCTAACTTATAGTTAAATGCTTGAGAGATATTTCCATAAAATAATTTCTATTTACGCAAGAAGCCCCGATCTATATAACAAGACCGAGGCTTCCTCATCTATGTGCTAATGGCCTGATTACTCAGCCGTAGCCTCTTTTCTAGGGCGGCCGCGACGGCCGCCGGTTCCCGTGCCAGCGGCGCGGGGCTTGCGCTCCTTGCGCTCGGGGGAATAAGATGGGTCCAGCAACGCGTTGGTTTCGTTGATGAGGCTGGTCAGTTTTTCCATATTCTTACGAACCTGGGCTAATACCATCTCATTGTCTTCAGCGTTTTGAAGAAGTTGCTGTAGTTTGTTTAAATCTGCTGCGGCCATTTTAGAAGGATTTGAAAGGGTAATAATTAATTTCGTTGGCAAAGGAAACATTTATTAAGATACCAACAAAAAATAAATCATATGTTGATGAATTTTCCTACGAGTCGCTATTCATAAAGGATACATTATTTTTTTCGGTAGCTCATGTTGCTTAGTCACTGCACATTGTGGCGTATGCTAAAAATAAATTCGGCAGAGGCATTAGTTGCGAATCATATTTTACTGGATAAGATTTGCTAACAGCAATGTGTTCTTGTTTCGATGGTGCATCCTTGCCTTCACGATTTGCGTTGGTAAGACATCCTCACTTTTATTTTCCCTACCTATGTCCAGCAACCTTGATTACCTAAATCCGGCGCTTATTCCACTCGAAGAAAAAGTCAAGGCCTACTTGGAAGCTGAGGAAGAGTTGGAAAAGGCACAAATAGAAGCCCGCTCACTGGCCGCCACGAATTTGCCCTCCACCGCCGACGGCTTTGAGCAGCGCCCTCCTACCGGCAGCTTCGACCAGCACACCGACGAGTTGCAGCAGCGCCTCGACAATATGATTACTGATCTGGATTTGCTCCGCCGCGAGATTATTGAGATGTTGCCCGCGCGCGACGAGTTTGTAAAAGTTAATTTAGGCTACGGCCCCAGCCGCGTGGGCGCCTTCACGGTGCCTACTGCCCCCGGCACCGAACCTAAGTACCAACTCCGGGTCATTCACTGATTGCTACTTATACAGCACAAAAAAGCCCCCCAGATGTCTCTGGGGGCTTTTTTGTTACTACTAAGTTTTAGTGGGCCGCACAAAAAAAAGGCCCCGCTTAGCGAGGCCCCTTTCCACAACCAAAACACCTAAAAAAACTATTCTTTCGAAATAGTTTTAGCAAGCATCAGGCCAAAAAATGATAATACTCAACTTTTTCAGATGCTCAGTTTCGAATATTACCTTACCAATATTTTTTTAATTCCTGCTATAATTACAATTAATACGGCTAGCTAATAGGTCGCTCCATGCCATTTATTTTATAGATTCATTCGTGTCTTAGCTCATTATAAGAGTAATGTGCATGTTTTTTCATCACAGTACAATTTTAAGAGCATTTTCGGATTCTTCTTTGCTCATACTTAAAAGCAATCTAACATCCCTCTTCTTTAAGAAAAGAATTTCTGCGCCTTCAACTAAACTTCAGGCATTGCTTAGAACACTCAGCAACTGGTAAATAAGCTCTCATTCCTCTGCATGTGTTGGCATCTTAACAGCTTAGTTCAAATCAAAATGCTTCCGTTGGTTCAAACCTGTAAGATGATATGGCAAGAGAGTAAGCCTTTCAGAAATGGGGCATCTGCAAACGGTAGAAGCAACTGAGCCTTACTTCTTCATAGCGAGTTCGCATATAGTGAAGCGTGAATAACCATCCCTTGATTTCGCTTCCATACCTACCTAATCCCAAATCAACCGTCAATTTAGCCTTCTCACAAATAATAAAACTATTTCATGAAAACACATTTACGACTTCTAGGTCTTTTGTGTGCTTTAGCGCCCCTAGGGGCGCAGGCTCAAGGAGTATGCGGCACAGCTACCAACGCGTACAATTTCACTGCTGCTGCCAACGATAACATTGATTGGAAAGCCAATAATGCAACAGTAGGTCTTACTACTTTCACTACTAGCGGCTTCTCCTCAACTGGAAGTGTGGCGACTTTTAGGACCGAAGACTGGGCAACTAATGATCAGCGTCTCGTTTGGGAAGCAAATTATGCGAGTGGGGTTGTAAATGGTACTTCAACTGTTACGTTCACCTTTAGTCGGGCCGTTTCTAATCTCAGAATTATAGTATCGGACATTGATAGGAATCAGCAGAGTGGAAATGGAAACGACTTTCAAGATGCAGTAACATTCGATGGCTATACATCGGATATTGTAAGCCCTGCTACGTTAATAAGCTTACAAAATAGCAACGTCGTAAACTCACGCACGGCCCTGACTCGTTCTGGTAACACTATCACTGATCCATCGAATACGAATAATGGTGATGGAACAACTACTGTCACCTTTTCTGAACCAGTAAAAAAGCTGGTATTGGTTTACAAAAACACACAAACTGCTGACGCCAATCCCGGCAATCAAGCTATTGGGATAAACTCACTTACATGGTGTAAACTCACCCCTACAGCCACTAATGACGCTCTGACCACCTCGTATCTCTCGTCTATATCATCCATTAATGTACTTAGCAATGATATAGCAGACGGGACAATCAATGCTGCTACCCTTGACCTTATTCCGGGCACTATTATAGTTGACAATGTATATACAGATGGCAACGGTGTAACATACTCGGCTAACCCCACTACTGGCCTTATTGCAGTAACTAATACCAATAAGTATGTAGGAAACAGCACACTTAGTTATTCAGTAAAAGACGATGCCGGGCAGCCTGCCACCGCGTCATTTACCTTAACATTGACCAATGTGGCTCCGGTCGCGAGCGATTACCAGATTACTCGCTCCTACAAGGTTAGTAGCTCTATCAATCTACTAGCGGGAGTCACGGACGCAGATGGCAATACGTCAATTGCTCCCAACACTTTGGACCTAAATCCAGGACTAGCCCGCCGGCAGGCCACGTACACTGTGCCTAACCAGGGTGTTTTCACTGTGGATGACAACGGTATGGTATCTTTTGCTGCTTTGAATGGATTTGTGGGAACCAGCACTGTTTCCTACACCGTGGAAGATGAAAAAGGGTTGATTTCCGTACCCAAGCAACTAACGCTGACCACCACCAGCGCTGCGCCCGTAGCAACAAACGATGCAGCCACCCGCTCCAACGCGGCGAGAGCCGCAATCTATATTCTTGCCAATGATACGGATGTGGACGCCGATCTGGACCCAGCTACAGTTGATCTGAACCCGTCAACTCCCGCCCGGGATATTACTTACACAGATCCAGCGAAAGGCACCTATACAGTTGATGAGTTTGGACTGGTGTACTTTACTGCCCTCAACAGCTTCACAGGTAGCAGTAGCCTTTCCTATCTCGTGCGGGATGCCAAAGGATTGGCATCTAATACGGCTGTACTCACCCTGATGGTTAGTGGAACGCTAGCTAACGACGACTCGAACGTAACGAAGAAGGGAGAAGCGGTATCAGGTAACGTGCTCATTAATGATAATAATAGAGCTGGCACTACCCTGACGGTAAGCACAACCCTTGTGACTAGTCCCACTAATGGTACTGGCACTGTTACCATCTCATCAAATGGTAACTATACCTATACGCCGCCACCTGCCCCCTACATCGGGACAACTTCATTCGTTTACAGGGTTTCGGATGGCACCACCACCTCAGATGCCACGGTCAACATTCTAGTATATGAACCTACCTCGACGTGCACTATAGCAACGGGTCCTAACCTGTTGAAAAACCCGGACTTTACGCTGGGCAATACAGGTTTCCAAACCGACTACGTGTACGTTGAGAACCAGCCTGGAATAACCAACGAGCTGGTTCCTGAAGGTTTATATTCCGTAGGCAACAGCGCCGCCGACTATCACCCGAGCTTTGCTCAGAATGGAAGAGGCGGCACGAATGACAACTTCCTGATGATTAATGGCAGCAACAGTATCAAGAAGCTGTACTCACAAACCATTACCGTGCAGCCGAATAAATATTACAGCTTTTCAGCCTACGTTAACAATATCCTAGCAACATCCACAGCGACGACGGCTGATGACCCTGTGTTTGGCTTTGTTATTAATGGCGTCTCAACTTCAGTCACCACCTCTATCCCCGAGACGCCCAATGAATGGGTGAAGCTGGACGACATCTGGTTTTCTGGCAATAGTACTACGGCCACCTTCGAAATTGTGAACGTAGCCATCGCTGCGCAGGGAAACGACATGGGCATTGATGAATTGTATTTTGGTACCTGCAACGAAGCACCAGTAGCAGTAAATGACCTGGTTTTCGCACCTCCAACTGTTCCGACTTCCTTCTCCATTATTGCTAACGACGTGGATGACGGGGGTATACAAGGCAGCTCCGTGTTGCTGTATCCTGCCGCTGGCACGGGTACAGGCGCCAAGACTCTGACTACGACTCAAGGAACCTACACGGCTAATACCAGCACCGGTATGATTACTTTCACGCCCGTTAGTGGCTTCACAGGCTCTTCAAGTATCACCTATAAGGGGGAAGATGCGAGAAGTGCCGTGAGCAACGTAGCTAATGTAACGGTGCGGGTAGGTCCAATTACTGCCAGCGATGCCCAAGACATGTCGGGTAGCCGGATTGCTACTCTGCCTGTTACGAACAATGACCAGGATGTGGATGGTGTGGACCCAGCCACTATCGACCTCGATCCAACCACTCCGGCGCAGGATTTGAGCCGGGTAGTTGCCAACGTAGGAGTGTTTCAGGCTAACGCAGAAGGCGTCGTTACGTTTACGCCTGTATCTACCTTCTCTGGTACCGTCACCATCCCCTACACGGTAAGAGATTTCTTAGGAGCTATTTCCAATCAAAGCAACATTTCCGTTACGCTGGATAAGCCATTGCCGGTAGAACTCACCCGCTTTGTGGCCACAGCAAAAGGAGCTGACGTGCTAACAAGCTGGACTACCGCCTCAGAGCTAAATAATGACCGCTTCGAAGTTGAGCGTTCCCTGGATGCACTGTCTTTCATTACGATTGGCTCAGTGCGTGGTAAGGGTAATACCGCCCACCAGTCGAAATACAGCTTCACTGACGCTGGCGCTGCTCAGGTAGCTAGTCGGTTGTACTACCGCCTCAAACAAGTTGATTTTGATGGCCAGGTATCCTTTAGCCCAGTGCAAGTAGTGAGCTTTGCCGATACGAAGCTCCTTAAAGTTGACGTATCGGTGTACCCCAACCCGACGCAGAGTGACGCTACCCTGGATCTAACAGGCTTGCCCGCAGGCAATTATCAGGTACAGGTGCTTGATCTGACGGGTCGTACACTGCAACAGTTTACGCTGGCGGGGCAAAAGGAACACCCACTACCGGTCCAGGGCCTATCAAATGGCTCCTACATCGTGCGGGTACGCGGCGCGGCGGTCAGCATCGCTCTACCTTTGATTCGCAACTAAGTTGCAGGGATAAAATAATTCCTTGAAAAAAGCCCCCTGAAAATTCAGGGGGCTTTTTTGTTGCCTTCCCCTCGCCTGATTTCTTCGTTAGTAGTCAGCAGCTTATATCAAAAACAGTAGTCGTTGATTTCGGCTGCCTTCCTCCTTTAACCCAGACTCAGTAACTTCATTGCTGGGGGGCTTTTTTGCCCTTCTTACGTAATTTTTTCCCTTTCTATTCTTTGTTGCTATGGAAGCCCCCCGCGAAGAATTTATGCGCGAAGCCATTCGCCTATCAGTTGAAAAAATGCAGGCTGGCTACGGCGGCCCTTTCGGAGCCGTCGTTGTGAGAGACGGCCAGATTATCGCGCGCGGCTTTAATCAGGTCACCAGCACGAACGACCCCACTTGCCACGCCGAGGTAGATGCCATTCGTAAAGCCTGTATAGCGCTGGGTACCTTTCAGTTGCAGGATTGCGACCTGTACACGAGCTGCGAGCCCTGCCCGATGTGTCTGGGGGCCATTTATTGGGCTCGTCCGCGCCGCGTATTCTACGGCAACACCAAGCAGGATGCCGCCGCCATCGGCTTTGATGATCAGTTCATCTATGAGGAGATCGAAAAGCCATTGGAAGAGCGTCAACTACCAATGCGGGAGTTACTCCGCGATGAAGCCCAGGAAGGGTTTAGAGCCTGGACTGAACATGAAGCGCGTACCGAATACTAGACCATAAAAAAGCCCCCCAGAATACATCTGGGGGGCTTTTTTGTAAATCTCAGGTCAGCTTATTTCATACCGCCGCGCATGCCCATCATCTTGGCCATTTGCTGCATTCCGCCTTTGGTGCTGCTCATCTTGTTCATGGTACGCATCACTTTGCGCATGTCTTCGAACTGCTTCATCAGGTTATTAACCTGCTGAATATCAGTACCGCTACCTTTTGCTAACCGCCGCCGCCGGGAGCCGTTCAACAGCTCAGGTTGGGCGCGCTCCTTAGGCGTCATGCTTTTTATAATTGATTCGATGGGCTTAAAGGCATCGTCGTCGATATCCACGTCTTTAATGGCCTTGCTCATGCCCGGAATCATGCCCACCAGGTCTTTCAGGTTACCCATCTTCTTGATTTGCTCCAGCTGCGAGAGGAAGTCGTCGAAGTTGAACTGGTTTTTGCGGATTTTCTGGTTGATGCGCTTGGCTTCATCCTCGTCGAACTGCTGCTGCGCACGCTCTACCAGCGAAATAACGTCGCCCATGCCCAAGATGCGCTGGGCCATGCGGTCGGGATAGAACATGTCCAGCGCCTCCATCTTCTCCCCCGTCGAGATGAACTTGATGGGCTTTTCGACTACCGCACGAATGGAAAGCGCGGCACCACCACGCGAATCGCCGTCGAGCTTAGTGAGCACCACGCCATCGAAATTGAGGCGGTCGTTGAAGGTTTTGGCCGTGTTTACCGCGTCCTGGCCCGTCATGGAGTCAACCACAAACAGGGTTTCGGACGGATTAATGGCTTTTTTTACTTGCTCAATTTCGCGCATCATCTGCTCATCCACGGCCAGGCGGCCTGCGGTGTCGATGATGACTACCTTCTTATTGTTTTTCTTGGCGTAAGCAATGCCATTCTGCGAAATCTCCACCGGATTTTTGTTGTCCGGCTCCGAGTACACCTCCACTCCTACTTGCTCACCCAGCACTTTCAGCTGGTCGATGGCCGCGGGGCGATACACGTCGCAGGCCACGAGCAGTACGGTACGATTTTGCTTTTTAATAAATGTGGCCAGCTTACCGGCGAAGGTCGTTTTGCCCGAACCCTGCAAGCCCGACAGCAGAATCACGGCTGGGTCGCCCTTCAGCACTACGTCCTCCTTTTCGCCCCCCATAAGCAGCGTTAGCTCATCATAGACAATTTTAGTCATGAGCTGGCCCGGCGAAACCGACGTAAGCACGTCGCGACCCATGGCCTCGTCTTTTATCTTGTCGGTGACTTCCTTGGCCACCTTGTAGTTCACGTCGGCATCGACCAACGCCCGGCGAATTTCCTTAATGGTCGCGGCAACGTTGATTTCGGTGATGCTGCCCTGACCTTTCAGGGTTTTGAAGGCCTTATCGAGCTTGGTAGAGAGATTATCGAACATCTTGTGATGTGGTAATTATTAATTGGTTGATTCTTGCAGCTAGGAGGCTTTGGGCAGCACGATGGTTTCGAGGACGGTGAGGCGACGCACGACATCGAGGTAATTAGGCAAGTCCTGTTCGATGCGGTACAGGCGGCGGTCAATGGAGTCCACTTTTTCCGTTAGCTGGCCAGTGTGTTCAATAACGACATCAAGGCGCCGGTTCGTTTCGTCTACGCGCTCCGTGAGCGTATCAACACGCTCTGTGAGCGTATCTACCCGCTCTGTGAGAATATCTACCCGCTCGTTGAGACCATCCACCTTCTCATTCAAACTATCCACCCGCTCGTTCAAGCCGTCCACCCGCTCATTCAGACCATCTACGCGCTCGTTCAGGCCGTCTAACTTCTTATCGACGCGCTCGAAACCACTGGCTACGGCCGCCGCGAAGCTGGTCATAGCGGTAGTAAACTTTTCGTCTATGCGCGCTATATCACCGCGTAGCTCATCAATATTACGCTTGTTTTCTGCCGTTTGCCGGTCGGTGGCACGGATTAGATCGCCCATCAGGGCCAGCAGGTCGGTATTATCAGCCATAATGTAGAAAAGCCCGAATGGCGGGGAATTCCCAAAATTAACCCAAAAAACCCTGAAAGCCCACGGCTGTGTACCTTCGTGTTTTCAAACTTACCCCAAAAATGCCCCCAAGCCCCTGCGTCTGCTTGTCATTACGTATTACTGGCCCCCATCTGGTGGGGCGGGCGTGCAACGGAGCTTGAAATTTGTGAAGCACCTGCCAGCATTTGGCGTGGAGCCCACTGTCATTACAGTAGATGCGGCGCAGGGGGCTTATCCGGTAATTGATGAGTCGCTGGCGGCGGAAGTGCCGGCTGGCGTGCGCGTGTTTCGCACGAATACAAGTGAGCCATTTGATTCGTACAAGAAGCTCACCGGACGCAAGCAAATTCCGCACGGCGGCTTTGCCAACGAAAGCAAAAGCAGTTTGCAGCAGCGGGTTTTCAAGTTTTTGCGCGGCAACTTATTTATTCCTGATCCGCGCCGGGGCTGGAATAAACATGTGCTGCGGCAGTGCGCCGAGCTGTTTGCCCAAGGCCACACCTTCGACGCGGTGCTGACTAGCAGCCCGCCGCATTCCACACAGCTGATTGGGCTGGAGCTAAAAAAGCGCTATGGCCTGCGTTGGATAGCCGACATGCGCGACCCCTGGACGGACATTTATTACTATAAAGAGCTGAATCACACTCCGCCGGCGCGCTGGCTCGATGCCTGGTACGAACGTCAGGTGCTGGAGCAGGCCGATGAAGTGCTAGTCACCAGCCCCGATACCAAGCGACTGTTTCTGGGTAAGTCGCCGCGCCTGACGGCCAGCAAATTTCACGTACTGCCCAATGGTTACGATGAGAGCGACTTCCGGGAACCCAGCGCGCCGCCCACTGATTGTCTGCTTATTACCCACACTGGCACCATTTCCGAGACGTATCATATCGAGCTGTTTTTGGCCGCCTGCGCTACCTGTACCACTCGCCACCCGGATGTGCCGCTCCGGCTGCGCTTCGTGGGCACTGTGTCGGCTGGCGTGCAGGAGCAGATTCGGGAGGTAGGCTTGGGCAAGCACACCGAATTTGTGCCTTTCGTGCCCCACGATGAGTCGGTGAGCTACTTGCTACGGTCTACGGCGCTGCTTATGGCCATCCCGGACGTAGCGCATAACTTCGGCATTCTGCCGGGCAAAGTATTTGAGTATCTGGCTTCTAATAAGCCCATCATCTGCATTGGCCCCGTCGGCTCCGATGCTGATAATCTGCTGGAGGAGTGCGGGGCCGGCCGCGCCCTTCCCTACGATACCTACAGCGGTATGCTTGACCATTTGGATAGCTTATTTGCCGCTTGGCGAATCAATTCCAATCTCGATTTGCCGGCTATTAATCATGCGCAGTATTCGCGGCGGGCGCTTACGCAAAAGCTCGCCCGGCTCATAAAGTAGGCGCTTCGTTCAACGAAGCGCCTACTTTATGAGCTTTTCCCAGGCATTGCGCAGCTTACTTGGCAAGCGACTAGCTGCTTGCGCCCGCAAATCAGCCCAAGCGGAGCGGGGTAGCTGGCGGCCGTGCCAGACGCCGAGAGTTTCAGCCAAGCGTTGGGCGAGCGTGCGATAATGTGCGCGCTGGTAATGGCGCAGATTATTAGTGACATCTGCCGGTGTGCGAACAAAATCGCGCACGTCGATGATAAAGCAATTGTCAGCGGTGGCGACGAACTCAGCTAAGGCCTGGTTCATCTGGGCGTGGCGCTGGGATGCGCCAGTTTCTGCGGAGCCAGGAACCTCGATTTCAGCTCCATTCAGGAAGAAAATGGGAATATGGGCCGGTAGCTGGGTGCGTAGCCAGCGCAGATTAGCTTTAAAATTAGCTGGCGAAATTTGCCCCCCAAACGCAAAATCGGCCTTAAACTGACGCAGAAACGTCTCATTCATTTCCCGAAAACGACGGTGGGCGTATTTGGCAGCCAACTCAGCCGCATCGGTGGCAACAATGTTCTGGTAGCCACCAAATGGAATCGTTATGCCCGTTGCCTTTTCGCGGTAAAGCTCCTGCGTATAGTCCATCAGCGGACTGTACACCAGAGCGTCATAACCAGCCGTCCAGAGGCTGGTAACAAATGCTTCTTCGCCCAGAAAAGGCAGCTTGTGGGCCAGGCGCTGCTGCTCGCTGGGGGACAATTCGCGGGCTAAGCGCAGCATGGACGAATGCTCCACATGCACCGGAATCTGGTGCTCGTTCACATAGTTGAACTCTTCTTTTACCTCAATGGCAAAGGCTTGCAAGAAAGGCGTCAGCTGCCCTAAATCACAGCCTCCTTTCAGCAACACGCGAAGCTTGGAAGAACTCTTTTCTGGAAATTGCCCCCCAACAGAAGAATCCTCGCCGTCAGCCGCCGTAGAGGTAGCAGCTGACGGCGAAGCACTTGCGTCTTCTACTAAATCCAGCGTAATCCAAGCTGGCTTATCATTGACATTCAACTTAGTAGCCACTTCACCTTGCACTTCCAACGTTGGAAAACCCAGCCAGGCATACGTAAATTGCTCGACGCCCAAGTGGAGGATGCGGCAGGAAAAAACCATTTGTTCAAGCCGATTTTCGCGCTCATTCAGGCAGTACACGCCCACCAGGCCGTAGTCGCCAAACCGGTCGCGCACCCGCACGGTGCCCCAGCGAAGCGAAGCGTCGGAGAAGCTGACTTCCAATTCGTCTTTCGCAACCCGCTTCTTGGTGAAATTGAGCTGGTTGGAGCGGTTAATCAACTCTTCAATCCGGCCAAGGTCAGGCTGCACGTCGGCTACTCGCTCGCGAAACTCGATGCGTACCTGCGAATCGTGCAGAAAGGCCAGATTATCCCGGTAAGCAGCGCGGGCCTGCTGCTGGCGTTCGAGCAATTTGTACTGCTCCAAGCGAGTCAGGCCAGGGTCGGGCTTGCCGCTGAGCAGCAGCTGGGGGGCAAATTGGGGTAAGTCGGCCGGATCGGCTACCTGAAGCTGTGGGTTATAATACTGCGCTTCCGCTCGATTAATCGGATTGTCGTCCAGAAATAAAGCATTGGGGGCCCGCAGCTGCATTTGTGCCAGCAACTCCTTTATGATGGGTCCTTTGGGTTGCCAGCTTATTTGAGGAAAAACAAACATCTCCCGAATGCCCAACTCCACCAGCTTGGCTTCGGCGGCAGCAAGATCGTTTTTGGAAACAATGGTGTGCACCATACCACGGGCCGCCGTGGCACGCACCAGCTCCAGGTTTTCGGCAATAGCCTCCACGGCTCCTTCTGAGAGCGTGCCACGCCAAAAAGTATCATCCAAATCCCAGATAATGAGCTTGATATGATTCGGCGAACTGGTACTTAGTGTAGTAGATAAGGCGGTCATGCTGAGCCTGTCGAAGCATCTCTACCGAGTAGTAATCAATTAGCATGGCAACGAAGCGGTAGAGATGCTTCGACAGGCTCAGCATGACAACTGCGAAAAAAGCTGTCGTACGGCAAAAGTACGCAACCCCGGCGCGGATTGCCTACTTTTGCCCCCCAGCGTCTTTTTTCGGATGGCTGGCCTCTCTTTGTCTTTCTATGGCACTTGATTTAAACAACAAATCCATCCTGGTTACCGGTGGTACTGGCTCTTTCGGCAAGCAGTTCGTGCGCACGGTGTTCGAGAAATTTCCGCGGGTAAAGCGCCTCGTAATCTACTCGCGCGATGAACTGAAGCAGTACGAAATGTCGCAGATATTTCCGCACGCAAAATACCCGGCCATTCGCTATTTCATTGGCGATGTGCGCGATGGAGAGCGGCTGAAGCGGGCCTGCGAAGGCATTGATGTAATCGTGCATGCCGCTGCGCTAAAGCAAGTGCCGGCGGCCGAGTACAACCCAATGGAGTGCATCAAAACCAACATCTTCGGGGCTGAAAACGTCATTAATGCCGCCCTCGACTGCGGCGTAAAGGAAGTAGTAGCCCTGAGCACCGACAAAGCCGCGGCACCCATCAACCTCTACGGTGCTACCAAGCTTTGTTCGGATAAGCTGTTTGTAGCGGCTAATAATATGAAGGGCAAGCGCGATTTGCGCTTTTCCGTGGTTCGCTACGGTAATGTAATTGGGTCCAGGGGCTCGGTAGTACCGTTTTTCCTGCAACAGCGAGAGAGCGGCGTGCTGCCCATCACTCATCCCGACATGACCCGCTTCAACATTTCTCTGGAAGGAGGAGTCGATCTGGTGCTTTATGCCCTGGAGCACGCCTGGGGAGGCGAAATATTTGTGCCCAAAATTCCGAGCTATAAAATTACGGAGGTAGCCGAAGCCATCGGCCCCAATTGCCGGCACGAGGTAGTCGGTATCCGCCCTGGGGAGAAGCTACACGAGGCCATGATAACCGAAACCGACGCTCTGAGCACGGTGGAATTAGATCGGTACTACGTCATTCTACCGTACACGCCGCAGTGGAACGTGGACGAATTTATTCGTCACTTTAAAGGCAGCCGCGTGGCCGACGGCTTCTACTACGACTCAGCCAACAACGACCATTGGTTGAACGCGGAGCAGATTCGGGAAGAAATTCGGCTGCACGTTGATCCGTCTTTTACCGCTTAGCAGACCCAATAATTACATATATAAAAAATGCCACTCTGCACCAAGAGTGGCGTTTTTTGTTTATAGCTGAAGGTTGACTAAACCTTAAAAGCCTGTGCAAATATGGCCGCCTCACGAAGCACCCGACCTGTGTATATTTACCAGACCATGACCAACACCTCCGTTACCTTCCAACCAACGCGCCCGATTCCTTATGGCCGCCAGCATATCACGGAAGAAGATATCCAAGCCGTAACCGATACGCTCCAGTCCGATTTTCTGACGCAGGGACCGAAGGTGGCGGAGTTTGAAGAGAAGTTTGCGACCTACATCGGGGCTAATTACGCCGTGGCGGTTAGCAATGGCACGGCGGCTTTGCATTTGTGTACGCTGGCGTTGGGCGTGCAGCCCGGTCAGCGCGTTATTACTACGCCCATTACATTTGCCGCCTCCGCCAACTGCGTGCTGTACTGCGGCGGTGAAGTCCATTTTGCCGATATCGACCCCGCTACCGCGCTCATCGACTTGCAGCAAGTGCGACGCTTGCTGGAAAGTCATCCCAGAGGGCATTTTCACGGCCTTATTCCCGTCGATTTCGCGGGTTTGCCCGTGAATATGCAGGAAGCACGGGCACTGGCTGATGAGTTTGGGCTGTGGCTGATTGAAGATGCCTGCCACGCGCCGGGGGGCTTTTTTGTTGATTTGGAGGGTAACGAGCAGCGCTGCGGCAATGGGCAATTTGCCGATCTGGCCATTTTCAGCTTTCACCCCGTCAAGCACATTGCCACGGGCGAAGGCGGCATGATTACAACCAACCGCCCGGACCTCTACGAAAAGCTGCTGATGCTGCGCACCCATGGCATCACCAAAAACTCCGCGCAGCTTCAGCAAAATCCCGGCGGCTGGTACTATGAGATGCAAACTCTGGGCTACAATTACCGCATGCCCGATATGCTCACGGCGCTGGGTATCAGTCAGCTCCAACGTGCCAATGTAGGTCTTGCCCGGCGCCGGGCGCTTGCCGCGCGCTATGATGCAGCCTTTGCCAAAATGCCCCCCATACGCCTGCTGGCCACTGCTTCAGGTCATGCGTATCATCTTTATGTAATTCAGCTTGAGGATCGTAAAGGCCTGTATGACTTCCTGCGCGAGCGGCAGATTTTTGCCCAGGTGCACTACATTCCGGTACATACCATGCCTTATTATCAGGAGCTGGGCTGGAAAAATGGCGCATTCCCGCAGGCGGAAGCGTATTATGCCCACTGCCTGAGCCTACCTATGTTTCCAGATCTGACGGATGAGGAGCAGCAGTATGTGATTGAGTGTGTGCGGGAGTTTACTAATAGCTAATGCCAGACTCATTTGTTCAGCGAATAGCGCTTGGTACTGCACAATTCGGCCTAGCCTATGGCATTAACAATAGAAATGGCAAGCCTAACCCTTTCGTTGTAACCCAAATTCTGACCGAAGCAGCGAATGCTGGAATTACCATGCTCGATACGGCGGCGGCTTATGGTGACAGCGAAACCCGTATAGGTGAAGTATTAACTGAACGTCCTTGGAAATTTGATCTCATTACCAAAGTAGCTGCGGCTCCGCCCGCTGCTGTTGCTCAGCAGTTAGCTGACTCTTTAGCCCGACTGCGCCAGCAGAATATCTACGGGGTGTTATTTCATGATTTTGGGGCTTTACAAAAGCAACCGGATGCTTACAAAGCGTTAATTGAGGCTCGTGTCGCCAGACAAGTACAGTGTATTGGAGTATCGCTTTACCACCCTTGGCAGGCTGAGTGGCTACTAGACAAAGGATGGCCGCTTGACATAGTGCAGATTCCTTTTAATGTGTTAGACCAACGCTTCGGCCCCCTATTGCCTGAGTTAGCTCGGCGAGGTAGTCAGGTTCATGTGCGTTCCGCTTTTTTGCAGGGTTTGCTATTGCGGGAGCCAACTGAACTACCACCATTTTTTGCCCCCCTGAAGCTAAAACTTGAATTAATACGTCATATAGCGACCACGGCGCAGGTACCGTTGTCAGCAGCTTTACTATTGTTTGCAGCCTACGCGCCGGGGGTAGCGCGGGCAGTTATTGGTGTGGATTCAAGCGATAACTTGCGCGAAAATCTCGCGGCGGCCCAGTATGTTCACGCAATAGATACGCTACAGGCCGCTTTCGGGCCTCTGGCTGAGCACGCCGACACTTACATTTTACCTTACACATGGCCGCCCCGTTAACTCCTAAAACATCACTGTTTTCTCTTGATGGTCAGGTAATTCTCATAACCGGAGGCTACGGTCACCTGGGCCGTGCCATCGTGATGGGCCTCGTAGATCAGGGGGCAAAAGTAGTAGTACTTGGACGTGATGAAAGGGCATTCAATTTGGCCTTTGCTGAGCTTACGGCTACCTCTAATGTCCATTTTATACCGTGTGACGTGGCTTCAACCAATTCGGTTGAGGCCGCTTTTGCGGCCAGCCGTACTGCTTTTGGGCTACCTGCTGTACTTATTAACAACGCATTCTACATTCGGGGCAATCAACCCGAAAACTTAACGGATGAAGAATTCGCTTTCGGTTTGGATGGCTCATTAGGCAGTGCTTATCGCTGTATCAGAGCCATTATTCCCCAATTGCGTGAGCGAAAAGGTGGTAAGATCATTAATGTGGCTTCCATGTATGGTGTGGTGGCTCCAGACTTTGGGGTGTATGATACTACGCCCCAATTCACTAATCCACCTCATTATGGAGCGGCCAAAGCGGGAGTTATCCAGCTCACGCGGTATTTCGCGTCGTATCTAGGCAAGGAGAATATTCAGGTAAACTGCGTTACGCCGGGTGCTTTCCCGAGTCAGCCGGTACAGGTTCACGCCGAGTTCATAAGCGAGTTAACACAACGTATTCCGTTGGGTCGAATAGGGCAACCCGAGGATTTGCAGGGAGCTTTTGTGTTTCTCAGTTCACAAGCTTCCAATTTTGTGACCGGACACAACTTAATAGTAGACGGCGGATGGACGATACGCTGAATTTACCCCCAGACTCCGCGTAGGAGCTATAATTCAGGCCCGTATGGGCTCAACCCGTCTGCCGGGCAAAGCGCTTTTACCCTTACCGCTTTACGCATCTGAAACAACCGTTTTACACCATGTTATCAGTCGTGCGCGCCAAGCATCGACGGTCCATCAGGTTGTCGTTGCTACTTCCACTCAACCTGAGGATAACTCAATAGCTCAGCTAGCGACCAAATTGAACACCACTCTATTTCGGGGAGATGAGCAAGATGTGCTAAGTCGGTTTTATCAAGTTGCCGAATTACATCAACTAGATATAATAGTCCGCCTAACTGGCGACAATCCGGCCATTGATCCTATCTATATTGATTTAGCTGTAGAACACCACCTCTCGCAGCAAGCAGATTATACCCTGACAACCGGCTTGCCTTTAGGGACTAACCTAGAAATTATAGGCAAATCAGCTTTAGGTATTGCCCGTGAACAAGCTAAGCGGCCCGAAGAGCGCGAACATGTGACGCCTTATCTACGACGTAATCCCGGGGGGCAATTTCACCTTCAAACACTACCATTCGCTTTACCTGACTTGGTGCAAACCCTGCGTTTGACTCTCGATTACCCTAGTGATTATGCTTTGTTGCATCTGCTTTTTTCGCAATTACCTGACGCATTTAGTTTAATTCAAGTACAGGATTTACTAGTCCAATACCCGTGGCTGGCGCAAATCAATCACGAAAACGAGCAGATAAAACCATGACCACGGGCCTCCCCCGCCAGCCCCGCCTCGTGCTTCGTGCCGATGGAAATCCGCGCATCGGGCTGGGCCATGTGATGCGCCTCTTGGCTGTGGCGGATATCCTGCGTGACCAGTTTGAGTGTGTATTCGTTATTCAGGAGCCTACTGCCACGCTCCTGAGTCAGCTGAGGGCGTCCTGTTCGGAGGTGATAGAAATGCTCTCCCAGCCTGCGGCCGGCGAGCCGGCCTGGCTGGCGCAACACGTGTTGCGCCCAAGCGATATTCTCGTACTCGACGGCTACGGCTTCGAATTCAGTTATCAGGAAGCGGTGCGCCCTTACGTGGCCAAGTTGGTTTGTCTCGATGATTTGCACGCTTTTCCCTTTGCTGCCGACTTGGTCCTGAATCCGGCGGGGGGCATTTTCGAGGCTGATTACGACCTGCGGCAACTCGGTGCGCGGCTGCTGAGCGGGCCGGCCTACGCGCCGCTGCGAGCCGCTTTTCGCCCCAACTTCGCTTCCCGTGCCGTTGCGTCGCCTTCATCAGTACTGGTTTGCCTCGGCGGCGCCGACCCTACCCATCAGACCCAGCGCGTAGCTGCCGCCCTGCTCACGCTACCAATCGGCCAGCAAGTGCACATAGTAGTGGGCAGTGCTTATGCGAGTTGGGAGTCGTTGAGGCAGTGGGCCGAAGACGAGGCTAAAGTTACGCTGCATCGGAATTTGCCCCCCAGCGACTTGGCTGAGCTTATGCAACGCTGCGGGGTGGCGGTGTGCTCGCCCAGCACCATCAGCTACGAGTATTGCGCGGTGGGTGGCGGATTGCTTTTCCTGTTGCCTACGGCTGCCAATCAGCATGATCTACACGAGTTTTTGCGGTCGTCAGGCATGGCTTTACCTTATCCCAGTGCCACCAATGTGTTGACTTCACCGGAGGTACTGCGTATTGCGGAGCAATTGCGAACGGCTCAGCGTCACTATTTTGACGGCCACGCTCCAGCGCGGCTACGGCAAGCTTTCAAGGTGTTAAACCTGCCAGATGCACCTTTCAGAATACGCTTGGTAACTACCTCCGACTCTGCTCAGCTGCTGGCCTGGACGAACGAGCCAACTGTTCGGCAAGCTTCCTTCAACCCGCAGCCCGTACCCGCCGAGTTTCATGAGCGGTGGCTAAACGCTCGCCTCACCGATCCCTATGCTCACTTGCTTATGGCCGAAGAGGAGGCTACCGGCGCACCCATTGGGCTTATTCGTTTTAGTATCGCACAGAATGAGGCCACGCTGAGCTACCTACTCGACCCTGAATATCGGGGGCGTGGCTGGGCGGCTTTGCTACTAGTGTTGGGTACATCGCATGTGGCCCTAGCATTCCCTCAGCTACGCCGGATAGTCGGGCATGTGCAGCGCCGTAATCAGGCTTCTTTACGTGCATTCGAGCGGGCCGGCTATCATATGCTGCCAACTCCTTTATCGGGCGAGCCCGATTCGGCTACTTTTGCGTGGCTTCTTTAGATCGTAGTTTTAAAATCTATTAAGCCGTCACGCTTGAGCTGGTATTCGCAGCCCAACACCTGATATGATAACTGAGTAGCAGCGCCTAATTTCTTTGAACCATGCATATCGGCTCCCGCCATATCGGCCCCGACCAACCCCCCTTCATCATTGCTGAGCTAAGTGGCAACCATAACCAGTCGCTGGAGCGTGCGTTTGCCATCATCGATGCTGTGGCTGCCGCAGGTGCCCACGCCATTAAGCTGCAAACCTATACCGCCGACACCATGACGCTGCCCGGTGCCTACCGCATCAACGATCCTGATTCGTTGTGGTTTGGCCGGGAGCTACACGAGCTGTACCAGGAAGCCTACACGCCCTGGGATTGGCATCAGCCTTTATTTGAGCGCGCCAAATCGCTCGGAATGCTGGCCTTTAGCTCGCCCTTTGATGAAACAGCCGTCGATTTTCTGGAAACGCTCGATGTACCCGCCTACAAGATTGCCTCCTTCGAAAATACCGATTGGCCCCTTCTGCGGCGCGTAGCCGCTACCGGTAAGCCCGTGATTATGAGCACCGGCGCCAGCACCTTAGCCGAAGTGGCCGAAGCGGTGGAAGTATTGCGCGAGGCTGGTTGCCAGGAGTTGATTCTCTTAAAATGCACCAGCACCTACCCCGCCACCCCCCAAAACACCAATCTGCGCACCATCCCACATCAGCCCAGCTTTTTCCTGATTGCCCCGTGGGTCTCTCCGATCATACCATGGGCGTGGGCGCTGCCGTGGCCGCCGTAGCGCTGGGTGCCTGCGTCATCGAAAAACACGTCACCCTCCGCCGCGCCGATGGCGGGGTAGATTCCGCCTTTTCCCTGGAGCCTGAGGAGGTTGCCGCTTTAGTCACCGAAACGGCGCGTGCCTGGCAGGCATTAGGGCATATTCAATACGGAGTGCAGCGGGCTGAGGAAAAAAGCCGCCTGTACAAACGCTCCCTCTACGTGGCCCAGGATATTCGGGCAGGTGACGTGTTTACCAAGGAAAACCTGCGCGTAGTGCGCCCCGGCGACGGTCTGCCGCCCCGCTACTTTGCGCCCCTGCTAGGTAAGCCTGCCCGCCAGGATTTGCGCGCGGGCACGCCACTCACTTGGGAAGCTCTGTAATCCCATCATGCCCTATTTGGCCCAGCTCGTCGCTCGCACCCGCGACATTCTGCAACTGCGCTTCACCGACTTATTCGCTCAGCTTCCGCCTCAGATGCTGGGGGGCATTTCGCCGCACAATCCGCTAAAGCGACTTGCTAAAATACTGGGGTATAGCCTTGTACGGTTGATAGGCAACTGCTTCCGGCCCATACATAATCCGGAGCAGCTGCGGGGAGCAATTTGGCTGTATGTCGTAAGCCAGAACAACTACGAGGCGCTGGAATTTATCCGGACAGGACTAACAGACAGCGTATTCGTAGCTGGCCAAAGCAAACAAATCGGACGCTATAATGGGAGCATAAACCGACTTTCGCTCCGCCGCAAACTGCTTTACTATTGGCAGTTTCCGCTGGTGCTGACCGGGCTGTGGCGCACAGAAGGAGGGCGAGCTGTGCGCTTTTTCGACTTAATTTTCAACGCCATCGGCTACTACGAAGTGTACGTGCGGGCACTGCGCCATTACAAGCCCAAAGCCATCATTTTCGCCAATGACCACAACGATGACGCCCGCGCCCTGCTGCTCGCTGCCCGCGCCTGTGGAGTACCTACTGCCTACGTGCAGCACGCCAGCGTAAGCCCTTACTTCCCACCGCTGAGCTTCGATTTAAGCCTTCTGGAAGGTCAGGATGCGCTGGATAAGTACCAACAATGCGGACTCATCCGAGGCCGGGTAGAGTTGGTGGGAATGCCAAAAGCCGACGCCTATCTCAGCCAGCGCAATACCGCCACTGCCGTACGGCGCGTGGGTATTGCCGTCAATTTGCTGGATGACACGGATGCTATCCGAACCGCTGTGGCTTATTTAATTCGGGAGTTTCCTACCCTCACGTTTACCTTCCGCCCCCACCCTGGCGACACCCGCGACTTCCGTTTTTTACAGGAGCATCCGCAGCTGCTGTTTTCAAACGCGCGCCAGCAGAATGTATTTGAGTTTTTGCAGCAACAAGACGCCCTAATAGCCGCCGACACCTCCACGCACTTGGAGGCTACGCTGCTTAATCTGGCGAGCCTATATTATCGCTTCGGCACTCACACCGTTGCCGATGATTATTATGGCTACGTGGCTCATGGCTTGGTGGAAAGAGCCGCTACTCTACCTGAATTAGCTGCGCTGCTACGGCGCTATATGCAGCACAAACCTGCCAATCTTTACCAGCGGGCAGCTTATTATAATTCAACCTTAAATACAGAGCATGAAGGCCAAAGTAAGAATATCGCACTGATAAAATTGGCTAATTGGTTATCCTAGCTGTATTTTTAAGATTCTTTTACACATAAGCTTATATGGGAAGCACTCTACTCAGATTACAATTTTTGCTTGGTATAACCTTTTGCATTTTATCTCAATCAATCAGTATCTCTTCAGCCCAAAGCCTACCTGGTTCAGGCAACAAGCTCGCCTTCAATGGCTTTAGCACCTATATTAATTGTGGCACCAGTAACCGTGGCATTACCCAACGCGTCACGGTAGAGGCCTGGATTCGCACCAGTAGCAGTGGCTATCAATGGATTGCCGGCAAATACTCAAACTCCTTAGTGGAGGAGAAAGGCTTTCACTTATACACGAATAATGGCTTAGCCTTCTTTAATGGACGGACCAGTGTGGGCTTGTATATGTCATCGGGGGCGTCGCGCACGCGTGTAGACGATGGGCGCTGGCACCATCTGGCCGGCGTGTGTAATCTGAATACGTGGCAGGTGTATGTGGATGGCGTGCTGGAAAACAGTGCGGCCTATTCGTTTGCTACAGCAGACCTGACCACCACCTCAGCCCTGGCTATTGGTGAATATATCGTGCAGTCGGAAAACCTGTTTCTCGGCGACATCGATGAAGTCCGGGTGTGGCGCACGGCCCTGACGCAGGAGCAGATCCGCGCTAATATGTGCCGTAAGATTGCGCCCGTGCCCGCCGAATTAGTGGCCTATTATACCTTCGATCAGGCATCTGGATTAACAGCCATTGACAAAGGCAGCGTACCGATTAACGGCACGCTCAGCAATTTTAGTAATAGCAGCCCTTGGCAACTATCGGGTGCTGCCATTGGGGATGCCAGCACTTATGCTTATGGTACTGACCTCCGTACCACGCGCTTACGATTGGCCGCAACCAACGGTGATTCGGCTATTGTCAACAATATCACTACCCAAACCGACGGCGTCCAGCTGTATGCAGTTAATCAGGAGCCTTCGGTAAAGCCTGCTGCGGGTACTAGCGCAGCGGTGTATTTTGGGGTATTTAGCCGAGGTAGTACCGGCGCTTATGACTTTCGGCTGCGTCCCGGTGGGGGCCTGAGTTGCTCCGGGCTTTATACCCGCGCTGCGAATGATGGCACCTGGGCAACGATGGCCCCAGCTTCCACCGCTACCTCAGTGCTTGCTACTCAGCAACGCTACCGCGCCGAATACATTCAGGCAGGTGCGGCCCTCAGCGCACCCGTGGTTGCTATCAGTGGCGACTCTGTTTTGTGCGTGAATGGCAACACGCAGCTTACGGCTGCCGCGGCCGGGGCACAATCTTATCGGTGGAGTAATGGTGCCACTACGCCCATGATTAGCGTAGCCCAACCGGGTACTTATACAGTAACGGCGACTTTCGCAGCGCTGCACTACTACGCGCACCCGCAGGGTCACAATGAGCGCATCTGCCCCGGTATCCGCTTTTATACTGGGTCCAGATACTACCGTGTGCGAGGGCACGCCTTTGCTGTTGCGGGCACCAGTCGGCAATGCGTACACCTACTTGTGGTCCGATGGCTCGACGGGCAGCACGCTCCTGGCCCGGCAAGGCGGCACCTACTCCGTAACGGTGCGCAGCGGCTGCAACACGCAGACTGCCAGTCGTACGCTGACTGCTAACCTGTGCGTGCCCAACATCATCACACCAAATAAAGACGGTCGCAATGATGCGTTTGTGGTAGCTTCCTACAACGTAGGTGAATGGTCATTGGCGATTTACAATCGTTTGGGCAAAGAAGTTTACCAAACGGAGCGCTACCTCAACAACTGGGGCGCCAGCGCCGCACCGGGCGTTTATTACTATATGCTGCGCCGTGGCACGACCAACAGTGCCATCAAAGGGTGGCTGGAAGTAGTTCGCTAGGAAAATAGGCTAACCAATAGGCATCGACCCGAACTACGTATTTTCGTGCTGATGCCCGCCTCCTCTTCCGCACATTTGCCCCTCATAGCCAGCCATCTCGTTTCGCAAGAAGTGCGCCTGGCTTACGTGCTGCGCCACTTCCGGCAGGCGTACGCGGCGGTGCCGGAACTGACTATTGGCTATGCGGATATGCAGCCACAGCTTGAAATAGCTGACCAGGCAGATGGCTTTTTCCAACGTCAGCACCCTTATCCACCGGCTCCGAACTGGCGTGAGTGGCAGGGCCTGCGTATTCCCTTCTTTTTTGATAATGATGCGCAGAGTACGCTGCTGGAACTTCTGCCCGGCCGTCGTGCTATCATTCATGCCGATCTGATTTCGGCGGCCTTCTTTCTGCTCAGCGGCTGGCAGGAGTATTTCTCCGGGGAGCGCGACCCGCACGGGCGGTTTCCCTACGCCGCCAGCGTGCAGCGCCAATACGGCTTTGTGGCGGTGCCGCTGGTGAATTACTACTTCGACGTATTGCGCGCAGCGGCAGAGCACATCACTGGCCAAAAGCTGCATCCACGCGCCTGGGGGGCAAATCTGGTGTCGTTCGCGACCTTTATCACCCATGACATCGACAATTGCCAGAGTTCCTGGAAAGGCGAGGGCAAAACAGCGCTTCGTAAAGGTCAATTCGGGTTATTTGGGCGCTTGCTCGGGCGGCGGCTGCGAGGCCGCGACGCCTGGGATAACTTGGAAGATGTGCTGGCCGAAACCAGGCGTTGGGGGGCAAAATCCACGTTTTTCTTTCTGGGAAATCCGCGCCGCGCCGCCAACGGCACCCCAAACGCCGACTACGACCTGACTACATCGTCCTTCCAGAACCGCATTCAACGCTTAGCCCAGAATGGCGCTGAAATAGCCACGCATGGCAGCCTCGGCACCGCCCAAAATGCCCCCCGGCTTCGGCAGGAGAAAGAAAAGTTGCCAGCAGCTATTTGGGGCAACCGCTTCCACTACTTGAGCTGGGAGCCGCGCCAGACACCAACTGTAATAGCTGAAGCCGGTTTTGCCTATGATTCTACGCTAGGCTTTGCGGAGCATTTCGGCTTTCGAAATTCTTACTGCCTGCCTTTTGCTCCTTTCAACTTTGAGTTGGGCAAAGCGTTTGACTTCCTGGAAATCCCGCTCAATGTAATGGACGCCACCTTGCATCACCCGCAGTATCTGCAGCTTGCCCCACACGAAATTTTGCCCGCCCTCACGCCTATGTTTAAGGAGATTGAAAAATTTGGCGGCGTGTGCACAGTGCTGTGGCACAACGAGAATTTTGCCCCCCAGAATCAAACGAATGGCCCCCGCCAGTTCCGTGAACTCCTGCACTACCTTCGCGGCCGCAACACGGCTTTTGTCAATGGGGCCGATATTTTGAACTGGGCTGGTCCTACGACTCCAAAGTCGTAGTGCCACGCGCTCACTAACATCAGTAAACCAACCAACTAAGTAACTCTTGGGCATCGTTCAGCGGCAGGGACTGCGCAACACCATTATTGCCTATATCGGGCTGGGCCTCGGCTTCGTAAATACCGTATTGGTGCTCCCCAACCTGCTGGCTGCCGACCAGATCGGGCTGACGCGGGTGCTGGTGTCGGTAGCTACCATTTATGCTCAGCTCGCGGCCTTTGGCTTTGCCAGCACCGGCATCCGTTTTTTTCCTTATTTCCGCAACAAAGCCACTGGTCATCAAGGATTTCTGCCAATGCTGCTGGGAGTCCCGTTGCTCGGTTTTGCCGTCGTCACCATTATATATGTACTGGCTCGTCCCTTCCTGTTGGGCGCGTACGAGCGTGATGCGGCGCTGCTTAATCCCTACTACTTCTGGGGGGCAATTCTGGCGCTGTTCACCCTGTTTTATTCTTTGCAGGATGCCTATCTGAAGGCTTTGTACCAAACGTCATTTTCGTCGTTTGTGCAGGATATTCTGCTGCGCGTGTTCACGGTGGTAGCGGCCCTATTGTTCTCGTTGGGGTATCTGACTTTCCATCAGTTCGTGCTGGCCTTTATTGGTAGCTATGGCTTTGCTACGCTGCTATTGGCGTTCTATGTAATGTATTTAGGCGAGTGGCATCTGCGGCCCTCAAGGGCGGCGCTGGGGGTGGTGCCGGTGCGGGAAGTGCTCAGCTTCAGCGGGTTTGTTATTCTGTCCAGCTTATCAGGTACTATCATCAACTCCATCGATTCGCTCATGGTGGGCTCCAGCATTAGTCTGGCGGCCACGGGCATTTACACCACGGCGTTTTTCATCAGCACCGCGCTTACCATTCCGGCTCGCTCCCTCAACAAGATTGCGTTTCCGCTGCTGGCCGAATATTGGAAAGCTCAGGATATGCCACGCATGGCCGACTTTTACTGCCGTACCACGCGCCTCAACACCGTGGTGGGGTGCTGGCTGGCGCTAGGCATTGGCTTAAATCTCGATTTCATCTATTCCCTGATGCGGCCCGAATTTGCGGCTGGCACCACATCCGTCCTGCTGCTGCTGCTGGGCCGTCTTTTCGATAGCATAACGGGCGTAAACGGCCTTATTCTGGTCACCTCGCCCCGCTACCGCTTCGATCTGGTGTTCAACGTGTCGCTGGCGGTGGCTACGGTGCTGCTCAATCTGCTCCTTATTCCGCTTTACGGCCTCACGGGCGCAGCGCTGGCCACGCTTCTGGCCATGACCAGCATCAACGTGGCCCGCACTTGGTTTGTGTGGCACGCCTACGGTTTGCAGCCCTTCGATTTCCGGACTCCGCTGGTGCTGGGAATAGCGGGCGTGGCGGGCGTGGCCGCCTGGCTGTTACCGTCGGTGCACTCCGTATTCGTTACAATGCTGCTGCGCTCGGTGGTGCTTACAGGTGTGTATGGGGGGCTTTTATTGCTGACTCGGGCCGTACCTGAAGTCAGTAACCTGTGGCAGCAGGTGCGCGGGCGGCTACGCTTCTAGGGCGGCAGATTGGTCGATTGACTCTGCTTCCGGAGCTACACTCAGACGAGTGGCGCGCCATATAAGCCAGGTTCCGCCAGCGAAAAAGATGGTTGCTATTATCATCGCTACAATTAATGTGGAAGTGTCCGGCAGTAGAGCAATTGTGTCCTCAACATTTTGCCACTTAGAGTTTTGCATCGCTTTCCAAGCCACCACATTATTCAAGAAATGCACTACTATGCACACCGCCAACGATTTGGTGCGGTAGTACAGCCAGCCCAGGAAGAGCCCCAATAAAAACGCTGACACGACTTGCGCCGGATTCAGGTGCATCACCCCGAAGACCAAGCTTGATTGGAATATAGCCTTGCGAGGACCGTAGTTCTTGAGTAATCCTGGCAGCAGCAAGCCCCGAAAAAGCAGCTCTTCCAGAATGGGAGCCGAGACGCAGATAACAAAAAACGATAGGCCCGGAAACTCACTGAGCTTTCGCATAGTATCCCTCGTCCAATCAGGCAGATGCAGGAACACAACCAACATGCGCAATGCCATTTGTGCGAATACCAGCAGCGGCAGCAGCAGGTACACCAACGGTATTTCGCGGGCAGCTAGCAGGCGCAACCGGTGGCGGCGAACCGCCGGAATCTTCCAGAGCAGAAAGACAATTATGAGAGCCTTGGCTAAATCACTGGCCACTACCGTCACAATGATGGATTGGGCGTGCGTAACGTAGCGAAAAAAGGGATAGACAACACGCCTAACCCCAGTGCTAGAAGCATAAACCAGCCTAGTGCGCCCCAGCTTTCACTAATGGTCGGGTAGGCAGGAGGTTAAATCTCAGAGTTCTGTATCTTAGGTTCGGGCAGGGCTTCAATCATTGGATAGCTATAAAGAGAATAGATGTTTTAAAGCTACCTAAAACAGCTTTATAGCCATGCTTCACTTTTTGGAATAGCGCTATAAGGTTGGAGTTCACTTTTGGATGAGTTGGTTTTGCATCCGTAAAAAAGCCCCCGTACTAGTTGTAGCGGGGGGCTTTTTTTAGGAGAACTTTATTCGCTAAGCTTTATTGTTAGCTTGCTCCTGCGCGAGTCGGAGCTTGCTGTGCTTCTTGCCATACAAGTAGTAAATCACCAGTCCGGCGGCCAGCCACACAATCAGGCGCAGCCAGGTATCCAAGGGCAGCGAAAACATCATTAGCAAGCAAGTCAGGATGCCGAGGATTGGTACGAGTGGCACCCACGGCGTGCGGAAAGCGCGGGGCGCGTCGGGCTGCTGCTTGCGCATGATAAGTACGCCGAGGCACACCATCACAAAGGCCAGCAACGTGCCGATACTGGTCATTTCGCCTACTACCTGAATGGGCACCAAGCCCGCGAAGGCACTGATCAAGGCTGCCAGCAAGATGTTGGACTTGAAAGGCGTTTGAAAACGGGGATGAATCTCGGAGAAGATTGCAGGTAATAGGCCATCGCGCGACATAGAGAAAAACACCCGCGACTGCCCCAGCAAATCCACCAGAATAACGGAGGTATACCCAATTAGAATGGCCACAATAATGGCTTGGCTAAGCCAGGCATATGGTGTTTTCTCGATGGCAATGGCCACGGGCGCGGCGCTGTTTTTAAACTCGGTGTAGTTGGCTAAGCCCGTCATGACGTGGCCGAACAGCACGAACAAAACCGTGCACACCAACAAGGAGCCGATAATGCCAATGGGCATATCGCGTTGGGGATTTTTGGCTTCCTGCGCCATCGTCGCCACAATATCAAAACCAATAAAGACAAAGAATATTACGCCGGCCCCACGCAGGATTCCGCTTAGTCCGAACTCGCCAAATGTGCCCGTATTGGCTGGGATATAGGGTTGATAGTTAGCCGGATCGATGTACTGCCAGCCCAGGGCAATAAACACGAGCACCACCGACACCTTCAGAGCCACAATGGTGGCATTGACCCAAGCCGACCCCTGCGTACCCCGGATCACGATGGCCGTAATGGCCACCACGATCAAAATAGCAGGCAAGTTCACGATACCTTGCACCACGGAGCCATCGGCCAAAGTAGCCGTTTCGAAGGGTGACATGACGAGCTGCGCGGGAATATGCAAGTCGTATTTTGCCAAAAACCGCGTCAGATACTGTGACCAGCTAATGGCCACGGCGGCAGCCCCCACGGAGTATTCGAGCACCAGATCCCAGCCGATAATCCAGGCAAACAGCTCGCCCAAAGTAGCATAGGAATAGGTGTAGGCCGAGCCGGCCACGGGCACCATGGAGGCAAACTCGGCGTAGCACAACGCCGAGAACGCGCAGCCGACAGCTGCTACCAAAAACGAGAGCGTAACGGCCGGCCCGGTATGGTTGGCGGCCGCAATGCCGGTGAGTGAAAACAGCCCCGCCCCGATGATTACGCCTACCCCAATGGCGACCAGGTTGAAGGCACTCAGACTGCGCTTGAGGGTGTGAGAGCCGGTTTCGGCCGCTTCCTGGCGCAGCAATTCCAGTGATTTTTTGAGCATAAAAGGTAGCACGAAGCCGCGCCTCGTGATGGATAAAGAAAAAGGAGATGAAAGAGCAAGCCCTACCAAAGCAGCAGACAGACCAGCAAGCAGATGCCGCTTCTTACGATTCGGCAATGAAGCAACTGGCTGAGCTTCAGCCAAAACAAAGGCCGATATCAAAACAAAAAAGTCCCCAACTGCTACTTGCAGCTGCGGGTGGGCAACACCAGAAAACGAGGGAATTATGGAACGCTCAACAACAGCAACAACCCATGTCTAAACAAACAGCCCAACTCAGCGTTTGGGGCGGCGTAGTTACAAAGGAAAATGGAGCGGGTTGGAGGTAAATGTTCACGGCAAGCTGTTTTTATATGGTCAGCGGTTACGTGCGCTGACCTCGGTTGGCACCGTTCCAGCTGAGCTGGGGGTTGCCGGCGTTTCGTCGAGCCTTTCTCTCCACGCCTCTGTATAAAAACAATCCTTTGATCAGAAAGAATTGGAGGCGCAAAGTTAGTATGCGCGGCGGTGCATCTGCAACCCTGCTCCTATTATTGTGCAGCTCCCGGCTTATCCGCACGAAAAACCCGTCAGTCCCGAACAACTATTCAGGACTGACGGGTTGGAAGCCGACCCAACGTGGCTGGGCTTTTAGTAATTATAAGAGGCACCCAGCGACACGCTGGTTGCTTGGCCTAGGTTGCGGCCACTCACGTACTGGCTGCCGCCCAGCACCAGCCCAAAACCCTTAGCCAGTGGCTTAAACACGCTCAGTCCCAGTCGTGTATAATTCACGCGGGTCGCTGTAAAGTCGCCCGTAAAGCCGGGCTGTAGAATATCGGTACCCTGGCTGCTTGATTGCTGAAAGGAAGCCCAGCCTTCGGCATATACTTTCAGGCCCGCGTAGCCTACTTTGGCGTCGGCAATGAAGGCATTGGGCACCTGCCGGCTGCGGTAGCTATAGCCGGCTTGTCCGGTCAGAAACACGCCGGCGGGCGTTTTCAGGTGAGCTACGCCCAGGGTATTAAGCTTAGTAGCACGGTTGCCAATGGCAGTAATGTACTCCAGGCCGGTGTTCGACTGGTAGTTGCTGGCCGGCGTGCTAGCGCCCACTACACCCAGCAGATCAAGTACGCTGCCGCCTATTTCGGTCGAGAAAGCCTTGAATTTGAGCAGGCCCGCTATGTCCTGCAAGCCGCTGCGCGAGTTGGTGTAGCCCTCGTTGTTGCCCTTGCCCTCCGACTTAATATAGGGCAGGCTGATGATGGCCTCCACCTTATCGGTGATGCCATAGGTGGTGTACACGTTCAGCGACGACACCTGGATTTCGCCAAATACGGGTACGCCTTGTATTCTCTCCGGCACCAGGTATACGCTGCTGTAGCGTTCGACCGTGCCCGTAAATGCCACCGAGCCATGACCTTTTCCCGCCATAAAACCACTGACCAGACTTTGAGCCCGCAGCTGTGGGGTGAGAAAAAGCAGGCTGGTGGCTACTAAAAGAGAACGCGTGAAGTAGGAGTGCTGCATACAAAATGAAATTAGTTAAATGCAAAAACAGGATGGATTATATTTGAAAAATTAGAAAACACAACGATCTGGTAATTGTTCAAACAGGACGCGACACAATACGCATTAAGTGAGGTTTTTGGATTTCTCGTCTTAATAAATCCGATTGAGCTTTTGCTTCGTTTGTTCTGCGCCCTTACGAGACCTGCACCATCTATCTTAGTTCCATCCTTTTTTTGTAGTATATGCCCCAACACTTACACGCTTTGTTTACCGGTCTCGCGGCCACGACCCTCCTGCTCGCTGGCTGCGGCGACAAAAAATCGGATGCTGATCCGTCTATTGCCGGTGTGGCCGTAGCCAATCCGAGCTTTAGTATGCTGGAGGATGCTGCCATCCGCGGTGGCGTGGTAGGCGTACTGACCAACAAAAACCCCAACGACCCCGAAGGCAAAGGCAACTTCACTGTATTTGCCCCCCACAACGAAGCCTTCGCCCGGCTGGGCCTGCGCACCGCCACCGACCTGAACGCGCTGCAAACGCCCTTTCTAACGAGTACGCTTCAGTATCATGTAGCGAATAGCGCCCTCAGTATCAGCGCCCTACCGGCAGGCACTACCACTGCCTCGGTACTAACTATCCCGCGGCGCATCGTGCAGCGCGACGGCCAGCTGTACGTGAATGGTTCGCGCATTCTGAGCACCGATATAAAGGCCTCCAATGGTACCGTGCACGTCATCGACAAAGTGTTGCTGGCCACCGGCACCGATGTTGTGCAGTCGGCCGTGGCTTTGAGTAGCGCGAAGGTGTTTGTGAAGCCCGAGTTGACCTACCTGGTAGAGGCCGTGCTGTACTGCGACCTGGCCGCTGCCTTATCTGCTACGCCCGGCAGCCCGCCGCTTACCGTGTTTGCCCCCACCGACCAGGCCTTCCAGGACCTGCTGGCCCAGCTGCTCGGCGCGCCCTCTACCTCCCCCGCCGACATTCGCAAGCTGCCCAAGGACGTGGTAACGAAAGTGCTGCTCAACCATGTGGTGCCGGGGGGCAAATTCACCTCGGAGCTAATAGAGAATACTACTGTCACTTCAGCCGGCAACACGCCCGTTATTCTGGGTGCCTACAATGACGGCGTATTGCCCGTACGCGGCGCCGGCAACGGTACCGCCTCGGCTACTATGGTCATTCCGGACGTGCAGTGCACCAATGGGGTAGTGCACCTAATTGACCGCGTGCTGCTGCCCTAGTGGCGCCTTTGCTTTTCTTTTTTTCTCGGTGAATTCAGTGGAACAACGGCTTAATCGCCCTTGCACTGCTGGCTTCACCGGCGCTTTCCGCCCCGATTACCTCCGCGCTTTCACACGTATTGCTCACTCAGGTCGTTTCTGGCAGCCAGCCGAAGCGACTATTGCCGTCACTTTTTCATGAATAAAATGTTAGCCGGCCCTCTTGCGGGCTGGTGCTGTGCCCTTATTACTTTTCTGCCTTTGCTGGCATTTGGCCAAGCCACTCCCACCCGCCCGGCTTCGCTGGAGGGAGTTTGGAAAGGCTCGCTCACAGTTCCGGGTGGCAGTCTGCCCGCCACCATCACTATTACCGACCTGACCAACGGCACCCAGTTCGCGGTGCTCGACGTGCCGGCCCAGCGCATCAATCGGGTGGTAATGACGGTGGATCTGAAGGCCGACACCGTCCTTTTTGAAACGCGGGAGCTGGGGTGCAGCTACATCTGCGCCCGTAGCCCCGACGGCAAACAGCTACAGGGGCGCTGGAAGCAGCAGGGATACCAAACAGCGCTAACCCTGGATTTTGCCCCCCAGCCGGCTAGTCCGCCCAAAAATTTCAAGTTTCCGCCGCCTTACCGGGTTGAGGAAGTGAGCTTTACCAGTCCGCACGACAACACCCGTCTGAGCGGCACGCTCACCATTCCGCCCGGCGAAGGCCCTTTTCCGGCCGCGGTCCTGCTCTCCGATATGGGCCCCCATGACCGCGACATGACGCGGGGTGAGTATAAGATGTTCAGTTCTCTGGCCGACTACCTCACCCGCCGCGGCGTGGCCGTGCTCCGCCTCGACGACCGGGGCGTGGGCCAGTCGGGGGGCAATATGAACGCCGTCACCACCGCCGATCTGGTGAAAGACGCTCAGGCGGCGCTGGGTTTTCTGCGCACCCATTCGCTTATCGACTTCAGCAAGCTTGGACTTATTGGGCACGGCGAGGGCGGCAACGTGGCGTTGCTGGCCGCGGCCCAGGCCCTGCCGCCGGCTTTTGTTGTTTCGCTCGCGGCTTCGGGCGGGCCGGGGCGCGAGCTGCTGCTACAGCACGCGGGGGGCTTTTTGGCTGCCGGCGCGGCCGATACGGCGCAGGAAAACCTGGCGCGTCAACAGTTCAGAATGCAGCAGGAGTTAACCCAGAAAACCAGTGAGCTGCGCGCGAAAGGGGCCAACGCAGCCCAGATTGAAACTTACATAACCCAGCAGGAGGCGCGCCAGCGGGCAGCGATTAAGAAGCATCAGGAAGGTGTTGTAAAACAGCAAAAAACCCTGTTGGAAGTAATTCGGCAAACGCCCGACACCGCTCAGGCTCAGGCCATGCTGGCGAACATGATTCGGCAGCTCAACCGCAACCTGCCGCCCGAGGCCGCGCAGGCCCAGGCGGCCCAAATGACGTCGGCTTGGTACCGGCACTATCTCGACTTCAACCCGCAGCCGGAGCTAAGCAAAGTGGCAACGGCTGTTTTGCTCCTGCACGGCACCGACGATACTCAGGTAAACATATCAAACTTGACGATGCTGGAAAAAGGTCTGAAAAGCAACAAGCGCGTGCAGACAGCCCGTTTTGAAGGGGTTAATCACTTATTTCAGGCGCCCATAACGGAGTGGCCAATAATCAGCGGTGAGCCCATGCCGGTAGTCGCCCCCGCCGTGCAGCAACGGGTGCTGGCTTTTATCCGCCAGACCTTCCTCGATCAGCACTAAGCCCAGCACCGACCAGCAACAGCACTGCCCGCGCCTTCCTTGTCCTACCGCCTGCCTCAGCTAGCTATTCGTCAGCTGACGCAGGCGGTAGCAGTTCATGGCCGTTTCGCCGAGCTGCTCCAGGAGGCGGTAGTTGGCCACCGCCCCCACCGCCGCCCCAATTATGGGCACCAGCTGAGCCAGCTTCGCCAAGTCGATGTAGTCGCGGTACTCCTGCTGAAAGGTGCGCCAGTCGAACTCGTTTACGTCGGTGGGCAGCGTGTGGCGGTAGGTGTCCCAGTCGGCGAGGCGGCGGTACACTTCGTTGCGGGTGTGCTGACTGGAAAAAGCCAGCTGGAAAATGTGCAGCAGATAAAGCCGCTCAGTGTAATCGCGCACGTCGTGGCCGTAGAGGGCAGCTACGTCGAAGAGCAGCTTGAGCTTGAGACTCAGTAGCAGCGGAAAGTCGGCCAGACCCAGCAAAAAGCCCCCCGCACCCGTCACGGCGCCCTCGGCCGAAGCGGTGTTGCGGTAGTAGCGAATGCGGGTGCGCACCGCCGTTTCCCGCTCTGCCCACGGCGCTTCCAGCAGCGGCTGGCGCGTGGTGTGCATCGACCCAAACAATACCCCGCGCACCATCTGCCGAATGGCGGTGGTAATGGCCTCATGCACCCGCTCGGGCAGCAGCGCGTTCAGCCGAATCTGCACCCGCCGCGTGAAGCGGTTCAGCAGCGTCGGCGACTTCTGCATCCGCTGTTGCCAGGCGTGGAGCTCGGTGAGGGCTTGTTGGTCAGGAGGTGTCATAGAGTAGTTACAGATCGCCTACCAATAGTACTGGTACTTCGGCTATGCCCTTCAGTTTCTTGTCATTGGTTAAGAATCCATCGCAGCCGGCGTGCATAGCAGCAGCTATCTGAAGCGCATCTATACTTTTAAGGAACGAATATTTCGCCCGAAGCTTGGAGGCTAGCGCAGCCACAGCTAATGATATTTCCAGCACCTGAATATCTAAGTCGCGTAACAGCAGATCAAAATCCAGAATCACATCCGGCCGACCTATCTGCTCAGGCTTTACACAGAACTCGGTGTAAGTAAGCACGCTGGTAATCAATGCAGTACCGCCAGTTACCACCTGTGCCAGGTAGGTCGCTACGGGCTGGTAAAAGTGAGGATTATTTTCGACTAGATAAATAAAAGGAGCCGTGTCGATGAACAGCTTAGCCACGGTCGTCGGCCCGCAAATGATTCACATATTCCTGTGCATCGGCGGTCCACACATGCTGGCCTTTACCCCGATGCCGGGCTAGTGCGTCCGTCACCCGGCTGCTCCGACGTTTCAGAAGCTCCTTATATACCAGGTCCAGCTCGGCGGGTGTAAGTGAGTCAATTTCCTGTAAAATTGTGTCGGTACGGCTCATAGCTTATTTAAGAAAGTTAATGAATATACAAACACTTTATCAAGACTGGTTCACTCCTAATTTATGGAATCAGAGCCGCCCGTCATAGCAGGCAGCACTGCATCAAACAGATACTTCTGGCCGCGTTGCGTCATAAATCAGTTTCTTGGTGCGCTCAATTTCTGCTTTTAAATAAGGGGTTTTCAAAGAGTTAATGGTCAGCAAATCCACTTTGCGCTGAAACAGATTTTCCAACTCATTCCACAGTCCTAACAATGCTTCGCCTTGCTCCGTGGGTGGTGCGTCTGCCATTATTACTAACGCATCAACGTCACTGCTTTCAGGGTTGAAAGCGCCTGTTATTGCCGAGCCGAACAGATAAAACTGCTGCACGCCGTAGCGGCGGCAGAGGTTAGCGAGCTGCTGATGCGGAATGGGCAGGGCCATAGAAGGGAGTGATTTACTGACTTGTAGAATGCCTTTAAAAGCAATTTGCTATGAAAACAATGTCTTTACCTTATCTGTCAACTCAACATTCACTTCGGCGTTCGTATTCCCAAGTACACTCCGCCAAAAAGCATTATGGCTTTGACTTAATTGAGTAACCTGAAAAAGCTCCTCCCCTTCTAACTCCTTAGGATAAAGAATTCTTGTTGCCCAAGTTGTTGAAGCAGCAAGACTAGGTGTTATTTCCTGTTTCAAACCTTGACTGATTTGGTATCTAAAATGCTCATCAATGGCTTCAATTGGCACTTCTCTCCATTCATGAGATGTGTCCGCAAAAACCACGAACCAATCATCATTTAATGGGCCTGCTACAGTTGTGAACTCGCCTATTACCTTCAGTTTATCAATGTCTAGAGTCCACAAAGTCTTTCCTGATTGCTCACATACTATGCTGTTGTTCTCGATTGATAGTGTCATTCATCAAACTACTTAAAATCAGATATAACTGCTTTTACTTCAACTTATAAATCTGCTCAATAATCTCCACCACCTTCACCCCTTCCCGCGCATTCGTTTCAACTAAGCCGCCGCTCCTAACGGCGGCAACGATTTCTTCTACCACCTGTACATGATTGGCCGCGCTGCCCTGGTAGAAGCCATAGTGGTTCGCGGGATTAGTGGGTAGCAGCGGCGGGCACTCGTAGCCCTGGATGTGGCAGTGCTCTACTTTATCCATGTATTGCCCACCGATGCGCAGGCTGCCACGCGCTCCGATGACGGTGAGGCTACTTTCGAGGTTGCGGTCCCAGACGGCGGTGCTGTAGTGCAGGGTGCCGATGCCGCCGCGCACGAGGTCGAACGTGACGAGGCCGCTATCTTCGAAATCGGTGAGGTGCTGGTGGTTGAAATCATGGAAGCGGGCTTGCAGGTTGGTGACGTCGCCGAAAACCCAGTAGAGCAAGTCGATGAAATGGCTGAACTGGGTGAAAAGCGTGCCGCCGTCCTGAGCGCGGGTGCCGTGCCAGCTGCCGGGGCGGTAGTAGCGGGCGTCGCGGTTCCAGAAGCAATTTATCTGGACCATAAAAATGCCCCCCAGTCGGTTTTCCTCCATCACCTGCTTCAGCCAGACGGCCGGCGGCGAGTAGCGGTTCTGCATTACCCCAAACACCAGCCGACTGGCCTGCGCAGCCGTAGCCAGAATCTGCTCGGCATCCGCAGTGCACAGGGCCAGGGGCTTTTCGACCAGCACATGCAGTCCGTGGCGCAGACCGGCAATGGCCTGGGATGCGTGCAGGTAGTTGGGCGTAGCCACCGTAAGCACATCAGCGGCGGGGCCTTGGGCGAAGTATTCTTCGAGAGAAGGGAAAAAAGGCACGTCCATAAATTCGGCAGCCAGCTCCGGCCCCAGCTCTGTCCGCGTATCAATTAAGGCGGCCAACTGGGCACCCGGCTGGCGCTCTACCAACGCGGCATGACGTCGGCCGATATGCCCCACACCACAAATAGCAAAGCGAACCTCAGGCTGTTTGGTACCCAAGGGTAACGGTATACTCATTTAGTAGAGCGAGTTGAAGCGAAAAACGCCTTGATAGTAGAAATAATATAATGGACTTGGGCCTCACTCAGCAGCGGATGAATGGGCAACGACAGCACCGTACGACACAGTTGCTCGGCTATCGGAAACTGACCCGCCGGGTAGCCAAGGCAGGCATAAGCAGGCTGCAAATGCACGGGCACTGGATAATATACCATGCTCGGAACGCCACGCGCCCGCAGATACTCCTGGAGCTGGTCGCGCTGGGGGGCATTTTCCATAACTAAAGTGTACTGATGAAACACATGACTACTCTTAGAGTCGCGAAATGGAACGCGCAGGCCGGAAATGCCCCCCAGAGCTACATCGTAGTAGTGGGCGGTGCGCTGGCGGGCGACAGTCCAGGCCGGTAGATGGGGCAGCTTCACGCGGAGCAGGGCTGCTTGCAGAGTATCGAGGCGCGAGTTGAGGCCGATGTGCTGGTGATGGTACTTGCGGGTTTGGCCGTGGTTGGCAAGCTGGCACAGGTAGGTAGCCCGCGCGGCATCATAAGTAAAAAGGGCACCCCCATCGCCGAGAGCACCAAGATTTTTGGCTGGGAAAAAGGACGTGGTGCCCACCTCTCCTACTGTGCCGGCATGGGCTTGCTGGCCATTCGCAAACCGATACGTAGCGCCGATAGCCTGGGCGTTATCCTCAATCAACGGAACGGTATGCTTGGTTGCAATCTGTTTTAATGCTTCCAGATCAGCGCATTGACCAAACAAATGGACCGCTAGTATTGCTCCCGTGCGCGGTGTGATGGCCGCTTCCACCGCCGCCGGATCGAGGCAGAAAGTGGTAGGCAACACATCTACGAACACCGGACGTAAGCCCAGTATGGCCGCGGCTTCGGCAGTAGCTACGTAGGTAAACGCGGGCAGAATAATTTCGGCGCTGGGGGGCAAATTCAAACTCATTAGCGCCAGTTGGAGCGCGTCGGTGCCATTGGCGCAGGGAATGACGTGGGTGCTACCGACGTAGGTGCCTAGCTCCTGGGCAAACGCCGCCACGTCTGGTCCGTTGATAAACTCCGCCTTCTGGAGCACGGCGCGCAGGGCGTCGTCGAGGGCGGGCTGAAGAGTGGCGTGCTGAGCCGCCAAATCCAGCATGCGAATGGGGGCAGGCGGCGCAAGAGTGGTGGGCAACGGGCAGGCGAATGAAGTGGGGGCGCTAGGCACCAAATATAGGTCAACGCCCCAACTAACCACTCACGGGGGGCGCAACCCCTACCCGTGTGCTTGCGTTTAGCTAAGCTGGGGTCAGCCCTCCACACTGATTATTCCACATTAGAATTAACTCCCTACTGCCATGTTTAAGAAAAGAATAACCATGCATACCCTGGCCCTCCTGCTGATGGCCGGTGGTATCACTTTCTCGCAAGCCAGCTGTACGCGCTCCGACCGGGCCGAGGTATCGCAGGAAAGCGACCAGGCCTACAACGACTTCAAGAATTTCGTCTCCGAATCAGAAGCTAAAGCCCAGGCGGCCGGCAACCAGGTTGAAGCTGATTACGAGCGTGAAACCACGCAGATGAAGGCCGACTATGATGCCAAGGTGGCGGCCGTAGACCAGTATGCCGACCAGTACGATGAGCCGCGGCGCCAGGAAATCGAGCAGCTTAGGACCCGCTACACCACCGCCTACGACCAGCGCGACCAGGCGTGGCGCAACAAAACCAATACTGCCGCTACTACTACCGGGGGCACCGACGCTACCACGGGCGTGAACAGTGGCGCCAGCACCATGAAAGTGGGCAAGTATTATAAGCCCACTAGCCCGGCTGCTCAACTGACTGCCGCCAACGCCCGTCAGACGTACGAGAACTTCACGCAGATGATCAAGCAGAACGAGGACCGCTACGACATCGACGATTGGCGCAACATCAATGCCGAGTGGCGGGCCCTGGACGAAGCCTACGATGCCGTAAAAGGCGACATTAGCGTCAAGGATCTGGCCGAAATTCAGAAGGAAAAGCTAAAGTACGCCGCCTTCAAGTCGTATGACAAAACCGAAGCCCGCGTAGCACAAGGCTCCGACGCCGTGAGTAGCGAGGTTAAGGAAGTGAAAGAGGAAACCGCCGATGAGCGCAGCAAAGTAGGCCAGGCCATCAGCAACACCGCCTCCGATGTAAAAGAGACCGGTAAAGATGTTGGTAAGGGTGCCGCCAAAGTGGGCAAGAAAGTAGGCAGCGCCGTGAAAGGCGCCTATAAAGAAGTGAAGTCGGAAGTGAAAAACACGGACAACGACTAAGTAACACTTTTCAGTTTCAACCTAAAAAAGCCCCCAGATACCTTCTGGGGGCTTTTTCTGTGGTCAATCAGCGGGTTTATTGCTTTAATGCTCGCAACGCCCAGAGCAGCTTCAGTATATCCAAGGCGCGCAGATGTGGCTGCGGCCCAAGTAAGTGGTGCCGAAGCCGAAGCTCGGCTTGTTGTAGCAGTGGGCTTATTACCGCAGCTAAGCCGTAACGACGTAGGCGTAATGCTGTTTGCAGCAATTTGGTATCGGCGCCTAAGCCCTCCGTGCGGTACAGATGCACCAGGTTCTGCACGGCTTCATGGCTTTTCTGCAAAAACAAAGCGGCTGGCTCCAATCCGTCGTGTACTACTGGGTTGTCGAGGTGCTTGATTTGGACGCCCACTTGGCGCAACTGCCAACCCAGCTTAGTGTCTTCGTGGCCGTAGAGAATTAGCTGTTCATCAAGCCCGAAACGGCGAAACAGGTCTGCCTGCACCAGCATATTATTGAGCGTGAACTGGTTGTAAGGATTGTCCTGCCGCACAACAGCCGGTTGGGCTTCGCGTAGCCTTCCATACTGCCAGCGCAGATGAAGCTCAGTCCTGTTGGGCATTGCAGGCTCGTAAGCAGTGCCCCCAACAAGTACCGGAGCCAGAGAACAGGCGGCAGCGTAACGAGCCAGAAAACAGGAATCGGGCAGCAGACTATCATTATCAAGCAGCAAGAGCCACGGCTGACGGGCGCTGGCGGCTAAGCGGTTGCGCACGGCGGCACGCCCTACATTATGCGGCAGCTCCTGATAAGTTACCTGGGGCCAAGTAGCCACCGTTCGGTTGAGCAGCCGGTGGCGCTCCTCCGAGCCGTCGTCCAGACACATAATCTCGACGGGGCCGCCCCAATCTGCCGCTTGCTCCGCCAGAGATTGTACCAGCTTGGTGACGTCGCGGTTATAAACAGGAATCAGAATGGACAGACCAAGCACCCGCGTTGCTTAATTAACAATTAGCAAATTGGGCCGCTGTTCCTTATTCATTGTCACAAGCGTTATTCCGTCAGCTTGAATGAGACTTGCGCTGAATCAATCAGCTGGCCATTTTCGCACTTCAGCACCCGCTTCGGGTGCTGACGGATGATCTGGTAGTTGTGCGTAGCCATCAGCACGGCCGTGCCAGCATTGTTAATTTCCACGAACAAGCGCATGATATCGGCGGCTACTTCGGGGTCGAGGTTGCCGGTGGGCTCGTCGGCCAGCAGTAGCAAAGGCTCATTGAGCAAAGCGCGGGCAATAACTATCCGCTGCTGCTCTCCACCCGAAAGCTGGTGGGGCATTTTACTGGCAGAGTTGGCTAAGCCCACCCGCATCAGCACTTCCGACAAGCGATTCTGAATGCGGGCCTTGCCGCTCCAACCCGTTGCTTTTAGCACAAAAATCAAGTTTTCGGCCACGGTGCGGTCGAAAAGCAGCTGAAAATCCTGGAAGATGATACCCAGCTTCCGACGCAGATAAGGCACCTTGCCGGAGCTGAGCTTCTGCAACGGGAAGCCGGCCACGGTACCCACGCCCCCACCCAGCGGCAGATCGGCGTACAGGGTTTTGAGCAAAGAGCTTTTGCCCGACCCCGTGCGACCGACCAGGTAAGCAAACTCGCCTTTTTCGAGGGTAAAAGTGATTTTTTGCAGTACCGTATTCACGTCCTGCATAATGTAGGCATCGTGGAGCTCAACAACGGGTACGGCGGAATCTGACATGGTTACTATAACGCGAAATGATACTGAGGTGATTGCCACGCCGGGCAGCTCAGCGAATACGAAGGCTGGGGGGCTTTTTTAACCCCAAAGCTCAAACATCCAGCTTTTGCAGCTTCCCAAATTCCAGGCCCGCAATCACCCCGGCCAGGGCATCTTCCTTACCTTCCAAACCGTAGCGGTGCAGGTCTTTCAACGGCCGGTCGGCGCGGAAGTAAGCAATGAGCACAAATTCTTCGTCGCGGAGCTGAATGTAGTCCGGGATTTTTGCCTTGCCTTTTACTTTGATGATGTACACGACGCTGCGCTTAATGAAGAATTAGAAATGAAGAACTGACATTGGGCTTAATCAAGGATGAGACAATCAGGAATTCCTCATTAAGCGCAATGTTAGCCGTTCACCTTCTTATGATCAGCCAGAAACTGCGCCAGGCCTTTGTCGGTGAGCGGGTGGTTGAGCAAGCCAGTAATAACATTGAGCGGACAGGTCACCACATCAGCCCCGATTTCAGCGCACTGAATCAGGTGTGGCACGTGGCGCACCGACGCGGCCAATACCTGGGTTGGATAGCCGTAGTTACTGAAAATATCCACAATCTGCTGCACGAGCACCAGCCCGTCGTGCCCGATATCATCTAAGCGCCCCACGAAGGGCGACACGTAGGTAGCCCCGGCTTTGGCGGCCAGCAGTGCTTGCCCGGCCGAGAAAATCAGGGTGCAATTGGTCTTGATACCTTTTTCGGAAAAGTGCTTGATGGCTTTCACCCCGTCGCGGGTCATGGGCACTTTCACCACAATGTTAGGGTGTAGCTCGGCAAACATCTCGCCCTCGCGCACCATATCCTCGAAGGTGATACCAATAACTTCGGCCGACACATCGCCATCTACCATCTCGCAGATCTGCCGATAGTGGGCCATAATGTTGTCCATGCCTTTAATGCCCTCTTTGGCCATTAATGACGGATTGGTAGTTACTCCGTCCAGTACCCCGAGTTCTACGGCTTCCTGAATTTCGCGAAGGTTTGCGGTATCGATGAAGAATTTCATGCGGCAGGTTATAACAAAAGAATGCCCCAAAGCTACCCATTTGCCGGCAAACGCGGCACTGGGTTTCGTTGGGGCATGGGCAAAAAAGCGAGCCAAAATCGCACCGCTCAACCGCCTACCCTTGCTACCTTCCGGTCCTGGGGGAGTTCAGCAGGAGCTGGTCGTTCTGACTCGCCGTTGCAAAGATAGTCTACAGAGGCCGCAGATTAAGCTGATAGTCCTGATTATTTTCTCATTCCAGCGCCTACCATCAGACTATCAATTAGTTCGGGCATCAGCTTATTTGCAGTTGAAGGCCCAAAACGCAGCCTTCTACCCAAGCGGTTAAGGTTTGCGGTATTCCTTTACTGCTGTTTTCGCGCGCTTTTTGCGATCTTTCTCGTACTTGTCTATCTGCTCCAGCCGAATCACCAGTGGCTTGGAATTAACGATGGGCAGCTCTACGCCTTTATAGCCTGCATAGCTCACGCGCAGCACCGGCGATTCCGCCGTGGAGCGGAGCACGTAACCCCCCACCGAGTTCGTTATACCTGCCTTGTTGGGTTCAGTTACCACGCTCACCGTCGCACCAGCCAAGGGTTGGTCGCGCACGCCCAGTATCGTACCTGTCAGCACCCTAGGACCAGATACTACTGTGGCAGAATCACTTATCGTTGAAATGGGTACAGTTGGGGGGTAGCTTTGGAGGCAGCTGCCTGGCCCGTCGCAGCAAAGGGAAGCAGCGAAAACAACGCGAAAATTGCCAGGCGGGTAAAGTGCTTCATGCGATGACTAAGGAAAGATGAAAACAAGAATGGATAGCCTCACTTACAACGAACTCTGATAATAGTTTAAAAGCTATGTCTAGAATGTACTCGCAGCAGCTATGCTAGCAATAGTTTATCCAAAGACTCTATGCACAAACTATATATTGCGCGTAGCGGCGCCTAAGAGTGGAGGCGGCAGTAATTTTTGAGTTGACTGTGGCCTCCTTACCTTTGCCCATGCCCCAACAGATTCTGATTCTTGATTTCGGCTCCCAGTACACCCAGCTCATTGCCCGACGCATTCGCGAGCTGAACGTCTACTGCGAGATTCATCCCTTCACGCACGCCCCGGCCCTCACTGAGGATATCCGGGGCGTGGTGCTTTCCGGCTCACCGTGTTCCGTGCGCGATCCTGAAGCGCCCAACCCCAATTTGGGCCAGTACCTCGGCCGCGTGCCGGTGCTGGGCGTATGCTACGGCGCACAGCTGCTGGCTCAGCAGGGCGGCGGCGAAGTGCTGCCCGCCACCATTCGCGAGTACGGGCGCGCCCGCCTTCATCATATTGAGCAGAGCAGCCCGCTCATGCGCGAGCTAAGCCTCAACTCGCAGGTCTGGATGTCGCACGGCGATACTATCAAAAATTTGCCCCCTGGTTACGAGATTATTGCCAGCACGCGCGAGGTGGATGTAGCCGCGTATCATATTACGGGCCAGGAAACCTATGGTATTCAGTTTCACCCCGAGGTAACCCATTCTACTGAGGGCAAAACGCTGATGCGCAACTTCGTGGTGGATATCTGCGGCTGCGACCAAAGCTGGACGCCCGAACACTTCGTGGACAGCATGGTAACGGCTCTGCAGCGCACCATCGGCGAAACCGACCAGGTGATTCTGGGCTTATCCGGCGGCGTCGATTCCAGCGTGGCGGCCTTGCTGCTGCACCAGGCCATTGGGCCGCGTTTGCACGGTATTTTCGTGGACAACGGGCTGTTGCGCAAAGACGAATACGAAGGCGTATTGCAGGCCTATGAAGTGCTGGGCCTGAACGTGCGCGGTGTAGATGCTTCGCAGGAGTTCTATTCGGCGCTGGCCGGACTCTCCGACCCGGAGCTCAAGCGCAAAGCCATTGGGCGCACCTTTATAGAGGTATTTGAGCGCGAAGCCAAAAAGGTGGAAGGCGCTACGTGGCTGGCCCAGGGCACTATCTATCCTGATGTGATTGAGTCGGTATCGGTGAAAGGGCCGGCCGTGACCATCAAGAGCCACCACAACGTGGGCGGTTTGCCGGAGCTGATGAACCTGAAAGTAGTGGAGCCGCTGCGGATGCTGTTCAAGGATGAGGTGCGCGAGGTGGGCGCGGCCCTGAATTTGCCCCCCAACATCCTCAATCGTCACCCCTTCCCCGGCCCTGGCCTCGCCATCCGTATCCTCGGCGACATCACGCCTCTGAAGGTGCAGCTTTTGCAGAAAGCCGACGCTATTTTCATCGATTCACTGCGCGAATACGGCCTCTACGACCAGATTTGGCAAGCCGGCGTGATGCTTCTACCGATTCAAAGCGTGGGCGTAATGGGTGATGAGCGCACCTACGAGCAGGTTGTAGCCCTGCGCGCCGTGACCAGCGTCGACGGCATGACGGCTGACTGGGCCCACCTCCCCTACGACTTCCTGGCTCACGTATCCAACAAAATCATCAACCAGGTACGCGGCATTAATCGCGTGGTGTACGATATTAGCTCGAAGCCACCAGCGACGATTGAGTGGGAGTAGATAAAGGTTATGATAAAGCAGAAGCCGCTTCGGGTTACCGGAGCGGCTTTTTACGTATTACGTAATTTAAGCGACTGTTAATTAATGGTATCTGTTCTGGCTACTGAATTACTCAGAGTTCTACCTTCTTATAATTCCCTATATTCTGCTTGCTGGATGGATTTACAGGAGAATAGGCCAGCAGACATATCGTAGTATGCGGGGTGTATTAGCAACTGGTACTACGTTTTGGTTCTTATTCTTATTAGGAATAATTGCGGTAATAGGAGCAGCAGTCGTGTTAATCATGATTCGACACGCTGAAAAATCATAGTTCTTTATGTTAGCAATAATCAGAGTTCCTGCTCCGCTCTGTGCAAACCCGCCAGTTGGCGAACCGTGATATAGCCTAGCAGCAAAAAAGCCGAGAAGAGAATAGTGACACCATAAGTGCGCGGGTATGCCATGGGATGCAGCACCCGATTGAGGATATCGTAGAAAAGCGTGAGCGGATTGGTAAACACATCCCAGCTATTCCAGCGCAGATAGCGGCCCAAATAAATGCCGAAGCTGCTCAGGACAATGGCTACCATAGCGAAGCCCCAACCAGCTATGGCGCCCATGCGGCGACGCACGAGGCCCTGCATCTCAATCAGGGAAGCGTAAGCCAGCATCAGTCCGTTCCAGGCACAGGTTAGAATCAGGGCCAAGTCGTACCAATAAGGCACGCCGGGGCGAGGCATTAGGTGAAATAAGTCGGTGAGAATATAGGGCGCATTTGGGAAGAACAGCAGCCAGATGGCACCCGTTGGCAGTAGTAAGCGGCGGCGGACCGGCCCGGCCGCCAAGCCAAGCATGGTGCTGAGTCCGAAGGGTATCAGGGCCAAAAACAGATTCCAGAGCAGGAAAACAAACGTCAACTCTTGGGTCATAAATACCCGGAACGTAATCAGCACGACGCTTAGGGTAATCGATGCGCCCAGCACAAACAACAGACCGAGACGTTGACGCAGCTGAGGCAGAGAAACGGGCATAAGCAGGCAAGACGATGTGGGAATTACCGTAACGGCCAAGCGCGCCGTTTGGGTATAAGCTAGCAGCGCGCACTTGCTAAAGATAAGACACGACTCCGAAATTCCGCGACGTATTTCATCAGTCTCTGCGCAAGCTTATCTACGAAGATTCAGAAATTTGCCCCGCACCCACAGCGACTGTTCGGCTGGTGACTTAGGCAGCTTCAGACAGATATCATCCCCGCCGATCCTACGTACCTTTGTAGGGCGCATGCGTGAGCATCATTTGCTGATACATTTTCTTTCTCTTCTATTCCTTTTGCCCTCCTCTATGAGGCACTCGTACTCTCTTCGCCTAACTACCTGGCTTTGTTGTTTGTGGTGGCTGGCCGCACCGCCCACGATGGCCCAAACAATGAAAGTGGTGCCGGCTGCTGGCAAATCAGCCGTAGCAAAGCCAGCTACCAAAAAAGCCCCCAGCCTGCCAGCACTGCTTCTAACAAGGCTGTGGTAACTACCAGTAAGCCAACAACGGTTAGGCCTGCAGCCAGCAAATTGCCCTCCACGGCGCAAAAGGCGCCCGTCGCGAAGCCTCGCCCCGCCCTACCTGTCAATCTGAACTCCGCGGATCAGAATACGCGCTACCAAAACGGCAAGGTGCTGCTTGACCAGGGCCGCTACGACTTGGCCATGCAGGAGTTGGCGCCGCTTACGCCGCCTGCTGCCCGCTTCGAGCGCGGCGCCGAGGCTGCCTACTTGTATGCGGTGGCTGCCACCCGCGCCAGGAAATGGGCGGAAGCGGAGCAAATGCTCAATCTGATTCGGACCGAGTATAATAAGTGGGAAAATCTACCCGAAGCCTTGTTTCTGCAAGCGCAGGTGTCGTTTGAGCAGGGCGAACCCAACAACGCCCTGCAAGTGCTCGAGCAGATTTCGAACAAGACGCTGGCCGCCGAGCAGGGGGCCATGAAGGCTACCTATCTGGGCCGCATTCAGGATAAAGCACTGTTCCAGAGCCTGCTACAGCGCTATCCGAAAGACGACGCCGTGGGCCGGGCTTACGCTGATAAGTTGGTAACCGGCGGTTGGTACACCCCAGCTGACAAGCCGATTTTGGAGCAGTTAATCAATGATTTTTCCCTCGATCGGGCCCGCTACACTTCTATTTCCCAGGCTCAAAAAAGGCCATTTACAGAGTAGCCGTCCTTCTCCCTTTCGAGTTTAATGACCCGAGCTGGGAGAAAGTACGTCGCAATCAGTTTGTTACGGACCTTTACGCCGGCTTGCTACTCGCTCAGGATTCCCTGCAGCACGAAGGTCGCCCCGTTCAGCTTTTTGCCTATGATACCGGCGCCGATACTATTCAGCTCAAGCAAGTGTTGGCCTTGCCTGAGCTAGCCGGCATGGACATGATTATTGGGCCCATTTATAAGTCGGGCAGCAAATTACTGGCGCGCTATGCCCAACAGCGCCAGATCATTACTATCAATCCGCTTTCTCAGGATGGCAACCTGACTATCAGCAATAACTGGCATTATCTGTTTGAGCCCAGTATGGCCACGCAGGCCCAGGTGGCTGCCCAGTATGCCTTTCGCACGTTCAGCGGACGTACTGCGGCTGTCCTGCACGAGGATACCAGCGACGACCTGGCCTTTGCGCAGGCTTACAAGACAGCTTATGAAAGCCTGGGGGCAAAGTACCGGTGCTGCGACGTCTCAACTCTAACCTGGAAGAATCGTTGGTAGCTGGCTTTACGGGCATCGACCTTACCACCCTGGGCCACTTAGTAGTTGCCTCCGACAATCGGAAGACCGGGGCTTATACTCTCAAGCATCTTCAGAACCAGGCTGCCCAACTGCCACTTATAGCCTATGGTTCGTGGCTGGAAAATTCGTCGGTGAGCCCTAGCCGCCTCGATGCGCGCGACGTGTATCTGATTCATCGCAAGTACATTGACCCAACTAGCTTTGGAGTCCGGCGCTTTCGCCAGCTGTATGTGCAGCGCTACAATTTGCCCCCCAGCATCTTTGCCCACTCCGGCTTCGAGCTGTTGTACTACTTCGGCCACCAGCTGCACCAACATGGCCCCGCGTTTCAACAGGGCCTGGCCACGTCCGGTCCTATTTCGGGTTCACTGTTTCAGGGTATTGGTTACCCCAATGGCACCCACGACAATCAGTATGTACCGCTTATCAAGCTTGAACGACTGGAAGTAGAAGTACAGAATCCGGTGGGCGGCCGCTAAGGGGCCGAGCCTCAGCATTTGTACTACTTTCTCTAGACTTTTACCCTCGTTGCCTGTTTTATATCTATGAATTCTACTTCCCTCTCTCCCACTCCTGAGCTTACCCTTACCAATAGTGAAGCTCTCTTTTCCCGCGCCAAAAACCATATTCCCGGTGGTGTTAATTCGCCGGTGCGTGCCTTCCGGGCCGTAGGTGGTCACCCGGTATTTATGCAATCGGCCCAGGGTGCCTGGCTGACGGACGTAGACGGCAATAAGTATATCGATTTTATAAACTCCTGGGGTCCAATGATTTTGGGCCATGCGCCACAAGTTGTACTGGATGCAGTCCAACAGGCTATTCCCAGCTCTTTATCGTTTGGCGCACCTACCCGGCGCGAGGTAGAGATGGCGGAACTAATCAAAGCCATGGTGCCCAGCATTGAGAAAGTACGCCTGGTCAACTCGGGGACGGAAGCTACCATGTCGGCCATCCGCGTGGCGCGGGGCTATACCGGACGCGACAAGATTATCAAGTTTGAAGGCTGCTACCACGGCCACGGCGATTCATTTCTTATCGCGGCCGGAAGCGGTGCCCTCACCCTAGGCACGCCTGATTCGCCGGGCGTCACTGCCGGCGTGGCCCGCGATACCATTACCGTTCCTTACAACGACGTGGAGGCTGCGCGCCAGGCCATTGAAGCTAGCGCTGGCCAGGTGGCCGCGCTTATTCTGGAGCCGGTAGTAGGCAATATGGGCCTGGTAGCGCCCGCCGAAGGCTACCTGCAGGCCCTTCGCGACTTATGCACAGCGCATGGCATCGTTCTGATTTTTGATGAGGTAATGACCGGCTTCCGCCTTGCCCGCGGTGGAGCGCAGGAGCTGTACGGCATCAAACCCGACATGACAACGCTGGGCAAAATTATCGGCGGCGGCATGCCCGTTGGCGCCTACGGTGGCCGCCAGGATATCATGGATAATGTGGCACCCGCTGGCAAAGTATACCAGGCAGGTACGCTCTCTGGCAATCCGATTGCCACAGCCGCTGGCATTGCCCAATTAACGTATCTACAACAGAACCCCGATCTGTACACGGAGTTGGATCGCATCACGGCTCGCCTCGCCGACGGCACCCACCAGATTGCCGCCGACCTGGGCCTGAACTACACGGTAAACCGTGTTGGCTCCATGTTCAGCGTGTTTTTTACGGACAAACCAGTACACAACCTGGAGGACGCCAAAACATCTGACACAGAAGCATTCGGGCGCTATTTCCAGGCTATGCTGCACCGAGGCATCTATCTGGCACCGGCCCAGTACGAAGCGCTGTTTGTAAGCACCGCTATTACCGACGAGCTGGTCGACAGGTATCTCTCAGCTTGTCAGGAGTCAATGCGGGAAGCGCACGGGTTATAAACGAAACGATTTGCAGCCAAAAAAGCCCCCCAGAAATTATCTGGGGGGCTTTTTTGGTTCATAGAGAATAGCAAACCGCGCAAATAGAGGAGCCTGAAAGAATAGAAAGCAAGAGGATGGCAGCAGCGGCAACGGCAGAAACCAGTGCTTCGCTTGGTTTCTTACTTTAGTTCTGAGACAATACTGAGCGCATTTTGCTCAAATCTTGCCTTTCCATACCATAGCCAGGAGCTAGCGGTTACCTTTGCGGCCAAACTGTAGCTCCTTTTATGGCCCAACTTCGTCTCTTTTCTTCCTTATTCGTATTGTGGTGCCTGCTCGTGCCGGCCCTACAAATGGCACAAGCCGAGACACCCGCAGAGGCCAACAAGCGCTTGTTTGACCGGAGCATTGATGAGCTGAACTTCCGTACCATGGAAACCGTGTACGACAAGTCATTCACCCGGCGCAAATTTCCGGTTACGCTCCGCACGTATCAGGCCCGGCGCGAATTCGACGACTTCAACAACAACGCCGATCTGAAGCGGCTGTTTCAAAATTATAACGACGTATCGGAGCGCTTTAAGAACCGTTTTGGCAAAGGGCGCCGTGATTTGGCCGAATTTCAGAAGCAGCTCAACTCCGTTCTGATTGACAAGAACTTCGAGTTCTTTATCCGCGTCTTGCCCCGCGATGAGCGTGTGGCGCTTATCCGGTCCTTGCAACGAGTTATTAAACAAGCCGCTGCTCAATTTAACGCTTCCGAAGATCCGGCCCCCGAAGACTTAGCAGCTGATGGTGCAGCCGTTCCCCCCGCTGATGTAGATGCCGACCCCGAAGGGGCATCTTCGCCGGTTGCTTCCCTCGAAGACCCCGCGCCGCAGCCTGAAGCTGGAGCATCGGAATCCGCTCCTGCTACGCTCACCCATACGGCTGACGCGCCCGCCCGCCACGATTGGGTTGATTATTTCACCCTGCTGCTGGCGGGCACTTCTACCCTGCTTCTGGTTTATCTGATCGTAAGCGTGCTGCCCGATCTACGCGCCCGTATCGATGGCTTGGCCGACCAGATTGATCCGCAGGCCCAGCGCCGTACGCCGCGCCGCGATGCGCTCGATCTGCCCGAAGACCGCTACGAAGAGGAGGACAACTAATAAGTAAGAAGAACAAGATAGGGGCAGCAAATTTTCTGTCATCCTCTCATTTTGCATCCACTTCTTACTTGTTTACCCCATTTTATCTCTTGAAATATGATTCTCACTGATCAGCAAATCCTGGCCGAAATAGAGCGGGGCAACATCGTTATCGAACCCTACGATCGGGCTTGCTTGGGCACCAATTCGTACGATGTCCATTTGGGCCGCTACCTGGCTACCTACCGCGCTGCCATACTCGATGCTCGGGCACACAACAAAATTGATGTATTTGAAATGCCTACTGAGGGCTTCGTACTTCAGCCAGGTACTCTGTATCTGGGGGTCACGGAGGAGTATACCGAAAGCCACGCGCAGGTACCATTCCTGGAGGGCAAATCTAGTGTAGGCCGCTTGGGCATCGATATTCACGCCACAGCGGGTAAGGGTGATGTCGGCTTTTGCAACACCTGGACGCTCGAAATATCTGTAACCCAACAGGTACGCGTTTACCCCGGAATGCCCATCGGCCAGCTCATCTATTTTGCTGTACAAGGCGATGTGCAAACCTTCTACAATCGCAAGGCCAATGCCAAGTACAATGAGCGCACCGATAAGCCCGTTGAGTCGATGATGTGGAAGAATGTGTGGTGATGACGCTGCGCTTAATGAAGAATTAGCGGATGTTCTCAACTCCTAAATCTTCGTTGCTCCTTCTTCATTAAGCAAAGCTTGCCTGAACCCACTGGCATAGTTTTTCGTTAATAACTTATATAACTGCTGTTGCCAGCCTTCACTGGCCCGATCGATACTTTGATTAAGGAGCTGATAAACGACTGACACTGATGAGAAAGACACTTGCCACCGCCACCCTGGCCCTAACCGTTGCTCTCGGTGTGCAGGCTCAACAGAAGCCTGGCCCCGCTATGCCTCCGGAGCTGACTCGCTCCACACCTCGCCCAAGTGCAGTACAAGAGCGTGCCCAGCGCCTCTCCGATCAAATGGCTAAGGAGTTGCGCCTCAACGGCTACCAAGCCACAAAGCTGCGTGCCATTAATGAAGATAAAGTTGCTAAAATGGCTGCCATTGAGCAGCGACACGCCGGTAATCCAGCTCTTATTGATGAGCAGTGCAAAGGCGTGTGTAAAGAGCGCGACAAGGAGCTAAGCGCTGTGTTGACCACCAATCAATATAGTGACTACTACAACTCCCGTAGCTCCTTTTACAAGTACGACAAAGATTATGCGGCCACTGCTTCCGATTTTCTATTCGTGAATTCGGTAAAAAATCCGCTACCAGCTAGCAGCAAGGGGGCTACTATTGGCCCGGCTAAGACGACTACAAGCACTCGTTCTGGTTCGAGTAACGGCAATAGATAACATACGATTTTGGAGCATAAAAAAGCCCCCCAGATTGGTTCTGGGGGGCTTTTTTATGCTTAGGATGGACTACTTATTCTTACTTTCCTCTTCTTCCAGATGCGCCATGAGCGTGCGGCACAGCTCCTGCATTTTGGCGGCCATTACTTTGTCATTCGTGGCAGTAGTAATGCTTTCGGCCATGGCACCGATCGTATCAACGTAGAATCGCTTCATCTCATCAACGGGCATTTCCTTCGTCCAAAGATCGATTTTCATGGTGCCCCGTTCGTCACGGTCCCAAAGAGCGATGTTGATGGCTTTGGCGAAATGAATATCGGGACCAGCATCGGTGGCCTGCCAGCTGATGGCTTCCGGCACTTTCTGATCGTCGAGGGCAATACTAAAGCGGATTTCGGATTTCTTCATTGCTTGAATTGCTAAATGGCTGTGGGTCAAATGGTTGCTCGTTCTGCTGACACCGACGTGGCTAGAACGAGCAACCATTTAACCCACAGCCATTTAACCATTTAAATTTAAACGTAATTGTTAAGCATTACCGGCATCACTAGCATCAGGATGCTCTCGTTTTCGTCGGCCGTGGTAGGCATAAGTAGGCCAGCGCGGTTAGGCGTACTCAACTCCAAGGTAATTTCTTCCGAATCAATATTAGAGAGCATTTCAGCCAGGAAGCGGGCATTGAAGCCAATCTCCATGTCCTCGCCCTCATATTGACATGCTAGGCGCTCGCTGGCTTCATTGCTGAAGTCCAGATCCTCGGCCGATACTGTTAGCTCAGATCCAGCTAACCGCAAGCGAACCTGGTGAGTCGTCTTGTTGGAATAGATCGAGATGCGCTTTACCGAGTTCAGGAAATCGGCGCGGCTGATAATCAAACGATTCGGGTTGCTGACCGGAATTACATTTTCGTAGTCCGGGTAGCGCTCATCAATCAGGCGGCACACCAGGCGCATCTGATTGAAGCTAAAGAAGGCATTGGAGCTATTGAACTCCACTTTCACCGTAGTTGCCTCCGATGGCAACGCGCTCTTCAGCAGATTAAAAGCCTTGCGTGGAATAATCAGGTTAGCTGATTGACCAGCGCCTACGTCGAGGCGGCGGTAGCGCAATAGGCGATGACCATCGGTGGCTACAAATGTGGCTTGGTTGTCAGCCAATTGCACCAGAATACCGGTCATAGCGGGCCGTAGCTCGTCAGTGCTGACGGCGAAGATTGTTTTGTTGATTGCTCGCGCCAATGACGAGGATGGCATCTCAATGGGAGTGGAGCCTTTCACCACCGGCACACGCGGGAAATCGGTAGCATTCTCGCCGGCCAGCTTGTAGCGCCCATTAGCCGAGCTGATTTCGATGGTGTACGTTTCCTCGTCCAGCGTAAACGTAACGGGCTGGTCGGGCAGGTTCTTGAGTGTATCGAGCAGAATACGGGCAGGTGCAGCAATACGGCCGGTTTCGCGGGCTTCTACCGGCAACTCGGTTATCATACTGGTTTCCAGATCGGAAGCCGTAATGGTCAACTTGCCGTCCTCAATCTCGAAAAGAAAGTTCTCCAGAATGGGCACTACGGGGTTGTTCGTGACTACGCCATTGATGCTCTGGAGCTGCTTGAGCAAGGCAGAAGACGAGACAATGAATTTCATATAGTGGGGGTTCGGCCAAGGTTGGGGTAAGGCGACAAAGATAGGAAACACACCCGGCTTTGCCAGCGCCGTCCATACGGAAAACAAGGCCTAAAAACGCAATCTATAAAACGGCCACTGTGGCCAATAGGTATCTATCCCCAACTTCACTTTGCCAGGCAGCGGCCTTACCCCAAGAGTAAGCAGATGTTTCCTTTTGCGTATTTATACGCAAATCTCTAGCGGATAATACCTAAAGGAAACCTATTAATACGTAAATCAAATCCTATCAGTCTTGGAAAAGTACAGAGCTATACAATTTTAGCTTATGTTAGTTCGTCCAAAAAGAACTATCGCACTTTGTATGTCCAGCTCTACTCTTCATCATCTAGTTTACCAAAGTACCGCTACTCTTCCTATGGGTTCGAAGGAATTAGAAGCCTTATTAAAGCAGTCCCGCGACTGGAATACGCAGCATCATCTCACCGGTGTATTGCTCTACAGTGAGCATAATATTATGCAGGTACTAGAAGGCCCTGAAGACGAGGTGTTTTATATCTTCGATAAGATTGCACAGGATATTCGTCACCGCAACGTGACAAAACTAGCTGACGGTAAGATTCAGCAGCGCAACTTTTCCCAATGGTCGATGGGCTTCAAGGCCATAGCGCTAAGTGACTTCCAGCATCTATCTGGCTACCTTAACATTAGCCAAGCTGATTTTTTGCCCCCAGCTCTATGCAAAATGATGCGTCTTTGCATTCGCTCCTGGCTTCGTTTGTTACCGAAGATTCTATTCGGTTTTAAACGATGCATAGCGGCGCTTACGCCGCCATGCTCTCAAACCTCCAAATACCCCTAACAACACCAATGGGGCACCAATATTAATGAGTTGCCAGCGGCGGCGCTGCTCCGTTATTTTCACTTTATCCAGCGGCCGTAGCGTGATCTGTTTGCTGCGAACGGCGATGAGGCCGGTTTCGTCGAGCATGTAATCGACGGCATTCAGAGCCAGCTCGCGGTTGGCAAACTCGGTGTTGGCGAGCCGGTCGAAGCCGAGGCGGAAGGGCTGGCCGGTTTTGGGGTCCAGCTCACTGCGCACAAAGTCGCCATCACCAATAATGAGCACTTTGCCGGGGCGGGCATTAGCTGCGGTGGCCGGTTGAAACTGCGTCGTACCTGGCTGGGCACGATTCGCAAACAACGAGCGAAACTGCCCTTCCAGCAAGTAGCCTACTGGCTTGAAACTTTCGCGGTACAGCTTGGCATTCGGCTCCATGCGGGCATCGTTTAGATTGACGGGGACCGGGGAAGGCAATATGCGGGTATAGCGCGAGGTAAAAAGTAACGGCGTTTTGCGAATGCCAACCGCCTTTACCGTATCAATCGTACTCACGAACTTGGTATAGACCGCGTCGAGGTTGCGAGTAATGGGATGCGGGCTAAACTGATTGATGAGCGGATAAAATTGCCACGGCATGGGCTCGACGGTGGGCTGGTCGCCGGTGGTGCCGGTCACGAGCGGAATTACGCCGGAGTTCAGGTCAAGCACCAGATTGGGATTGATGCGGGCACCGTACTTAAACAGCAGATCTTCCAAGTTCAGCTGATACGGAAAAGACAGCATACCACCGCGGGCCGCGCTGTCGAGGTTGACGCGCATAGCATCCACGAAAAAGAGCGCTTTGCCTCCCGCGGTAATGAACTGGTCGAGCTTGAACTTTTCGATTTCAGTGTAGGCTTGCTCGGGCTTCGCTACAATCACCGCATCGAGGGTGCGCAGATTGGGCACGGCAGCCAGATCGACGCGGTACACATCGTAGTACTCCTGCAAGGAGCCGATCAAGTCACCGGCCTGGGCATTGGTTAGCTCGCCGTGGCCTTCCACTACGCCAATAATTTTGCGGCGGCCAAGCGACAATTTGCGGATGTTGCTAGCCAACTCGTACTCCAAGCCTTCAATGCTTTGGTTCAGGCGCACATCGGAAGAAGCCGTTTGGTTGCCGCGCAAGAGTAGCACCTGCTTCTCGCGGGGGCCAACGGCCACGGTGGCCCAGGGGAAGATTATTTTCTCCACTCGTTTGCCGTTCTCAGTAGCGGCCAGATTGGTGGGGCGCAGACCTTTTTTGATCAGCGTTTCATAATACTCACTGCGGGCTTTCTCGGAGCTGGCAGCCGAAGGATCGACAAATACGTAGCGCAGATTTGCCCCCCCATACACCTGCATCTCATTCAGGGTTTCGCGTACGGCCTGCTGGAGGCGGCGAAAAGCGGGCGGAAAGTCGCCATCCAGATACACCGTAACCGTCACTGGCTCCGGCAGATTTTGCAGGAGCTGCTTAGTAGCTGGCGACATGGTATAGCGCTTTTCCTCCGTCAGATCGAGACGGAAAAACAGGCGCTGCCCAACGAGGTTGAAAAGCAGAAGCAGCCCAATAATCAGCAGAAATCTGGTCAGGTCGCGGCGCTTGCGGGAAGGTTGAATTTGTGGTTCGGGCATGTTGTGTTGGGGGCCTCTCGCGTTATTCGTTTCAGTGGGGCCTCAACCCCTAGCCCCTTCTCCCGCGGAGAAGGGGAACTAGCTGCTAGTTTTTTAGAAGGCTAGTATTGACTAGCAGGCTAGTTTCTTCTAAAGCTAGTTCCCCTTCTCCGCGGGAGAAGGGGCTGGGGGTTAAGGCAGTCGTTGGCAGTGTTACCAGTTGCGGCTTTGCAGCACTAGCCGCGTGGCTAAAAGCAGCCCGGCCATGAGGCTAAAAAAATACGTCAGGTCGCGGGAGTCAATGAGGCCTTTGCTGATGTCGCGGTAGTGCGCGGCAATACCAAGCTGACTGATATAGTAAGCAGGACTGCCTTCAAAAACGGAGGCGAGGGAATCAAAACCTGAATACACCAAAAAGCAGCCGACAACGGCGACCAGGAAGGCAATAATCTGGTCGCGGGTAATAGCGGAAGCAAATACGCCCATCGCCACAAACACCCCGGCTAACAGCGCCAGCCCCAGATAAGAGCCCACCGTAGCCGCCGAATCGATGTTGCCTTCCGGATTGCCCAGCTGATATACCGAATAGTAATAGAGCAGTGTAGGCAGCAAGGCCAGCAGCGTAAGCAGCAGACAAGCCAGAAATTTGCCCCCCAGAATCTGCCCATCAGTGAGCGGCCGGGTGAGCAGCAGCTCAATCGTGCCTGCTTTCTTTTCCTCAGCAAAGGTGCGCATAGTGATGGCCGGAATCAGGAACAGAAAGATCCAGGGAGCCATGTTGAATAGGGTTTGCAGGTCAGCGTAGCCGTAATCCAGCACGCTGCTATCAGGAAATACCCACACGAACAGCCCGGTAGCCACCAGAAAAACGCCCATCACCACGTAGGCAACCGGCGAGCTAAGAAAGGCATTGAATTCTTTGCGAAGAATGGCAAACATTAGATTAATGAGTAAAAAAGGCGGTCATGCAGAGGCGGAGCCGAAGCATCTCGCGTGTTTAGTAAGATTACTAATCTCTCATCAGCACGCGAGATGCTTCGGCTCCGCCTCTGCATGACCGCCTGATACTTTTCATTTAGTCAGGCTTTGAAACACTTGCTCCAATGACTGCTCTTCCTGTCGGAGGCCCAGCAGCACCCAACCTTCCTGCGCCGCGAGGCGCGAAATTGCCCCCGGACATCGGCGCCCGCACTGGCCCGGATGTGGTACATGTTCTGGGGGGCAACTTCGACGCTCGTAATGCCGGGCAAAGCACGCAGGGGAGCGGGGTCAATGGCTTGCTCAAACTCCGCACGGATAAGCGTGTCGCCGGCGGCACGGGCGCCTAGTTCGCTCACCGAACTATCGGCCACCAGCTGGCCCCGGTTGATAATCACCACGCGGGTGCACAGGGCTGTTACCTCGGGCAGAATGTGGGTGGAGAAAATCACGGTTTTGTCTTCGCCCAGCTCCCGGATGAGTGTGCGAATCTCGCCAATCTGGTTGGGATCGAGGCCCGTGGTGGGCTCGTCGAGAATAAGTACGCCGGGGTCGTGAATGAGGGCCTGAGCGAGGCCTACACGCTGTCGGTAGCCTTTCGATAAGGCGCCAATCTGCTTGTTCTGCTCCCGGCCCAGCCCTACCCTATCAACCATAGCCGCGACGCGCCGCTGGCGGTTGGCGCCTTTCAGACCATGCACGGACCCAATAAATTCGAGATACTCATGCACGTACATATCCAGGTAAAGCGGATTGTGCTCAGGCAGATAACCAACCTGGCGGCGTACTTCCAGCGGCTCGGTCAGCACATCGTGGCCCGCTACGCGTACCGTACCGGCGCTGGGGGGCAAATAGCCGGTCGCAATCTTCATGGTCGTGGATTTGCCGGCCCCGTTCGGGCCCAGGAAGCCCAGAATCTCGCCTTTGCCCACCGAGAACGAAATGTCATTCACGGCCGCCTGGGAACCGAAATTTTTGGTCAGATGCTGTATTTCAACCATAGAATGTAATGAAAAGCTCCAGCTTCGGACATCATTGCGTCTCCCAAAACGGAGTGCAACGACGGTTTCGTACAAGGAAGCGCGAAGCTGGAGCTTTGCGCCACAAGTTTACTTTTTGGGCTGTAATGGCCGCATTTCCAAGTCCACAATGTGGAAATTAAAGGGCGTTTGCAGCGTATAGATGATGGTGTCGGCGATATCCTGGGGCTGCATCATGTGCTCGTTGGCATCGGTGCCGGGGATATCATCGAAGAAATTGGTTTGCACCGAGCCCGGATACAGGCAGGTGACTTTGATGCCATCGTTACGCACTTCCTTAAACAACGACTGCGAGAAGCCCCGCACGGCAAACTTGGACGCGCAATAACCCGCCATTTTTTCAATGCCCGTAGTACCAGCAATGGACGAGATGTTGACGATATGGCCGAGCTGCTGACGCTTCATAGCGGGCAGTACAGCCTGGCAGCAGTAAAACGTACCGTGCACATTGGTATCAAACATCGTGTGCCAATCGTCGGCCGAGAAGCCATCGACCGGTCCAGCGATACCCAAACCCGCATTATTGACGAGTACGTGCACCTCGGAGCCAAGCTGGTTGATGGTGTTGGCAAAAGCCGCCTGCACACTGGCATGCTTGCGCACGTCACACTCAAAAAAATGAAACTGCTCGTGCGTCAGGTCTTTGGGTGGAGTGCGGCCCCAACCAGCTACGATGGCTCCCTGGGCCAATAATGCCTTTGCCGTGGCCAAGCCAATGCCTTTGCTGACGCCCGTTAGAATAGCTACCTTGCCGGTCAGGTCCATAGTTAGGGTATGTTGCGAGTGAATAGTTGGTTGCAAGTTAGCTGCCCGCAGCGGCTTTTGCGCAGTTTGATCTTCCTGCTGGTGTTGGTTCCTTGGTTAGCTGGCTGCGCCAAAGACCACGAAGGTGACTGTTTTAAAAGTACGGGCAGCATTGTGACCGAGCGCCGGGCACTACCACCCTTTCAGGACTTAACTACTTACACCAACGTAGATGTGACGCTAGTGCAGGACGCTACCGCCGATGAACCTTACGCCGAAGTGCGGACGGGCAAAAACCTGCTGGAGGATATTGAGCTTGAGGTAGAAAATGGGCGGCTTACCATCCGCAATACAAGTCGGTGCAACTGGGTGCGCCGCTACGACACGCCCCGCGAAGTAACCTTGCACGTAGCTAGTATTAGTGATGTAGCCTTATTGGGCGCGGGCAATATCCGCACGGCCGGCAACTTTCGCGTTGGTACCGTTTTCTTTCACCTCGTAGGGGCCGGCGACTACGACCTTGACCTAACCAGTGATATTATCTATCTGGATATGTATGAGTTGGGTGATGTACGCCTGCGCGGTGCAGCTGAAGAGCTTAGTCTGATTGTGGGAGGACTAGGAACCGTGCGCGCCACCGAATTGCAAACCAAACGTTGCTTTTTTGAGCTTACTCGCAGCAGCGACGGATCAGCCTACGTCAGGGCTTCTGACATCGTGGGCGGCAACCATGCCGGCACCGGTATCCTCTATTACAGCGGCAATCCTGCCGTCACCGACATTCGGGTAACTGGTAAGGGTAAGACAGTAAAAGTTAATTGAGGCTACTGCTAAATATCTCCCAGCTGCGGACGAATCAGCAGTTCTTCCACCACGGCCTGGGGCGACAAGGAATAAGCGCCGAAAATAGCTTCCGCCACATCTTCGGCCTTAATAAACCGCTCGGGGGCAAATCTACGCCCTCCCAGCTGGCCGTGAGCGTGGCCCCCGGCAGCACTGCCGTCACCCGAATATTCTGTTCTTTTAGTTCTTCGCGCAGAGCTTTCGTCAGGCCAAGCAAGGCAAACTTCGCTACGCTGTAGGCTCCGCCGCTGGGGTAAGCCCGTAAGCTAGCCACGGAACACATCGTAAAAATATGCCCCCCACCGTGCGCCAACATGCTGGGTAGCAAGGTGCGGGTTACATCATAAGTGCTGTAAAGATTTACATCAATCATGTGGCGCAGCACCGACCCTTCCTCGGTGTCATCCTGAAGGCGACCGGGCGTAAAGGCTCCGGTATTGTTTACTAAGACCTCAATTTTGCCCCCCAACGCCAGTACAAAGTCGGTGAAGCGGCGGGTGTCGGCGGGTTGGCTGAGGTCGGCGGCTAAGGTGTACAGCTCGCTCCCCGGAATTTCCTGCTCCAGGTCGGCGGCGAGGGTAAGCAAATCGGCGGCCGAGCGGGCGCAGGTAACCACCGCGAAACCAGCCCGCGCAAAGCGCATGACCACAGCGCGCCCAATTCCCTTCGTTCCGCCAGTAACAATGATATATTTTTGCATTCCTTTACTTGTTGCGTTCGTTTTTACGTAGGGTTACCAAACACGGGCCGAGCATTTACAAGGCGTAGCTGTTTGTTCTGCAAGTTCCTGCATTTCTCCCTTCCTCCTTCCGCTTTATGGTCAAAAACTTCGGCGAATTTCTGCTTTTCATTCAAAGTATGGTCACGCGGACCGAGCGCCTCTCAACGCTCTGGCAACGCACCCTTGAAGAGGCCGTGATTATCGGTTTCAACTCGGTCTTTATCGTCGCTATTGTCAGCGCTTTTATCGGGGCCGTTACCTGCGTCCAGATTTCGTATAACCTTGTCAGTCCGCTTATTCCGAAGTCTACCATCGGCTTCATGGTGCGCGAAATGACCATTTTGGAGCTGGCTCCCACTATCACCAGCATCGTGCTGGCGGGTAAGGTTGGCTCCAGCATTGCGGGTGGTTTAGGAACCATGCGCATCACCGAGCAGGTGGCAGCATTAGAGGTAATGGGCATCAACTCTGCCTCCTACTTAGTGCTTCCGCGTATCGTAGCGGCCATTCTTATGTTCCCGCTGCTGGTTATTCTGGCAATGGTGCTTTCCATTTTGGGCGGCTACTTAGCCGGCACTCTCACTGGCGCTATTTCAGCTCAGGAATATATCGAAGGTCTGCGGAGCGATTTTATTCCCTACAATATCACCTTCGCCCTGATTAAGTCGGTGGTATTTGCTTTCCTGGTTTCCGCTATTTCCGCTTACAAAGGCTACTTCACCACGGGCGGCGCCCTAGAAGTAGGCGCGGCCAGCACCGGCGCTGTAAACAACTCTATTATTGCTATTCTGCTGGCTGACTTCGTGTTGGCGGCGCTACTTCTGTAAATGGTTAAATGACTGAGTGGTTAAATGGCTAATTGTATTAACATTTGAACGACAACCATTTAACTATTCAACCTTCAGCCATTTAACCATTCAACCATTTATTCTCATGATTGAAATTCACAACGTCCAGAAATCCTTTGATGGCAACCAAGTGCTGAAGGGTATCACCTGCACGTTTGAGACGGGCAAGTGCAATCTGTTGCTTGGTGGCTCAGGTACCGGCAAAAGTGTGCTGTTGCAGTGCATTGTGGGCCTCATGCAGCCCGATATCGGTAGCATCACCTACGATGGCAGCGTGTTCACCAACAATAAGGTGCAGATCAGACAGGAAATCCGGCGCAAAATCGGGATGCTGTTTCAGGGCTCGGCGCTGTTCGATTCCATGACGGTGTACGAAAACACGGAGTTTCCTTTGAAAATGCTTACGCCCGAGATGACGAGGGAAGAGCGCCGCGACCGGGTGGAGTTTTGCCTGAAACGGGTAGGACTCGAAAATGCGGGCAACAAAATGCCGGCTGAAATCAGCGGTGGCATGAAGAAGCGCGTGGGTATTGCCCGCGCCATTGCGCCCAACTGTACCTACCTCTTCTGCGACGAACCCAACTCCGGCCTCGACCCGCTCACCAGCCTCAAGATCGACGAGCTGATTCACGAAATCACCCACGAATACAATATCACCACCGCCATCATCACCCACGACATGAATTCGGTGATTGAAATCGGTGACCACATTATCTTCTTGCATAAAGGCCAAAAGCTTTGGGATGGCACTAAGGAGGAAATCCTTAATGCTCAAGTACCTGAATTGAAAGAATTTATTTTCAGCAGCAGCTTGGTACGAGCCGCTAAAAAAGTGGACGACGAATCAGAAGGTGGCCTCGCGGCCATTACGGAAGGCGAATCAACCAGCGCTTGATTCTGTGGTTGATTCTTGATAAAAAAGCCCCCCAGAAAGTGTTCTGGGGGGCTTTTTTATCCTACTCATTTTAAGCTCTCCTGTCACGTAAGCCCATTAAGTGGGCTAAGTGGTGCTGGCCATGCCAGGCATAGAGCACCAGCGCCTGATCAAGCGTGTAATCCCGATTATTCCTTGGGTGATAAAAGGTGCGTTGCCATTGCTCATCGGTTAAGTGTTGGAGCAACACCGTCCAGCGAGTGTGCAAGGCGTCCAACAATGTCAAGGATACCGTGATGGGTGTTGCCGCCACGTCGGGCAGTTCGGCCCAGGCGTGCTCATCGTAGGGGCGCACGGTGGGCCTTTCTTCCGTAAGAGCCAGGCGGAAACGCGTATAACAGTTCAGGTGTGAGTCGGCCAGATGGTGAATGACTTGTCGGCCTGTCCAGCCGCTGGGGCGGTATGGCTCTAGCAACCTAACCCCACCTATTTCGCGGGCTATAGCAACAAGGTGGGTCGGCAACTTTGTAATCTGTTGAATAAAAACTGCGCGTTCAGCAGCGGAAAGTGAGCCAGTTGGCAGCGTTGGGTGGCCGATGGGGTAGCGCAGGTCGGGGCTGGGGGGCATTTTTAGTTCGTTGAGTGGAAAGTATGCGGCACAAAAAAGCCTTCCATACAAGGAAGGCTTTCTTTCTAAAACGACCAAAATTCTAACCGTTGCGCTTATTCAGCTCGTCCCGGATTTTGGCCGCTTTTTCGTAATCTTCTTTTTCCAGCGCCTGGGCCAACATCTTCGTCAGCTCGTCCAGTGACACCTGACCACTGGGGTCACGGGGACTGGGCGTAGCGGCCGGCGTGCCGCCGTTGTCGTCATCATCGTCGTCCTCGTCATCATCGTCTGAGGCTTCTTCGGCATTTTCGTCGAGGTCACTCAGAATAATACCGGCTTCGCTCAGCACGCTTTCCACGGTAAAGATCGGTACGCCGAAGCGCAGGCCGATTGCGATAGCGTCGCTGGGGCGCGCATCGATTTCGAAGGTTGTAGCCCCATCGGAGCACACAATTTTGGAGTAAAACACGCCTTCCTTCAAATCCGAAATCATCACTTCAATGATGGCCACATGCACATGCTCAGCAAAAGACTTGAACAAGTCATGGGTCAATGGACGGTTAGGGCTGATTTTTTCTATTTGAATTGCAATGCTCTGCGCCTCAAACATGCCAATGATAATGGGCAACCGACGATTGCCGGTTTTTTCGCCTAGAATAAGAGCGAAAGAACCCGATTGGGACTGGCTGGATGACAGGCCGAGGATTTCGAGCTGAATTTTCTTCACAAGCGATTAAGCTGATTTTAGGTGTGTCGATATGCGTTTACTAAACTGAGAATCAATAAGTTACCACCCTAAACCAAAACAAAGACATTAACCTATCAAAACTCAACTTAGCAACGCATTAATTCAACTCTTTGACGGCCTGGGTTAATTTGGGTAGTACGTCAAATACGTCGCCAACGATGCCATAATCGGCCGCTTTAAAGAACGGAGCCTCCGGGTCTTTGTTGATGACAACGATGACTTTCGAAGAGTTTACGCCAGCCAAGTGCTGAATAGCTCCCGAAATCCCGCAGGCAATATACAGGTTAGGCGATACCGTAATACCCGTCTGGCCTACGTGCTCGTGGTGAGGGCGCCAATCGACGTCAGACACCGGCTTGGAGCAGGCCGTAGCCGCGCCCAAAGCCTTAGCCAAGTCTTCGATCAGATTCCAGTTCTCAGGACCTTTCATGCCCCGGCCACCCGATACTACTTTGTCGGCTTCGGGCAACAGAATGCCACCGGCCTGCTCCTGCATGATTACCTGTTTGGGTGCATCGGCAAAGTCGGCGTCGGTGAGTTGGGCAGAGAACGACGCTACACTGGCGGTTTGGCCAGCGTTGTGCAAAGGCTCCATCGAGTTCTTCTTCACGGCAATAATCTTCCGCTCGCCGCTCAGAACCACGTCGGAGAAGGCTTTGCCGGAGAAAGCACCGCGCTTCACTATAAATTGCCCCCCATCGGTTTTGGGTAGCTCTACTACGTTAGTAGCCAAGCTGGCTTGCAGGCGCACCGACAGGCGCGAACCGACAGCGGCTCCAATGTTGGAGTTAGCCAGTACAATTATCTGCGCGCTTTCCTGCTGAGCCGCGGCTGCAATCAGCTTGGTGTAGGCGCCGTTTACGAAATCCTTCAGCCGGGAATCGTTGTCGTATAATACTTTATTGATGCCCTGCTCGCCGAGGGTGGCAAGGTTGGCTTCAGTAGCCTCGCTCACGGCCACGGCCGTAGCCGTGGTACCGAGCATCTGGGCTACCTGGCTTCCGTAGGAAGCTACTTCCAGTGAGGACTTTTTTACCTCACCGTTATCACACTCAACTACAACTAGAACAGACATATTCTTTTCATTTAACATTTAACATTTAATATCTATCACGCTAAGCTGCCTGATAAATGTTAAATGTTAAATGATGATTGATAAATGTTAAATGACTTTGGCTTCGTTGCGCAGCAGCTTGATCAGGTCGCCGGCCGATTCGGCGGGGATAAGCTTGACACCCTGCTTCTTGGGGGGCAAAGCAAACTCGGTAACCTGGGTGCGGGGAGCTTCGCCAGTGGGCTCCACTACTTTCAAGGGCTTGGTCCGGGCCGTCATGATGCCGCGCATATTCGGGATGCGGGGCTCGCACATAGGCTCCTGACACGAAACAACGAAAGGAGTAGCCACCTCCACTATTTCTTTGCCACCTTCAATTTCACGCTCCAGCGTAGCCATACTTCCCTCTACCTCAAGCTTCATGGCCGGCGCTACGGTCGGGATGCCGAGCAGCTCGCCCACCATACCGTGTACTTGAAAACCATTGTAATCAATGCTTTCCTTGCCCATCAGAATGATGTCGTAGCCACCTTCTTTAGCAGCAGCAGCAATCTGCTGGGCTACAAAAAAGGCGTCGGTGGGCTTGGCGTTTACGCGAATAGCGTCGTCGGCCCCAATGGCTAGGGCCTTGCGGATATTGGGCTCCGTATCGGCTTCGCCTACGTTGAGCACCGTCACATTACCGCCTAGTTTTTCCTTTAACTCAATGGCACGGGTGAGGGCATATTCATCCCAAGGATTAATCACAAACTGCACCCCAGCCTTGTTGAGCTCCTTATTATCAGGAGTAAAGGCGATTTTGGTGGTCGTGTCGGGCACGTTGCTGATACAAACGAGAAACTTCATCGAAGGTGCTTATATGGACAGATAACTACGGGAAAGCCCCTAATTTCGGGCGAAGATACAGAAAACTCCTGCCCTATGGAAACCTCACCCAGCCGTTTACAGCAACTCTTGGCCTTCTACGCCGATGACCCCAACGACGCGTTTACGATCTACGCGCTGGCCACCGAATATCGGTCTGCTGAGCCGCTGCTGGCTATGAAATATTACCAAACTTTACTGGATGAACACCCCGACTACGTGGGCACTTACTACCACGCGGGCAAGCTGCTGGAGCAACTGGAAAAGCCGGAAGACGCCGAAAAAGTTTACCGTCGAGGTTTACAGGTGAGTCGTAAATCCGGGCAGATGCACGCCGCCAGTGAGCTGCAACAGGCTCTTAATCAGCTATTAGGCTTAGACTATGAAGACGAATAAGAAACCTTGCTTATTGTTGCATTAGCTTGCGGGCAGCGTCTACGGCCACTCGGGCGTTGGGCGCATACGCATCGGCCCCAATGGCGCGCCACAACTCAGGATCGGCATTGAACGGCTCTCCGCCGACCATCACATGCACGCGGCTGGCACCTGTCGTGTTGTTTTTGGCGCTGATAAGCTGATGCAGTATTCCAACGTGATGCGCCATAGAAGCCCCAATAACCAGCAAATCGGCTTTAAAACCGACAACTGCCTTCCATATGCCATCAGTCGGCGTGTTAGCTCCTAAAAAGTAAGGAGTCCAGCCGTCAAGCTCCAGAAAGTCGGATACCATACGCACCGGCATACTGTGCAAATCGCTGGATACCGTGGTGGCTACGAACCGAAAGCCATTGGGAGTATCAGTTTGTAAATATGGGTGGAGCATGGCCATAGCGAGTTCGGTAGCAGCCGTGCAATAGTGCTCCTGCGCTATACTGATTTCGCCTTTATGCCAACGCGAGCCAACTTCCCACTGCACAGGCATGAATACATGCTCGTAGAGCAGGCGCACATCAATACCATCCTTGGCTTCCTCCCGGAGTAGTCTGATTGCTTCGGCGCGCTGCCCAGCCAACAAGTGCGCCAGGTACGCATCAGCCAAACATTTAAGCGGTGTCTCTTGGAGCAACGTAACCGGCGGCAAAGGCTCAGCTACAATAAGTGGTTGCTCCAGCTCTTTAAAAGCAGTACCCAGAAAGCCAACCGCCGCTATATACTCCGTGATAGGCAGACGCTGGGCTAGAACCTGCTTTAGGGCTGTTAGCTGCTGCGTCAGACTTTGGTCATGGGCAGGGTCGGGTGGGTTGTGCCGGGCATGAAATAGATGTGTTTCAAATAAGCCCGCGCTACTCATCAAGATGGCGTTTGCTAAAGCAGTCAAGTGGCTTTGTATCTCCTGCTCCAGCGCTCTACGGCTTTCTTCGTCTCCCCCACAGTAGTTTACGCTTGGTGTCAACTGGCAATAAAGCGCTGCGGCCTCCTTCTTTATATTTTCGGCCTGTTGATAGATGCTTTCGACCGTACGTTGCTGTTTTAGATTCATCACTGCTTACCCATTGCTCCTCCCATCATACTAGAGTCTGCTCTCAACTGGCTATATATTTCTAAGAGAATCTATTACATGGAAAAGGACGGACTTTAGCTTCTCCGGTCTGTGTACTATTAATTGAACTGGCTGGTTTCGCTTATCACGTTTTCACTGGTCAATAAAATGACTGATTACTGTTTCCGAGGAGCGTGCGGTTATTCAAGTAAACGTAGAAACGAAGAAGCGGACCAGATACCTACAGGTTTCTGGTCCGCTTCTTCGTTTCTACGCTTATACTTTCTGGTTATTGATCTACGCTGGCGGGCTCGATGCGGGTGGGCGTTTGCTCACCGGCCACAATACCTACGGCGCTGCGCGCAATGGCCGAAATAATAGCCGTCATATTCGTCATATTAAGGCTTTCAACCTCATCATCGACGCTGTGGTAGAGCTTATCCGTCGGAATCTGGTCGCTGCTGATGGTATGGGCAGGCACCCCCAAACGAGCCAACGTAGCATTATCGGAGCGGTAGAACAGGTTTTGCTCGGGGTACGGGTCTGGCTCGAAACGGAAGGGTGAGCCTTCCAGCTTTTGCTGAAGCAGCTTACCAAAGTCAGAGCGCTCGTAGCCGGTGATGAACGCCGTCTGGGGACCAAATTTGGCTTCCTTGCCAATCATTTCGATGTTGAACATGGCGACCGTTTTCTGCGGATCAGTCTGCTCGGAGAAGTATTTTGAGCCAAAGCCGCCAATCTCTTCCGCCGTAAAGGCCACAAACACCAGCGTGCGCTGATTTTTTCTTCTTCTTGAAGTGCTCGGCCAAAGCCACCACGGCCGTCGTACCGCTGGCGTCGTCGTCGGCACCGTTGGCAATAGAGTCGCCGGCCACGGCGGGCAGTATGCCAATGTGGTCGTAGTGCCCGGAGAACACCACCATTTCGGCGGCGCGGGCCTTATCTTTGGCCTTGCCAGGCAGCACACCCACCACGTTGCGCAGCTCCACTGTCTTGATAGAAGTGGAAGCCGAAGCCGTAAACTTCAGGGGTGCCGTGGGTGCGGCGGCCAGCACAAATACGCTGGCGTAGGGCTTGGGCTCTTCGCCCCGCATACTACTATGGCTCATATACCCCACTAGCTGGCTGAACCGCTGGGCATGAGCTGGATCAACCAAGACTAGTGTATTGGCAGCAGGTTGGAGCAAAGCTCCCATTTCCTGCCGCACGTTGGCCTCAGGGCCAATGACTACGACTTGCGGCGGGGTGGCATCCTCGCTGGTCCAAGTAAGCGTGGGCACCCCCGATACAGCTAGTATATTTTCGGGCGCTATAGCTATACCATTCAGCGTGACGCTGGTGGCTCCGGTGCGCACCTCGTAAGCCGGAAACACCTGCTCATAAGTGGTCAGACCCGGCATTTTTTCCAGCCCAATCCGGTCAAACTCGGCGGCCAGAAACTTCGCCGCCTGTAAGCCGCCCGGCTGCCCCGACGCCCGGCCCATCATATTGTCGGCCGCTAGGGTGCGAATAATGCGTTCAACGTTTTTCTGCTTAATTGCCGGACCTTTTTTCTGCGCTACAGCTAATTGACTTGCACAAGCTAAGCCAATAATCAGGACAAGTTTTTTCATGGCTCAAGGTATGCATTTTGCCGTATGAGAAACGCGGATTTTGCCCCCCACGTCGCTCTTTTCAGCTATGATACTTCGCCACTTCCTGCTTTTGCTATCTTTTCTGCTGCTGGGTGCGTGCCAGAGCAGCAAAAGCACAACTCCCGCCGCCAGTCTGAGCAACACGCGCTGGGTGCTCCGAACGCTGGCTGCCACCCCCATTACCACTCCCGAAAACAGTCAGGAAATCTATCTGCAATTCAACGCTACTTCTGAGCAGGTGACCGGCTTCGCGGGCTGCAACCGCTTCTTCGGCCGCTTCGAGCAACCCACACCTACCACGCTACGCCTGCTCGGCTTAGGCTCGACCAAGATGTTTTGCGCAGCCCGTCAACAAGTGGAAAACGAGTACCTGAATGCGCTCCAGCAAGTAGCGCGCTACGAAATTGAGGGCGACACGCTACGCTTTTATGCCGCTGACGCGGAGAAGCCGCTAGCCGTGTTTGAGGCCGTGTATTTGAGATAAAACGCATATTTCCTTCAACAAAAAAGCCGGCTTGTAGCCGGCTTTTTTGTTGAAGGAAATATTTAATCGAAACGAATTACTGCTTCACCGCATCAATCTCCATATGATAGCGGCAGGTCTCCGGTTGGCCGGTGGTGGCGTTACAGAGTTTATCGCCTACGAGACGCAAGGTATTGTCATCAAGCTGTACTATTCGATAACCGCCATTCAGCACATCTTCAGTGCGCCGGAATTCTTTCTGCAATGGCCCAGTATAACGGTCACCATTAATACTAAGACTGTTGTCGTCAGTCACCTGAAAAGTAAATGGTAAGGAATATTCTGGTGCTTGATATGTCATTTTACAGTTGGAAGGCCGCTTATTGTCATTCTTTGTACACACATTAAATACCAGAAAAGTATTTACAGGGGCAACTAGTGAGTCTGTGCCAATTTTGCTATCTACGTAATGTAAGCGGGTAATCTTCCACGTACCGTCAATTTTACGCAATGGACGGTAGTTTTGAGAATCTTCGCAATTAGCGAGCAAAAAGATTGCTGCTAAAAGCGTCATGGTGAGTTTTATCTTCATGATTGTTGATTTTTATCAAATTTACTTCTTTCAATTATAAAGCCAGAAGGCAATAGCAATCACTAGAGTTTTTATTATTTGATAATCAGCAGATTGAGCAGATATTCTTGAAATGTGCTACTTCGGCGCACAAAGCGAAGGCATCGGTTAGCTTTTCCTTTTTTCTCATCCGGTTGGTTGTACGAAGCACGAAAAACGATTTGAGTCGTGCAATGACATTCTCCACCACGACGCGAAGTGGAGCCAACACCTGATTAATAAGACGTTCGAGTGGCGTGAGTGGATGATTTTTTCGCGCCTTAAAAGGAATAAAAACATACTTGCAGTTAATAAATTTTTTAATACCCACAAAGCCTGCATCCACATGAATCCGATAGTTTTTTAAGGTTATATGTGCGAAAATTTCTTTGAAAATAGTGAAGTCATGCGTTCGGCCACTATAGGCTTTGCTGATCCACAACAGCCGGCCGCTGAGCGAGCAGATGAGCAACCATTTCAGGGTGTGCCTTTTTTTACCACTATAAAATTCCTCCTGAAGCTGCTGATTAGCAGCCCGTTCAATCGGAACTTCGGTTACGTCAATGACTAAATCGTTGATACCCGCGAAGAGGTCGTCAAATTGCGTCTGCTTGGTAAATAAAACGCGTTGTGTCAGGCCTTGTGCTTGCAAAGCTGCTTTTAAACACGGTTTTAGTCGCTCTAAATACTGGCTCACCGCAAATTCAGAAAAGCCGAAGTAGATGGCCATATTATGCAGCGTGGGATAGGCTTTATAGTAGTGCAGAATAAAAAATAAGGCTTCGCGTGTATCGGTTAAAACCGGGTTTGATTTTAGGTAGGGTTGCGGGATTTTGGGTTCATAAAAAGGCGCGAATAGCTCGTAAAGCTGGTCGAACTGAACTTGAGTTAGCCCGGTTGCCGCTTTGTATTGGTTGTCCGTTCGCAGGTTGTGGTAGATGCTGAAAGCCATACAAAAATGAAAAGAACTGTTAATGCCCACAAGCTACTGATTATCAAATAATAAAAAATCTACTGTTAATAAAGATCATAATCTAGTTGAAACTTTAACGCTTGGTTACCGTGTGGCTGAATGGTTGAATTAGCACAGAAAGTACGGTCTACTGGATAGGTACCAATAAAATCATCATCATTCTTAATATTTACTGTGCCGTCTGCCGTAACCTTAATGCCGTCAATCTCTCCTTCTACTTTAATATCAAACTTAATTATGGAACCACTATCCTCTTCCCAAAATGTAAAATTAATTATTTCACCATAATTTGTTGACCAACGCATGAGTCGATCAGTGAAGTTCCACCAGTTATTATCCATATAACTCCGACGTCTTGGCTCCCACAGGTTCCCTGTTTCAGTACCATTCCCGTAGATAATTTTCTGGATCGTAGTACTCTGATCAATATAATGAATGTTCATGCGAATTTCTGGTGCTCCAAGCACCCACTCCTCAATAGCGTTCATGTTATCAGTGCGCAGTCCACGTAAATAGAGCACTTGGTCGAAGGGCATGGTACTACAAAACTCGGGACCATTCAAATCCGAAGTAGACTTTGCTTTTAAATTACCGTTTGTATTCCCAGCGGTTACATTACCAGAGGTAGCGGCAGCACCCATCAGACCTTTTTTAAGCACTACTTTACCCTGCTCCAGCTCCGTGCGCTCACTCTGACTGATTACGATGACAGGAACCGTAGGCGCTTGTTTTGCATCCAGCAAATGAACGTTGCCGGCGGCATCGAACGCGGTAATCTGCCTGGCATTTTGCTCGTCGTAATTATCTGGTAAGTAAGCTACCAGCGGCGCGTAGTTTTGCGCGTCCCATTTCTCAATATTGACCGGCACGGCAACGTTGAGTAAAGGGAATTTTTGGGAGATAGCGGCTAGATCACGCAATTCGGCCGCGGCTTGGTTCGTGGCCGCGTAGCTCAGCAGGTCGCTGAATAACACGTCGTAGTCGCCGTCGAACTGCTTGAGCGCCTCGGCTTTCAGAAAGCTTCGCACTTGGGCGCTGCCCAAAGTCTTAGCCAGCTTCCGGGCTACGTTTTCGTGGGCGGTTCCTGCTCCCATCGTCTGCGCGGCCTGCGCGTCTTGGGCACTGATGGGCATCAGGTCCTCGTCCTGCTGCTTGTCGCAGGCCACCAACAAGGTGGTCAAGCCAGCTACCGCGAATGTTTTGAATAATTGCCTCATACGAATAAAGGGTTAGGATTAGGTTTTTGTATAATCCAAAGCTACTTCCTCTCTATCAGCTTATTACTTGACAAATGTCAAGAAGTGCCCTTGACATTTGTCAGGATTTACGGGGCCTTATCCTCGTTTATAATCGCCGCGCAGCCGGCTGAGCGTGGAGGGATCAATGCCCAGATATGTAGCGATGTAGCGCAACGGCACCCGCCGGTAGAATTCGGGATGAGCCTGGCTATAGGCCGCCAGCCGCTCCTTTGCCTTCGGGATTTGCAGTACCCGGATGCGCTGCATATACAACAGCAAGTACTGCTCCATTAGTCGGCATTCTACATCGGCCAGCACCGGATGTGCTTGCTTGAGGGCGTTAAGGTCTTCCCGCGCTATTACCAGCAGCGTAGTAGGCTCTAATAATTGAATGGTTTCCTTGGATGGCACTCGCAATAAATAGACTTGTTCCTAAATAGCTTCTTTTCGTTTAACAAGATGCCAGTTCCAGATTCCGCAAGCCAGCGCCAGCAGGCGGTCGTTGAAGCTGGCGGACTTATTGCGGCAGGTTTGGGCCACGCAACCCAGGCGTTTAGCTCCGCTGATGGCGTGTTCAACCTTAACGCGGCGGCGGGCGTGGGCGGCATTTTCAGTTCGTTGGGTGTCGGTCAGGGCCGCATCCGGGCGTTTTTTACTGCGCCGGGGCTTGCGGTGGGGCAAGCTTTCCGCGGGCAGCTCGTAGTCAGCGACGAAGCCCAGGTAGCCCAAATCGGCCAGCAGTTCGAAAAGGTCGAGCAAGCCCAGGTTGATATCAAACTCGTTTTTAAGCGCTTGGTAGTCGTGGGTCGCCCCGCAGGTAGTGGGTCCCAGGTAGTGAATGTAGCGGGCCGGGTCGGCAATGAGCGTATTTTTACGGGTCAGTCTTTTTTACCCGAGTAGTCGGCGGCCCGGTCCACCACGGCCCGCGGGCGGTGCTGGGGGCGCTCGGTGGCATCAAGCAGCAGCACGGGTATCTCGGCGAAGACCTGTTGCATCTGGGCCAGCGAGTCGATGGTGCGGGCCGGCAGTACGCCCCGTGTGCGCAAGGTGCGTTCCAGCGCTTTGGCCAATCGGTGCGCGTGTTCGCAGGCTTTAGAGCGGGGCAAGCCAAAGCTGGCGGCTAGCACGTCGAAGGTGGGGTAAGTTTTGAGGTAGTACAGAATGAACAATAGCTTTTGCTGCGGACTGGTTAACACGCCCTTACGCCCACCGCCAGCCTTCCGTTTGCGCGGGCGCTGGTCGGTAAAGCGGGCATCCGCTTCTTGTTGGCAGCCGACCGCAAACGGCTCGGCCAGCGCACAAAAGGCCGCCACATCTAGCCCCGTCAAGGCCCGCATCTGCCGGTCATCGGTTATCGTATTCACGTCTAGCATCCCCAAAAATACTATTTGGGAACAAGTCTTCTAACTAGGCAGGGAGCAAAGAAAGTGGCCTTCGTTGACCAGCCAAGCCGTTACCTCGCGGGCATTCTCGTTATAAAAAGCCCGCGCCAGACCTTTTTCTACAAAAAATGCTTCATCGCTCACTTCGCCTTCTTCCAACAAAATTGCTCCCTTAGGCAAGATGCGCCGTTTAGCTATTTTCTGAAAATCCTCCTGAACGGGATGGGCTATTTCGCAAATTCTATTGAGTGCTTCCAGCAAATTCATAAATAAGTCAATAAGTCAATAAGTCAATAAGTCAATAAGTCAATAAAATAAACGCATACTTCAGCAGGCTGGTTGTTATTTTGTTGGTTGGGGAGCAAAATATGAGTAGTGAGCCTTTCTTTGATTAAGTCAATTTCTCATTTGCCAGATTCCGAGGGCGCCAATGTATTCAGCCACGGCATCAGAGCTACAAAATCGGCTTCGGTACGCAGGGTCGGGCGCTTCTTTAGCTCCGCCTGAATCTGGGGAGCGTGTTCGGGCATAGCGGCCGTCAACGCCTTTGCGTTGAGTTTAAGGGGCTGCAAACGACCATCGGCCGTATGAATGAAATAGTCGGTCTGGTCGAGCAGCTCATCGTAGCGACGGTCGGCGCTGTAAGCGCCAGAGTAGCTAGCCTTCTGTAGGGTTTTGCGCTGAAGCTTGAGGAGACTGTAATTTCCTGGCGCTAATACTTCAAAGTACTCCCGCCGTAGGGCTGGGTCGGGTGCATCATAAATACGCTGAAAAGTACGTGGCTGCGTTTTGGTTGGATCACTGAGCACGAAACCCTCTACCTTATTCATATCCACATAAGTGGAATCCTTGGGGCCGCGCAGCATCAAAAGCATCCGCTGATTAGCATCGTACTTCAGCTTGGTTTCTGGCAGAGGCACCTTCGAGGCAAGCTGAATAGTGCCTGGCACCCAGCCAGCAACCAAGTATGGCGTACCGCGCACACCTTCGTAACGATTGTCGAAGCTGATGGAGGCCGAACCATTGACCAACGACTTCAAATTTTCCTGAGCTGCATTGCCCGAGCCAACGGCTGCGCTTTGAGCCTGCGCTTGCAAACTCACAATGGCACCAGCAGCAATAAGAAAAGAGCGTAAGAGGTTCATGTATTGCTAATAGAGTGAATAGGAAATGCTACAACTCCGAAAATATATACAATTTTCAGGATTGAAGCCGTATGACGCATTCGAAGTGGAGTATTACCCTAACGTCAACACCAAGTCGTCAGCGTTTACTAAAGTGCCTTCGCCCAGGTGGAGGCTCTGCACCGTAGAGTCGTCGGGGGCGGTGATGGTGGTTTCCATCTTCATGGCTTCAATGATGAAAAGCGGCGTGTTGCGCTTCACCGCTTCACCGTCTTTCACCAGCACCCTCGACAGCATACCCTGTAAAGGGGCTCCAACCTGGCGTGGGTTGGTTTTGTCAATTTTCTGGTTGCGTATGGTTTTTACTTCTACCGAGCGGTCGCGCACTTCCAGGTTGCGGGTCTGGCCGTTGAAGGAGAAGAAGATGGTGCGGTTGCCGTCGTCGTTCACGTTGCCCACCGAGCGTAGCTTTACAATCACCGACTTGCCGCGGGCAATATCGATGATGGTTTCCTCGCCGGGCTTGAGGCCGTAGAAGAATACTCGCGTTGGAATCAGCGACACGTCGCCGAACTGCTGCACATAGGTCCAGTACTGCTCGAACACTTTGGGGTAGAGCAGGTAAGACAGCAGGTCGGTAAACTTGGTCTGGGGGCCAAATTTGGCTTGAAACGCCTTCCACTCCTTGTCAAAATCGATGGGCGTCAGGTGCTCGTTGGGTCGGTCGGTGAAAGGCTTTTCATCCTTCAGAATAAGCTGTTGCAGCTCCTTGGGCCAGCCGCCCTCCGGCTGCCCTATGTCGCCACGAAATAAGCTCTGCACCGACTCCGGAAACGACAGGCTCTCCCCTTTTTCCAGCACGTCCTGGGTTGTCAGGTTATTGGTCACCATAAACAGCGCCATGTCGCCGACCACTTTCGAGGAGGGCGTCACCTTCACGATGTCGCCAAACAGCTGATTTACGTCGGCGAAGGTTTGTTTTACCTGCTCAAACTTGTCGCCCAGGCCCAGCGCCGCCGCCTGGGGCCGCAGGTTGGAATATTGCCCCCCAGGTATCTCGTGCTGAAACACTTCCGACGTGCCCGCTTTCAACCCCGACTCAAACGGATAATAATACTCTCGCACCGTTTCCCAGTAGTTGGAAAACTCATTCAAGCTCCGCTGATCGAACTCCCGATGGCGGGGCGTACCGCGCAGCATCTCTACGATAGAGTTGAAATTGGGCTGCGAAGTGAGGCCCGATAAAGAACCCAGCGCCACGTCGATTACATCTACATCCGCTTCAACTGCCTTTAGATAAGTAGCTGCTTGCAAGGAAGATGTATCGTGGGTGTGCAGATGAATAGGCAAGCTGATAGTAGCGCGCAAGCCCTGAATCAACTCGGTGGCGGCGTAGGGCTTGAGCAGGCCGGCCATGTCCTTGATGCACAGGATATGGGCGCCAGCATCTTCGATTTGCTTGGCCAGGCGCAGGTAATAATCGAGGTTGTACTTGTTGCGCTTGGGGTCCAGAATGTCGCCGGTGTAGCAGATGCTGGCCTCGGCCAAGCCCTGGGTTTTATTGCGCACAAAGCCAATGCAGGACTCCATCCCCGGCATCCAGTTCAGGGAGTCGAAGATGCGGAACACATCGACGCCCGTTTCCCAGGCCTGCTGCACGAAGCGCTCGGTGAGGTTATCGGGGTAGGCTTTATAGCCCACGCCATTTGCCCCCCGAATAAGCATTTGCAGCAAAATATTGGGTACCGCCGCCCTGATTTTAGCCAGCCGCTCCCACGGGTCTTCGTGCAAAAAGCGAAGCGCCACGTCGAAGGTGGCGCCGCCCCACACTTCCATCGAGAAGGTTTGGGGGTGCATTTTGGCGTAGCGCTCCGCCACCTTCAGCAGATCGAAGGTGCGCATGCGCGTGGCCAGCAGGCTCTGGTGGGCGTCGCGGAAGGTAGTGTCGCAGTAATGAATGGGTTTATCAGCGCGGAGCCACTGCGCAAAGCCTTCGGGGCCGAGCTCCGTCAGCTTGTCTTTGGTGCCGGGCTGATGCGACTCAGTAATGTTGGCAAACGGGATTTTGGGCTTGCGCAGGTCCCGGTTGGGGTCCGTGAGGTTTTTTACATCGGGGTTGCCGTTCACCACCACGTCGCCAATGTAAGCCAGCACCTTGGTGCCGCGGTCTTGGCGGGGCTTGTACTGGAATAGCTCCGGGTGGTCCTTGATGAAGTCCACGTTGGCCTTACCGCTCACAAACTCGGGGTTGGCAATAATATTTTGCAGAAACTGAATGTTGGTCTGCACGCCCCGAATGCGGAATTCATCGAGCGTGCGCGCCATTTTCTGGGCCGCGCCTTCCAGCGTGGGCGCGTGGGCCGACACTTTCACCAGCAGCGAATCAAAGAACGGTGACACCTTTACGCCTTGGTACACCGAGCCTTGGTCGAGGCGAATACCGAAGCCGCCCGCCGAGCGGTAGGCCACAATAGTGCCGTAGTCGGGCTTAAAGTCGTTTTCGGGGTCTTCGGTGGTGATGCGGCACTGAATTGCAAAGCCGGTTTTGAGCGGTTTGCCCCCCGGCTCCAGTCCTATCTCCGGGGAAGCGAGCTTATAGCCGGCGGCAATGTAAATCTGCGTTTTGATCAGGTCGATGCCGGTAATCATCTCCGTCACGGTGTGCTCCACCTGAATGCGCGGATTCACCTCGATAAAGTAGATGCGGTCTAACTCGGGGTTTACCAGAAATTCCACCGTGCCCACATTGTTGTAGTTCACGGCCCGACCTAGTCGCAATGCATACTCGTACAGCAAATGGCGCTGATGGTCAGCCAGATCCAGAGCGGGCGCAACTTCGACTACCTTCTGAAAACGGCGCTGCACGGAGCAGTCGCGCTCGTATAGGTGCACGATGTTGCCGTGGTTGTCGGCTACCAGCTGCACTTCAATGTGCTTAGGCCGCTCCACAAATTTCTCCAGGAAAACTGTGTCGTCGCCGAAGGCTTTCAGGGCCTCGTTTCGCGCTTCAAAAAAGCCTTTTTCCAGCTCATCATCCGTTCTGATTACGCGCATACCACGCCCACCGCCGCCGGAAGCCGCTTTGAGCATAACTGGGTAGCCAATGCGATGTGCCTCGCTTAGCGCTACTTCCAGATCGGTGAGGTCAGCTTCACTGCTTTCTATAATGGGCACCTGGCACTGCACGGCTACGCGCTTGGCGGCTACCTTGTCGCCGAGGGCTTCCATTACTTCGGGCCGCGGTCCCACGAAAATTACGCCTTCTTCCTGGCAGCGCCGGGCCAGGGTGGCGTTTTCAGCCAGAAAGCCGTAGCCAGGATGGAGGGCATCGGCCCCATTTTCCTTGGCCGTGCGCAGAATAGCTTCAATATCCAGATAGGGTTTCAGCGGCTCGTCGTCGCGGCCAATTTGGTAGGCTTCGTCAGCCTTATAGCGGTGCAGCGAATAACGGTCTTCGTACGTGTACACGGCCACCGTTGGGATTCCCATCTCGGTGGCGGCACGCAGCACGCGGATAGCAATTTCGCCACGGTTGGCAACGAGTAGCTTTTTAATGTTCATAATTTGGAAGTTAAGGGCGCGGAGAAGGAATTGGGGCGAAGCTAGACAAATACGCAATAAGCTATGCGGGCTGTCAGCGAATTTTTGCTAACTGCCCCTTATTCGCAATATCGTCATCATTAGTTATGCTTAAATGCAGGCTTTCTGTTAATGTAGAAATTCCTACAAAAAAGCCCCCCAGAAGCTTTTCATTATAAACAGAAATCCCCAACCTGGCTTTCGTACAGCCAGGTTGGGGATTTAAGCTAATAGCATTTACGCGTTTATCGGGCGGCTCGCACCGAGCTGGCGCCACTGGCCCGGTTGCTTACCACGCGGGTATTGCCTTTGTAGCGGATGTCGCTGGCGCCGGAAGCGGTAGAGGACAGTTCGCCATCAATGTTGACCTGCGCCTCGCTGGCGCCTGAGGCAAGTATCTGAGCGCCTTTTGATTGCAGCTCATACGCCTCGTACTCACTACCGCCGCTGACGGTCACTTTCTGCCGGTCGGCCTGACCGGCAAGTTTTACGTCGCTTGCGCCGGAGCAGCTCACCTCCAGCGTTTTGGTCCTGACGCTGAGCGTTATATCACTGGCTCCGCTGGCTTGTATGGTAAAGTTGTTGGCGGCAAAAGTTGATTGGCCCTTCACTGCTGATGCCCCACTTACGGAAATTGCTCTAAGCGTAGGGCAAGTGATATAAATAGTGACGCTGTTCTCTTTATTGCTGCCTACCAGATCGCGCCAGTTAAACTCCCGGTCGCGGTAGATTTTCAGGGTGCCATTCTGCACCTCCGTTTTCAAATACTTCTGCACCTCTTCTGATGCCTCAACTACCACACTTGTTGCGCCGCCCTGGCGCAGAAACACATTCACCGCACCACTGGCGCTTACAGCTTCAAAGCTGCCGGTTTTGCGAGTCTGCTTCGTTTGGGCCAGCAGGGAGACATGCAGGAGGCACGCCACAACAAGCAGCAACAAGGATTTGAACTGAGTCGAGGTTTTCATAGTGCAGAATAATTAACTGATGTTACGCGGCAACTGCACCTCTGCCTCAGAAAGAAGCTATTGCTGCTTCAGGAAACATCCTTTCCAAGCAATCGACTAATATGCCGCGTAACATCAGTAATTAATTGTGAGTTGTGGAGGTAGATGCTCGGACCGCACGAAGGGTTGTTTAAAGTGCAGATAATATAATCATTTGGGCGCTGATACAAGGTGTCAGGCTCGGCCGTGGCGCCACTTGCCGCGCTTTCATTGCTGGGGGGCAAAATATTTTTCGCCTTCACTCAAACCCGCTTGCAACCTTATGCCGCCGTGTCAGCTCTACTCTGTAGACCTCACGGCAATCCTACTGGCATGAAACAACGCTTTACCCGCTCCTTTTTGTGGTTGTGCATGGCTTTTGTTCTTGGCGGCTGTACCAAGGATTCCGACTTAAAGCCAGATGAGCGCCTTGTGAATACCCAGTGGCAGCTGACGTATGTAGACGAATTTCCTTTAACGGCTTCCAGCTTTTCCTATGATCAGCAGTCCTATATCCAGTTTGTCGCGGCTGGGAATAAGTTACAGGGCTTGTCGGCTTGTGATGAGATTGGGGGACGATTTTTCCTTAATGCTGACAATCAAACGCTCACGATTACTCAATTAACAGTAAAGCCAGGTACTTGCTCCAGTCCGGTGGTGGGGGGCCGTTATCTAAAGGCGCTACCCCAAACTACCCACTACGAAGTAGTCAACAACACGCTCCGCCTCTACGATGCGCAGGGGGCAACTCCGCGCCTGACCTTCGAAGCAATAGAATAAGCCTATCCAAGCATCTTATTTTATCCAGTGATTATTAGTTGATTAACTACTACAAATTATACTCATTGGGCCGACGGAAGGTGCGCTTCCGTCGGCCCAATTTATTTATTTCTAATCCATTTTTCGCATTGGTCCTAAAGTCAGTTGCGGGCGGCTCAAACCTTGACCGCCTGGTTCAGTTGTCAGAATACCCTTCTCATCTGAACCACATCCATGGATTTCGCCCAAAAGAACATTCTCATCGTCGGTGCCTCGTCGGGCATCGGGCTGGCTACGGCCAAGCTGCTACACGGGCTGGGAGCCCGGTTGTTTACCGCCTCGCGCCACCTTTCGCCCGAACTCAGCGAGCTGCAAACTACCCACTTGGAGCTCGACGCTACCCAGCCCCTCTCTCCCACTGCCTTCGACGGTTTGCCCGATACCCTGCACGGCTTCGTGTATTGTCCCGGCAGCATCAAGCTACGGCCCTTCGAGCGGATTCCGCTGGATGATTTTCGGGCTGATTTTGAGTTGAATGTGATGGGTGCCGTGCAGCTATTGCAGCCCCTGCTGAAGCGGCTGAAGAAGGCCGAAGGCGCTTCGGTGATACTCTTTAGCACGGTGGCCGCTACCACGGGTATGAGTTTTCATGCCAGCATTGCCACCGCTAAAGCCGCGCTGGAAGGCCTCACCCGCGCCCTGGCCGCCGAATTTGCCCCCCAGAACATCCGCGTCAACGCCATAGCGCCGTCCCTGACTAATACGCCCCTAGCGGCTCCTTTATTAAATACACCCGAAAAAGCGGAAGGCGGCGCCAAGCGCCACCCGTTGCAGCGGATTGGTCAGCCCGAGGATCTGGCTTATATGGCTTCCTTTCTGCTTTCTGACCACAGTAGCTTTATCACCGGCCAAGTGATGCCGGTTGATGGCGGTATGGGTCGTTTGAAATAACATGTAACACGAAGCGGCGCTTCGCTCGTTAAACAACTCGCAACGAATACTTTCTTAACAATGGAACAAACGCGAGGCGAAGCACCGCTTCGCGCTACACCTTGCCCTCATGAAAATCACACTCTTCTGGCACCGGCGCGACATTCGCCTGCAGGATAATGTGGGCCTGGCAGCGGCCCTTCAAAGTGGGTATCCGGTGGTGCCACTGTTTATTTATGACCGCGAAATTCTGGAGTTGCTCCCCAGCCGCCGCGATGCGCGGGTCACGTTTATTTATCAGCAGGTGGAGCGCTTGGCGGCCGAAACAGAAGCGGCGGGCGGCACTTTTCTGGCTGTTTACGGCCGGCCGCTGGAGGTATTTGAGCAGCTGCTAAGTCAGTACGAAATAGCCGCCGTGTACACCAACGAAGATTATGAGCCCTACGCCAAGGAGCGCGACTCGGCCGTAGCGGCGCTTTGCCACCGACACGGGGCCGAGTTTCGGGCCTTCAAGGACCAGGTTATTTTCGCCAAAAGCGAGATTCTGACTAAGTCAGGGACAGTCCCCAAGGTTTTCGGCTCCTATCAAAAGGCCTGGCTGGCGGCGCTGCGCGATGAGCATTTGCAGCCGCATCCGTCGGCCGAGTTATTTCGGGCCGAGAATCTGTACCAGTTGCCTGATGCGCCGGCGCGCCCGACTCTGCAGGAAATGGGCTTCGAGCAGTTTGAGCAGTTTGTGCCCGCCGCCGAGCTACCCGATGAAGCCTTGGTGCGCAACTATCATCTTACCCGCAACCAACCCGGCCTGGTGAATAGCAGCACCCGGCGGTCGGTACATTTGCGCTTCGGGACGCTGAGCGTGCGCGAGGTGATGCGCCAAGCCAAAGAGCTAAACCCCAAGCTGCTGTCAGAGCTTATTTGGCGCGACTTCTTTATGATGCTGCTCTGGCATTACCCTTTTACGGCCACGGAGAGCTACGACCCCAAGCTGCGCCGCGTGCCTTACCGTAATAATGAGCAAGAGTTTAAAGCTTGGTGCGAAGGCCGAACGGGCTACCCACTGGTTGATGCGGGCATGCGCGAGCTGAACGCGACCGGCTACCTACCCAATCGCGCCCGCATTGCCGTGGCGGGCTTTTTGGTGAAACACCTGCTCATCGACTGGCGCTGGGGCGACCGGTATTTTGCCGATAAGCTCCTCGATTATGATATGTCGCAGAACGTGGGCAACTGGCAGTGGATGGCCGGCACCGGGGCCACGGCCGCCCCGTGGTTTCGGGTGTATAGCCCTGAAAGCCAGCAAAAGCAGTATGATCCTACGTTTGCGTACGTCTGGCAATGGGTACCGGAGTATGGTACCTGTGAGTACCCCAAACCTATTGTAGAGCACAAATTTGCGCGGGAGCGCGCCATCGAAACGTTGCGCGCGGCTTATAGACAGGCGGAGTAGTTGCACGGGTGGTACTACGACTCCAAAGTCGTAGTATCACTATCGTTGCTGATGTTTGAAGTTGACAAAAATCGTTGAACGATAGTGGTACTACAAACCGCTTCGCGGAATTCGTAGGACCACACTGTCCACATCCAAAACCCAACTTTACTAGGTCTTTAGTTGTTCTGATTCAACTATGGAAAATACGGAAAAGGACCGCATCAAGCAGGCTTACCTGGCTTATGTGCTGGACAAGAATACCACGCCCGCTTCGGTGTTTAAGCTAACCAAAAAGCTGAACATTCCGGAGCAGGATTTTTACCGCTACTATCCCAACTTTGACGCCATCGACCGGGAACTTTGGGCTGATTTTGGCCGGCAAGCGCACGAAAAAGCGGCCTTAGAGCCCGTTTGGCAGGAATACGGTGCCCGCGAAAAGCTTCTGGCTTTCTACTATACGCTGCTCGAAATTCTGAAGCAGAACCGCAGCTACGCCCTCATGGCACTACGCCGGTCTATGCCACGCGTGCCGGGTATTACGCCCCGGGTGCTCGACGATTTTCGTAGCGAGTTTATCATGTTTGTGGAGGCGCTTCTGCGTGATGGCCGTCGGAGTGAGGAAATTGCCCCCCGCCGCTTTGTACAGGATAGTTATCCGCGGCTTTTCTGGACGCAGGCGCTGTTTGTGCTCACCTTCTTTGCCAAGGATGAAAGCCTGAACTTCGAGCGCACCGACGCGGCGGTGGAAAAAGCTGTTACGCTCAGCTTCGACTTAGTGGGCCGCAACTCCTTTGACTCGGCTCTCGATCTGACCCGTTTTCTGCTGCACAAGCGTCGCTAATGGCAGAATACGTGGAGAATTTGCCCCCCAGCCCGCAGTTAGCGGAGGAGGTTGCACCCGGCCGTCAGCTCGATTCGCTACCGACTACCAAAGTGGCGCGGGCGGCTCGTTTTGCCAAATCGGGGCTGAAAGTGGGCGCCAACTATGTGAAACACTATGCCCGCCGCTCGGTGGGTGCCACTAGCAGCGAGGCCGACCTGCACGCCGCTAACGCCGCTGAGCTTTATGGCACACTAAGCGAGATGAAAGGCTCGGTGCTGAAAGTGGCCCAGATGCTGGCTCTGGAGAAGAAATTTTTGCCCCCCGCCTACTCCGACCAGTTCTCTCAAGCCCAGTACCAGACGCCCCCAATTTCCGCTCCGCTCATTATCAAAACGTTTCGGGATGCGTTCGGTAAGTCGCCGTCTGAGCTGTTTGCTGAGTTTGATGTGAACGCCCGGCAGGCGGCCAGCATTGGGCAGGTGCATTATGCTTTGTCGCGCGACGAAAAACGCCCCCTGGCGGTGAAAGTGCAGTACCCCGGCGTGGCCGACAGCATTCGCTCCGATATTCGACTAGTAAAGCCTATTGCTTTGCGTGTGATGGGACTTGATGAGGCGCAGGTACGACCTTATTTGGAGGAAGTAGAAACGCGCCTGCTCGAAGAAACCGACTATAAGCTGGAGCTGCGGCGCGGCTCCGAAATAGCCGCCAGCTGCGCTCATTTGCCTTATTTGGAGTTTGCTCGCTATTATCCTGAGTTATCCTCGGCCCGCATCCTGACGATGGACTGGCTGCAAGGTGAGCACCTGAAGGAGTTTTTGCGCGTGGAGCCCAGCCAGGAAATTCGGAATCAGCTGGGACAGGCGCTATGGGACTTTTATATGTATCAGCTGAATACGCTGCTAAGAGTCCACGCCGATCCGCACCCCGGCAACTTTCTGCTGCGGGCTGAAAATGGCGGTACGGTGGGCGTGCTGGACTTTGGCTGTGTCAAGGAAATTCCGGCCGATGTGCACCGGCTTTTCAATGCCCTGCTGGCACCCGAAACTTTAGCCGATGAAGCGCGCCTCGCTGCTCTGCTCGACGAAACCGGCATCTTGCGGCCTACTGATACCACTGAGCGCCGCGCCCTGTATGTGCGCACCTTGCATGCGTCGCTGGGGTTGATCGGCCGGCCCTTCCGGGAAGCTACCTTCGACTTTGGCGACCCGACTTACATGGCTTCCTTGTATGCTTTGGGTGATGATCTGATGCAGGAGCCCGAGCTGCGCCAGCAGCGCGAACCCCGCGGCTCCGAGCATTTCATTTACCTCAATCGGACCTACGTGGGCCTCTACGCGTTGCTAACGGAGTTGGGAGCGCATATTCGCACGCACGCTTAATTGCCCGAAGTGGTCCTACGACAGAAAAAGTCGTAGGACCACGCCGTGCGCCGACCATTATGCCTTTACCAAACTATTTTGCTTTACTAGGGTTAATGCGTCCTGATTGATTCCCAACTCGTGTAGCAACACAGATTTGGCGCTCAATCAGGACGCTTTTTCTTCCCTAACTTATTCTCATGAAAAAACTCTGGACTCTTTGTGCCGCCTTTCTCAGCGCAGCTACCGTGGCTTCGGCCCAAACCACTGCTGTGAGCTGCTGCGCCAGGCCGGCTGTGGCTACCGAAACGTTTGCAATGCTCGCGTCCAACACTGATTTCTCAGGTGGCCACGATGCGCCATTGCCTTACTCGTATGAGGGCGAGGGCACGATGATCAAATTCAAAACTGCCGATGGCCAAACGAGCCAGGGCTTTGAAATCAGGAGCGCTACGCCTTCCAAAAAGTATCTATTCGTGATTCACGAGTGGTGGGGTTTGAACGATTATATCAAGAAAGAAGCAGCGACTTTTGCCCGCGATTTGCCGGGCGTCAATATCATTGCGCTTGATTTGTATGATGGTCAGGTAGCAGCCACGCCCGACGAAGCCGGCAAATACATGCAAGCTGTAAAGACGGACCGCGCTCAGAACATTATTCGCGGGGCCATGCAGTACGCTGGCCCGGATGCGCAATTTGCTTCCGTGGGCTGGTGCTTCGGCGGCGGCTGGTCGTTGCAAACGGCATTGCTGGCCGGCCCCAAAGCCGTAGGTTGCGTGATGTATTATGGCATGCCCGAGAAGGATGTTGCCAAGCTGAAAACCTTGAATACCGATGTTCTAGGCATCTTTGCCAGTGAAGACAAGTGGATTAATCCTGAGGTAGTTGCGCAGTTCCAGAAGGATATGGCCGCTGCCAAGAAGAAGGTAACCATCAAGAGCTACGTCGCTGACCACGCCTTTGCTAACCCATCGAATCCTAAATACAGCCAGAAATTTGCCGCCGATGCCCACGCCGCCGCCGTGGCTTACCTGCGCAAAAGCTTCAAGCTAAAGTCTTAGTCCATTTCAGCAAAAAAGCCCCCCAGATATGCATCTGGGGGGCTTTTTTGTGTAAGCTGCGGTGGGACGGGACGTACGAATGCCAGCCAACTTTCCGGCGAAAGTTGAAAGTCGGATTACGCCGGCTTCAGTTGCCAACTATCCGCGAGCAAGGCTGCCATTTCCGCTACGCTGGCCGTGAGCTGTTCCCAGGAGTTGAGCACGAAATATTGCTCCTGAAACCGCTCCTCGGAATAAGGTGTGTTAAGCACTGCGGCCAATTCAAAAGCGTGACGCGCAGTTTCAGCATGAACGCAATGGTGGATTTCGCCGGCTGAGGACAACAAACCTGCCCCATAAATGCGTGGCTGCCCTCCCTCCTGCACTAGTCCAAACTGCACCGTGAAGCCATACAACCGCCGCAGCCGCATTAAAGCGGGCGCATCGTGGCGGTGCTGACGGCCTACAATGCCCAGAAAGTGCAGAAAATCGGCAAAGGCCGAATCTGTGAGCAGCGGTGCGTGCCCGAATACATCGTGAAATAAGTCGGGGGTTTTCACGAAGTCGAACTGCTCCATCGCTCGCAACCGCGTGACGGCCGGAAACTTCCGCTCCGCAAGCAAAGCAAAGAACGTAGCGTCGTCCACGGCCTCTGGCACAGGCACCAGCTCCCAGTCGGTGTAGCGCTGCAACTGCTCACTCACCGCGTCGAAATGTGGAATAGCAGTACGCTGAAAGTTCAGGTGGGTGAGGCCAGCCCCGAACGCGGCGGCAGCCCGCTTGTGCAGCAAGGCCGTTTGGCGGTCAAACAATACCTTCCAAACGAGTTGGTCTTGGGTGGTGTAGTGGTCGTAAGCTTGCTCAAACATAGCGGTAGGTAGTAGATAGGGCACAAAAAAAGCCCGACTCTTGACGGAGTCGGGCTTGAGGTTTTCGGGGTTGGAGGTGGTTACTTACCTTCCTTTCCGGCCATGCAGCTCGACTCCGCCCTTATCGGGGCGATTGACGGTCAGCATAATGCATTTGGCGGATAGCAGGTACATGGAGGCAAATATAGAAAATCGGGCTAATAAGTTGTCCCTCAACTATCCAACTTATTTTCAGCTAGATACCAAAATCTTTAAAACTGTTGCCGGGGGGCATTTTCGGTCAGAAAAAACTTATTGAGTGCATAGCCAGCTTTCGTCCATACGTGAGCATCTCAGCGCTTACCGTTCGCTTCGTAGCCCATGCTCAGGTTAGTATCGCCGGTAACGTGCAAGTCGAGGCGGGCGTTTTGGTCCGATGGGTTCAGCAATAGCGCGGTGGAGCCAGGCAGGAAGCGGAGCGTGGCCCGCTGGCCCGGCGCCAGGGTAGCCTTACCAAAAATGCCTCCTCCGCGTGGCCGCTCTTTTATTTCTACCGGCACCTTGCCCTTATTGCGCGCCACCACCCGAAAGGCACCCGGCTGCTCGCCGCCCAGGGCGAATTGCTTGCCGGGCTCAATCAACAGGTCGGAGTTTAAGCTACCGCCGGCCCAGCAGGCCGTAGCTAGGAATAGCACCAGAGCAGCGGCGCCAGCTGAAGCCACTTGACGAGTTGGTACCAAGCGGCGCAACCAGCTAGTGTTGTGCGTGAGCAGATAATCCAGGGAGTAGCGCCCACCACCTATGGCCGTAACGAGCACGAAGCACCAGAACAGGAGCTGCTGATAATTCATCCCTACGATGAGCTCCGGCCCCTCGTACCACACAAAGGCGATGATGAAAAACTGAAACGCCAGCTGAAAAGCTCCCCAGCGCGTGAACAGCCCGAAGGCAATCAGCAAACCGCCCGCAAACTCACCCCAACAAGCCATCCAGGCCCACAGGTAAGGTGATGGATAGATAAAGCCCAGGTTGGCTACTTGTTGGATAAACCAATCGGGAGGGCCTAGTGAGGCCTGGTTGCCGACAAGCTTCGCAGCCTCGGTGGCCGTGGTCATATTGACGAGCTTACTCCAGCCAGCGCCAATAGCAATGGACAACCCTAGGTGCAGACGCAGGAGCAGCCAGGTAACGTCGGCAAGGCGGGATTGTAAGGGACTAGCGGAAAAGAGGAGCTTTTTCATGGTCGTTTATTGGTTTGTTGAACGACCCAAAATTGCCCCCCAGCCTACTCCCAAACGCCCCGGATTACGGCTTGGGACGTCCCAACTTATGGATTGAGCCTAGCTGCCACCTCGCTGGGTGTGGCCGATTTCAGCTTTTTGAATACCCGATTGAAGGTCGACTTAGAATTGAACCCTGACTCCAGGGCCACTGCCAGCAAGGTATAATGCTGAAAGCGCGGGTCTTGCAACTTGCGCTCAGCCTCGGCAATGCGGTGCCCATTGATATAGTCGTTAAAATTCTGACCAAAGCAAGTATTGATCACGCGCGACAGCAGCGAGGTGTTAGTACGGAGCTGGCTAGCCAATTCGCCCAATGTCAATTCGGGATTTAGGTAGGGCCGCGCCGTTTCCATATGGTGCGTGAGCTTACTGGCCCAACGCATGAGGTCAGGATCGGCGGGAGAAGTTGGGGTTTCAGCAGTAAGTACATCCTGGGCCTGCGTTAGGCGCCGGGGGGCATTTTGGTTTGAATCGCCCCTTAAGCTTGGCTCTAATACTTCTGTAACCAGACGCGGGGCCACCACTATGTTCGCCGCGGGAAGAATTTCTTCAGAGTTGCTTGGCTGGAAATGCAAAGCCGGCGCCGGCTGATACGGAGCAAGCAAGCCAGCGATGCTGAGGTAATAAATCAGCAGACCAGTCGCCAGAAACGAGTACCACACCTGAATGTAGGACAGCGGCGTCAGCACTTTATTTGCCAGGCCGAAGAAAAAAGAAACCAGCAAGCCTATCAGCACCGCCACCATCAGATTGCGCAGCCATTGGAAGCTGATGGGTCCCGTGTTGGAGTAATTATCGTCGAGGTAACGGCGGTAGCGCTGGTAGTCGCGCAGCGTGAGCCAGCCGTAGGCAAACACCGATAGGTAGCCCAGCACTTCTATAGTACCGTCTACCCCTTCGCTCACATTGGCGAGTTGGCCTTTCGTACCGAAGTGCTCGGTGAAAGGCGCGCCCAGAGCCCAGTGCCGCCACACTACATCGTACCCAAACACCACGAGGCGCCACCCCAAGTATACCAACGCAGGCAGGAAATGGCGTTTTTCGGTCCAGCCAAAGCGAAAATCCTGGTTAGTGAGACTACGAAAGTAGAAGTAGAAGGTAGGCCCCAGCGCCAGCCAGTGACTGAAGGGGAAGTAAAACATGAACGTAGAGTGCGCATCGTGGGAGTCGTACCAGCCGGCGAAACCTAGCATCCACTGCGTGAGAGGCAGCGTGTTCAGCAGCAATAGCAGCGCCAGCCAAGTATCAGAAGCGATACCGCGCCGCCACCCACGCACCAGAAACAGCGCTATAAATACTACTCCCTGCACAAAAAAAGGCAGCAGCAACGAGCTATAGGGGCTGAATTCGAAGAACATGCGCTAAAGCTACACAACCAGCACGTTACGACGCTACACCAGCTCTTTGCGCAGGGCGTACACCCGCCGCAGGTTTTGGATAAGCCGAGCTGATTCCTCAAAATTCAAGGTCTGCTGCCCATCGGAAGCAGCTTCTTCGGGTTTCTCATGGGCTTCGTAGAGAATACCATCGGCGCCAGCCATGACAGCAGCCAAGGCCATGGGCGCTACATAGTCGCGGATGCCGATGCCGTGCGAGGGGTCGACGACGACGGGCAGGTGGGTTTTCTCTTTAAGGATAGGTACCGCGTTCAAATCCAGGGTATTGCGAGAAGCGGTTTCGAAGGTACGAATTCCCCGCTCGCACAAAATCAACTTCTCGTTACCGCCCGAAAACACGTATTCAGCGGAGGAGAGCAACTCTTCAATGGTGCCGGAAATGCCGCGCTTGATGAGCACCGGCTTATCGACGCCACCCAAGGCATCGAGCAGGTTGAAGTTCTGAGTGTTGCGGGCGCCGACCTGAAATACGTCCACGTAGTCGTGCATTTCCTCTACCTGCGACACCTGCATTACCTCCGTCACCACTTTGATGCCGCGGGCGCGGGCCATCTGGTGAAACTGCTTCAGGCCTTCCATACCCAGGCCCCGGAAAGAATATGGCGAAGAGCGCGGCTTAAAAACGCCCCCCCGCATCAGGCGCACATTATTATCGAGCAAGTGCTGCATGATTTTCTCCATCTGCGCTTCGCTCTCAATGCTGCACGGGCCGGCTACTAAGCTCAACGACCCTTCCCCGATCTGCACGCCGTCGCCCAAGTCGAGCACGGTAGGCCGCACGCGCCACTTGCGGCTTACCAGCTGATAGTCGTCAGATACCTGATGAATGTCGAGCACACCGGGCAGCTGGCCAATGACGCGCAAGTCTACTTCCGTTTTGCCGATGCCTACGAGGTAACTGGCTCGCTGCGTCGTCACCTCCGTGACTTTGTATTTCAGGGCCTTTATCTGGGCGATAATAGCCTCTTTGGCATTCGCGGCAATATTCTTCTCTAGTTGAATGAGCATATGTGGGTTCCCGCAGAGGGCGCAGAGGATTTGCGCAGATGACGCAGAAGAACGACCTCCGCGACTTCTGCGGGCTAGTTAGTTAAGAACAGACGAAACGAACGCTTTAGCAGCGGCGGGCGCATCATCAGCGCCTTCCAAAGCCCGGATGAAAGCGGAGCCGATGATAGCGCCATCCGCGTAAGAGCAAGCGCGGTCGAAGCTGAGTTTGTCGCCGATACCAAAACCGATAAGGCGGGGGTTGCGCAGGTTCATGGCGGCAATGCGCTCGAAATATGCCTCCTGCACGCCTTCACTCTGGGTATTTTGCCCCCCAGTAGTGCCAGGACCGGACACTAAGTAGAGAAAAGCATCGGTCAGCTCGTCGATGCGGCGAATGCGGGCTTCGCTGGTTTGCGGGGTGATTAGAAAGACCGGGCGCAGATTATGGCGGTGGAATACTTCTTGGTACTCAGCGATATAATCATCCAGCGGCAGGTCGGGCAAGATAATTCCATCAACTCCGGCTTCGGCGGCCTGGCGGCAGAAATTTTCCATCCCAAACTGCATCACGGGGTTTAAATAGCCCATGAGTAGCAGAGGCGTGTCGGGCACGGTTTGGCGGATATCCTGGAGCTGCCGGAACAGCACGCGCATGTTCATGCCGTTGGCCAGAGCGGCGGTGCTGCTTTGCTGAATCACGGGGCCGTCGGCCAGCGGATCGGAAAAGGGCATCCCGATTTCGATGAGGTCGGCGCCCGCAGCGGCCAGGGTTTGGATCAGCGGCACCGTGGCGTCGAGCGTGGGGTAGCCGGCGGTGAAGTAGATGTTGAGCAGGTCTTTGCCTTTCTTCTGGAAGGCTTGTTGGATACGGTTCATGATGATTTCTCGCAGTGTCTCGCAGTGTTAAAACGCAGTGTCGCGCAGTGTTCGACCCGCCAGCGCACTGCGAAACACCGCGCCAACACTGCGAAACACTGCGGGAACCTGACGCTAGTGCATTTGCTCGGCGTATTTTAAGTAAGTATCCAAGTCTTTATCCCCACGGCCCGACAGGTTCAGCACCACAATATCATCAGGCCCCGCTCCTATCTGATCCAAGGCCGCCAGCGCGTGCGCCGTTTCCAGAGCTGGGATAATGCCCTCTAAGCGACTCAGCTCTGCCACTGCCCGCAACGCCGGCTCGTCTTCAATCGAAATAAACCGCGCCCGCCCCGACGCACCCAAGAAGGCGTGCAGCGGCCCGATACCCGGATAATCAAGGCCTGCCGACAGCGAGTAAGGCTCCGTAATCTGGCCGTCTTCGTCCTGCATCAGCAAGGTGCGCGAGCCATGAATAATGCCCGGCTTACCCAGCACCGAAGTTGCTGCCGAATGACCCGATTTAATGCCTTTGCCAGCTGCTTCCACTGCAATCAGCTTTACCGTGGGTTCATCCAGGAAATGATAAAAAGCCCCCGCCGCATTGGAACCGCCGCCCACACAAGCCACCACATAATCGGGCAGCTCACGGCCGACTTTCTCCAGCAATTGCTTTCTAATCTCTTCGCTGATAATGGCTTGCAAACGCGCCACCAGATCGGGATACGGGTGCGGGCCTACTACCGAGCCGATGATGTAGTGCGTATCTACGGGGTTGCTGATCCAGTCGCGGATGGCCTCGTTGGTGGCGTCTTTCAGGGTTTGGCTGCCGCTGGTTACGGGCCGCACTTCGGCACCGAGCAAGCGCATGCGCTCCACGTTGGGGCGCTGGCGCTCAGTATCGGTTTTGCCCATGTACACGATGCACTCCATGCCCATCAGCGCACAGACAGTAGCCGTGGCTACGCCGTGCTGACCAGCGCCGGTTTCGGCGATGATGCGCGTCTTGCCCAAGCGTTGGGCCAGCAAAATTTGACCAACCGTATTATTGACTTTGTGGGCGCCGGTGTGGCATAAGTCTTCGCGCTTCAGAAAGATGCGGGTGCCATAGCGCGCCGACAGCCGCTTGGCCTCGAACAACGGCGTGGGCCGGCCCACGAAGTCGCGCAGGAGCTGCTGGTAGTCGCGCTGAAAGTCGGGGTCGGCGAGGATGGTGAGGTATTGCTCGCGCAATTCTTCTACGTTGGGGTACAGCATTTCGGGAATAAATGCCCCCCGAACTCGCCGTAGTAGCCACGGGCATTGGGTTGGAAAGCGGAAGTAGAAGCCATATCGGAGGTGAAGGATTGGGATGCTGAATTAGAATTCGTTTGAGCGTCATGCTGAGCCTGTCGAAGCATCTCTACTGAGGAGTAATCAATGCCGTTAGCAACGAAGCGGGAGAGATGCTTCGACTCCGCTCAGCATGACGCGTTCTTTTTTGGGGAGCTTATCAGTTCAGTAGCGGTCACGCCGCGTAGCTGCTGAAACATCTGCTGCAATCGAATCGGGTCTTTTTCGCCGGGGCCGACTTCAAACCGACTGTTTAAGTCTACGGCAAACAAGCCTGGCAGCTGGAGGTTCCGTAGCGTTTCGGCGTGGGCTAAATCGAGGCCACCGGCGAGGAAATAAGGCGTGGGCAGTGCATAGTCGCGCAGAAGCTGCCAGTCGAAAACGAGGCCGTTGCCGCCGGGCTGCTCGCCTTTGGTATCAAACAAGAAATAGTTGCAGTGCGGGACGTAGGGAAGCAGGATGTCAAAGTCAAAGTTGCCCCCCAGCGCAAACGCTTTCATTACCAGCAGGCCCAGGGCGCGCAGCTCCTGGCATTGGGCTGGGGTTTCGTCGCCGTGGAGCTGCACGACATTCAGCTTAAACTCCTGCACCCGCTGCCGAATAACCTCCGTCGTTTCGTTGACAAAAACACCTACTCTTCTTATGCTGGGGGGCAAATTTTCCAAGCTAACGGCGCTTAGCTCCTCCCCCACGTAGCGGCTGGATTTCGGATAGAATATGAAGCCCAAAAAATCCGGTTGCAGCGCGGCCACAGCCGCAAGGCTATTCGCCTCGCGCATTCCGCACACCTTTATATGGAGCATACTCAGACTGTAGCGCGAAGCGGTGCTTCGCTTTTTGAACAATAACGACTGGGACATTTTGCAACGACATATTCGAGTAAACAGCGCGAGGCGAAGCACCGCTTCGCGCTACACCGCAGCCGGCTCTTTGCTTTGCAGCTCCTGCACCAGGGCGGCACAGGCTTTTTCGGGGCGGCTGTGGCGCATGAAAGCCTCGCCCAACAGAAAGCCGCGGTAGCCGTAGCCACGGACTTGCTGAATGGCGGCGGCCGTGCTCAGTCCACTTTCTGACACTTTCACGAACTCGTTAGGAATGCGTTCGGCCAGTTCGGCGGAGGTTTCCAGGCTCATGCTGAAGTCGTGGAGGTTGCGGTTGTTTACGCCTACCAGGTTCACCGCTTCAGCGTCGAGGCTGCGGTCCAGCTCTTCGGCGTTGTGCACTTCCAACAAGACTTCCATGCCCAAACTGCGGGCAAAACGACCTAGCCGCGATACTTCGGCAGGCGCGAGTACGGCCGCGATGAGCAGCACGGCATCAGCACCAATGCTTTTGGCTTCCAGAATCTGGTACTCATCTATCACAAAATCTTTGCGCAGAATGGGGCAGAAATTGAAGCGACGCGCAGTTGTTAGGTCCTCATTTTGCCCCCCAAAGAATTCCTTATCTGTGAGTATCGACAGGGCCGACGCGCCGGCCTGCATGTAGCCAATAGTCGTTCGCTCGATTGGTGCATGCGGGTTTATCCAGCCCTTCGAGGGCGATTTGCGCTTAAACTCAGCGATAATTCCACTCAAGTCTTCGCGTAGCAGGTAGTGGCGCAACGACAATGGCTGGGTGTTGAAATATAAGCTGCGCTCCAGCAGCTTCACTGGCACCAAACTTTGACGCTCAGCTACTTCGCCGCGCTTGTGTTGAATAATCTGATCAAGAATAGTAGCCATGAGCTAAGAACAAGAAGCCGAAGGTTTTGGTCGGCTGTTGAAATGAAATTGAGTAATCGGGATCAAGGTGTAGAAACGCAACATTTTGCGTCTAATCATTGAACGACTTGAATCACACTATGCAACTAAACAGTATCCGCAACGATGAGACGCAAAATATTGCGTCTCTACACGTTCAATAACTGCCGAAATGCCCCCCGGGCTGCGCCACTTGCCAGCGATTCGCGGGCAACTTCCAACGCGTCGGGCAGCGACAAAGCCGGATCGGCGCACTGAATGGCTAGGGCGGCGTTAGCGGTTACTACATCGCGCTGGGCCGGGGTACCTTGATTATCAAGCACCTGAAGAAACAAAGCGGCTGATTCGGCGACAGTTTGCCCCCCAGCCAGGTCAGTGGCGGTGTAGGTGGGCAACCCAAGCGTGGCCGCCGTCACCACCTGCTCGCCCCGCGCCGATACCACTTTGGCTGTGCCGGTAAGGGAGAGTTCATCGTAGCCATCGAGGGCATGTACCACGGCGTAGCGGGTGCTGGTTTGCTGAAACAGGTAGTTATACAAGCGTAGCAGTTCCAGACTGAACACGCCCGCCAGCTGCGCCGCCGGCCGAGCCGGATTAACCAGCGGACCAAGGATGTTGAAGAAGGTGCGGACGCCCAGTTCCCGACGTACTGGCCCGGCGTGACGCATGGCCGGGTGAAACGCCGCTGCGTGCAGAAAGCAGATATTAGCTTCGTCCAGCTGCCGCCGTAAGGTGTCGGACGACGCCTCGAAATCGTAGCCGAAGTGAGCCAGAATATTGGAGGAGCCACACACCGACGACACACCAAAGTTGCCGTGCTTAGCTACTTTATACCCCGCCCCGGCCGCTACAAAGCAGGCCAGCGTGGAGATGTTCAGCGTGTCTTTGCCGTCGCCGCCAGTGCCTACAATGTCGAGCACTTCATTGGTGCCTAGCTCTGGGTCCCGGCAGAGGTCGAGCAGGGCATCGCGGAAGCCGCTGAGCTCCGGCACCGTGATGGGCCGCATCCGGTATACGGTCATGAAAGCGGCCGTTTCGGATGCATTGACGCCTCCCTGACCTAAGCGAAACATTGCCTCGCGGGCTTCCTCACGAGTGAGGGTTTGCTGGTCAAAAAGGGTGGTGAGGATCTGTTTCAAAATCGGGGATTTATAAAAATTTCACTTACCTGTTTCAATCGTCTGTCATGCAAAGGAAGAGCCGAAGCATCTCGCGTGCTGATGCAGGATTAGTAACCGGTCGTCAGTACGCGAGATGCTTCGTCGCTGCTTGATGCGCAGAATGCTCTGCATGGCGTTCTCGTGGTATCAATTCATTTACTCAACAAGCCAGTTTTTCAACATCTCGTGGCCGTGTTCGGTCAGGATAGACTCGGGGTGGAACTGCACGCCGCGCACGTCATACGTGCGGTGGCGCAGGGCCAGCACCTGGCCGTTGGCGTCGCGGGCCGTTATTTCCAGTTCCGCGGGCATCGACTCAGGCGTAACGACCCACGAGTGATAGCGGCCAACGCGAAACTTAGTAGGTAGATTCTTAAATAACCTATCCTCGCCAGTGATGATATCAGCGTCGGTGGCAATGCCGTGGAGCACGGCGGGCAGGTTATACAATTGCCCCCCAAAGGCCTCAGCAATGCCTTGATGGCCGAGGCACACGCCCAGCATGCGTTTGGTAGGCGCGTACCGCTGAATAATGGCGGGCATCAATCCTGCATCGGCTGGCACACCGGGGCCGGGCGAAAGCAGGATAGAATCGTATTGCTCCACTTCTTCCAACGCTATTTTATCGTTGCGCACTACGGTCGTTTGGGCGCCGTAGCCAAGCTCGCGCAGCAGCTGCACGAGGTTGTAAGTGAAGGAGTCGTAATTATCGAGAACGAGAATGCTCATGGTGCTGAGAGCTTATGTTTAAGTACTTACTGTTTTAATAACGCTACTGAGGCTTTTCATTCAACTAAACAACATCAGCAACGAAGTCAACCACCCCAGCGGCACCGTTGGTGCCGCGTTCCCTCCTCAGCTGAGGAGGGGAGCTTGACGGACTAAGCCGTTGCTGTCAGCTTCTCCCCTATTGCTTCGGCCATTTTCAAGGCTTTGCGCAGAGCAGCCAACTTATGATGCACTTCGTTTAGTTCGGAGTTGATATCGGAGGCGGCTACTACACCCGCGCCGGCTTGGTAGTGGAGCTGATTGCCAGTGCTAAGGAAGGAACGAATCATGATGGCGTGGTTGAAGTCGCCGTTGAAGCCTAAGTAACCCAGAGCGCCACCATAGTAGCCCCGGCCGGTGGGTTCGAGCTTATCGATGAGCTGCATGGCGCTGTGCTTGGGAGCGCCGGAGAGCGTGCCAGCCGGGAAAGTATCGGCTACTACTTGCAGCGGAGAAGCGTTGGGGGCCAATGTGGCGGTTACTTCACTTACTAGGTGAATGACGTGGGAGTAGTACTGGATTTCGCGAAACACCTTTACTTTCACCTCGTCGCCGTGACGGGCCAGGTCGTTGCGAGCGAGGTCAACGAGCATGACGTGCTCCGCATTTTCCTTGGGGTCGTCGGCTAATTTCTGGGCGAGAGCAGCGTCTTCAGCGTCGTGGCCGGTGCGGCGGAAAGTGCCGGCGATAGGGAACAGACTAGCAGCGCGGCCTTTAATCAGCAGCTGCGTTTCGGGCGAGGAGCCGAAGATTTTGAAGTTGCCGTAGTCGAAGTAAAATAGATACGGCGATGGATTGACGGAGCGCAAGGCGCGGTACACGTTGAACTCATCACCAACAAAGCCCTGCGAGAAGCGGCGCGACAACACGATTTGAAACACGTCACCTTTGCGGCAATGGTTCTGACCAGCGGCCAGCTTTTCCAGAAACTCCTCATCCGTGAGGTTGGTCGTCTCCTGACCTACCGGCGCAAAACCAAACTCCGGCAAACTCGGGTTGCGCACCAGATTCACTAGCCGCGTCAGGCCGTCGTGGTCGGTGGGCTCGTCGGCGGGTGAGTGTTCGAAAACGTAAAGCTCGTTGCGGAAGTGGTTGATGGCAATGACGTAGCGGTAGGTACCGTAAATAATATCCGGAATCTGACCCGCAGATTCTTTCGCGGGGTTCAGCGTGAGGTCTTCGAAGTACTGCACGGCCTCGTAGCCCATGTAGCCAAAAAGCCCCCCAGTAATGAAATCGAACTCACTCTTCTCGGTTTGGAAACGGCCCGCAAACTCGCGCAGGCGGTCGAGAGCAAGGCGGGGCTGCGCCAGCATTTCGGTGGTGGCGGTACCGTCGGGGAAGGTTTGGCGCAGCTCGCTCCGGCTTAGCTCAAAGCGGGCCAGCGGGTCGCAGGCGAGGTAGCTAAACGCGTTTTGCTGGCCGTGGTAGTCCGAGCTTTCGAGCAGCAAGCAGTTAGGATACTGGTCGCGCAAACGCAGGTAGAGGCCCACCGGCGTCACGGTATCGGCCAGCAGGCGCACGTGGCGGGTTTTGAGCGAGTAAGTAAGTTGCGGCGAGTTATTCATGAGACGTGGGGGGCATTTTTGATGGGCAACAAGTACTGATTCGGACCACCGGGAAACAAAAAAGCCCGGCGGGTGGCCGGGCTTTCCTTTATGTTCGATGCGAGGTTCTATTGTTGAATGACCTTACCGCACGCACAGGTTTTCCCGTCCGGAGTTTCGGAGAGGCCACCACCATGCTTGCGAAGTCATTGAGAAGTTCATTGCCACTGATAAAAGCGTTTGTGCCGCAAATATAAGCGGCGATTAGCAAGGTGCAAGTTTTTTAGTAGCGCGGAAATCTGTTCCGCGTCGAGCCGCAAGCGAGAAGTTGGTACCGCGACAGTTGTGCGCATGCGTGGTTTCGCGCTGTACGCGACGCGGAACGGATTTCCGCGCTACCGTCCGTACAGCCACTGATAGGCCGCCGGAAACTCCCGCCGCCAAAACCATTCGGCATGTTTGCCATCAGGCATAGCATGATAACTGATGGCAGCTGGCTTGACTCCAGCTTTCCGCAAAGAATCCCGCATGGCGGCCATCAGCGGCACCATTGTTTCGCTTTCCTGCTCCCCGGCCACAAAATAAAACTGCGTTGGCCGCCGCAGCCGGGCGCGGCGCACATAGTCAAATATTGAATCCTGAGCGAACCACAATGCCGGCGAAAACACCCCGATTTTGCTGAATACCTGTGGGTATTTTAGGCCCGCGTAGAGCGAAATCAGTCCGCCCATGGAGGAGCCGGCCATGCCCGTATTTTTTCGATTCCTTAAGGTCCGATACTTATCATCAATTTGGGGTTTGAGCGTCTGGACTATGAAATCCAGGTAAGCATCGCCCTGCCCGCCGCCGTACCTAGCATTACGCCAGGGTGATAGCTCATCGAGTCGCGTTGAGCCGCCGTGGTCCACGGCTACCACGATGCAGCCAGCATCCTGCCCCTCCAGTTGAAGCTGACGCAAGGTTTCATCTACGCCCCATTCGCCACTAAACCCGGTGAATTCGTCGAAGATATTCTGGCCATCGTGCAGGTAGAGCACGGGGTAGCGCCGGCGGCTAGTGGCGTAATCGTTGGGCAGATACACCCACACCCGCCGCTTCCGGTTGAGCTGCGGGATAGCAAATGAATCGGCCAGTATGGTCACATTGGGCGTAAGGGTGTGCTGCTTTGGGGGGCGCCACCGGCCAGATCCTGCCAATTGCTGATTTCGTGCGTAACCGTTTTGCCAGCGGCGGCCGTGTAGCGGCGGTTTTCGATGCCTTTGTTAGCCGCATCGGTTTCTACCGTTTCCCAGGAGCCTCGCGTAAACTTGTATTCGAAATTATTGAGGCTGGGGGGCAAAATCAGCTGGTAGCTGCCGTCGGCGTTTTTGGTGAGCGCCTGGGGGGCATTTTTGGGGTTCCAATTATTGAAAGAACCCGCGACATAGAGCACGGCATCGGCGGGCGTGTTGGCTGGCACGCGGTCAACGCGCAGAATGACCTGAGCATAGCCCATATTAATCCCCAGCGCTAAAGCTAGCCCCATTGATCCTATACGCATGACAATCAATAAATTACCAGCAGTGTGAAAGTAAGCAAGAGTTGCGCCCAGCGCGGAGGTGAAGATAGGCTCTGTACTCGTGCGAAGTTTCAATGCTAGAATAAGTTAGGATAACCCTATTAATTTCATTGCACAAACGATTGCGCAATCCAGAGCATTTCGCTTGCTCAACTCCTTGTATATGTGCGGTCTTAGACTCACTTTCCTTACTTCCGGCCTATGCGCTTACTTACGTTTCTGCTTTCTTTTCTAATCTGGCATACGCTGTTGCCGGTATCAGTAGCGGCCCAAGCTACGTCTGCGGTGCGGCAGCCGGAGGGCGACGTTTTTGTAGACAAGCAGGGCGTACTGCGCTGGCAGAAGACGAAGAAGGAAGTGGCCCTATTTGGGGTAAACTATACCACGCCCTTCGCTCACGCCTACCGGGCTCACCAGCGCGTGGGAGCCGCTCATGAGCAAGCCATTACGCAGGATGTTTATCATCTCTCGCGACTGGGGCTGGACGCCTTCCGGGTGCATGTGTGGGACGTGGAAATCACGGATACGCTGGGCAATCTGCAGGAGAATGAGCAGTTGAAGCTGCTCGATTTCCTGGTGGCGCAACTCAAGCAGCGTGACATCAGAATCATCCTGACGCCCATTGCTTACTGGAACAACGGCTACCCGGAACCCGACACCGGCACGGGTTTTTCCAGCATCTACTCCAAGGCGCAGACCTACACCAACCCACGCGCCATCCTGGCCCAGGAAAGGTATCTGACGCAGTTTCTGAATCACCGCAACCCCTACACCAAGCAGCTCAACCGCGAAGATCCGGACATCATTGCCTACGAGGTGTGCAATGAGCCCAAATACAGCAAGCCCGAGGCGCCCGTGACGGATTTTGCCAACCGCATGGCCCAGGCTATTCGGGCTACGGGCTGCCGCAAGCCGGTATTCTACAACATCGCCGAAAGCCCCGATGTGTACGATGCTATTCTGAATGCCAACGTGGATGGCGTGACCTTCCAATGGTATCCGCAAGGGCTGGTGAGCGGACATACCCTGCGCGGCAACTTCCTGCCCTACGTGGATCAGTACCCGATTCCGTTTCGGCAGGATAAGCGCTTTACCAGCAAAGCCAAAATGGTGTACGAGTTCGAGTCGGCCGCGCTACTGGATTGTGCTGCGCAAAGGGCAGCAGGCGCTAACATTCCCCGGTGGTTTCACGGGCCAGCCCCGCGACTGGGACTACTATCACGCCGAAAATTACACTGTGCCCATTGTGGCGGCGGGCACACCTTTGCCCTTATTCAATGCGGCCCAGGATAAGGACCAAATAGAAGCGCGGGGCTTCGGCGCCACCAACTGGACTGATTACGTGACCACGCCGGCCGGCGAACTGGCTCTGCGCATGGTAGTGGCTCAGTCCGGGCAGCCGAAACTGGCAGCAACAGTTAGTCCTTTGGCGGCTGTGCGGGCTTACTTTGGCCACAAGCTGGCAGGCCGCGCTACTGATTTAGCCAGCTTTAAAGCGGTAGTTGTGAAGGGCCGAGCCAACCAGCCCGCTACCGCAGTGAAGGTGGTATTACAAACCAAAGACGCGGCGGCCTATTCGGCTACTGTACAGTTCGGCACCGAAGTGCAGGAGCTGCGCATTCCGCTCTCCTCCTTCCGGCCTGATGCGCTATTAGTCTTGCCCCGGCCCTATCCTGGTTTCCTGCCGCTTACTTATCAATTTGCCAACCAGCCTGCCCTAAAGCTTACGGACGCTGAGGTTTTGCAAGTGGTGCTTGAGGGCGCTGCGCCAGCCAGTGGCCAGCTGCACGTTGACCTCGAATCAGTCTCTTTACAATAAACGCATGTTGATTTCATCTTATTCGACCTTTGTTAACGCTGTTTTTCGCACGATCGTTTGCCTAGGATTAGCAGCCTCTTTGGGGCAGTGTGGCGGGCGGTTAGGGAACGCAATCAGACAGAAAGCCACCCCAGCAGTCATCACTGACTTTAACCAAGACTGGCAGTTTGTCAAGGACATTGATACTACGGTAACCGCGGCGCTGTTCGCTAAAGCAGAAAGTTCATCAGCCAATTGGGCGGCCGTTTCATTACCCCACACGCCGCAACTTGAACCTGTGGCGCCCAATCAGCGGCAGTGGCAAGGCACTTGCTTTTACCGCAAGTATTTTCAGGTACCATCGGCCGGGCCGGGGCCACGGGTGGTTGTTGAGTTTGGGGCCGCCATGCACACGGCCGACGTGTACCTGAATAGCCAGCGGCTTCAGCGCCACGTTGGCGGCTATCTGCCTTTTACCGTCGATGTTTCGCGCCAGGTAAAATATGGTCAGGAGAACTGTTTGCTGGTGCGCCTCACCAACCAGGACAACCCCGACGTACCGCCTGGCAAGCCACTCAAAGACCTGGATTTCAACTTCTACGGCGGCCTTTACCGGTCTGTGCGCCTGGTCCTCACCGACCCGCTGCACATCTCCAACGCCGTACAAGCCGGCCACACCGCGGGCGGAGGCATTTTGGTGCATTACGAAAACGTAAGTCAGCAGGCCGCCACGCTGCAAGTGCAAACGGAAGTACAGAATAACGCCCCCCAAACGCAGGCTGCCCAGGTGCGCACCACGCTACTGGATGCACAAGGCAAAGAAGTAGGGCGGACTGAAAGCGAATCAGCTACCGTAGCCGCCGGCACTTTCAAACAAATAAATCAGCAACTTACTATTACCAAGCCGCAGCTATGGTCGCCGGAAACACCTTATCTATATCGGCTGGTGGTAGAAGTGCTGCGCGACGGCCAAATTATTGACCGCAAGGAAGTACAAACCGGCGTGCGCTCTATTCGCTTTGCCACCAATGGCTTCTACCTGAATGGTGAAAAGCTGCGGTTGCGCGGCACGAATCGCCACCAGGAATATCCTTATTTGGGCTATGCCCTGTCGGATAATGCCCAGTACCGCGACGCCTGGCAAATCCGGGATGCTGGCTTCAACTTCGTGCGCTGCTCCCATTATCCGCCTTCGCCCGCCTTTTTGCAGGCTTGCGATGAGCTGGGCATTCTGGTGATGAATTCTATTCCGGGCTGGCAGTTTTTTGGTGATGCTGATTTCCTGAAAAACAGCCTGCAAGACGTGCGCGACATGGTGCGCCGCGACCGGAACCACCCCAGCATTATCCTCTGGGAATCGTCGCTGAACGAGACCGACATGAGCAAGCCGTATATGGAGCAAACCCACGCGGCGGTGCATCAGGAGCTGCCTTGGAAGGAAGGCGTGTACACCTGCGGCTGGATGGATTATGCCTATGACGTATTCATTCCGGCCCGCCAGCACCGCAAAGCCCCCGACTATTGGAACAAATACGATGACAACAAGCCCCTGTTTCTCTGTGAGTACGGCGACTGGGAATACTACGCCCAAAATGCGGGCTTCAACCAAACTGCCTACGCCGGCCTGAAGGAATCGGAGCGTACCTCGCGCCAATTGCGCGGCCAAGGCGAGCGGGCTCCAACAGGCCCTCAACTTCCAGGAAGCCCACAACGACAACTACCGCAGCCCCGCCGTGGGCGATGCCAACTGGCTGATGTTTGACTACAAGCGCGGCTACGCCCCGGATATCGAGTCATCGGGGGTAGCTGATATTTTCCGGTTGCCTAAGTTCGCTTACTACTTCTACCAAAGCCAGTACGGCCCCATAAATGCCCCCCACGGCTTCGGTAAGCCCATGGTTTTCATTGCCAGCTACTGGCAGCCGACTTCCGGCAAGCGAGTGGTGGTGTATAGCAACTGTGATGAAGTGGAATTGTCGCTCAACGGCGAAGTAGTGGCCCGCCAGCAGCCGGATAAGGACAATTTCTCTGACCAGCTGCCGCACCCGCCGTTTACCTTCACGCTGCCTGCCTATGCGCCGGGCACTTTACGGGCCGTGGGGTACTACAAGGGCAAAGTCGCTGCGCAAACTGAGCGGCGCACACCGGGCGGCGCCAAAAGCCTGAAGCTTTCCTACGCCCAAAATGGCAAAGATGTGGCGGTGGGCCAGAATGACGCCGTGTTCATTTATGCTTCCGTAATTGACGAAAACGGCACCGTAGTGCCCGATGCCGCAAATTCAGTGCGCTTTACAGCAAATGGAGGCGAGCTACTTGGCGACAATCCTGTGAAAGCCGAGGCTGGTATTGCTACTATTTTACTAAAAATGCCCCCCAGACAAAGCGTCATTCAAGTTACGGCTACTACGGACAATTTAGCTTCTAACAAGCTCACTATCAGAAGCGAATGACAGCTGCCAATAAAGTTTTGTAATAAATTGCAGAGGGTCATGCCTGTCTAGCGTCCCGAAAAAGAGCATCTCGCGTGCTGGTATCTGAGCACTAATTTTAGTAAACCCAGGAGATGCTTCGTGACCGGACGCCAGATTAAGTCTGATCGTCTGACGCATTACCATGCAACTTCAACATGCAGAAATTTAATTATTCATTAAACACCTGATAATCATTGTATCAGTGCCCCGAGAAATCAGATTATCGATTGTGTTTTTCGACACTCTGAAGCTATTCAGAAACAACTTTTTAAGCTTTTTATAAGGAGCACCAGCTCAAATAAAGGGTAAGTAGCTCGACACGGTTAAACCCAATTTATTTGCATTGCTGATATAGATAAGCCGTTTTTTTTCCGGACTACAACCAAGTAGGTTTTTGTTGGGAGTACAGAGATGCATTCAAAAAGAAACCCAGATGCGAGCATAATTCCCAGATAAATTAATTGCATTTTTTAACGTCAAAACTCTATCTTGCGCAGTTTCTTAACCACATTGGAGTGTAGCGTTCATTTAGATAAGTTTAAGTCTTATAGTCCGCCGGCTATAATTCTTTCCCATCTTTTGTCACTCCTGATTGCTTGCCCGACTTAGTCGGTTTATTTATTCCCACCACAAACATCTTTTCAATGAAACACCCTTACCTGGCGAAACTACTGTTTCTGCTATTGTTCATCTGTGCCGGCTTCACCGGCGCGTTCGCCCAGACCGGCTCAGTGAGCGGTCGGGTATTGGACGAACAGAGTCAAGGGTTACCCGGCGTGACTGTGCTGATTGAGGGCACTCCCCTGGGTAACTCCACTAATGTTGATGGCACTTTCTCTATTCAGAACGTGCCGGCGGGCCAGCAAACTTTAGTGGTGTCCTTTATCGGCTACACCTCTAAGCGGCTACCTATTTCCGTAACGGCAGGTCAGAATACGGAGGCCAACGCCACACTCGGCGAAAACACGACCCTGCTCAATGAGGCCGTGGTAGTCGGCTACGGTACTCAGCGGCGGCAAGACGTGACGGGCTCTATCGCCACTGTTGACTCCAAAGACTTCGTGCAGGGTCAAATCACCAACCCTGAGCAGCTCATCAACGGCAAAGTAGCTGGCGTACAAATTACTACGGGCGGCGGTGCGCCGGGCTCGGCCAGTAACATCCGTATCCGGGGTGGAGCTTCGCTGAATGCCACCAACGAGCCACTGATCGTCATTGACGGCGTACCCGTGGATGGCAACAGCATCAGTGGGGCCGCCAGCCCCCTGAGCACTATTAACCCGAATGACATCGAAACCTATACCGTACTGAAAGATGCCTCAGCGACGGCCATCTACGGTTCGCGGGCTTCCAACGGCGTTATTCTAATTACAACGAAAAAAGGCGTGCAAGGCGAGAAGCTGGCAGTTGCTTTCAGCTCCCAGTATTCGCGCTCCAAGAAGGTAAATGATGTAGACGTACTCTCTGCCGATCAGTTTCGGGCCGTAGTAGCCGAGCGCGGCAGCGATGCGCAGAAAGCACTGGTCGGCGCCGCCAACACCGACTGGCAGGATGTCGTTTTCCAATCAGCTTCTACTTACGACAACAACATCAGTCTGACCGGTGCCATAGGCAAGTTTCCCCTCCGCGTTTCGGCGGGCTATTTGAACCAGGATGGTATTCTGAGAACGAGCAACCTGGAGCGTCTCACCGGCTCCGTCAGTCTGACGCCCGTGCTACTCAACGACAATCTGCGCCTTACCATTAATGCCAAAGGAAGCCGGGCCATTAGCCGCTTCGCCGATGAAGGCGCTATCGGCGCGGCTATCAACTTTGATCCTACCAAGCCCGTAACCGGCGACGCTTTCGGTGGCTATTACGAGTGGACGCAGGCCAACGGTAACCCAATCACCATAGCTCCGCGCAACCCATTGGGGCTATTAGAGCAACGCGAAGATGAAGCTACCGTGGACCGCCTCATTGGTAACGTGCAGCTTGACTACCGTCTGCCTTTCCTGCCCGATCTGCGGGCTGTATTAAATCTGGGCACCGACCGCTCGTCGAGCGCCGGCACCCGCTTCGTTCCGGCCATCGCGGGCCGTTCCTTCACGCGGGGCGGTGAAAACAATGAATATGGTCAGGACCGCTACAACAAGCTGTTAGACTTCTACCTGAACTACGTAAAGCAGCTGGGCGAAAGCCGCCTCGACCTCACGGGGGCTATTCTTACCAGGATTTTATCCGCGAAGAGCCTCGCTTTGCTGATTTCCGAGCCGACGGAACCGAATTTGCTCCTGCTCCCTTCCCTTCCCTTCCGGACGCAGTATACGCTGGTATCTTTCTTTGGTCGGGCCATCTATAATCTAAAGGACCGCTATACCGCAACTGCCACCCTACGTTCTGATGGCACTTCCCGCTTTGTTGATGATAACCAGTTTGGTTATTTCCCGGCTGTAGGATTGGCCTGGAGCATCAAGGATGAGTCCTTCCTGAAAGATGTAACTGCGTTAACTCAGTTAAAACTGCGCGCCGGTTACGGTATCACTGGCCAGCAGGATTTAGAGAATGCGGGCGGTACAGGCATACAAGGAGTAGGCAATTATCCTTTCTTGGCCCGCTATACTGAGGGTGACTTAAACACCCAGATTCAGGTGGGCTATAATGCTGATGGGACGCCCCGCTTCGTCTCTACGTTGCGGCCTGAAGGCTACAACAGAGATTTGAAATGGGAAGAAACAACCACATATAATGCTGGTATTGACTACGGCGTATTGGACGGCCGCCTCTCCGGCTCGATTGACGTATATCAGCGTAATACCAAGGATTTGCTGGCCGTAGTGGCGCTACCGGCAGGCTCTAACCTGATCAATGAATTTGCCCGCAACATCGGCACTTTAGAAAACCGTGGTATTGAAGTGGCGCTGAACGTGGTGCCGATTCGCTCAGAGAACGTTAACTGGAGCGTTAATTTCAACGCGGCTTACAATGAGAATGAGATTACCGGCCTGAACGATGTCGTTGATCCTAACTTCCCGGGTTATTTAATTGGTGGCATTGCTGGCGGTACCGGCAACAACGTGCAGATCAACTCGGTTGGCTTCCCATCCAACTCTTACTACGTATTCAAGCAGGTGTACAATGCTGATGGAGCGCCGCTGGAAGGCGTATACGCCGACCTGAACGGGGATGGCCAGGTAACAGACCTGGACAAGTATCGCTACAAGTCCTCAAACCCCAAAACCACGCTGGGCTTCAGTTCCAACCTCTCTTATCAGAAGTTCAATCTGGCCTTCACGATGCGTAGCTACCTCGACAACTACGTGTACAACAACGTGAACTCGGATCGGGGCACTTACCGCGGCCTGTTTGATCCGAACAACTTCCTGGGCAACGTATCTACGAATGCCTTGGAGACGAATTTTGTCAATAACCAGTACTTCTCTGATTACTACGTGGAGAATGCCTCGTTCCTGCGTATGGACAACGTTACGCTGGGCTATAATGGGGGGCAATTCTTCAACGAGAAATTAAACTTTGGCCTGACCTTCGCTGTTCAGAACGTATTTGTTATCAGCGATTACAAAGGGCTTGATCCCGAGATTTTCAATGGTATCGACCGCAACTTTTATCCCCGTCCGCGCACGTTCACGGTTGGTTTAAATCTGGGTTTCTAATTTGTTCGTACGTCTCAAAAAAATGAAAAAGTTACTCATACGAAGCTTGGTAGCCCTGGCCGTTACCACCTCCACGCTCGGCGTCTCGTCTTGCGTGAATGACTTGGACCGGGAGCCTGAGTTTGACCCTACCTCCGCGGTAGTCTATAATGACCCCGCTAATTACGAAGCCGTTTTGGCCAAGCTTTATGCTGGCTTGGCGGTTAGTGGTCAGCAAGGTCCCTCTGGCAATGCTGACTTGCGCGGATTTGATGAAGGTACTTCGCCTTACCTGCGCATGTATTGGTTTACGCAGGAGCTGCCGACCGATGAGGCCATCATTGCCTGGAACGACGGCGACCTGCCCGAGCTTAACCGCTTGACCTGGACGGCGAGCAACTCATTTGTACGCACCATGTACAACCGTCTTTTCTATCAGATCACGATTTGCAACGAGTATATCCGCGAAACCACGGATGATAAGCTGGGCGGGCGCGGCGTTACGGACCCTTTATTAACAACTGTGAAGCAATACCGGGCTGAGGCTCGCTTTCTGCGTGCGCTAAGCTATTTCCATGCGCTTGATATGTTTGGCAATGTGCCTTTCGTAACCGAGACCGACCAAGTAGGCGCTTTCCTGCCTAAGCAAGCGACGCGGGCTGAATTGTTTAACTACATAGAGTCGGAATTGCTGGCTATTGAGCCTGAGTTGGTAGCCGCCCGTCAAAATCAGTATGGTCGGGCTGACCGGGGTGCTGCTCAGACTTTATTGGCTAAGCTTTATCTGAACGCCCAAGTGTATACCGGACAGCCTAAGTTTACGGAGGCCGCGACTTATTCTAAGAGGGTTATCGACGCTGGCTATTCTTTAACGCCGGTGTATAACAATCTGTTTGTAACCAATAATAACACAATAGCCGCTTCCGAAATTATCTTCCCCATCACCTTCGATGGTCTGCGAACCAAGACCTTTGGTGGTATGACCTTCCTGGTGCACGCCGGAGTGGGTGGCGATATGAACCCCGCTGCTTACGGCATCAACGGGGGCTGGTCGGGCTACCGGGCTAAGTCAACGCTTGCCGACAAATTTACGGACCTGACGGGTGCTAATGACGACCGTGCCCGCAACTTCGTAACAGAAGGTCAGAAGCGCGAGAACACTGATATCTTCACCTTCACCGACGGCTATGCGCTCCAGAAATACCGCAACGTAAGCTCAACCGGTGTGAAAGGCTCCGATACCGGTGGCGACCACCCGGATACCGACTTCCCCATGTTCCGCCTCGGCGACGTGTATTTGATGTATGCGGAGGCCGTAGTACGTGGCGGAGCCGGCAGTTCCGCTGAGGCTCTTACTTACGTGAACCGCGTGCGGCAACGGGCCAAAGCTTCGACTATTACCGCTAATCAGCTGACGTTGGACTTTCTGTTGGATGAGCGCGCTCGTGAGTTATATATGGAGTGTTACCGCCGTACCGACCTGATTCGCTTCGGCCGCTTTGGCGGCACGAACGTGACGTACAACTGGCCCTGGAAAGGTGGTGTGCTACAAGGACGCCCGGTGTCTGAGGCGCTAAATCTCTACCCCATCCCATCCTCCGACCTCACTGCTAATCCCACGCTGAAGCAGAACCCAGGTTACTAAGCGTTCCAACATAGTTCTTAACCGAATACCTGGGATTGAAAGCCCACTATTTATTTAATCCTGGGTATTCGGTTTCAATTTTTCAAAATTTTACTCCACATACAGATGAAAAACTGGCTTACCCAAATTTTGGGGCTTTGCACGGCCGTTATGCTGCTCTCTTCCTGCGAAAAGGATGAAGAGCAGGTAGTAGCAAAGCCCGGCCGAGAGACGATGCTCTCTACCGTTACTACCAACGTACCCCTAACACTAGATGACGCGGGTAAGACCTATGTGGTCTACTCCTGGACACCTGTTTCGTTTGGCTATCAGGGCGAAGTAGTTTCCTATACCTTGGAAATTGATAAAAAAGGCAACGAGTTTAAGTCTGCTAAACCTTACGAAACCGGCGGAGCTTTAACTAAAACGTTCACTGTGAAGGAGATTAACGATCTGATGATCGAGAAGGGCGCGGTGTTTAATGAGACGACCAAAACGTATGCGCCTATCGAGTTAGAGGTTCGGGCAAAAGCTTTTCTGGGCAAAAGCCCAACGGCTGATGCCTTAGCTAAATACTCGCCCGTAACGACGCTAGCTGGTACGCCTTACAATGCAAACGCTGCTATTGTTTATCCTTCACTTTGGGTTCCAGGCGCTTACCAGGGCTGGGCCCCGGATAAGGCACCTGTTATCGCTTCCGGCGACAGGGCCAATACAAAAACCTTTGAAGGCTACATTAATTTCGCCGAAGCTGGCAAGCTTGAGTTTAAGCTAACGGATGCTCCAGCTTGGGATAAAGGCATTTTTGGCAAGGGAACAAGCACCACTGCTGCGAATGGTGTCATTACGGGTACACTGGTTTCACCCGGTGACAACATCACGGTGCCAAGCCCAGGCTATTATCAAATTAAAGCCAGCCTGACCGCCAACACCTATACGCTTACCAAGACTACTTGGGCTGTTATTGGTTCGGGCACCGTAAAAGGTTGGGACAATGAAACCCCTTTGACCTTCGATGCTGCAAAAGGCGTTTGGACTATTACTACAGCTCTCTCCGATGGTGGTGAAATCAAGTTCCGCGCTAACAATGCCTGGGACCTGAACTACGGTGACAAAGGTGCTGATGGCTTACTCGAAGTTAATGCTGATAACATCAAGGTACCTAGTGCTGGCAACTACACCATCACGCTGGATTTGAGCAAAGGAGCCGGTAACTTCGGCTATACTTTGAAGAAGAACTAAGCGAAGCTTGATTTATTTTATCATTCTTAAAAGGCTACTGCGTTGCAGTGGCCTTTTTTGTTTTCCTGTTTGCCTGTTATACCAATTGACCGGATAATTCGCTGGGGGCTTTTTCTGCAAAAAAGCCCCCAGCGAATTATCCGTCAGAACACGCTATCTAAGCGTAAAGCTTTTATCTACCAAATTCTTTTCCGTGCTTCGCTTTGGCTGCTACAAGCATAGCGAGAGCAGCCAGCCCATTGCCCGATCTTCCCATCCGTTCTTCAGACTACTTCTCCTATGATCATTATTGCCGACGGCGGCTCCACCAAAACCAACTGGTGCCTCATTGACGACGCGGGTGCACGCATCAACTTCAATACAGAGGGCTACAACCCCGACTTTATTGATACTGCGGGCATTCAAGCCTCCCTACAGAAAAACTTGCCCGACACGCTGGAGCTGGAGAAAGTAGAGGAAGTGCATTACTACGGCGCGGGTATTTCGTCGGCCAAAAAAGCGGAGATAGTAGCGGCAGCTATGCGGGCGGTATTTACCAAAGCGAAAGTGGTAGTAGACCACGATTTGCTGGCTGCTGCACGGGCGCTGCTGGGCACCAAGCCCGGTTTTGCGGCCATTCTGGGTACGGGCACCAATTCCTGCATCTACGATGGTAAAGAAGTAGCCATGAATGTCGACTCGCTGGGGTATTTCCTGGGTGATGAAGGCAGTGGCTCTTATATAGGAAAGCGCCTCCTCCGCGACTATCTGCGCGGTTTTCTGCCCGACGGCTTGCAGGAGAACTTCCGCGAAACGTACGGACTTACCCGCGACGAAATTTTGGATCGGCTCTATAATCAGCCCTTGCCCAACCGCTTTCTGGCCAGCTTCGCCAAGTACGCCTACGACCACAACAACGTAAGCTACTGCCGCGAAATAGTGCTGGACGGGTTCAAGGCTTTCTTTGATAACTTGGTAACAAAGTATCCCAACTATCAGGATTACACCTTCAACTGCATTGGCTCGGTGGGCTATAACTTCCGCGATGCGCTGATTCAGGTAGCCAAAAGCCATGATATGGAAGTGGGCAAAATCATCCGCTCCCCTATCGATGACTTGGTAGACTATCACACCATCCTCACCAAAAAAGGGTAACACTATAACTATAAGCAAACAGCAGGCTGATGTGTTGCCTTTGCTTTCCCGACTCACTACCCAACAAAAAAGAGCGACCCTGCCAGCAGGGTCGCTCTTTTTTGTTCACAGGGGGGCCTTTTTAATGTTGAACTACCAAGCGAGTGGTTTGGATTTGTTCGCCGGTACTCACACGCACCAGGTACACGCCATTGGCTAAGCCGGCCAGCGACACGGGCAGCTCGTGGGACCCAACCGCTTGGCGCGGCGTGGCTGGGAGCGTGCGCACATTGGCACCGAGCAGGTTGGTAATAGTCACCGTAACCGGGGCGGCCGTCTTCAGTTCGTAGCGCAGGGTAGCGGTAGCCGCTGCCGGATTGGGGGCAGCGGTCAGGTTCAGCACTACTTCCTGCTTACGCTTAGCCGATAGCACCACGCCCGCCGGCCGGTTGATTTTTCTGGATGTGTATACGCGGTACTCGCCAGGGCCTAGCGTGATAGGCATATTTACATCGGCGGCGCTCACGTTGAGCGTGGCGTCGGACAGGTAGCTGTACCAAGTGCCAGCGCTCTGGAAGTTAGGTGCTACGGCCGCCGGCGTAATACCGAAGTTGCCAATGACTGTTACGCTCAGATCGGCATCAGACAGGTTTATCCGTTTGGAGAAACCACTCAGGCTTTGCGTGTAGGTAGCGGGGTTCTCAAATACGGGCTGAGTTATTTTCAGCTCAATCAGGCTACGATACACGTTGTAAAGGTTGCGGCGGGCGGGATTTTGCTGGTACTCCCACCGAATGGGCTTATTGCCGGTACGGCCGTTTTCATTGATGCTCACGTCGTAGCCCAGCTCGCCAAACTGCCAGATCATCTTGGGGCCGGGCACCGTGAAGAAGAAAGCAGCGGCTTGCCCCATGCGGGACAGGGCCGTGTTCACGTCGCGTACGTTGTAGCCGGGCGTTGCACCAGTCTGAACTCCATCGGCTAAAGCCCGCACCATCAGGCGCTCCTCATCATGGCTTTCCATGTAGGTAATGAGGTGCGGTTGCAGCCAGCCCCGATTAACGTAGTAGCCACCACTGAAGTCGGAGCTGTTGCTTTGGCCGCGCACGGCATTGATGTAGCTGCCGTTCTGGTTGCCCCACAGCATCATGCCGTAGTCGGCCAGAATCTTCTCCTCGTCGTTGTCGCTGAGGTGCTCCAGAATGCAGTAGAAGGTTGGGTCAAGGCCCCGCAGCTGGTCGTAGATGTTTTTCCAGATAGCAATGCGCGAATCGTCGCGGCGGCCCCAGGCACCTACATCATTGGGCGTATTGCGTTGGGTGAAGCCCTTCGATAAGTCGTAGCGGTAACCGTCGATATGGTACTCCTGTATCCAAAACTCATTCACACGCTCCACAAAGTACTTCGTGAAAGGGCTTTCGTGGTTGAAGTCGTAGCCCACGTTGAAGGGATGGGTTGCGGCCCGGTTGAACCACGGACTTTCGGCCGTGGGCGCACCATCAGCAAAATACATCTGCACCATCGGCGACTGGCCGAACGAGTGGTTGAGCACCATGTCGATGACGACCGCCATGCCGCGCCTGTGGCACTCGTCCACGAAGCGCTTCAAGTCATCTTTGGTGCCGTAGTATTTGTCGGGGGTGAAGTAGAAGGAGGGGTTGTAGCCCCAGCTTTCATTGCCCTCAAACTCATTGATGGGCATCAGCTCAATGGTATTTACGCCCAGGCGTTGCAGGTAAGTAAGCGTATCCGTCAACGTTTTGTAGTCGTGGCGGGCAATGAAGTCGCGCACCAGCAGCTCATACACTACCAAATCTGTACGCTTGGGCTTCTGGAAATTGGTAACCTGCCACTGGTATTCTGCCTGCCCCGATTGGAAAGTAGAAACGATACCGGTGGTTTTGCCGGTCGGGTACTGCAACAGGGCCGCAGGATATGTTACTGCCGGAATCGTTTGGTCGTTGTTAGGATCAAGTACCTTTTGGGTGTAAGGATCGGACACGCGCAGGGCACCATCTACCAGGTACTGATACGTGTATTCGCGGCCGGGCGTGAGGTTATCAAGCTGAATCCACCAGCGGCCATTGCTGCTGTTATCGGGCGCGTTGTCGGTGGCACTGACGGGCGTGCGCTTCATGGCCGACGCCGCGGTAGACTGCCAGTCGTTGAAGTCGCCGATGGCGTAAACAAATTGCTTGTTCGGAGCCGTCAGGCTCAATATTACGGAGCTGCCGCCATTCAAATACGTTACACCATCTTTCTTGGCTCCTACCGGCAGCGGCGCCACGGCAATTGCTTCGCGGCTTTGCACGGCCAGCAGGGTTTCCGCTGTGCCAGTAGCATCCGTAGCGGTGAGGCGGATAGTATTGGCTCCTGGCGCGGTCAGCGTTACCGTTCTGGTGATGGTAGTCGCGTTGGGTTCGGAGGCACCCAGCTGCACGCCATTCAGGAACAAAGCCAGCGTGGCCGGCACAATGGAGCTGCCCGTAACAGTGGTTGGCGTATTGAGCACGAAGAAATTACTGCCCGGCCCGGTGGGAGCCGTAAAGCGCAGATTGAAGCGGTTCTGCGCGACGTTAACATAAATGTCGCCGCTGGGCCCGCGGCCTACCCGACTACCGTCGGCGTTCTTGAAAATCATACCCAGCCGGTAAATAGTAGTCCCGGCCGGAATGGGGTAGAACGTGTTGGGCGTGAAGGTAATCGTGTAGATATTGGGGTTGGTGGCCGAGCGCGTCATTTTAGCCGCAGGATCGGCTTGGTTGAAAGTCGGGCTTTTGACATTGGTCCAGGTGGTGCCGGTGGGACTGTCAATCACGACGCCCGTCCAGATGTAGACGTCGCCCGTAAAATTGGCCAGCTCACCGTTGCCCTCTGTAGCATTAAAGGTGATAGTCACGGGCTCAGAGGCCAGAAAGACAGCCGGTTGGGTTGTAACCTGAGCATACGCTGCGGGCAGCCCCGTCAGTAGCGCGAGCAGGCTACATAAAAGTCGAAGTGTTTTCATTGAAAGTGGGTTGATGGTGGGAAAGCCAGAAAGCCTAACAGCGCACAGCGCCGTTTCACTAAGCATTGATAAGCAAGAAGAATAAAGGTACAAAATGAACAGTTTAGCTTTACCCGTAGCCGACGACATTTGTTTGTAGCTTTGACCGTTACGGCCTTCGCGGTCATCAGCTTCCGCATGACGCTTTCCTTTCGTTTTTATATAAAAGTCCGGTGGCGCTTCGTGCCCCTGTTCGTCACAAGCTGTTTATTGCCAGCCATTTCCCAGGCGCAAAGCAACGTCGATACGGCTTTAGTCACCTCTGGTCCTGTTGTACTGCGCCGCCCTACTCCACCCGCCGACACAGCCCGGTTGAACCACCGGCTGCCCATTTTGGCCGGTGGGCTGGCCCTAAGCTACACGGGCCTCGTGTATGGGTTGAGCAAAGGCTGGTACACTGGCGAGCGGACTTCCCTTCATTGGTTCGATGACAGCCACGAGTGGAAACAGCTGGACAAGGCGGGGCACTTCTGGGGGCTTTTCATGAGAGCCGCGGCGCCGTAGACATGCTGCGCTGGGCCGGCGTCCCCGACCGGAAGGCGCTCTGGTACGGTGGCTTTGTGGGCTTCCTGCTTCAGAGCCCCCTGGAGCTGCTCGATGGGCGCGACCCAGCCTATGGCGCTTCGGCCTATGATCTGGGGGCCAATTTTCTGGGTTCAGCCGGACTTATTGCCCAGCAGCTGGCCTGGAATGAAGTTCGCATCATGCCTAAATACTCCTTCCGCACTACCCGCTACGCCGCGCTGCGGCCTAACGTGCTGGGCAAGAGCCTGGCCGAGCAGCACCTGAAGGACTATAACGGCCACACCTACTGGCTTTGCGCCGACGTAGCGGCGTGGCTGCCGCAGGAAAGCAGATGGCCCAAGTGGCTGCAACCTGCCGTGGGCTACGGCGCTCAGCAAATGGTGTATAACGACCCCGCCGCCAACGCGGCCCTGGGCCTGAATGACTACCGGCAGTACTACCTGAGCCTTGATATAAACCTGCTGCGCATCCCTACGCGCAGCAAACTCCTGAAGCGCGTGTTCTACGTGGCCAGCATTTTCCACTTGCCCGCCCCCGCTTTAGAGTACAACTCACGGCGCGGTTTCGTGTTGCACGGGCTGTATTATTAAACACGGCTTAAAAGCTGACTGTCAAGCAATAAGTGTTTAGTGAAATCTTATGGACTTTGATGGCTGAATTAGTTGTTAGAAACTGTATGTCTTTTCCTGGCTAATACCTACTGGCACGGCGGCAGTCTTTCTGCCTACCTTGCGCGGGCCAGCCTTTTATTCCATCTCAACACCAAAACACCCCAAATATGAACGTAGGAGACCGAGTACGCCTGCTTACGGGCCGCGAGGAAGGCATCATTACCCGCCTGCTCGCCAACGACTTGGTAGAAGTCGCCATCGATAATGACTTTACGATTCCGGTGCTGCGCCGCGAAGTAGTGGTAGTGGCCGCCGAGGAGCAGAAAGCTTTTGGACAAAGCGCCGCTTCTGTGGCTGCCGAGCGCCAAGCCGCCGCCAGCGCCCCCCGGCCCAGTTTTGCCCCCCAGAAACCTGACGCGCCTGCCAGCAATACTTTGGGGGGCAAAAAGGCAGATAAAGGTCCGAAATCGGAGCTGCCCAAGGCGCAGAAAGGACTGTATCTGGCGCTCAGTCACCAGTCGCCGGAGCTGCTGGCCGTGCAGCTCATCAACAACACCGATACCGATTTGCTATTCACGTATGGGGAGGAGCGCGACGAGCACTATCGGGGCCTGCTCTCGGATAAGCTTGGGCCCAAAGCCGTAAGCAAGCCTTTGGCTCATCTGCATCTGAAGGATTTTGAGCAGTGGCCCGCCGCCGTGGTGCAGCTTTTGCCCCACCGCCTGAACGGCGACACGGCGTTTGAGCTGCTCACCAAGCGTCTCTCTTTTCGAGCCAACAGCTTCTATACCAGTCGCCAGCCGGCGCCTGTTTTGCAGAAAGAAGCCTACCTCTTTCAGCTCGATGAAAAGCCGGCCGCGCCCGTAGCCCCCGCGAAACTAGCTGAAACGCTACAGGCACAGCTTACCGGCAATGCGCCCGCGAAGCCCGCGGCCGTGGCTCCTATCCCGGAGCCGGCCAAAACCATTCTGCCGCCCCCGCACGAAGTTGATCTGCATCTCGAACAGCTCAACCCCGACGCCGTAGCCCTCGACCCGCCGCTCACCAATACCGCCATCCTGCGCCTGCAGCTCGATGCCTTTGAGGATGCGCTGAGCCGCGCCCTGGCCACCAATATGCACGAAATCGTGTTTATTCACGGTACCGGCAACGGCACTTTACGGAAAGAAATTCACAAGAGCCTGAGCCGTAACCGCGACATCAAATTCTTTGAAGATGCACAGAAAGAGAAGTTTGGCTATGGCGCCACGCTGGTGCGCCTGAAGTAATTCTCTGCTTAAGCGATTCAATCAATTAAGTATCAAACATCCGTTCTGAGCTTCACAAAAAAAGGCTGCCTGTACAGGCAGCCTTTTTTTAATATAAGCACTTACTTCTACAAGTGAGCAATTGGATCCGGATTGTTATCGGGGTCGCTTTTCACGGCGCCGCTGGTTGTAAAGGTCTTACCCTTCACGAGAAGTACGCCAGCCATGTGCGGCGTGGCCATCGAGGTGCCGCTGATGGTGTTGTAGCCCCCACTCAGCCAAGTAGACTTAATACCGACGCCGGGCATACAGTAATCCACTGGCGGGTTGCCGAAGTTGGAGAACGAAGCCCACGAGTCGGAGATGTCCATGGCCGAGACCGTGAAGATATTGGCTCCATTCACCCGCGCAGGTGAGTGATTGTTAGCGTTGTCGGTTTCGTTGCCAGCCGCCAAGGCGAAGAGTACTCCACCCTGTGAGGCGTTCAACACCGCATTATCAAGGGCAGTAGACACACCGCCGCCCAGGCTCATGTTAGCTACATCGCCGGCTTTACCGGTTGCACCTACGTAGTCAACGCCGGCAATTACGCCCGAGTTGGAGCCGCTACCGCGTGAGTCCAGTACACGCACGGCCACGACAGTTGCACCCGCCGCTACGCCTACCACGCCGATGGAGTTATCCTTGGCGGCAATGGTGCCGGCTACGTGGGTGCCGTGGCCGTTGCCATCATCAGCCGAGGCGTAGCCTCTACCGCTGGTGCTGCTCAGGAAGGACTTGCTGCGGGCCACATCTACTGTCAAATCGGGGTGGTCCAGGTCGATGCCCGTGTCGATAACCCAGGCCGTACGACCAATGCCAACGCCACTGGTAGTACCGACGCGGGCGATACCGTAGGGCGTGGTTTGGGCGGGCTGGGTAGTCGAGCCGCCACCACTAGGCTTGCCGAGCGAGATAATCCGGTCCTGCTCCACGTAAGCCACGCCGCCATCTTTCCGCAGTTCAGCGGCTTCCTCGGCGGTCAACTCAGCTACGAAACCTTTCAGAGCATGACCATAAGCCTGGCCTACTTTCTCCGCTTTCATACCGCGCGCCTTCAGCAGCTTCTGTCCGGCGTCTTTTACTTTTTTCACTTTCGCGTCGTACGAACCTTCGCTGCCGGTATCTACCGAGCCATCTTTCAGTACCACAATATACTGACCGTCAATCAGGTCGTCGGCGGCTTTGGCGTCGGCACTGATCTGGGCTACCGACGGATCGGCGGCATCAATTGCATTGTCGGAACAAGCGGTAAAAACGGCCGAAGCAGCTACGAGCGAAGCGCTCATTACCCAAAAAGAAAGACGCGGATGTAATTGGTTTATCTGCATGCTTTTGGAAAAATATGATGGGTGAAAAAAACAGTAGTTCGCCGGTTACTATTGAAGTCCTAAAACGGAGGGTTCGGCAGCGCTCGGTGGGGTGTTTGTTTGGGTAATGTAGCAATTCAAAAACCGTATGCAACTTAACCTTACATACTTGGGGGCAAATTGGACCTAGCTTACCCCAAATTGGGTCCTGAAATCGAGCTCCAATCATACTTTAAAGCTGAATTAGGAAAAAATGCAATGTTTGTGACATATAAAGAAATCTATGTACTATATAAGGTAAAACGGACGGTATATAGGATACAGCCATTGTCCATTTTTAACAGCTAATAATAACTGGCTTCTCCCAGCATCCAGACGGAGCAATGAACGGCGCTGGCAGGAGCGGCGGTAGCTGCCTCTACTTCTTTTTTGTCAACCCAGCCGTTCAGGCTACATCCTTGGAAACAGTTACCTTTGCCTTCGTGATGAGTCGCTCCACCGCGGCGCCTTCGGGCGGCGAGGAAAGTCCGGGCAACGCAGAGCACCCTGCTTCCTAACGGGAAGGATGGGCCGTAAGGCTCAGACAGCCAGTGCCACAGAGAATTACCGCCAGACGGTGAAATGGTGAGTGGTGAAATGGTGAGTTTGATGTTCAGATCGCGCAAGCGGAACGATAAACTCACAAGTTCACCATTTCACCACTCACCGCCGGGTAAGGGTGAAAAGGTGCGGTAAGAGCGCACCAGCGGCCGGGCGACCGGGTCGGCTGGGTAAACCTCAGGGGTTGAAAGACCAAATAAGCGGGCACGCGGCCGGGCAACCGGCGGCACCGGGCGGCTCGTCCGGCGTCCGTGGGTAGGTTGATGGAGCCTTTCGGCAACGACTGGCCTAGATAAATGGTGGAGACGCCGAGCCTGCGGGCCTGGCGGACAAAACCCGGCTTACAGACTCATCACCATGGCATCATCGGTCGTCGTAGCTTCGGTTGCGACGACCGATTTTGTTTTTAAGCCAGCTGGGAGGCAAATTCTGCCGGCAGGCTCCTGAAAATTAAATAATTACAATTTTTCATGTGTATTGTGTTCTTTCCTCATTGAATCCTTCAATAACTTTACTCACTAAACGGGTAATGCTTTTCGTTACCTTCGCTACTCCCTTAGTATTAATCTATTCTGTTCTCAGCTTATGCCCAAAATCCTCATTATCGACGATGAGAAGTCGATTCGTAATACGCTAAAGGAAATTCTGGAGTACGAAAGCTACGCCGTCGATCAGGCGGAGGATGGCCCGTCTGGCCTGGATATGCTCATCAAGAACAAGTACGACGTCGTGCTCTGCGACATCAAAATGCCCAAAATGGATGGGCTGGAAGTACTCAGCCGCGCCCAGGAGTTGGCTCCCGATGCCGCTTTTATTATGATTTCGGCCCACGGCAGCATCGACACCGCCGTAGATGCCACCAAAAAAGGAGCCTACGATTTCTTACAAAAGCCACCAGACCTGAACCGCCTCCTGGTGACCGTGCGCAACGCCCTCGACCGCACGAAGCTGGTAACCGAAACTAAGACGCTCAAAAAGAAAATCGCCAAAAGCTCCGAGATGGTCGGCAACTCGCCGGCTCTGGAGCAGGTGCGCAAGGCCATTGCGAAAGTGGCCCCTACCGATGCCCGCGTGCTCATCACCGGCCCCAATGGTGCTGGTAAGGAAATGGTAGCCCGGCAGCTGCACGAGCAAAGCAACCGCGCCAACGGACCAATGATCGAGGTGAACTGCGCCGCTATTCCCTCGGAGCTGATTGAAAGTGAGCTATTTGGTCACGAAAAAGGCTCGTTTACATCGGCTGTGAAGCAGCGCATTGGCAAGTTTGAGCAAGCCCACGGCGGTACGCTCTTTCTGGACGAAATTGGTGATATGAGCCTTTCAGCTCAAGCCAAAGTGTTGCGGGCTTTGCAGGAAAACAAAATCACCCGCGTAGGCGGCGAAAAGGAAATAACGGTGGACGTGCGCGTATTGGCCGCTACCAACAAAAACCTCCAACAGGAAATTGCGGAGCGCAACTTCCGCGAAGACTTGTATCACCGCCTCTCGGTTATTCTTATTCAGGTGCCGCCCCTCAATGACCGCCGCGAAGACATTGGTGACCTGGTGCAGAAGTTCCTCGACGACATTGCCCGCGACTATGGCAACAAGCCCAAAATCGTCGCTCCTGAAGCCCTTGCCTACTTAAAAAGCCTCGACTGGCGCGGCAATATCCGCGAGCTGCGCAACGTAGTAGAGCGCCTCGTAATTATGAGCGACGACGTGATTACGGAAGCTGATGCTAAAATGTACTCCGGCAAGTAGCTGCCTCAACCCCTAGCCCCTTCTCCCGAAGAGAAGGGGGACTAACTCTAGTTCTCTAGAAAATATGAGCCATAAACTAATCCCCCTTCTCTTCGGGAGAAGGGGCTAGGGGTTGAGGCCAATCGTTGCCTACACCATCTGATTGCAGCCGCGCACATCCGAATTATCCAGCCGCCCCAACACCTCAAACGAGCCATCAGAATATTGACGCGCTAAGTCTTTGGTTTCGATAAAGGCGCAGGAGTCAATATTTGCCAGATCAATAACGTTGATAGCACCTGCGGGACGCTTGGAGTCGGCGGAGAAAGGATCAGATGGTTCGCGTAGCAGAATACGGAGGCCTGGGGGGCAAAAAAAGCGTCCGTTGCCCGTGCTGTAAGCTTGCGACAGTAGCTCCGTCATGCCATACTCGGAGTGAATACCTTCGGACCCAAAGGCGGTTTGTAGCTCGGCGTGCAGCTCCTCTCGAATCATCTCGCGGCGCCGACCTTTCATACCGCCGGTTTCCAATACCGTGAGTCCCAATAGCTCCGGCGCACCCGTGTAGGCAGCTACCAGATCGAGTAAAGCATACGACACACCCAAAAGCAATACTTGGCGGCTGGCGTCGCGCTTGGCGGTGGCCAAAGCCTGCAACAAAGCCGCATGGTCGTGCAGGAAAAACGCGGGCTGAGTTTGACCCGACGCTTTAGCAAAGTATTCAACCATAGCCACCAGCGACGACTGACCTTGCTCCAGGTACGACGGCAACAACGCTAAGAAAATCCAGCTGGTCAGCGGACCATAGGTTTGCTCAAAAATGCGGGCGGCATTCTGCCTGTACAGTGCAGGGTCGCGCAGGAGGTGGCGGCTCCGCTGCTGCTGGGTGGTGCCACTGCTCAGGAAGGTTTCTTGCGGCGCCCAATCGGCGGGGGCGGTGCGTACTTCGTGCGTTTTGAAGAACTCGATGGGCAGAAAAGGAATATCGGTCAGCGTTTTAACTGCGCTTGGGTTGCGTCCCAGTGCGGCGAGGTAGTCGCGGTATGGGGGGCAATTTTGGGCCTGATGCTGGAATAGGCGCAGAGCTTTTTCCTCAAAACTGGCAGCCGATATGGTAGGCAAAGCACGCAGGTGCTCATCACGGAAACTCATTGCAAAACAGTGGGGTTAAAAGCTAGGTATAACAAACGCAGCACGTCTTCGTTGAGAAGTTGTATCTTCCGTTCTGGCTGAAAAGGCCGCGTTCGACCTGTCTTTTTTCTTCTATATGAACCTACTTCGTACTCTTCGGATGGGCGCCCTACTCCTGCTCACGGGCCTGACAGTATCCTCGTGCCTGGAGCCGCCGGATTATCCCGAAACGCCTACCATTGATTTCGAGCGCATTACCACACAGCGTATCTCTGATGCGAGCGGCACTTTCGATAGAGTAATTATTACCGTCAGCTTTCGGGATGGCGACGGCGACTTGGGTCTTAATGAGGCAGACAAAACTGCTGAATCTCCCTGGGCTCGGATTAAAAATGGAGTGCCCAACCCATTCTACAACAATTATTATCTCACGCCTTTCATCCGCAACGCTCAAAACGAGTTTGTAGAATTGGAGCTTCCCGATCCCAGCTTCAACTATAACAGTACCTATCCGCCACTGACTACGGACGCCCGCGAAGCGCCACTGCGCGGCGATTTAAACTTCACCTACGATTTCTACGTGGGTTCGCCCTTCGCCCCCGGTCAAACGGTGCGGTTTAATGTATCTATCTTAGACCGCGCCCTGAATCAAAGCAACACCATCACTACTGATCCCATTACCATTCCGCGTTAAGCAGATTTTGATCGTTGCAAAGAGATAAGAAACCCCGACCGGACATGTACCAGTCGGGGTTTTTCATGGTAGCCCAATTGTTCAATAAATTGACGGGAAACGCTTAGGGTCAGAATCTTGCATTATCTCGTACACGGTATCGAATACGTCTTCGGCGTTGGGCTTGCTGAAGTAGTCGCCATCGGAGCCGTAGGGCGGGCGGTGGGGCTGGGCCGCGAGGCACCGCGGCTGCGAATCGAGCAAGCGGTAGGCCTGCTGATCGTCGAGCACGTGCTGCATTATATAAGCCGTGGCGCCGCCGGGCACATCTTCATCAGCGAAAAGCACGCGGCTGGTTTTGCGGATGCTGTCGGCAATAACATGCTGCAAGTCGAAAGGCAGCAGCGTTTGCACGTCTATCACCTCCACCGAGATACCCACTTCGCTCAATTGCTTGGCCGCATCCAGCACGATTCGGCACATAGAGCCATAGGTTACGATGGTCACGTCGGTGCCGGCCTGCAATACTTCGGGCACTCCAAGCGGCAACGTAAACTCGCCTACGTTCTGCGGAATGCGCTCCTTCAGACGGTAACCGTTCAGCGGTTCAATAACCAAGGCTGGCTCATCGCTGCGCAACAAAGTATTATAGAAGCCGGCAGCCTGGGTCATGTTGCGAGGCACGCACACATGCATACCCCGAATGCTGTTCAGAATCATACCAATGGGCGAGCCGCTGTGCCAGATACCCTCCAGTCGGTGCCCGCGGGTGCGCACGATAAGCGGCGCCTTTTGGCCGCCCTTGGTGCGGTATTGCAAGCACGCCACATCATCCGACAAAATCTGGATGGCATAGAGCAAATAATCGAGGTATTGAATCTCGGTAATGGGTCGCAGGCCGCGCATGGCCGCGCCGATGCCCTGCCCTACAATGGTGCACTCGCGAATGCCGGTATCGGTCACGCGCAACTCCCCAAACTTATCTTGCAAGCCGGCAAAAGCCTGGTTCACATCACCAATGCGGCCGACATCCTCGCCGATGGCAAAAATGGTGGGGTCACGGCGGAAGTTAGCATCGAAGCAAGCCTGTAACACCTCGCGGGCATCAACTTGGGGGGCATTTTCGGCAAATTTGACTGGCTCAACAGCAATGTTCAGAGCTGCTTGCTCGCTTTGGCTATAGAGATAAGAATTGTAGCGGTCGGCGTTTTCGGCCAGCGCCTGATCCAGCCAATTGGTTAGCTCGCGGCGGCTGGCGGAGCGCGGCTGGTCGCGGGTGAAGCGCAGGGCCTTGCGAACGGTGCGCACCAGGTCGGCGCGGATGGGTGTGGGGTCGTGCTGCAAATGCTCCACCATTTCGTGCAGAGTATTTTGGCGGCCGGTTTCGTTTACCAGCTTTTCCAACAATACCACTACCTCGTCGCGTTCCTGCTTGATCGGGTTGAAAAAAGCCCCCCAGGCGGCAGTACGCGCTTCGCGCACGGTGTTCTTCGCTTCGTTTTCCAGCTGGTCAAGCTCCTCGCTGGTAGCGTATTCTTCGGAGAGCAGCCACTCACGCATTTTGAGCAGGCAGTCGTGCTCCTCCTCCCAGGTCAGGCGGTCTTTGGTTTTGTAGCGCTCGTGCGAGCCGGATGTGCTATGCCCTTGCGGCTGCGTTACTTCCGTCACGTGAATGAGTACAGGCACGTGCTCGCGGCGGCACACGTCGGCGGCCCGCTGATACGTGTCGAGCAGGGTAGGATAATCCCAGCCGCGTACCACAAAAATCTCAAATCCTTGCTCACCAGGCGCGTCGCGCTGGAGGCCGCTCAGAATAGCGCTGATACTTTGTTTACAGGTCTGATATTCAGCGGGAACGGAGATACCATAATGGTCATCCCACACCGACATGAGCATCGGAATTTGTAGGACACCGGCGGCATTCAGCGCCTCAAAAAACATTCCCTCCGAAGTGCTGGCGTTGCCAATGGTACCGAAAGCCACCTCATTACCATTCACGCTGAATTGGGTCAGGTCATGCAGCTCTGGATTTTGGCGGTACAGCTTGGAGGCATAAGCAAGGCCCACCAAGCGCGGCATCTGCGAAGCCGTCGGCGACACGTCGGCCGAGGAGTTTTTCAGCTCCGCCAGATTCTTAAAGTTACCGTCTTCGTCGAGCAGGCGGGTGGCGAAGTGGCCATTCATGGCCCGACCACCCGTGGCGGGCTCCGCTTCTACATCGGGGTGGGCGTAGAGTTGAGCGAAATACTGCTGCAACGTCAGTTCGCCGGCGGCCATCATAAAGGTCTGGTCACGGTAGTAGCCCGAGCGAAAGTCGCCGGGCTGAAACACGCGGGCCATAGCCAGCTGAGGCAGCTCTTTGCCGTCGCCAAAAATGCCAAATTTGGCCTTGCCCATGAATACTTCCTTCCGCCCGGCCAAGGAGGCGTGGCGGCTTTCCCAGCCCAGGCGATAATCGTGGAGCAGGTCTTCTTTGCTGAGGGTGGCCAGGGTGGCGGCTAGTGCAGATTCGGCAGTGGACATAGAGAAGAGTAGAAATAAAGCTGGTAGCGCCGATCAATAGAACTGGGGGTTTCGACGGACGGCGCACAAAAGTACATATTTGGGCGCGATACCGACTAAATGCCCCCTAAGCCCCCCTACGAGGCCGGTAGCTTTTTGTCTATCTTTGGTGTATCCCGAAGCGGTGCTTCGGACTCCAAATGACCGAAGTACCGCTTCGGGATACATTCTAATCGTTATCGTTTTATGAAAAACCTTGCCTCTCCCCTGTTCAGCCTGGCTTTGCTGCTGCTTTGCTTTTCAGCCCAAGCCCAAGGCATAATGACTTTGAGAAAGAGATGCACGATTTCGGCAATGTGCCCGAGGGCACGATGGCCACCCACGAATTCAGGTTTAAAAACACGGGTAATCAGCCCATCGTGATTGCCGGCGTGCAGGCCTCCTGCGGCTGCACCACGCCCGACTGGACCAAGACGCCTGTGCTGCCCGGCAAATCAGGAGTGGTGAAAGCCGTGTACAGCAGTGCTGGTCGCCCCGGCGTGTTCAACAAAACGGTGACTGTCACCAGCAATTCCAGCACGCCCAATACCACCTTGACAATCAAAGGCACAGTAGTAGGCGCGGAAGAAATGAGGGCCAGTCTGACCCCTGCTCAAAAAGCGTTAGCGCCGCGCCTCGTGCTCGACCGCACCACCCACGACTTCGGTAAGATGGAAGCCGGGCAGCAGCCTTCTGCTCGCTTCACGGTGAAAAATACGGGCAAGCAGGACCTGGTACTTGGGATGATTACTTCGCCCTGCAACTGTGTAGGCTATAAAAAAGCCCCCCAACCGATTAAGCCCGGCCAAAGCGCGGTGATTGAAGTGCAGTACGCCCAGCGCCAAATTGGGCAGATGACGGATGTCGCCACGCTGAACTCTAACACTGTAGAGGGCACTACCAAGCTTACTATCAAGGCCAATGTGGTGCGCGATTTGAACGCGGCCAGCATGGTAAAAGAGAGCACAATGGCTGTGCCGTTTAAGTAGCGCGAACTTTAGCATTTGGCAGTTCGCGTATCGTTGAACAAAAATGCCCCCCAGCCATCTTTGTTCAACGATACGCGAACTGAAAGTTCGCGCTACCCCTCACATTGCCTATCTTTGCGGCCGTTTTCACCCCCTCGTCTTCCACCCATCTTCACTTCTCTGCCATGATCATCGGCGTACCGAAAGAAATCAAGAACAACGAAAACCGCGTGGGCCTGACGCCCGCCGGCGTAGCCGAGCTGCGCAAGCACAACCACACCATCTATGTGCAGGCTACCGCCGGCTTGGGCAGTGGTTTTCAGGACGCCGAATACAAAGAAGCCGGAGCATTGATCCTCGCTACCATCGAGGAAGTATATGCTCAGGCTGAGATGATCGTGAAAGTGAAGGAGCCGATTAAGGAAGAGTACAGCCTGATCAAAGAAGGTCAGCTGCTGTTCACTTACTTCCACTTTGCCAGCGGCGAGGAGCTAACTCACGCCATGGTTGAGCGCAAAGCGGTGTGCCTGGCTTACGAGACCGTGGAGCTGCCCAACCGTGCCCTGCCCCTGCTCATTCCGATGAGCGAAGTGGCCGGCCGTATGGCTCCGCAGGAAGGCGCAAAGTACTTAGAGAAGCCGCTCAAAGGCCGCGGCATTCTGCTGGGCGGCGTGCCCGGCGTGAAGCCCGCCAACGTGCTGGTACTAGGTGGTGGCATCGTGGGTACGCAGGCGGCGAAAGTGGCTGCTGGCCTCGGTGCCCAGGTAACCATCATGGATATCAACCTGAACCGTCTGCGTGAGCTTGATGACTTCATGCCCAAGAACGTGGTGACGCAGTATTCCAACGAGTACAACATTCGCGAAGCCATCAAAACCGTTGACCTCGTAGTTGGTGCAGTACTGATTCCGGGAGCAAAAGCCCCCCACCTCATCACCCGCGACATGCTCAAGACCATGCGCCCCGGCACAGTGCTCGTGGACGTGGCCGTGGACCAGGGCGGCTGCATCGAAACCTGCAAGCCTACTACTCACGAAGATCCGACCTTCATCATCGACGACATCGTGCACTACTGCGTGGCCAACATGCCCGGCGCGGTGCCTTATACCTCTACCCTGGCTTTGACCAACGCCACGCTGCCCTACGCCGTGCGCCTGGCCAACCTAGGCTGGCAGGAAGCCTGCCGCCGCGACTCAGCCCTGCGCCTGGGCCTGAACGTGGTGAACGGCGACGTGGTATACCAAGGCGTAGCCGAAGCCTGGAACCTGCCGCTGGTGAGCGTTGACACTGTATTGGCAACGAAAAAAACACGCGAAGTTCTTTCTCTATAAACCTCATTGGCTGGAGTAGAGCTATATTGTTGTTTAAACAATTAAAAAGCCCTCCTGACCAAGTCAGGAGGGCTTTTTAATGTAACGCGAAGCGGTGCTTCGCCTCGCCTTGAGTCATTGTTGACCGCACGATGCAACGCAAGACCTCCGCGTATTGCTGTAATTGGCAGAAAATGCCCCCCAACGCATTAGGCAACGAGCACAGCTTCGCTTCATATTACAGCCAGCGGCTCCAACAAAACGCGAACTAAAAGTTCGCGCTACTACATGAAAGGAATTATCTATACCGGCGAGGCAATCACCGACCACAAGCTGCTGGCCATGCTGCCCAAGGAACTGCAGGCGTTTCTGCGGAAGCACAATGGGGTGGTAGCGTACTTCGGCGGCTTGCACATTCGGGGCTGCAGCGCTGAGCCGGTTTGGCACTCGCTGCGGGAGGCGTGGCAAGGCGAGCAAGCCCTGCAGAAAACCTACGACACGGTCCTGAAGAATGACATTCCGTTTGCCCAGGATTGCGTGGGCAATCAGTTTTTGCTGCGCCAGGGTGAAGTCGTTTTTCTTGATACGGAAACCGGGGAAATAGCCCCGTTGGAGGTTGATTTCAAGCACTTTCTGATTGGTGCTGAGAAATATCCGGTCGATGCGCTGGGACTGGAGCCGCTGCGGCGCTGGCAGTACCAGGGCGGCATGCTGGAGCCTGGTCAGCTGCTACATGTGTATCCGCCGGTATGCATTGCCGCCGACACCGATAAAGCCACCGTAGTGCCGGTTTCTGCCCCTAAACGCCTGGCTTTTTTAGCTGATTTATACCAGCAAATCAAGCACTTGCCCGACGGCCAAGCGCTTACCATAAAGCCGCTTCAGAATTAGGTTTCACCGAATGCCGTCTTCTCTTTTGCGTTTGCTGCTCCGCCGTTTCGCTCTCTTGCTGGGCGTGTATGTGCTGCTGCGCGCGGGCTTTTACTGGGCCAATCAGGCAGTGTTTCGGGAAGCGTCGGGCACGGAGGTAACGTGGGCTTTCTGGCACGGCTTCCGGTTCGATATAGCGGCGCTGTTGCTCCTAAACATCCCGTTCCTGCTGCTGTCTTTGGTGCCACGGTTTGATAAAGGCTGGCAACGCTTTTTGCGCGGCGTTTATCTTACCCTGAATGCGACGGGTATGGCGCTCAATATTATTGACAGCCAATACTTTAAATTCATTGGGCGGCGCACCACCGACGAGCTGTTCACCATCACCAGCGACATTCAGCGGCAGGCGGGCCAGCTGGCTTTTCACTACTGGTTTCTAGTGCCGCCGTTCGTGGTTGTGTTTGGGCTGCTCTGGTATTTCTACCCTATGCCGACGGCTTCAGATTTGCCCCCCAGCCCGGCAAAAGGCCCACTGCAACGCCGCCTGATTCGGCCGATGCTGGAGGTGGTATTGGTTGCGGCGCTGGTCGTGACTGGCATTCGGGGTGGCTTGCAGCTCAAGCCCTTACGCACGGGACATGCCTTTGTGCAGGTGCCGCCGGTGCTGGGACATTTGGCCCTAAATAGCACCTTTACCTTTCTACGTAGTCTGGGCTATCAGCCCGTGGAGCGGCGCACGTATTTTCAGTCTGACGCGCAGTTACGGCAGGCGTTAACACCTCGCAGGCCCGCCGCCGACTCCAGCGCCCCGCGCGACAACGTGGTTATCCTGCTGCTGGAAAGCTTTTCCTCTGAGTACACCGGCATCGAAAACGGCGGCCGCGGCTACACGCCTTTCTTTGATTCGTTGGCTGCTGGGGGGCTTTTTTTCCGCGACCATTATGCCAATGGGCGACGTTCCATTGAGGCGCTGCCCGCCGTGCTGGCTGGTATGCCGGCTTTAATGGAAAGTCCGTTTATCACGTCTAATTTTCAAACGAATGAATTGCATGGCCTGGGTGAATTGCTGGGCCGGCAGGGATACGCTACGTCGGTGTTTCATGGGGCTGAGAACGGCACAATGGGCTTTAATACGTTCGCCGGCATGGTGGGTGTGCAGCAGTATTTTGGGCTAAATGAATATCCCGGCGGAGCCGAAAGCCCTGATTACGATGGGCATTGGGGCATCTTTGACGAGCCTTACTTGCAGTACTTCGCTCAGCAACTCAACCAGCAAAAGCAACCTTTCTTCTCCACCGTTTTCACGCTCACTTCCCACGAGCCGTTTCCGGTGCCGGCGAAGTATAAAAACCGCTTCACGCCAGGCAAATTGCCCATTCATGCCTCCATCGGCTACACTGATTTCGCGCTCCGTCAGTTTTTCAAAACGGCCGCCAAACAGCCCTGGTACCAGAACACGCTCTTTATTCTACTGGCAGATCACACGTCACAGACGCTTACACCCGAGTATCAAAACACCTTAGGCAGCTACAAAACGCCCCTTCTTCTTTTCCATCCGGGCCGAAAATTGCCCCCCGCCAACACAAGCCGCATCACCCAGCAGGCCGATGTGCCGGCTACCGTTCTGGACTATCTGGGTTTGCCCCCCAATGGCAAGCTGCTACCCTTCGGCTACTCCGTATTCGACACAGTGGCCAACGGCCGCGCCCTGTTTTTAACGGGTGGCTCCTACTACCTCGTCCACAGGGATTACGTCACGGAGTTAACGGCCAATGACCAGGTACGCCTCTACCCTTACCAACGGCATAATTTGCCCCCCACGCCGGTCAAAAACGCTGTCGAAGCCCAACAATACGGCCAGGAGCTACGGGCCAGCGTGCAGTTTCTGACGAATGGATTGCTGGACAACTCGTTGTATAAATTGCCTGAGCAACAGCTCCAGAGCCCATAATCACCCCTCGAAACGGTGTAGAGACGCAATACTTTGCGTCTCGTCGTGGCGGTCAATGAACGACCAGAAGCGCATAATTTAGTCATAACAACCTCAGCAACGACGAGAAGCAAAGTATTGCGTCTCTACACCGTTCAGCTTATCAGTTCAAGCGCCTGCACATAAGCCGGTATTTCCGCCAGGCGCTGATTGCTTTTTTGAGTAAAGTTTACCAACCAGCAATAATGCTGTAGTCCGTTGGTTAGCAGCAGGAAAGGGGCCCCAACCGTTTGGTTGTAGGTGGTAACCTGATGTGCTACGGCAGCCGTGATGGGCACCGTGGCAGCCTTACACTCTACCAATAAAAGCGGCGCACCACCGGGCCCGAAAGCGCAGATATCGGTGCGTTTCTGGCGTTGGTTGTAGGCGTGGCCGCGCTCCAGGCTGAGCAAGCCGCGCGGGTAGCCCAAATGCCCCGTGAGGTAGTGCACGACGTGCTGACGCACCCACTCCTCGGGCGTGAGCACCACATTTTTGCGGCGCAATACGTCCCATATCAGGGAGTTTGCGCCCGATTTTGTAAGTTTGTACTCGAAAGGCGGCAGGTCGAGAGCTTGCATCACCTCCAAAGGTACGGCCCGGAATCACTGCTTCCGCTTTTCATCCGCTGTACCGTCGTTCGAAAGTGCGACGGTTTTTTATTTTTAAACGGCGCTCCCTCATCAGAACGTCATGCAGAGCAACGCGAAGCATCTCGCGTGTCTAGTTGAATTACTACTACAACGACTGCCCGCGAGATGCTTCGCGTTGCTCTGCATGACGTTCTGATAACAAAAATTTAACCCTCAACTATTTAACCCCACCCTATGAAGGACAAATCCGCGATAGTGGAGAACTGGCTGCCGCGCTATACCGGCGTGCCGCTCAAGGAGTTTGGGCAGTATATTCTGCTTACCAACTTTATCAATTACGTGAACATGTTCGCCGAGCAGTTCGACGTGGAAGTGCGCGGTTTGGATAAGCCCATGCAGTCGGCGACAGCCAACGGCATCACGATTATCAACTTCGGCATGGGGTCGCCCATGGCTGCCACGGTCATGGATTTGCTGTCGGCCATCAAGCCCAAAGCGGCGCTGTTTCTGGGCAAATGCGGCGGCCTGAAGAGCAAAACCAAGCTCGGCGACCTGATTCTGCCCATCGCGGCTATTCGCGGCGAGGGTACTTCCGATGACTATCTGCCTCCGGAAATCCCGGCCCTCCCTCCTTCCGTTTGCAGCGGGCCGTGTCGTCGATGATTAAGAAGCACGAAAAGGACTACTGGACTGGCACCGTGTACACCACCAACCGCCGCGTGTGGGAGCACGATGAGGCCTTTAAGGAATATCTGCGCCAGATTCGGGCCATGGCCGTGGACATGGAAACGGCCACCATTTTCGTGGTGGGCTTTATCAATGAGATTCCCCACGGCGCCCTGCTGCTGGTGAGCGACAACCCCATGACGCCCGAGGGTGTAAAAACGGCCGAAAGCGACTCAAAAGTGACGCTCGGCTACGTGCACACGCACCTGCAGATCGGCATTGATTCGCTGATGGAGCTGAAAAGCTCAGGCGAATCGGTGAAGCATATGCGGTTTGAGTAAAAGCCATCAGGGCTTCCTGATTCGAAAGTAGAAGTACAAACAGAACGTCATGCTGAGCTTGTCGAAGCATCTCTACTGCAATGCTACCCCGTTTGGTTAGCATTGCAGTAGAGATGCTTCGACAAGCTCAGCATGACGTTCTGCTTTAGAGCTGGGCTTAAGAAAAACAAATTTTCACTGCGCATTTTGCGGTGTGCCTTAACTTGCCCTTATGATTCGACTCTTACGCCCGATTTTTTATTTGATGCCGCTGCTAGCTGCGTTCAGCAGCTGTCAAAATGCCCCCCAGCAGCAAGCCACAGATCTGGTAGTGTACAACGCCACCGTGTACACCGTCGATTCGGCGTTTTCCAAGGCGCAGGCCTTTGCGGTGCAGGATGGCAAGTTTCTGGCTGTCGGGGCGGCTAATGAGATACGGCAGAAGTATAAGGGCAAGCAGGAAGTCGACGCTGGGGGGCAATTTATCTACCCTGGATTCTACGATGCTCACTGCCACTTTTACCGCTATGCGCTGGGCCTGCGTGACGCTGATCTGGTAGGCACTACTTCCTGGGGCGATGTGGTGAGCACCTTGCAACGGCAACGCCAGCAGTACCCGCAGGCCGCGTGGCTTACTGGCCGCGGCTGGGACCAGAACGACTGGCCAACGAAGCAGTTTCCGACCAAAGACACATTGGATAAGCTGTTTCCCAACGTGCCCGTGCTCATCACCCGCGTAGATGGCCACGCCGCCATCGTGAATCAGAAAGCGTTAGACTTGGCCGGCATTACGACCCGCACACCCATCAGCGGCGGCGTTATTGGCCGCGATGCTGTGGGGGAATTAACTGGTTTGTTGGTAGATAACGCCGTGGATCTGGTGTCGGCTAAAATACCTGAGCCTTCCGCTGCCGAAGCCAACGCCGCGCTGCTACAAGCGCAGCAGCTGTGCGTAGCAGTGGGCCTCACCAGCCTCGCCGATGCGGGCCTCGACAAAGCCAACATCGATCAGCTAGCTGCTCTGCAGAAGCAAGGGAAGCTGAAGCTGCGCTTGTATACGATGCTGAATCCCACGGCCGCCAACAAAGAATTCTACTTCAAAAATGGCCCCATGGAAACGGATCGTCTCACGGTGCGCTCGTTCAAAGTGTACGCCGATGGAGCTTTGGGTTCGCGCGGGGCCTGTTTGGTTGAGCCTTATCAGGACCGGCCCAAGGAAACGGGCTTTCTGCTTTCTACCGAAAAGGAATACCGCGCATTGGCTAAAGAAATTGCGGCCAGCAAGTTTCAAATGAACACCCACGCCATCGGCGACTCGGCCAACCGCATTATTCTCAACATCTACGGCGAGGCGCTGAAGGGCCAGAAAGACCGGCGGTGGCGCATTGAGCACGCGCAGGTAATCACGCCGGCCGATATGGGTAAGTTCGGGCAGTTTGGCATCGTGCCTTCCGTGCAGCCCACCCACGCCACCTCCGACATGTATTGGGCTGGCGAGCGGCTCGGGTCGGAGCGCGTAAAAACGGCCTATGCTTTTGAAGAATTGCGCAAGCAATACGGGCAAGTGGCCCTGGGCAGCGACTTTCCCGTGGAAGATATCAACCCGCTTTTTGGCTTCCATTCTGCCGTTGCTCGTCAGGATGCGAAGAACTACCCAGAAGGCGGCTTCCAACCCGAAAACGCCCTTTCCCGCCCCGACGCCCTGCGTGGCATGACCACCTGGGCGGCCCACGCTGCCTTCGAGGACAAGCAAAAAGGCAGTATTCAGCCCGGTATGGCCGCCGATTTTGTGTTGCTGAATAAAGACCTGCTCACGGCCCCCGCACCAGAGCTGCGTGGTGCTCAGGTGCAGCAAACCTGGATAGCCGGCGAGCAAGTATTTTCAGTGAAGAAGTGAGATATGAGAAGCGAGAAGTGAGACTTGGTTCAGCTAAGTATATCTAGAACCAAGTCTCACTTCTCGCTTCTCATATCTCACTTCTGATTCTATCCCCAGCCTTGCTCATCGGCGCTGGGGCCGTACATGGCCGGCACCGGAATATCGAGCAGGCGCAGGTACACGCTAAGCTGGCCACGGTGGTGAATGCTGTGGTTCAGACCCATAATGCGCAGGGCGGCTCCTTTGGGGCGCTCCATAAACACCTGGTCGCCGGCGTGCAGCTTAAATGGGTGCGTGAGCTTCTCGTCGTCGGACTCGCTCAGGGCTTTGCGCAACGTAGCCGAGTACTCATCGAAGCGGGCCAGCAGCTCCTCTTTGGATGTTGGTGTGGGGCCCGGCTTCGGGGCGTTTTTGTCGAGGAAGTCGCGCGAATCGTGCTGCACGAAAAGAGTTTTGAACGCCAGCAGGTTCACCACGTGTGATGCCAGCTGTACCAGCTTCATGCTCTTCGGATGAGGCTGGTAATCGGCCTTCTCGAAGGGTACCCGCTCCAATATTTTGCGGGTAGTCATCAACTCATGATCAAGCTCGGCGAGGATATTTTGCTGGAGAGAAGAAGTGTGCATGGGGTAGATTTCAGAAAAAAGAAGTTTGAATACAACAGGTGGAGACGCGTATTCGCGCCTGCCGTTGAACCGGAAGTCAGTGCAGTTAAGGATTGGGGCTGTGTCAGCTGAGCAACCTCAGCAAACGGAAGTCAGCGAAGCTAACGACGAGACGCAATATCTTGCGTTTCTACAGCGCGGCTGGTTTTAGTTCGCTTGGTTCAGCGGCAGCATCGGGGCGCAGGTTCTGTCCGCGCATCCTGAACAGGAAAATCAAGCCCAGAATAAAGAACACGATGAGGGCCAGAATGCTGTTGCGCATGCTCCCCGTAACCTGGGAAATAATGCCAAAAACGGCCGTTCCAATAACAATACTGAGCTTTTCAGTGACGTCGAAAAAGCTGAAGTAGGAAGCCGTATCAGGCGTGTTTTCGGGGATAATTTTGGAGTACGTGGAGCGTGATAATGACTGGATGCCGCCCATGGTCAGGCCAATGACGGAGGCCAGCGCGTAGAAGCTCCACCCGGCCTGCACGAAGTAGCCCGCCACGCAAATCAGCGCCCAAATGGCCACCGACCAGCTCAGGGCCCGCGTGTTGCCAATGGCTTCCGACAGGCGAGCAAACAAATAAGCCCCCAGAATAGCCACTACCTGCAAAAGCAGAATGGTGATAATCAGCGCCTGCGACTCCAGCTTAAGGACTTTATCGCCGAAAACCGTGGCCACGTACATCACCGTTTGCACGCCCATGTTATAAGTAAAATAGGCCAGCAAGAAGCGCTTGAGCATGGGCAATTGCTTAATCTGCTGCCATACATTGCTCAATTCGTGGAAGCCATTGAGCAGGAAGTTGCCCTGAGCGGCGGGCAGGTGGTCGGGGCGGCCAGTGTCAGCGGGCAGGCGCGAGAGGGCAAACTGGCCAAAAATGGCCCACCATAACCCCGTAAACAGGAACGAGATGCGCGGCGGCAACGCTTTATTGGCGGGGTCTATACCGACAAGATCGGGCTTCAGCACAATTATCAAGCTCAATACCAGCAGAATAACGCTACCGACATAGCCCAAAGAGAACCCCTTAGCCGAGAGCCTATCGTACTGGTCCTCGGTGGCAATAAGGGGCAGATACGAGTTGTAAAACACAATGCTGCCCGCCCAGCCAATCGTGGCCAGCATCAGCAGTCCTACCGACAGCACGAAGGTTTCCTGGGTAAAGAAGAACAAGCCCGCGCACGAGGCCGCTCCCAGAAAGCAGAAGAACCGCAGAAACAGCTTCTTGCGGCCTGAGAAGTCGGCAATAGCGGTGAGAATGGGGCTCAGCGCGGCAATGATGAGGAACGACGCGGAAATGGCGTAGGTGTACAGCGAGGAACCCGGCAGGCTGAAGCCCAGGAAGTTAACCATATCCTGGCCCTGTTCATTGACGGCCACCGAGCCGTAATAAATCGGAAAAATGGTGCTGGTAATCACCAGCGGGTACACCGAGTTGGCCCAGTCGTACATGGCCCAACCATTGGTAATGCGCGGGTTGTTCTTCTCGACTTGGGCCGAAGTAGCCACGGCAGCTTGCTGCATACAAACAAGAAATGAAAGTGGTAGTGAGCAAGATAACGGGTTTTCGCGCAGTCCCGGTGAAGCTGTTGTTAAGCTTGCGAATCTGAATCCTTAGCGTCTTCCTTACCTATGTCATTTTCCAGCAAAGATGCGTACTGCGCAGGCGTATCCACATCAAAAATGCCCCCCGGAAACGGCACGCTGCCTACGGAACTGCCGTAGCTGGCAATAAGATGACGCGCACCTTCCGCGTCACCCAATTGGCGTAGCGCAGGCAGCGTATCGGCACTGAAAACAGCCGGCACACCCAGCGTGCCGCCGTAGGCAGCGGCCACCACCTGCGCCTGACTCGTTTGCTGCTGCTCGATTAGTGTCAGCAATAACGCAGGCGTAACGAATGGCTGGTCGCAGAGCATGATGAGCACGCCTGAGGAAGACTGGGGTGCTTTTTCCAGAGCCGCCAGCCCCGCCCGAATAGAGGAGCCCATGCCCGCAGCCCAATCAGGATTGTGGGTAATGAGAAAAGGCAAATCCTTGACTTCCGCAATTAATGGCTCGTGCAAAGCGCCCGTAACCAGCACCAGCGGCTGGCAGCCCGCAGCTACGGCCGTTTCGGCGGCGCGGCGCACTAAAGTTTGGCCCTGGAAGTGTAATAATTGCTTGGCTTGCCCCATACGGGCCGACGAGCCAGCGGCTAACAGGATGAGGGCAACGGGCGTTGCCGTAGCGAGAGTGTTTAACTCAGCGAGCATGAGGCCGAAACCGTTGTATTTACCCTTTGAGCGAGGGCAGAGCTCAGCACAGGTATCTGCTCATGGATGGGGCCATCAATCTGGTGCAAAAAGCCCCCCGCACGTCCCCTGAGCACCGCCTGCATCTCAGCCACAATAGACAGCGCGATTTCTTCCGCCGTTTCGGCTCCAATATTTAAGCCGACGGGGCTATATAAGCGCGGCACGAGTTGCTGATTTGGCTGCCAACCCTGCGCCTCCAGCTCCGCCAGTAGCCGATCGGCCTTTTTGCGCGGCCCCAACAAACCGATATACGGCGTGACCGTGGGCAGCAAGTAGCGCAACGCCGCCAGATCATAATGATAATTGTGGGTCATGAGCAGGGCAAACTGCTGGCTGGGGGGCAAATCGGCGAGCTGGTCGAAGCCTAGCACGCGCGCTTCTTCCGCCTCCGGAAATCGGGTGGTGGTTGCTTGCCCTGGCCGGCCATCTACTACGCGCACCCGCCAGCCCAGGCCAGCGGCCAGGCGCACCAGCGGCTGCACATCGTTGCCGGCCCCAAATACCGTAACACGCACGGGCGGCTGTATTACTTCCAGAAACACCCGCAGCGTACCGGCCTCAGTATTATAGTCGGCGGTGGCGGACTGGCCGCTTTGCAGGGTTTGTTGCGCATGCTCCTGCAGTTGGACGACCACAGCACTTTCCATAGCCAGGCTGCCGTGGCTGGTGCCGTCGCGTAGCAAAAGTAGTCGCTCGCCTACTCGCACGTTGGTACCAGTGGTTAGGCTAAAAGCTGTCACCAAAACTCCCCGTTGCTCCTGACTGGTACAGATGCGTAATAATTCCACTGGATTGGCAGGGTCTAAAAAATTCAGCGGCTCAAGTAAAATCTGAATTAAGCCCTGGCACCCCAGACTCGCGCCGTGCTCTACATCTTCCTCCTCATCCATAGAGTCGTAGGTGACGAGGGCCGGCTGGTGGCGGGCAATAGATTGGCGGGCCCGACGACGGGCATCACCTTCCAGGCAGCCCCCACTAATGGCGCCTGTTAGCTGTCCATCTTCCGTCACTAGCATCCGAGCGCCCGGCCGCCGATACGCCGAGCCGGTAACGTGTACAACTGTAGCCAGCGCGCAGGAGTTGCCCGCCGCGCGGTGGGCATCATAAGTGGCAAGTAACTGGCGTATCTCGCCCATAATTAACGATTCTTCTTTCTATTCCTCGTCTGGGGCCTCGTAGCAACTGCGCCCCAGGCAGCACTCTGTGGCCTCTGCTACATCATCATCGGGCCCGAAGGATTCCATTGTACGCAAACACCAGCAAGTAGAGGTCATTTCATCGACTAAAAGCCAAGGCTGCTCACCCCCTTCACTGGTTCCTAAGCCGGTTTTGCTGCGCAAAAAACGACAGATCCCAGCGTGGGCTTCGAGGTGAATGGGGATGTAAGTGGGCATGCAATTAGGAGAGCCAGTGGACTCGCAAGGGTAGCTCTGTATAACTGGGAAGAAAGAATGCCAGGGGATGAAGCTTAAAATCGGTGCTTATGCTTCAGCAGCCTTCAAAATGGCTCGCTTTACGATGGCAGCGAAAATCGGAACCTTGTATGCGTTTTGCTCTAGCGGCGTGGCTCCTGTAGTTGCCGCCTGGCCGGCGGTGCGGGCTGTTTCTTCCGTGATGGGCTTACCGACTAAAGCTGCTTCCGCAGCGGTTGCACGCAGCGGTACGGGAGCGGCCGCCCCTAGCACAATACTGGCTTTTGTGCACAAGCCATTTTGCTGCTCTAGCACTACAGCCACGTCGGCCAGGGCCCAGTCGTAACTTTCGCGCTCCCCAAATTTGATGTACCAGGAACTAGTGCCAGCAGCTGGTGCCGGTAGCAGAACGTCCGTAATCAATTCATTGGGCTGAATGGAATTTTCGCGCTTCACGTCTTTTTCCGGAGTCACGAAGAACTGCTCCAGCGGTACGTGCCGACTACCCTGCGGACCAGTAAGCTCTACCTGGGCCCCAAAGGCTACCAAAGCAGTGCTGATGCTGGAGCCGTGTACCGCTGAACAAGTCTGATTGCCTACAATGGCGTGATACTTACTCTCGGCGCCCGGCTGATTAGCGAAGCAAATGGTGCCTCCTTTTTTCAAGCACTTGAAGTTTTCGTTGCGGAAATACCAACAGTGGGGGCGTTGCATAATATTGCCCCCTAGCGTAGCGGCGTTGCGCACCTGGGGCGTAGCGGCGTGGCTGGCTGCTTCAGTAAGAGCCCGGTAGCCTTTTTGCAGCTCGCTGGCCCCCTCTAGTTGAGCCAGCGTAACCAAAGCGCCCAGGTGAGTACCATCCTTGCCTGCCGCCCGAATAGTATCCAGCTTTGGCAGGTTGCCAATGCCCACAATACGGCCCGGCGCCAGTACATGTTCCTTCATCAGGTCCAGCACATCGACGCCGCCGGCTTTGAAGATAGTGGCCGACTCCGGCATGGCATTCACCAGCATAGCATCGGCTACGGGCGTAGTTTGCTGACTGGTAGCCTGCTTAACGCTCGTGGCGTCGGTCCATTGAAAAGCGTTCATCGTGCTCGTAGTTAAGTAGGCGACAGCCGGTAGTACCGGCTAGCGGTTCAGCTATACTTTACCCAGTTTCTGTTTTGGTTCGGCCAGCGCGTTCAAGATGCGCTGAGGCGTAATGGGCAGCTCCCGGATACGCACCCCAATGGCATTATACACAGCGTTGGCCACGGCCGCTGCGGTAGCTACGTTCGCCGATTCGGCAATACCCAGCGCATCAGTCGAGCTGGTGGCCGTGTACTCCTCTACCATAATGATGTCGATCTGTGGCACTTCGCGGGAGCCCAAAATCTTGTATTGGTCGAGGTTGGCATTCATCATGTGGCCGTAGTTGCGGTCGAGATGGCGGTTCTCGTACAGCGCCCAGCTGATGCCCTGCAAAATTCCCCCGTTGATCTGGCTTTCGAGAGCCAATGGGTTGAGGGGCCGGCCACAGTCATGCGCGCCGACGACACGCTCCACTTTCACGTAGCCAGTCTCCGTATCTACGCTTACTTCCACAAACTGAATCCCGCCCGATTGCCCGAAAGAAACACCAGGCCGGAAGAAGCCGCCGTAGTCATCCTTACGCTTTTCAGTGGCTGACACCTGCTGCGTAGGTAGCTTTTGGGCTGCTTCACGGAAGCTCAGGCTTTTACCAGCGTTGCCTTTAACCACAATTTTGCCCCCCACAAAGGCCAGCTCGCTCGGAGCTACACCCAACGTAGGTGCGGCGGCGGCCAACAGCTTTTGGCCTACTTTATAGGCGGCCGTACGGGCCGGCGGCGTAATGGAACCTGTGGTTTTGCTCCCACCCGAGCCAGGACCAGGCGGATAATTGGTGTCGCCGATGCGCACGGTAACGTCGGTGGGTTGCAGGCCCAATTCTTCGGCGACCACCTGAGCCAGCACGGTACGAATACCCGTGCCCAGGTCCTGCACACTCGACATGATTTCCACGGAGCCATCCTGGTGCAGGCGCACTTCACAAGACGAATCCATATCAATAAAACGCCCCCACTCCGACTGCGCTGCTCCCATGCCGCGCTTCACCACGCCGGGCGAAGCACCGGGCGCCTGGCGCTTGCCCCAGCCGAAACGCTCGGCGCCTACGCGCCGCTGCTCGCGGCGCATTTCGCTCTTATCAATTTTGTCGCGCAGAGCTAACGCATCCATACCCACTTTCTCGGCCAGCTCATCGATGAGTTGCTCTAGCGCAAATGCTCCTTGCGGCGCACCAGGCGCGCGGAAGGCCGCCCCCGGACCAGCATTGGTAAGCACGTCGTACTGCTCCCCCTTAAAGTTGGGGTTGGTCAGATACATGGTTTCGGCAATCCAGCCCACGCCGGCACCCAGCCCCACACCAGCGGTACCATAGCTGGTAAGCTGCATGGCAGTGAGCGTACCGTCTTTTTTGGCTCCAATACGCAGATTTTGCACCGAGTTGGGTCGGTTGCCGACTGCTATGTGCTCTTCCCGCCGATCCAGCATAATGCGCACGGGCAGCCCGGTTTTTTTGGACAAGTGCGTAGCAGCTACGCCATAGTTGCCAGCGCCATATTTAGCCCCAAAACCGCCGCCCATAAATTCAGTAATTACGCGTACCTGAGTTTTGGGTAGTTTAAATAGCTCGGCCATTTCACTGCGCGCCCCGGCGGTGTCCTGAGTGGAGAGGTAAACGGTCAGGCCATCGGGGCGGTAATCGGCTACCATGCCGTGGGTTTCCAGCGGAGCATGGGTTTGCACTTGGGTTCTGAACTCGCCCTCTACAATGATTTCAGCCTCTTTGAAGCCTTTTTCTACGTTGCCGCGCGCGCCGCCAAACATACTCTTGGTGCTTGGGCCGCGCACGTTGCCCTTCTGCGGCAGGCCGCCGGCAGCGCCACCTCCTCCTCCGCTTTCTTCCATGCTCACTTGTTTGCCCCCGTACACCAGCGGTGCGTCGGGTTTGCGAGCCTCATCTAGGTCAGTAACGAAAGGCAGCAACTCATACTCTACTTTAATAAGCCGGGCGGCCTCATCGGCAGCTTGTTGGGTAGTAGCAGCTACGGCCGCAATGGGCTGCCCGACGTAGCGCACCTTCGGAAATTTGCCCCCCGTAGACTCTACTTTCGGATTTTTGTGGTTTGGGTCGCGCTCAATGGCCGAGCCGACCACCGTCTCAATAAGATAAACTGCTTTCACGCCAGGGTAACGTTCGGCGGCGCTGGTATCCACGCCCTTTATAGTGGCATGCGGGTGGGGTGCACGATACATACGACCATACAGCATACCCGGCAGGTTGATGTCGTAGGTATACTTGGCCTGCCCAGTCACTTTCAACTGCGCATCCAGCCGCCGCGTACGCTTGCCTAGCACGTTCAGCTTGTCATTCACGGCTAATACCGGCGGCTCATCGGCGGGCACCTCGCGAGTAATAGTCTTCAGGCTGACACCCGGAATGCCCACTGGCATAGTCAGCGCCTGCGTGGCGGCCGGTGCGGCCGACCCGATGGCCGGCGCAGCCAGCGCGGCGGCCAGGGCCGCGAACTTACCCTCCTTCTTCGCCGACTTTTTGCGTTTGCGGTAGCTGGCCATAGCTTATCCTTTGGCGGCCTGAGCCTGGGTTTGAGAGTAGGCAATACCAGCGGCAGCCAGCGTGGCCTCAAATACTTTGGGGTAAGTGCCACAGCGGCACAGGTTGCCGCTCGTGGCCGTTTTCACGTCGTCGAGCGTGGGCTTGGAGTTGCGTTGCAACAAGTTGGCGCAGCTCATCACCATGCCCGGCGTGCAAAATCCGCACATGGTCGCATCGTGGGCCGCAAATGCTTCCTGTACCGGGTGCAGCTTGCCGTTTTTGGCCAGGCCCTCAATAGTCGTTATTTCTCGCTTGCCTACTTCAATGGCCAGGGTCATGCAGGAATTGACGGGAGTATTATCCAGCCACACGGTGCAGGCCGAACAAGCACCACGGTCGCAGACGACTTTGGTGCCCGTCAGGTTCAGCTCGTTGCGCAGCACTTCGGCCAGCGTCTGGCGGGGCTCAATAGCGACTTTCTTCTTGTCGCCGTTGATCTTGAGCGTAGTTGCCGTGCGGCCGGGTCCTACCGTATCGGGAGCGGGTGCAGCTTCTGCCTCGGCCAGGCCGGCAATGCCGCTGGTCATCAGCACACCTCCGGCTGCCGTGATACCAGCGCCTTTCAGGAAGCCACGCCGCGACAAGCCCCGGTTCGTGCTGTCGCCTTGTTCAGGATTCTCTTCAGAATTTTTCATCTAGCGGATAAATAGAAAATGCTTGCTTTACTCTTGAGCTACAGTCGCTGGGGGGCTTTTTTTATCAGGCTGAATACTACAATGGTTAAGCAGCAACGGCTGAGCTTACCATACGCAGCTTCAGCAGCTATGACTAACTGAGGGTTACGCGGGCGTGTCGTTCTGGCGGTGGCCTCAGTGACTAACTGATGTTACGCGGCAACTGCACCTCTGCCTCAGAAAGAAGCTATTGCTGCTTCAGGAAACATCCTTTCCAAGCAATCGACTAATATGCCGCGTAACATCAGTGACTAACTCATGTTACGCACGACTTGCTGCTGCGCTTCAAAAAGCGGCTTTTGCTACGCTCAGAAACAGCCTTACCGACTAATGGATGCAGTTGCTGCGTAACATCAGTGACTAAGATAACCAGATCAATTCAAAAAAGACTTACTGCCTGACCCAAAAGTCAGTTTAAAATATCAATCCCCGGTAAAGCCTGGTCATGTGGGCAGGAGTTACCGGGGTTATCCAGGAGTTAAATAGCTAGAGGTAGGGAGTGTCCAGAGCTAGGAGTTAGCGCTAAAAGCCAGAAAACCAGCTTCCCTCCTCAGCTGATTCCAACCACTCCCCAACTCGCATTTGCTAGCGTTAATTTGCCCCCCAGATAAGTTCAGGGTGCAGGCGCTGGCACCTCCGCGAGTGGGCAGTATCTTCGTGGTAGCAGAGAACCGCAGCCGTGGAGCCCCAACCCGAACACCGCAAAATCATTCACCTCGACATGGATGCGTTTTACGCCTCCGTGGAGCAGCGCGATAATCCCGCGTTGCGCGGCCGGCCCGTGGCCGTGGGTGGGTCGCGGCAGCGGGGCGTGGTAGCCGCCGCCAGCTACGAAGCGCGCGAGTTTGGCGTGCGCTCGGCTATGGCCTCGTCGGTGGCGCTGCGCAAATGCCCGGAGCTGGTATTCGTCAAGCCGCGCTTTGAGGTGTATAAAGCCGTGTCACGGCAGATACGCGCCATCTTCGCCGAGTACACGCCGCTTATTGAGCCTGTTTCCCTTGATGAAGCATACCTTGATGTAACCCAAAACCTCAAGCAGATAGCGTCGGCTACGCAGGTGGCCCAGCAGATACGGGCCGCTATTCTGGCCGAAACGCAGCTTACGGCTTCGGCGGGCATCTCTTACAATAAGTTTCTGGCCAAGCTGGCCTCCGACTACCGCAAGCCAAACGGGCAATTCGTCATCCGGCCGCACCAGGGCCTGGCATTGGTAGAAACGTTGGCTGTGGGGCATTTTCACGGTATTGGCCCCGTCACGGCGGCGCGCATGAATCAGTTGGGCATCTTCACCGGCCTCGATTTGCGCCAGCAAACGGAGGCGTTTTTACGACAGAACTTCGGCAAGGCGGGTGGCTACTACTATTCAATTGCCCGCGCCCAGGACCACCGCCCCGTGGTAGCCGACCGGGTTCGGAAGTCTATCGGCTCCGAAACTACGTTCGAGCAGGACCTGACCAGCTATGATGAATTGACGGCAGGAATTGCCCCCTGCCTGGAATCCGTGTGGGCTTACTGTGAGCGCACCGACACCAGAGGCCGCACAGTGACCGTGAAAGTAAAATATGCCGACTTCCAGCAGGTCACGCGCAGCCGCACAGCCCTCACTGGCGTCGAGGGAAAAGCCATGCTCGAACAAATCAGCTTGGAATTGCTGACCGGATTGCTACCCCTGACTCAGGGCGTACGGCTGCTGGGAGTCTCCTTATCAAATCTGAATATGGAGGAAGTTGCCGGCCGCCAGCTGACCTTACTTTTTTAGAATTCAACGGATGTACTTGAATGGGTAACGGCAATAGAACTCTACGGCGCCGGGCAACGACAAATACAAGATCACCGATGCGCTGGGCGGCCTGGCAGCCAATGTATCGGGCTGCTCGCCAGACGCTGGGGCCAAGCCGCAGGGGTCTGCAAGTACCGGCTTGGCGTGTCAGCGCTTCCGCTTTGAGCAGGCCAATAGCACCGTTACTCCTGGACTAATTGCCCCAAGATATTCACCTCTGATTATTTAGTAGTAAACTGACACCCTGGTAACGCTACTTGCTGAACCGTTTTTCTATTCTCTCTTTGACCTTCCTCCCACGGTTTTTGACCACTTAAAGCCCTTTTTTTCTGCTATGACCTCTTTTTCCCGTATCTCTTCGCTAGGCGGAAACCTGGCCAGTGTGCTGCTTCTGGTAGCCTGCAACCAGCAACCCGCCAGCGAAAACGCCAGCTCCGGCGCTGCCACTGACTCCACCCAAACAGCCTCCACCGCTATGACCCCAACCGCTACTTCCTTCGGCAAGACGACCGACGGGACGGAAGTCCAACTCTACACGCTCACCAACGCCCACGGCCTGCAAGCCAAAATCACCAACTACGGTGGTACGCTTACTAGCCTGATAATGCCGGATAAAAGCGGTAAGCTGGGTGACATCGTGCTGGGCTTCGACAACGTGAGCGGCTACCAGAGTCCGGAGTACGTGAAGTCGGGTCCTTATTTCGGGGCCTTGATCGGGCGCTACGGCAACCGCATCAAGGGGGCAAATTTACCCTGGATGGCAAAGAGTATACGCTGGCTACCAACAACGGCCCCAACCACCTGCACGGGGGCATAAAAGGCTTCGATAAAGTAGTGTGGCAAGCCAAGCCCGGCAACTCCGCCGACGGCCAAAACCTGACGCTGACTTATAGCAGCAAAGACGGCGAGGAAGGCTACCCCGGCAACCTCAATGTGCAGGTAGTGTACACGCTCACCAACGACGACGCGCTCCGCATCGACTATACGGCCACCACGGATAAGGCTACGCCCGTCAACCTCACCAACCATAGCTACTTTAACCTCAACCACGGCACGGCCAAGGATATTCTCAGTCATCAGGTGACGCTCAATGCCGACCGCTACACGGTAGTGGATGCCAGCCTGATTCCGACGGGCGAGTTGCGCCCTGTAACCGGCACTCCTTTCGACTTCACTACTCCCCACGCCATCGGTGAGCGGATTGGGCAGGTAGAAGGCGGCTACGACCACAACTGGGTACTGAAAGCAACCGGTGGTCCCAACACCATGCACGAAGCGGCAATGGTGTACGAGCCCACCTCGGGCCGCACGATGACCATCAGCACCGACCAGCCCGGCGTACAGTTTTATACCGGCAACTTCCTCGATGGCACCCTCACGGGCAAAGGCGGCACCAAGTACGTTAAAAACGCTGGTTTCTGCCTGGAAACCCAGCATTTCCCCGATTCGCCTAACCAGTCCAAGTTCCCCACTACCATTCTGAAGCCGGGCGAAACCATGCGCTCGTCTACGGTGCATCAGTTTGGCGTGCGCAAATAAACGCTGCGCTTAATGAAGATTGAAGAATGAGCAATGAAGAATTGAGGTCAACTGCTAGAGCGATTTCGGAGCCAGTGGACAGGATGTAGCGCGCAGCTTCCGCTTCGCGTATCGTTGTATAATCGCTAAAAAGCCCCCTGAGCTGCTCAACTAGGCGCGAAGCAGAAGCTGCGCGCTACATCGGCCCGCCGGGCTGTACAGCGACTTCGAAACTGCTCTAACTCCTGGTTACTCACTCTTCATTGCTCATGCTTACATTACTAATTATTAATTAACCATACCGTGCAAGATTCTCCATCCGTTGATTCCGGAGCGGATGCCTACGTTATCGGGGTCGATTATGGCACCGATTCCGTGCGCGCCTTGCTGGTAGATGCCCGTACCGGTGCCGAGGTGGCCCAGGCCGTGCATTATTATGCCCGCTGGAAAAAGCTGCTCTACTGCAAGCCCGCCCGCAACCAGTTTCGCCAGCACCCGCTGGATTATATCGAAGGACTGGAAACCACTGTTCGTCAGGTAGCTCAGAAGGTCCCCGCCGAGCAGATAGTAGGCATTGCGGTGGACACAACGGGCTCTACGCCCTGCGCCGTTGACAAGCACGGCACTGCCCTGGCCATGACACCCGGCTTTGAGGAAAATCCTAACGCCATGTTCGTGCTCTGGAAAGACCACACGGCCCTGGCCGAAGCCGCCGAAATAAACCACAAAGCCCGCACCTGGGGCGGCGAAGACTACACCAAGTACGAAGGCGGCATCTATTCCTCGGAGTGGTTTTGGGCGAAGATCATGCATGTGGTTCGCGAGGACGAGGCCGTAGCCAAAGCCGCCCACTCCTGGATGGAGCACTGCGACTGGGTGACGCTACAACTCACGGGGGGCAATTTGCCTGACTTTAGGCGCAGCCGCTGCGCCGCCGGCCACAAAGCGCTGTGGCATGAGAGCTGGGGCGGCCTGCCGCTGGAGCAGTTTATCGTGCATCTGGAGCCCAAGCTGACTTACCTTCGCGGGCACCTGTATCAAGATACATTCACTGCTGACCAACCCGCCGGCAACCTCTCGGCTGAGTGGGCTGAGCGTCTGGGCCTAACCACGAATACAGTAGTAGCGGTCGGCTCGTTTGATGCCCACGCGGGCGCCGTAGCCGGCGAGATTGAGGCCTATTCCATGGTAAAAGTGATGGGCACTTCCACCTGCGACATCGTAGTAGCGCCCACCGCCGAAGTAGGCAACAGGCTGGTGCAAGGCATTTGTGGTCAGGTAGATGGCTCCGTGATTCCGGGCATGCTAGGTCTGGAAGCGGGCCAGTCAGCCTTTGGCGATTTGCTGGCCTGGTTCCGGCAGATTATTGAGTGGCCGCTGCTCACGCTATTGCCGCGGTCGAAGGTGCTCACGCCCGAGCAGCAGGAAGCCCTGCGTGAAGAAATGAGCGACCAGCTGCTGGTTGAGCTGACCAAAGCTGCCGCCGAGGTTGACCCCGAGGAGTCGTCCGTGTTGGCGCTGGACTGGGTAAACGGGCGCCGTACCCCGGACGCTAACCAAGCTCTGAAAGGCGCCATCATGGGCCTGACGATGGGCACAAATGCCCCCCAGATATTCCGGGCGCTGGTAGAAGCCATCTGCTACGGCTCCAAGCAAATTGTGGAGCGCTTCGAGCAGGAAGGCATTCCGATTAAGCAGGTAATTGGCATCGGTGGCGTGGCCAAAAAGTCGCAGTTCGTAATGCAAACGCTAGCCGACGTGCTCGACCGCCCCATCAAGATTGCGACCTCCGAGCAGGCGCCGGCTCTGGGCTCAGCGATGTACGCGGCCGTTGCGGCCGGTGTACACCCTGATGTCCTGACTGCCCAACGCGTGATGGGCAGCGGCTTTGCCGAAACCTATCATCCCAACCCCGCCCGCGTGGCCGACTACCAGCGTCGCTACGCCCAGTACCAGGCCTTGGGTCAATTTGTAGAATCCAGGACGCTGGGGGGCAAAAATGAAGCACCCGATTTTACCGAATCCCGAGACGCTGAACCCGCCATAAACACTACCGCATGAGCCAGTACCAGGATTTGAAACAGGCCTGCTATGAGGCCAACATACAGTTGCCCAAGCTGGGGCTGGTGCTGTTCACCTTCGGCAACGCCAGCGTGGTCGACCGGGAACGGGGCATATTTGCCATCAAGCCAAGTGGCGTACCCTATGACACCTTGCGGCCCGACGACATTGTGATTATGAGTCTGGGGGGCAAAGTGGTGGAAGGCGACAAGCGGCCTTCGTCGGATACGAAAACCCACGCCGTGCTGTTCAACCACTGGGACCATATTGGCGGCATTGTGCACACGCATTCCACCTATGCCACTTCTTGGGCACAGGCCCAACTGGATATTCCCATTATCGGCACCACCCACGCCGACCACCTCTCCACCGACATTCCTTGCGCGCCGCCCATGACCGACGCCATGATTGCCGGCGACTACGAGCACCAGACCGGCTGGCAGATTCTTAACGAGTTTCAACGCCGCGGCCTCTCTCCTACTAAGGTGGAAATGGTATTGCTCAGCAACCACGCGCCTTTTACCTGGGGCAAAACCGTGGAGAAAGCCGTGTACAACAGCGCGGTGCTGGAAGAAGTAGCCCGCATGGCTTACCTCAGCCGCACCCTGCGCCCCGATGCCCCGCGCCTGAAAGACGCCTTGATTCAGAAACACTACGACCGAAAACACGGCGTGAATTCATACTACGGGCAGTCATAAGCGTCCGCCCAAAAAATCAGAACGTCATGCAGAGCGTAGCGAAGCATCTCGCGTGCTGACATGGGAATAGTAAATCAACTAAAAAGGCGGTCATGCTGAGCTTGTCGAAGCATCTCTACCGCTTCGTTGAGCAACGATTGAGATTACTACTCGGTAGAGATGCTCCGACTCCGCTCAGCATGACAAAAACCTCCTGACATTTCTCTCTCCCTTATTATGCTAGATATTTCTCACCACGAAGCTTGGTTTATCACCGGCAGCCAGCACCTGTACGGCCCCGAAACCCTGGAGCAAGTCGCGCAGCATTCCCAGCAGATTGCCGCAGCGCTGGATACCGAGCTGACCATCAACATCGTATTCAAGCCCGTTTTAACAGGCCCCGATGAGATTTATCAGCTCATGCAGGAAGCCAATACCACCGCAACCTGCGTGGGGCTGATTGCCTGGATGCATACCTTCTCGCCGGCCAAAATGTGGATTAATGGGCTGAAGATTCTGCAAAAGCCGATGGCCCACCTGCACACCCAGTTCAACCGCGACATTCCGTGGGCCGACATTGATATGGACTTCATGAACACCAACCAATCGGCGCACGGCGACCGGGAGTTTGGGTTTATTGGCACCCGCATGCGCCTGAATCGCAAGGTGATGGTAGGGCATTGGCAAGATTCCGCCGTGCACCAGAGCCTGAACGTGTGGGCCCGCGTGGCTTGCGCCTGGGCCGACTGGCAGGGGGCAAAATTTATTCGTTTCGGCGACAACATGCGCTACGTGGCCGTCACCGAAGGCGACAAAGTGGAAGCCGAAATCAAGTTTGGCTACTCCGTGAACACCTACGGCATCGGCGACTTGGTAGCCGTTATCAACGCCGTCAGCGACGAGCAGATAAACGAGCTGCTGAATACTTACGAGCAGGAATACGAGTTGGCTGACTCCCTCAAAGATGGTGGCGACCAGCGCGAGTCACTGCGTGAGGCGGCTCGCATTGAAGCCGGCATGCGCAAGTTTTTGCAGGACACCGGCGCCAAAGGCTTCACCGACACCTTTGAGGATTTGCACGGTATGGCTCAGTTGCCCGGCATTGCTACCCAGCGCCTGATGGCGGAGGGCTACGGCTTCGGCGGCGAGGGCGACTGGAAGACAGCAGCCCTGGTGCGGGCCATGAAAGTGATGGGCGCCGGCCTGCCGGGAGGCAATTCTTTCATGGAAGACTACACCTACCATTTTGCCCCCAACAACCACCAGGTACTCGGCTCTCACATGCTCGAAATTTGCCCCACCATTTCCACGGGTAAGGTGCGCTGCGAAGTACATCCGCTGGGCATCGGTGGCAAGGCCGATCCGGTGCGACTGGTGTTTAACTGCCCCGCCGGCCCGGCCCTGAACGCGACCATCATAGATTTAGGCAATCGTTTCCGTTTAATTGTAAATGAAGTGGAAGCCGTAGAGCCCGAGCAGGACCTGCCCAAGCTGCCCGTAGCCCGCGTGCTGTGGAAGGTAAAGCCCAGCCTGACAGTAGGCGCGGCGGCCTGGATTCTGGCCGGCGGTGCTCACCACACGGGCTACAGCCAAAACCTGACGGCTGAATATTTGGAGGATTTTGCCGAGATGGCGGGGATTGAATATGTGCTGATTGATGACGAAACGAAGCTGCGCACCTTTAAAAATGAGTTGCGCTACAACGAAGTAGCGTACAGCGGACGATAATTTAATTACATTCCGCAATCCTTTCCTCAGTCAGCCAAAAGCCCTACTTCTTTCCAATGAATCAGCTCGCAACGATTGACTACATCGTTTTCATTGTCTACTTCATCATTGTTGCCACCTATGGCATCTGGATTTATCGGCGCAAGAACACGCACGATGGCACAATAGACGGCGACTCTAAGGACTACTTCCTTGCCGAGGGCTCCCTGACGTGGTGGGCTATCGGCTCGTCGCTGATTGCCTCCAACATCTCGGCTGAGCAGTTTGTGGGCATGTCGGGCTCCGGCTTTAAGATGGGCCTGGCCATTGCCACCTACGAGTGGATGGCGTCCATCACGCTCATTATCGTGGCGGTGTTTTTCATTCCGGTGTACCTGAAAAACAACATTGCCACCATGCCCCAGTTCCTGAGCCAGCGCTACAACAGCACGGTGGCCATGATTATGGCCGTTTTCTGGCTCATGTTGTATGTGGTCGTAAACCTGACTTCTATCCTCTATCTGGGGGCTATTGCTATCAGCAGCATCTCGGGTTTCGACCTTACGCTCTGCATGTACCTGCTGGCCATATTCGCTATTTTCATCACCCTGGGCGGTATGAAGGTAATCGGCTACACCGACGTAATTCAGGTGTTCTTCCTGATTCTGGGTGGTTTGGCGACTACGTATCTGGCCTTGAATCTGGTGGCTGAGCACTACGGCACTACGGGCGTGCTTAAGGGCTTCTCGCTGATGACGAACCAAGCGAACGACCACTTCCACATGATTTTCAACCGTGACAATCCGAACTACCTCGATCTGCCCGGCCTGACGGTACTGCTCGGCGGTATGTGGATTGTGAACCTGAACTACTGGGGTTGCAACCAGTACATCACCCAGCGCGCCCTGGGCGCCGATTTGCCTACCGCCCGTGCCGGTTTGCTGTTCGCGGCTTTCCTGAAAATGCTGATGCCGATAATTGTGGTGCTGCCCGGTATTGCGGCCTACGTTCTGTTCAAAGCCGACGTATTTGGCGCCGAGATGATGCAGGATGGCTCCGTCAATCCTGACCGGGCTTATCCAGTATTGCTCAACATCCTGCCCGTCGGGTTGAAAGGCTTGTCGTTTGCGGCCCTCACGGCGGCGGTTGTGGCTTCCCTGGCTGGTAAAGCCAACAGTATCGCTACCATCTTCACCCTCGACGTGTACAAAAAAGTATTCAACGAGAATGCTTCGGAGAAGCAGCTGGTAAGAGTGGGTAAAATCTCGGTAGTGGTAGCCATGATTCTGGGTGTGCTCATTGCTCCCTTCCTGGGCATCGACAAGAAAGGTGGCTTCCAGTACATTCAGGAGTACACGGGCTTCGTGTCGCCGGGTATTTTCGCCATGTTCATTCTGGGCTTCTTCTGGAAGAAAACCACGTCGACCGCTGCTCTATTTGCTACTATCGGCGGCTTCCTGCTTTCGGTTCTGCTTAAGTTCCTGCCGAACATGATGGATTTGTCGTTCCTGGCTCCGATTGGCTTCTCAGTTCAAAACGCTGAAGGCGTATACGAGATTCCCTTCCTCGACCGGATGGGTATCGTATTCATTATCTGCGTTCTGATGATGGTGATTATCAGCCTGATTGAGAATAGCCGCGGCGTGAAAACCAATGGCTTGGAGATTGACCGCAGCATGTTCAAAACCAACCGCAGCTTCGCTATCGGTTCCATTATAGTGTTCGTGCTCATCACCACCCTCTACACGGTTTACTGGTAATCAAGACTACTGGCAATTAAAAAAGCCCCCCAGCGCTGCCTATTGCAGCACCTGGGGGGCTTTTTTGCGTTTTTTAAAGCCAAGAAAGTCAGACCACAAAATGTAGCACGGACCGCTCCGCGTCGAGCAACGCGAGAAACCCTGCGCCTGTCGACGACTACCGACGCCTGATTCTCGCGTTGCTCGACGCGGAACGGTCCGTGCTACAAGTCAGAGGCCTGGTTAACAGCCACTTACGCTTCCTGTCGTTTCAGCGACGCGGAGGACAGAGCGGCCAGCACGGTTTGCATGCCCTGCTCGGCATTAGCGCCCAGATGCACTCGCAACGTGCGCCGATCGTTTTGCTGCAATGCCTCCAGGTCGCCCTGGGCCTGGGCATTCTTGAACGTACCAAACGTGTACGAGCGGCCCGGCAACGGCAAATCCTGCGGGTGATCAACGGTGAATTGCACGAACAGGCCGGTGTTGGGTCCACCCTTGTGGTACTGGCCCGTGGAGTGCAGAAAGCGCGGCCCGTAGCCTGAGGTAGTAGCAATGTGCAACTGCTCCTGCACCTGAGCCCGCAGCTGCTGCAAGCTCTCACTCAGCGCCGACGATTCCGTCAGGTAAGCCTGCACATTCAGGAAGTCGCCGGGCTTGGCCTGCGCGAAGAAGTTTTGCAGCACGTCGGCGGCGTTGTTGCCACTCATGGCAGTGTAATAAGCTACACCGTTTTCGGTCACTTTCGGTGCCTCTTTCTGCGGAATCCGGCCTTCCTGCTCCACTACCTTCATTAGGCGGTCGGTGGCGGTTTTGGCAGCTTGCACATTAGGCTGGTCAAACGGATTGATGCCAAACACGGCGCTGGCAACAGCCGTGGCGACCTCCCAACGGTAGAATTCAGCCCCCAGATCCAGCGCGTCCTTCATCAGAATGCTGATAACCGGGTGGCCCGCCTGGGCCAGCTGTTGCAGCTTGGTCTGGTTGGCCTGATCCGCTTCATTCTGATAGCCCACGTACACAAACACGCGGTCTTGCCCGTACAGGCTTGGCTCACCAAGGGGTTCACCGGCTACGGGCAGAATCCCCTTACCCTCCTTGCCGGTGCTTTCCGCCAGCAGCTGCTCCAGCCACAAACCCAGGTCGCTCAATGACTCCGGCACAACCAGCGTCAGCTTGTCGCGGCCTTGCTCGGCCAGCACTCCAAGGGCCGCACCAAGCTCCAAGCCTGGATTTTGCCCCCAGCGCCGTAAGCGCCGCAGGCCCGCATCATCCCAATGGCCCGCGCCAACAGCTCGCCAATGCTTATTCCATACAGCGCAGCGGGCACCAGACCAAAGTACGTCAGAGCCGAAAAACGCCCCCCAACCTCCGGGAAGTTGAGGAAAATGCGCCGGTAGCCCTGCTCCGTAGCCGAGGCCACGAACTTGGAGCCGGGGTCGGTGATGGCCACGAAATTTTCGCCGGCCTTATCGCCTTTAATTTGCTTTACACGGTCGTAGAAATAGTCGCCAAAAGCCAGCGGCTCGGCCGTCGTACCCGATTTGCTGGCTACGATAAATAGGGTTTCCGCCAGCGGAATCGACTTTTCAATCTGCTTAACGGTGCCGGGGTCGGTAGTGTCCAGCACGGAAATCGGCAGGCCATTTTCGCCCTGCGGGAACGACTTTTTGAACACGATAGGCGCCATCGTGCTGCCACCCATACCCATTACTACAACGTGCTTGAAGCCGGCGGCCTTTACCTCGTGCACAAACTGCTCGATTTCCGGCACGGCTTGCACCATCGTTTCGGCCACACGCAGCCAGCCCATAAAGCTGCGCACGCTCTGCTGAGCTTCCACATCCTGGGTCCAGAGCGCAGCGTCCTTCTGCCAGAAGCCGTCAGTAAAGTTTTTCGCGTTGAACTCCTGAATTTTAGTATCAATAGCAGCTTGGGCCTCGCCAAGCTGCATCGTAGCAGCCGACACAGTCGTAGCCAAGGCCTGCTGCCGCTTCTTGTCCAACGACTCCATCAATTTGCCGAAGGGCTCGTTGAATTTCTTCGCGCCGTCAATTTCTAAGTGGTTGGTCAGCTCTTCCAAGTTGAGACCGAGTTCGGGCAGGCGGCGGAGCACTTCCTGGGCTTTCTCCAGGCCTTCCTCCAGATAGTCGGCGGGCTGGCCTTTTTCGCGGAAAATATCCAGCGTTTCCACGGGCACCGTGTTCACCGTGCGGGGCCCGATGAGGTTTGTGATGTATTTCAGGTCGTCGTACTTCGGATTTTTATTACCGGTACTAGCCCACAGCAGACGCTGCGTATTGGCGCCTTTCGCTTGCAAAGCCTCCCAACGAGGACCTACAACTATCTCTTTATAGACTTGGTAGGCCTGCTTAGCGCTGGCCAGCGCCACTTCGCCTACCATCGACTGCGCCAGCTCGCCTTTCGCGCCGCCTTCAGCCGCTATTTTTTCCAGCATCGGGTCAATTAGCACATCGATGCGGCTGAGGAAGAAGCTGGCTACGGAGGCAATACTATCAATGGGCTGACCGGCCGCTACGCGGTCTTCCAACCCAGCTATATAGGCTTCAGCTACCAGCCTGTAGCGTTCCAGACCAAAAATCAGCGTCACATTCACGTTGATTCCTTCGGCAATAAGACGACGGATAGCAGGCAGCCCTTCCAGCGTGGCCGGCACCTTAATCATCACATTGGGGCGGTCGACGGCTTTCCAGAAGCGCAATCCTTCCTCGATGGTGCCCTCCGTATCGTTGACCAGGGCCGGCGATACTTCCAGGCTCACGTAGCCGTCGCCGGAGTTATCGTGGCCGTCATACACTGGGCGGAAAAGGTCGCAGGCGTGCTGCACGTCGGCAATGGCCAGCTCGGTGTAGATTTCGTCTACCGACTTATTCTGCAAAGCCAAGCTCTGAATGGCCGCGTCGTAGTCGTCGCTGCCCCCGATGGCCTTCTCAAAAATGGCCGGATTGGAGGTCACGCCGCGCAGGGCTTCATCGGTGATGCGCCGCTGCAATTCTCCGTTAATCAGGATTTTGCGTCGAATAAAATCGAGCCAGATACTTTGGTCAAACTGGCGGATGGCTACTAATGGATTCATGCGAAAGATGTTTTTAAGGCTTAGATGTTAGGCTTTCTGAACGGCTGAAGATAAATGCCCCCCAGCATACATTCTGTCTACGTGTTAATTCAGCAAAGCGAAATAGAAAAAATTAGCTGGACAAATCGCAATCTTGTGCCTACTTGGAGCAGCGAAATGAATTCACCCAAAAAAGAACGCAGGAAGTACCCGACAGCCCTGTTTCCATGGCCGATTTGGCCAAGGAATTAGGGGTTTCTATGACCACGGTTTCTCGTGCCCTCAGCGACCACTACAGCATCGGGCCCGCCACCAAGCAGAAGGTATTGAAGCTGGCCAAAAAGCTGAACTACCAGCCCAATCAGATGGCGGCGGCGTTGCGCAAGGGCAAAAGCAAGCTTATTGGCGTCATTGTACCTTACATTGAAGGGCGCTTTTTTCCGTCGGTAGTGCATGGTATCGAAACGGCGGCCCGCAAGGCTGGCTTTAGCGTAATCATTTGCCAGTCGAACGAGGATGTTGCCAATGAGCGCAAGAACATCGAAACCTTGCTTAACGCCCAGGTAGCCGGCATTTTGGTATCATTATCCCGCAATACCCGCGATTTCAAGCACTTTGAAAAGGTGCGGAAGCGGAGTATTCCGCTGGTTTTTTTGATCGTATTTTAGAAGGCGACAACGTGAATGCCGTGGTGCTCAACGACCGGGAGGGCGCCTACCAAACCACGAAGCACCTGCTGGAGCAGGGTTGCCGGCGCGTGGCGCATTTTGCAGGTCCGCAGCACCTGAACATTTACAAAAACCGTCGTCAGGGTTATCTGGATGCCTTGCGCAGCTTTGACTTGCCGCTCGATGAGGATCTGATTATCTACTCCGACATGACCCTGGAACAAGGTACGAAAGGCATGCAACAGCTATTGTCGCTGCCTAACCCGCCGGATGGCGTTTTTGCCGCCGGCGACTACGCCATTCTCGGGGCGCTCCAATTACTCAAAAGCCGTGGTATTCGGGTGCCGCAGGGTATTGCGCTGGCCGGCTTCAGCAACGAAGGCTTCACGGCCATTACGGAGCCCATGCTGACTTCCGTGGATCAGCGCTGCGAGGAGATGGGCCAAGCGACGGTGCGGTTATTTATGGAGCTGGTGGAGGCCAAAGGCGCGCCCTTTTATCAGCGCCAGGTGGTGCTCCAACCGCAACTGTTTATTCGGGAGTCGTCGTTGCGCTCGGGTGAGCGTTAGGAGGTAAATTTGCCCCCCAGCGGGGCCTCACTTAGCGCCCCCCTATCCCGGTTGCCTCACCCCCCGGCCCCGGTTCGCTTAAAGCGCGAAGTCCCACAAAGAGGGGGAACCTCACGCTCGGCTTACGCCGCCCTGTCGGCTGCCGCCGCCAGAACGGCTACCGAATAAATACTATGCTTAATTAAAAAAAGCTCTCAACTTTCTATTGAAGGCTTTTACTTAGTGACAGAATAATACGGTAGCGGTAGCGGTTGCAGAGGCGAGAGCCGATGCAGCCGCGTAGGCCTAGCGCTTGGCTCCCCCTTCGCCGCTTAATACGCGGAATCCTTGGAGAGGGGGCCGGGGGTGAGGCCCACGGTGCCGCTAAGTGAGACATCGTCAAACAATCATCAAACCTAAAGCAGAGCAGCGTGAGAGAATATCTGCTTTTCGTGGACACCGAAACATCTGGCATCCCGCAGGATTGGAACAAGCCGTATTCGAGCCGCGACAACTGGCCCCACATTGCCCAGTTGGCGTGGGTAGTGTACACGCGCGACGGGCAGGAGGTAAAGGCAGAGAACCATTACATCCTGGCCAGCGACTATGATATGAGCCCGGCCTCTACCACGATTCACGGTATCACACCCGATTTTTTGCGGGAGCATGGCAAGCCGCGGCACGAGGTAATGCGCCGTTTGTACGATGATTTGCTACAGTATCAGCCGCTGGTAGTCGCCCATTTTATGCAGCTCGATTATCATATGATGGGCGTGGGCTTTTATCGCGCCGGGCTGGATAATCTGGTGAGTGAGCTACCGACGTTTTGCACCATGATTACCTCGGCGCGCTTTCTGCAGCATTCGACTCAGCCGATACGGGGGCTGCGGCTGAATGAGCTGCATCAACGGCTTTGGGGGAACCCATGACGCGTGAGCACGACGCGCTGACCGACGCTTACGCTACGGCCCGCTGCTTTTTGCACTTTGGCAGCGCGGTGATATCAACGAACAGATTATGATGGCTCAACGCCCCCTTGGCGAACCCGGCAAAACCGTTGCGCGGCGGTGGCGCCCCTCCCTGACCCATTTTATAGTAGTGCTGGCCTTGGCCGCACTGGTGGCTTTACTACTCTTATTCTGACATGAACGACCGCCTGGAATTTCTCAAAACGGTGACACCTTTCAACCGCCTGCCTGACGAGGTGCTGGAGGAAGTAGCCGAGTTGCTGCAGGAAGTGACGCACCCCAAGGAGGTGGTTATTTATCTGCAGGATGTAACGAAGCTGCGCGGGATTGATCTTGTTGTAGAGGGCGAATACGAGACGTTTTTCTATGACAGTCAGCAGAACAAGCGGCTGATCGAAATTAGCCCCCCAGGCTCCTGCTACGGCGGCGTATCGGTGCTGCTGAACAAGAAAAGGTCGTTGCGCACCGTCATGGCCCGCAAAGGCACGCGGGTTTATGTTCTGCATCGGCGCGATTTTCGGGCTTTATGCCAGGCCTACGACGATTTCTTCCAATACTTTACACATCGGTATGGGCAGCAAATGCTCAACCCCGAATACGCCCACTTTTTGCGACCCGATCAGAGGGCTGGGGGCAAAATTACATTGCCTCCGACCAGCTCTACTCGCGCCGGCTCGAAACCGTAGAGCTGCGCGATGTCGTGGCTTGCCCCGGCAGCACGCCTATTCAGGAGGTGGCCCGCCGCATGGCCGCCGCGCGCACCAGCTGCTACTTCATCACCACCGACGAGCCCGACGCTTCCATTATAGGCTACGTAACTGATATAACCCTGCGCGACAAGGTAGTAGCCGGCCTGCTCGATGCGAACCAGCCGGTCGCGAGTATCATGGATGCGCCCGTGGTGGATATTGATAGCCAGGCCTTTGTGTATGAGGCCGTGCTGCGCATGTTCAGGACCAAAACCCGGTATCTATTGGTAAAAAAGCCGGCGAGTACCTTGGGTTTATCAGTCGCAACAAGCTGCTCAGCGACCAGGCCCAGTCGCCATTTGTGTTCATTCAGGCCGTGAAGCAGACGCTGTCGGTGCGGGAGCTGAAGCGGCGCTGGGAGCAGGTGCCCAACATGGTGTACCAGTTGCTGGACAGGGGCGTGAAGCCCGAAATCGTTAATCAGATTATCTCCAGCGTTTCGGATGCCATCGCGCTGAAGGTCATTGAGGGCGTGATTCAGGAGCAAGGACCGCCGCCTGCCAAATTCGCGTTTATTGTGCTGGGCAGTGAGGGTCGCAAAGAGCAAACATTGCTCACCGACCAGGATAACGCTATTATCTACGAAGACAAAGCCAACGAGCAGCGCGAGGCGGTACGCGAATATTTCCTGGAGTTTGCCCGCATCGTATCGGAGCGGCTCAACAACATTGGCTTCTCCTTTTGCGAAGGCGGCCTGATGGCGATGAACCCGAAGTGGACGCACTCGCTTTCGCACTGGAAGCGCAACTACACGGCCTGGATGACGGAGGCGAATCAGGAGACGGTAATGAAATTTTCCGCATTCTTCGACTGCCGCTACCTCTACGGCGAGGAGAGTCTGGTAACGGAGCTGCAGGACCATCTGCGCGCTGAGCTGCAAGGCCGCCTCGACCGCTTCCTGTATTACATGGCTAACAACGCCTTACAGTACGAGCCACCGCTCACGTTTTTCCGCAACATTCGCACCTTCACGCAAGGCTCCCAACAGGTTTTCGACCTGAAGAAAACCATGACGCCCATCGTGGATCTGGTGCGGGTGTACGCGCTACGGCAGCAGGTTTTTACCACTAACACCGGCGAGCGAATGGCCTTGCTCAATGAGCAGACCGTGTTTACCGACAAAGAATATCAGGAGCTTCTGCACGCCTACTATTACCTGATGGGCATTCGCCTCAAGAAGCAAGCCCAGCAGATTATTAACGACCGCACCCCTCCCACCAACTACCTCGACCCGCGCACGCTCACACAGGTGGAGCAAGTAACGTTAAAGGAAACCTTCAAAGTAATAGCCGATTTTCAGGTTAAGATTCGGGTGAGTTTTACAAAGACATTGTAGGGCCTCATTACCGGCCGTTCAACGAGGGACCTGACCCCTGGTCCCGTGGGCCTCACCCCCGGCCCCCTCTCCCAAAAAGAGGGGGAGCCAGGCGCTCGGCCTACGCGGCTGCGTCGGCTGGCGCCTCCAGAACGGCTACCAGCTTCATCTACTAAACTTAACACTAAAAAAGCCCCCCAACTTGTTGCTGGGGGGCTTTTTCTTTTTAGATAACACAGTAGCGGTTGCGGAGGCGGTAGCCGACGCAGCCGCGTAGGCCGAGCGCCTGGCTCCCCTCTTTTTGGGAGAGGGGGCCGGGGGGTGAGGCCACTTGTTGCGTTAAGGCCGACGATTAACCGCGTTCAAATCCTCGAATGCCTGCTTCAGACGCGCCACAAAGGTCTCTTCGCCTTTGCGCAGCCACACGCGCGGGTCGTAGTATTTTTTGTTGGGCGAGTCAGCGCCGTCGGGGTTGCCGATCTGGCCTTGGAGGTAGCCTTCGCTCTTCTTGTAGTAATCCTTGATGCCTTCCCACAGCGCCCACTGCAAATCGGTGTCGATGTTCATCTTGATGGCACCGTAGCTGATAGCCTCGCGGATTTCCTCCTGGCTGGAGCCCGAGCCGCCGTGGAACACGAAGTCAATGGGTAGAGCCTCAGTGATGTTGTGCTTCTGGCGCAGGAACTCTTGCGAATTATGCAGAATTTTAGGTTGCAGCTTCACGTTGCCGGGCTTGTACACGCCGTGCACATTGCCGAAGGCCGCCGCGATGGTGAAGCGCGGGCTGATAGCGCTCAGTTGTTCGTAGGCGTAGGCTACCTCCTCGGGTTGGGTATAAAGCTTGGAGCTATCCACGTCGGAGTTGTCCACGCCGTCTTCCTCGCCGCCGGTTACGCCCAGCTCGATTTCCAGGGTCATCCCGATCTTGCTCATGCGCTCCAGGTAGCGCTTGCAGATTTCGATGTTTTCCTCAATCGGCTCTTCCGACAAGTCGAGCATGTGGGAGCTGTACAGCGGCTGGCCATATTGGGCGAAATGCTTCTCGCCGGCTTCCAGCAAGCCATCAATCCAGGTCAGAAGCTTCTTAGCGGCGTGGTCGGTGTGCAGAACAACGGGCACATCGTACAGCTCGGCCATGAGGTGCACATGCTGGGCACCCGAAATAGCACCCGCGATGCTGGCGCGCTGGTCGCCGTTCGGCACCGATTTGCCGGCAAAAAACTGGGCACCACCATTAGAAAACTGAATCATAACCGGTGAATTCACCGCCTTGGCCGCTTCCAAAACGGCGTTTACCGTGTTGGTGCCCGTCACGTTTACGGCCGGCATAGCGTAGGCATTGGCCTTGGCATGACGGAAAAGTGCTTGAATTTCGTCGCCGTAAAGCACGCCGGCCCGCAGTGTGGTGAGTTGTTCAGTCATCATAAGGAATGGTGTAAGATCAAAAAGTATAGGGTGGGAAGTAGGAGTGGCAATTTCCAACATTTTACCGAATGGTAAGTGGTGAGATGGTGAAATTGTGAGATGGTGAGTTTGATGTTCTCAATGTGCATTTTGCATTAATGGTACGGCTAGAACATCAAACTCACCATCTCACAATTTCACCATCTCACCACTTACTCCACCCGTGTCAGGCGCAGATAATCCAGCATGGCTTGATTCACCTCGCCGTTCATATTTTCATTCGCCGGCTCAAAGGCCAAAGTCAGCGTCTGGGGGCCTTTTTCCAAGCGCACCAGCACCGAGTTCGTGAAGCCCCAGTTCGACCACTCTGCTACTCCGCGCTGGGGCATTACGATGGTTCCCAGCTGCTGCTGACCGTTGCGCAGGGTGCGAATAGCGCATTTGTTCTCCGTGTTGATTGGTCCGTTGCCATTAGAGTAGCGGAAATCAACGGCGTACAAACCCGTTTCCGGCACCGTCACGGGAATAGCCAGCACCTTGTTTTTCGTTTTGCTGATTTCCACGAAGCCCTGGCCCGTGAAGCCCTTGTAGCCGCGGGCCGCTTTCGGCGCTACCGTTTCCATCTGCACCTGCTGACTGAACTTGTCGCCATTCACGACCAGCGGCTCACTGGCAAACGACTCCAGCCCCGCCGCATCAATGGCTATTACCTGGTACTCGGCGTAGCCGGTCGCATCGGTGGCCTCTGCCTGCGTGGTGGTGGTTGCAACTGCCCGGCCATTTTTCAGGATGCGGTAGCTCTTCACGCCTTCCTGTTTCGGCCAGGTCAGGCGATTATTGGCAAAAGTAACTTCGGGCGCGGCTGGGGAGAAGCGGTTGGCTACCTGGGTTACGGGAGCCTCCTGGGGGGCTTTTTTGGCTAATACGATGCGTACTTTATGACGACCCGTGAGCGTGGCCGGAATAGTAGCGTCAGTCAGCGGCTTATCATCCAGAGTGATAGTTTCAATTTCATTGCCGTAGCCTTCCATGTCAATGTCCAGCACCGCGCCCCGATACTTGAAGCCCGCGAGCTTGCGGGAGCCGGCAAATGCCTGCGGCACAAATGGCCTGAACACGAGCTTATCGGCCTGAAAATCCATTCCGAACAACACTTTGTACACCAGGCTCAGGCTGCCCGACAGGCTCCAGAGCATATTGCTGGAGTTGATTTGGGTACCAGCAAAGTCACCGTTTTCGGCTACAAAATTCTCTTTGTTGGTCAGGAACAGCGCGGCGGGTCGGTAGATGGCGGCCATGCTTTCGGTCAGGGAGGCTTCGTTGCCCACTTTGGCCGCCGCCAGGGCCCAATAGCTCTGCACGAAGGGCCACACGGCGTTATTGTGATAAGGCGGAATACCCGGAATCTGGGGATAAATGCAGCTGATGCCGTAAGCCGTGGTGGGCGTTTTTTGCACCACCTGCTGCGCCCGCTGGCCTTCTGCTACCCCAAAAAGCACGCTGAGCGCCTCGCCCAAAGCCTCCGCCCGCGGCGACAATATCTTGTAGGTGCGGCCGTACAGAAACTGGCCATAATAGCCCTTATCGGCCTGCCACAGGTGCTTGTTCATACCCTGTTTAATCTGCTGGGCCAGCTGCTGGTGCTTCGTGGCCACGGCCGGCTCGCCGAGTAGCCTCGCCATCTGGCTGAGCACCACGTTGGCCTGGTAATGCACGGCGTTGGTGCCCAGCGTTTCTGACTCATAAATATCCACGGGCTGCATCCACTTGGGGTAGGTTTGCTCGCGCCAATCCAGAAACGACGACTCGCCGCGCACCATGCCGGTTTGAGAGTTGTAGGCGTTCTGCACATCATCCGCAATCGACTTTTTGATGATGGGATATACCGTGCGCAGCCACTGCTCGTCGCCGGTCACTTTGTAGATTTCCCAAGCGGCCGTAGCCCAAATCATGCGGTCGGTGGAGCACGGATACGCGCCGCCCGTGCCCGTATCCTGAATAATGCGTCCGTCCGTTGATACCTTGCGCATCAGGCTTTTCTTGGCTACGTCGGGCTGCAACGTGGTCATAGCCAGAATGATGCTGTAGCTGATGTCGCGGGTCCAGACGCCGGCCCACTCCTTGCCGGTACGGAAGGTGCTGTCGGGCTCCACGGCCCGGCGCGCCTCCTCAAGCGCCAGATTGTACAGCGCATCGGCAATCGGGTAATCGGAGGTGTACTGCGGAAAGTCATCGGTCCTGATCGACTTCTCCCACTTCCCGGCGGTTGTTTTGGCGGCCTGGGGGGCATTTAGGGTCAGCGTAGTCTCATAAATACCGTTGCCATCCGGGTCCTTCAGCTCCAGCTCGGGCTTATTTACAAGGTTGTCAAAATCCCAGCTTAGCGGGGCCGTATTGCCGGCCACGAACACCTGCTTGAAGTCTTCCTTATAGATTTTTTCGCCCTTAAAAGTGGTGTAGTAGCCCTGCTTCTTGAACGCCGCCAGCACCGGCCGCATGTCCAGCCGAATCTTCATGGGTGTGTTGGGGGGCAAATAGGTATCAGCCGGCACTGGCCCAGGGTCCAGGTAGCGCTGCCCAAACACGATAACCGGCAATTCGGCGGCACTCGTGCCCGCCCGCGGCACGGCCACAAACCGGTGGTCCTGGCCCGGCGCCAGCTCGTTGTCCTTGCCGTTCAGGCTAAACTTAAAGTTGATTTCCGGGCTCTGAAACGCATTGGCCGGGCTTTGGTAGTTCGAGGTGAGCGAGGTGGGCGAAACTACCCGCGCCACATGCTTGCCCTGCACCACACTATCGCGGTACACGGCGTACGCCTCCGACTTCCACACCGCCCCTGAATCGTCCGTATCAGTCGATTGCTGCATCTGACAAGCACTTAAGAGAGAACAAGCGAGGACAAAGCCCGCTGGATAGGATAGTTGCTTCATACTGGAAATTTGGAAACAAGGCTGCTTGAATTGGTTCGGCCAGCGGCTTACTCAACCACTCGGCTCCGCAGGCAAGGTGACGAAAGATAGAGCAGATTCGGCATCCACGCGGGCATTTACCGGCGCGGTAGGCTCGCTTAGCACGGTTAGTTTCTACACAAGATAAGAATGCTGCAAAATGGCCGGCCTAAACCGTAGGAGAATGGGTATACTTTACTTACTTAGCAGTAGGCTTTTCCCTCTTGCATTTCCGCTCCGTTATGCAGCTTCTACTCTGTTGGCGTCGTTGCTCCCTCCTGCTGACTTGCATACTGGGGCTGAGCGTGGGCGCATTTGCCCAAAAGAAAAAACCGTTGCCGGGCTACGTCGTCACGGCCGGCGGCGACACCCTGCGGGGGGCAATTGTTCCGACTAATAGGCTGGCGCAGCAGATTCAGGTAGAGTTTATTCCTGTGCAAGGCACTCAACGGCTCTCGTTAGATGGGTATCAGCTTATTTCATACACTTATTTTAAGGACCAGGATACAATACGCTACATCTCCCTTCCATTTTTGCAGGGTGGCAGCACCAAGCCAAGTCGTGGTTTTTTGCAGCAGGTAGTAGCCGGCGAAGCGCAGCTCTACTATTACAGCTTTCACAGTTTTGTTCAGCAAGCAACACCTTTTAGCGGTGGCGGCTTGCTCGGCACTAGCTATAGCAATCCTACTGGCCCCAGGGGGATGAGTGCCTATGCCTATTCCCTGATTAATAGCACTCAGTACACTTCTCGTATCATTCCCCAGAAAAACGCGAAATACCCCACGTTCGGCCCGTTGAGTAAGCGCGGGGTGTACAATCCCGACAACACTCTCGTTATCTATCGCACGAATAAAAGGCGGCTGGAAGACGTCAACGGATGGAAATTTCCCCAAGATGCTGCTGTTTATTTTGCCGATTTTCCCGACCTGGTCGCCGACCTTAAATCAGGCCAGTACCGGGCCCGCGACCTACCACAAGTAGTTCGTCGCTACAATGCTTGGCATCAGGCGCAAAAGCCAGCGCCTTAACCCGTTTATAGCTGGCTACGGTCGGCGGGCTCTGCTCTATCAGCCGCCATTTTTACTTTCGCTTATTACTTTCGAATGGAGGCTGATGTTGTTGTAATCGGGGCCGGATTGGCCGGTTTAGTGGCCGCCGCAGAGCTGGCCGATGCGGGCAAGCGCGTCTTGCTCCTGGACCAGGAGCCCGAGCAGAGCCTGGGCGGGCAGGCATTCTGGTCGCTGGGGGGCATTTTTCTGGTCAATTCCCCCGAACAGCGTCGCCTCGGTATCCGCGATTCGCAGGCCCTGGCCCTGGACGACTGGCTGGGCACCGCCGCCTTCGACCGGCCCGAGGACAAGTGGCCCCGCCGCTGGGCCGAGGCTTACGTAGAGTTTGCGGCCGGCGAGAAGCGCTCCTGGCTTTACCAGCAGGGCCTGCGGTTTTTTCCGGTAGTAGGCTGGGCCGAGCGGGGCGGGTATGGCGCCATCGGCCACGGCAATTCGGTGCCGCGCTTCCACGTCACCTGGGGCACGGGGCCGGGCGTGGTAGCGCCGTTTGCGCGCCGCGTGCGCGAGGCCGTAAAACGCGGGCTTATCACCTTCAAATTTCGGCATCGGGTAGAGGAGTTAATTGTAACGAATGGGGTCGTGCATGGCGTGTCAGGCGAAATTCTGGAGCCCAGCGACGTGCTGCGCGGACAGAAAAGCTCCCGCCTGGCCGTCGGCGACTTCGCGTTTTATGCCCAGGCCGTTATCGTAACGTCGGGCGGCATTGGGGCCAACCACGCGCTGGTGCGGCAGAACTGGCCTACGCGCCTCGGCGAGCCGCCTAAAAGCATGCTGTCGGGCGTGCCGGCCCACGTCGATGGGCTCATGCTGGGCATTAGCGCGGCGGCTGGGGGGCATTTAATCAACCAGGACCGCATGTGGCACTACCCGGAAGGCATCCAGAACTGGAACCCCATCTGGCCCAACCACGGCATTCGCATTCTGCCGGGTCCTTCGTCGCTGTGGCTCGATGCCCGTGGCAACCGCCTGCCGGTGCCCTTGTTTCCCGGCTTCGACTCGCTGGGCACGCTGCGGCACCTGCGCCAAACGGGCCACGACTACAGCTGGTTTGTGCTCACGCAACGTATTCTGCGCAAGGAATTCGCCCTTTCCGGCTCGGAGCAAAATCCTGATCTGACCAACAAAGACTGGCGCCAGACCCTCGGCCGCGCCTTCGGCAAAGCGGCCCCAGCTCCCGTCGAAGCCTTCAAGACGCACGGCGCCGACTTTGTAGTGCGCGACACCCTGGCCGACCTCGTGCGAGGCATGAACGACTTAACGGAAGAGCACCTCATCGACCTTACTTCCCTGGAGCGCGAAATCCGGGCCCGCGACCGGCAGCTGGACAATTCATTCAGCAAAGACAGCCAGATTACGGCTATTCGGGGAGCACGCAACTACCTGGGCGACAAACTTATCCGCACGGCAAAGCCCCACCGCCTGCTCGACCCGGCGGCTGGGCCGCTCATTGCGGTGCGCCTGCATATTATCACCCGCAAAACCCTGGGCGGCCTGGAAACCGACCTTTCCGGCCGGGTGCTTAATGCGGAAGGCAACCCCGTGCGCGGCCTCTACGCGGCGGGCGAAGTCGCTGGCTTCGGGGGCGGCGGAATGCACGGCTACCGCGCCCTGGAGGGCACTTTTCTGGGTGGCTGCCTATTTTCCGGCCGCGTGGCCGGCCGGGCCGCCGCAGGAGCTGTTATTTAATCTATAGTACAGGTAATCTAACTATGCATCTCTACTCGTATGCTCAGGTTGTAAGCCGTACTATTCATCCGGTTTGGAATGGTGCTTTAGTTGGAGGCTTGTACTTTAGCAGAGTGGCAGCCTAATAAGCTGAACCATGTAATGAGCACATTCGCGAACGAGCTGGGAGTTTGATATCTAGAAATAAAACAATTCTTGGTAGTAGTAAGGCAGTTGCATCTTCATAATTCGTTTCTAATTGTATTATCAGACCATAGTATGCACGGCCATATTTTCATGTTGCTAAAACGCTACGTTCAAACGCAGTACGACCATAGCACTTGGCTTAAGCTTATGGAAAATTCCGGATTGGAGAATTTGGAATTTGATCATAAAACAGTGTACCCCGATAAGCATATCTACGACCTCATGGGCCAGGCTGCCGAGATGACAGGGCTCTCGTCCGGTGAGCTGCACGAGAAGTTTGGTGAGTACCTCGTGCCCGATCTGATGTTTATGTATCAAAAGCATATACGGCCCGAGTGGAAAACGCTCGACATGATAGAAAACACGGAGATGACTATACACAAGCAGGTGCGTAGCGAGCACCCCGAGAATAGCCCCCCAGTACTTAAAGTGCAGCGCCTGGGTGAGAATGAGCTGATCATTGACTACGTCTCGTCGCGACGCATGAGCGGCTTGGCGGTGGGTATTGTGCGCGGGCTGGCCACGCATTTCGACGAGGCCGACCGCATTGATGTGATGCCGACCACCAGCGAGGATGGCGAGCGGGTAAGCATCCATGTACGCCGGACGTAGAGACGCCTGTTTGCGTCTTGATCCTTGCTCGATTCGCTGCTTGCGCAGTGCGCACAAGCCTAACGCTCCCGAAAGCAGATAATGAGGTGAATATCTTTTTTGACTAAATGCACGTTCTAGGGTCCTTAATCAACCGAGTGTACTATTCCGCAACAGCTTGCACTCTGGTAGCTCCTGATCCAAAAACGAACTTCATGTCTATAAAAATCACCACCCGCAGCTTACTCGTTGCCCTCTCACTTAGCATCTTTGGCTGTGGCTCCAGCGGTTCCGATTCTAATCCGGACCCAGCCCCGGCGCCTGCACCTGCCCCTACGCCCGCGGCTCCTATTACCTACAAAATCACGTATGCCGGCAACAGTCTGCTCTCGGGCTACCTGGGCTTCGTTATCGATACCAAGATAATGACCGAGGTTCAGAGCCAGGGGGGAGCTAGCCTCGGGGCGGGCACCATGGAAAACTTCGCGATAGCCAACTACGTCACGCCCCAGGTGCTGGACCAGATGCCGAAGATTAATGCCGCCTTCGACCCCACCAAGGACGTGAACGTGCTGGTGCTCTGGGAAGGCACCAACCATATTTACTACGGTGCCACGGCCAAGCAGGCCGAAGAGTCGTTGCTGGAAGTGTGCCGCCGCGCGCGGGCCGCGCATCCGGAGTGGAAAATCGTGATGGGTAGCTTGCTGCCCCGCTCCGAGGACGACTTCCCCGCCACCCAGGAGCGCGACCGCCTGGCCGTAAACGTGGCCCTGCGCGCCACGAAGGCCAGCGGCAACACCCTCTTCCACGAGCTGGCCGATGTAGCCCAGGACCCGCGCGTGGGCCCCGTTGGCACCGAAAAGGACAAAACCTATTACCACGACCTGGTGCACCTCAACAATGCCGGCCAGCAGGTGGTGGCGCCCATTTTCGCCAAGTCCATCGTGGCCGCCATTAAGCAAGGCAGGTAGAAACGCCTATTCGCGTCTAATCGTCGCGGTCGTTGTTTGAGAGGAGCAGTTTCGGTTGTTCAACGCGTGGCCTCACCCCCGGCCCCCTCTCCCATGGAGAGGGGGAGCCAGACGCTCGGCCTGCGCGGCTACGTCGGCTGCCGCCTCCGCAACCGCTACCGCGTTCTTTTAGAAAGCAAAAAAGCCCCCGGTCTACTACCGGGGGGCTTTTTTGCTGCTGTGCCTAGCGTATGAATCAGGTAGCCGTGCTGGAGGCGGCAGCCGACAGGGCGGCGTAGGCCGAGCGCCTGGCTCCCCTCTCCATGGGAGAGGGGGCCGAGGGTGAGGCCACGCGTTGAACAAGTCGCGGGGTGAGGCCACTCGTTGAACAAGGCCGGGAGAAAAGGCCCCACATCACCCAAACCCCCTTATCTTCCCGCCCCATTCCTACTACCCAAAATATCCCCCGTGACCTATCCCGAATTTGAAGCCCGCTGGCGCCCGGCCGGTGGCGCGGAACGCGCCAACTACGGCCTCTTCCTCCAAGACCTGTGCGATTTATTAGAAGTACCCAAGCCCGACCCGACTACCGACGACCCCACCCAGGATGCCTACGTGCTGGAGCGGGCCGTGCAGTTCAACGACGGCCCAAAAAAGCACCGGCCGCATCGACCTGTATAAGCGCGGCTGCTTCGTGCTCGAAACCAAGCAGGGCACCGACACCCCCGACCAGCAGCAGCGCCTCGACCGCGCCGAGCTGGGCCTGCCCGCCGCCACCCGCCGCAAGGGCCACGCCGTGCGCGGCTCCGCCAAGTGGGCCGAAATGATGCAGGCCGCCCGCCAGCAGGCCCTCGGCTACGTGCGCGCCCTGCCGCCCGACGAGCCCCGCCCCCTGTTTGTGCTGGTGGCCGACGTGGGCTACTGCCTCGATGTGTACTCCAACTTCGCGGGCGTCGGCGACTCGTTTGTGCCGTTTCCCGACCAGACGCGGTTTCGGCTGCCGCTCTCGGCACTGGCCGATGCGGGCACCCGCGCCATGCTGCGCCAGCTCTTCACCGAGCCCCGCGAGCTGGACCCCAGCCGCCGCGCCGCCCGCGTCACGCGGGAGCTGGCCGGGTATCTGGCGAGCGTATCGGCCCAGCTGGAGCGGGCCGGGCACGCGCCCGACGTGGTGGCGCAGTTTCTGATGCGCTGCCTGTTTACTATGTTCTCGGAGGATGTGGGGCTCATTCCCAAAACCTCCTTCACGGGCATGCTGCGCACCTACTCCACCCCCGAGATGCGCGAGTTTCTGCCCGATGCGCTGGCCGGCCTGTGGCGCACCATGGATCTGGGGGGCTTTTCGCCCGACCTAAAGGCCCGCTTGCGCCGCTTCAATGGCAAGCTCTTCCACGATGCCACCGCCCTGCCCCTCACCGAAGGCCAGATGGCCCTGCTGCTCAAAGCCGCCGAGGCCGACTGGACTGAGGTAGAGCCCGCCATCTTCGGCACCCTGCTCGAACGCGCCCTCGACCCCAAGGAGCGCCACAGCCTGGGCGCCCACTACACCCCGCGCCGCTACGTGGAGCGCCTCGTGCTGCCCACGGTGCTGGAACCGCTCCGCCGCGAGTGGGCCGCCGCCCAGGCCGCCGGTGCCCGCCGCCTCGCCGAAAATCAGCCCAAAGAAGCCCGCGCCGAGCTGGTCCGCTTCCTCCAGCGCCTCACCTCCATCCGCATTCTGGACCCGGCCTGCGGCTCCGGCAACTTCCTCTACGTGACCCTGGAGCACCTCAAGCGCCTGGAGGGCGAAGTGCTGGCCGCCATCAACAGCTACGGGCACACGGGCCTGCTCGACCTCGGGGGCGGCACCACCGTGAGCCCGCGCCAATTGCTGGGCCTGGAGCTGAACCCGCGCGCCGCCGCCATTGCCGACGTGGTGCTGCGCATCGGCTACCTGCAATGGCACCTGCGCACCCACGGCGTCACGCAGCTGGCCGAGCCCCTGCTGGATGAGTACCAGAACATCCGCCAGCAGGATGCCGCCCTCCAGCACGATGCGCCCGTGCCCCGCCTCGATGCCCACGGCCAGCCCGTCACGCGCTGGGATGGCACCACCCGCCTCCACCCCGCCACCGGCCAGCCCATCCCCGACGAAACCGCACGCACGCCGGTTTTCGATTATCCCAACCCCCAGCCCGCCGCGTGGCCGGAAGCCGATTTTATCGTGGGAAATCCGCCGTTTGTGGGGCCGGCCCGGATGCGCGATGCCCTCGGCGACGGCTACACCGAAGCCCTGCGCAAAGCCTACAAAGGCAAGGTGCCCGACTCGGCCGATTTGGTGATGTATTGGTGGTACAACGCCGCTGCCGCCGTGCAGCGCGGCCCCGCCGAGCGCTTCGGCTTTATCACCACCAACAGCCTCAAGCAAACCTTCAACCGCCGCGTGATGCAGCCTTTCCTGGAAGGCGACACGCCCCCGCTCACGCTCACCTTCGCCATTCCCGACCATCCGTGGGTGGATGCCGCCGAAGGTGCCGCCGTGCGCATCGCCATGACGGTAGCCGAACGAGCTTCGGCTAATTCGGCTTCTGGGGGGCAATTATTGACGCTGAAAATAGAAGCTGCTGCTGAAGGAGAAGATGCTTATGAGGTAGAGTTTGTAGAGCAAGAAGGAAGGATTCAATCTGACTTGACGATTGGAGCCGACTTAGATAGTGCTCTGCCATTGAAAGCACTAGACGGAATGTCGAGTCCAGGCGTGAAGCTCCACGGACAAGGATTCGTTATTAAACCTGAACAAGCAACTGCACTAGGACTGAATACAATTCAGGGCTTGGAACAGTATATCAAGCCGTACATGAATGGCAAAGACTTCACTGATAAGTATCGTGGCGTTCTAGCTATTGACCTTTTTGGTTTGAAGTCTGATGATGTATTGTCACGATTCCCACAAGTCTACCAACACTTGGTTCAAACTGTTAAACCAGAGCGCGACCAAAACAACCGGGCGACTTACCGCGACAATTGGTGGATATTCGGAGAAGCGCGAGGCACTTTCAGGCCTGCTTTAGCCGGCTTATCCCGGTATATAGCAACTGTTGTGACAGCCAAGCATCGAGTGTTTCAATTTCTTGATGCAAGCGTAATGGCAGAGGATGCCATTATAGCAATTGCCTCTGATGACGCTTACCATTTAGGCGTCTTATCCAGTAAAATTCATGTCGTTTGGGCTCTAGCTACGGGTGCTGATTTAGGAGGAAACACGCCTCGATATAGAAAATCCCGCTGCTTCGACCCATTCCCCTTCCCCGCCGCCACGCCGGAGCAGCAAGCCCACATCCGCGAGCTGGCCGAACAGCTCGACGCCCACCGCAAGCGTCAGCAGGCCCTGCATCCCAGCCTCACCCTCACCGACCTCTACAACGTAGTCGAGAAGCTGCGCGCCGGCCAACCGCTGGCCACGGCCAAAGAGCACACCATCAACCAGCAGGGCCTGGCCTCCGTGGTGCTCAGCCTCCACCAGCAGCTCGACGCCGCCGTAGTCGCCGCCTACAATTGCCCCCCAGACCTCCCCGACGCCGACATCCTGACCCGCCTCGTGCGCCTCAACCACGAGCGCGCCCGCGAAGAGCAAGCCGGCCACGTCCGCTACCTCCGCCCCGCCTACCAGGCCCCCGAGCAGCAACAATCCGCCCTCAATTTGCCCCCCAGCGCCGCCGCTGCCGCCGCTACCACTACCGAGGCCACCGCCCCCCAGCCCTGGCCCACCGACCTAGCCCAACAAATGCAAGCCGTCCGCGACGCCGTTCAACAGTCCCCGCAGCCCCTCACCGCCGCCCAAGTAGCCGCCCGCTTCCGCCGCACCCGCCCCGAAAAAGTGCAGCCCCTCCTAGACACCCTCACCGCCCTGTCATTGCTCCGCAGCACCGCAGAAGGCACCTACGCCGCCTAACCCAAAAGAACGATAAGCTCCCCTCCTCAGATGAGGAGGGGACGCGGCGGCGCAGCCGACGCTGGGGTGGTTGAGGGCGTTGTTTAGTTGTTTGAAAAGAGCCTCCCAGAACGTCATGCAGAGCGCAGCGAAGCATCTCGCGTGCTGACGTACGAGCAACAACTATTACTCTGAATGTAGCAGAGCGCGAAGCATCATGCCCGCTTCGTGGAGATTACCAACTACTAGAAATGCTACTTCTTGTGAGCATAATATTTCTATTGCAGCGGCAGTATAGGAGTTGCCTTGACTGCGCCTCGCAATGATCGTCTTTTAGCTTATTGTCCGCACGCTCATACTTAGTACATTTTATTTTTTGTATAAACTTTTCAATATAAATTTTAACTATTAAAAATAGAAGTGTAATTTCATAGTCATACATTTATCACTAATCACCAAAGTCATGGAGCATAGCGCTAACGACCAACTTACTGATAGACAAATTACTAATGAGGACCCTATTATAGTCTTGGCTCCATCTGACATCTGGCCGAGCGTTGTTCAGTTTTATATTAATGGTTTACAGCAACATCCAAATCCTTCGGCCCCACCCAAAGCCATATTTCAGTTGCCTGAGGGCAAGGAACTGCATGTGATTCAAACAGATGATGTAGCCAAATTGCAGGAGTATATGCAGAGAATACCGTCACTTTTTTTAAGTCTCCCATCCCAAGCGTTGGCTACACAGGTATATAATCAAGCTATAGCTGGTGGTGCTACCCCGAAAATACCTCTAGAAACTATTTTCGTAATTCCTAAACTTACCAATGTTACGCTAGGGAGCTTTGTTTTCGGAAGCAAGCAGGTTGTTGACTTTCGAGTGTCTGGCGGCGTCATCCACAATCCGCCTAGCAGAACGTAGCAGTATGGCAAAGTCCCAAACTCCCAGCAAAGGTGGCCCAGCTCCCGACGAGTCCGACCCAAACGCCCCCCGCTCAACCAACGGCACGCCCGATGAGCCCGTCAACCTCTCATCGTTGGAGGGCGGCGTACTGCACAACCCACCTCAGGCCACGCAAAGCCAGAAGTACCGCACTATCGACGAAGAGTAGCGCGGCGGTTACTTGATAACCGCCTAACCAGTACGTTATCCTTAGTGCCCGCCAGCATGAAGCGTTGTATCATTCTGCTTCTTTTGAGCGCTACTTTGCTACCGGCGCCTGTGTTGGCCCAAACGCCAGCCGCCGCTGACAGCCTGCGCCAGCTGCTGAGCGCCCAGCCCCGCGCCGATACCCTCCGCGTGCGGCGCCTGCTGGCTCTGGCATACGCGGTGCGGGTAGCCGATATGCCGCAGGCCATGCAGCTGAATGAGCAGGCCCTGACCCTGGCCCGCAAGCTTGCCGACACCGATGGGCAGGCCAAAGCGCTACTGGCCCTGAGCATCCTCTACCGCCGCCAAACCAACTACGACGTGGCCCGGCGCTACGCCCGGCAGGCCCGGCGCCTGTTTACCCAGCGCGCCGACCAGGAAGGCCTGAGTCGGCTGTGGCTGCAAATGAGCTGGATTGACTTATTGCAGGGCAACTACGTGCCGGCCCTGGCTTCGGCTTTGAAGGGGTTGTCTCTGACGGAGCAAACCGGCGACCTGCTGACCCGTACGCGCCTCCAGATCAATATTGCGAACATCTACACCAAGATGGACAACTACGCCGAAGCCCTGCCTATGCTCCGGGGGGCGCTCAAAAACGCCCTGCGCCTCGGCGACGAGCAGACCGTACTACTAGCTCTAAACGGGTTAGGCAATTCGTATCAGAAGCTTGAAAACTGGCCTCAGGCGCTGGTTTACCACCGGCGCTCCTTGGAGCTGAGTAAGAAGCTGGGCATTGTGGGGAGCGAAACCTCCGATGAAATCAACCTGGCGGATGTACATGGCATGATGGGCAACCAGGCCGAAGCGCTGGCCCACGGTCTGCGGGCGCGCCAGCTGGTGCGCGCCACCCACGATGACTACAATCTGCCTGCGGTGGAACTGATGCTGGCCCGTGCCTACCTGCTCGCCGGCCAAACCGACAGCGTACTGGTACTGGCCCACCATGCCTTAGAGGTCAGCCAGCAATCGGGCAGCAACGGCAATATTCGCACCGCCAGCGAGCTGCTGGCTGAAGCCCACGCCCAGCGCCAGAACTTTGAACAAGCCTACCGCTACCGCAATCTGCAAATAGCCTACAATGACTCGGTTGCGGGAGAGGGTATTCAGCGCCGAACCAGCTCTCTGCGCTACGGCTACGAGCTGGACCGCAAAAAAGCCCAGATTGACCTGCTCAACAAAGACCGCCAACTCCAGGCCCAGTGGGTTGAGCGCCAACGCCAGCAGCTCTACGGCCTGTTGGCCGGCTTAGCCGGGTTAGTGCTGGTGGCCGGGCTTTTGCTGCGCAACGTGTATATAAAGCAACGGGCCAACCGCCACCTCAACGAGAAAAACCAGGAAATAGCCGCCCACCGCGACGACCTCGACCAGGCCCTGACGGAGCTGCGCGCCACCCAGGCCCAGCTGGTGCAGCACGAGAAGCTGGCCTCGCTGGGGCAGCTGACGGCGGGCGTGGCCCACGAAATTCAGAACCCGCTGAACTTCATTACCAACTTCTCTGACCTGGGCGTGGAGCTGACTACTGAGCTGCAGCAGGAGCTGGCGCAAGAAGCCTTGTCGGAAAGGGGCCGGGAAACGATAGCGCAGCTGCTCGATGATCTGTCGCATAATCAGCTCAGCATCCATCAGCACGGCCGCCGTGCCGACCGCATCGTGAAAAGCATGCTGGAGCACTCCAGGGCCAGCAGCGGCCAGCCCCAGCCAACCGATTTGAACGCGCTGACGGAAGAATGTCTGCGCCTGTCGCATTACGGCTGGCAGGCCGCCAACAAAGACCTTAAGGCCACGCTCACCACCGAATTTGCCCCCCAGCTGCCCAACCTGCGGGTGGTGCCCCAGGACCTGAGCCGGGTGCTGATCAACCTGCTCACCAACGCGTTTTACGCCGTGGCCGAAAAGCGCCGCTTGCTGGGCGAAGCCTATCAGCCGGAAATAAGCCTCCGTACCCAGCAAACCGAAAAGGACATCCGAATTAAGATCCACGACAACGGAAACGGGATTCCGGCCGAGGTGCGCCAACGTATTTTTGAGCCTTTTTTCACCACCAAGCCCACGGGCGAAGGCACCGGCTTAGGTTTGTCGTTGAGCTACGATATTATCACTAAAGGCCACCAGGGCACAATCAGCGTCGAAACCCAGGAAGGCCAGTTTACGGAGTTTACTATTTGCCTGCCCCTGACGGCCGCTCCCTCCCGCCCGGCCACCCCGGAAATGACCAAAGCTGGGGTTTAAGCTTGGCCCTCGTAGAGACGCGTATTGGCGTCTACTCGTTGAACGATACTCGCCCATCTTCTGAACTCCCTCCCCTTGCGTCTGTCATCCTGACGAAGGAAGGACCTTTTCACCCTTGAACAAGTCTTTATTAAACTAATCGTTCTACGTAATAAGGTCCTTCCTTCGTCAGGATGATAGACGCAAGGAGGGAAAACGGGCAGGGAACCAACTACCCAACGACCGCAACGACGGAGACGCAAATCCGCTTCTCCGCCTTGTGCTGGGGGGCTTTTTTATTTCCGCACGCCTTCTATGATACTGAAGGGCGACTTGGTGGGTAGAATGCGGGTGAGCTGCAGGCCGGCATTCTCGAATAGCTGGCGGTATTCAGGCTCGGTCCGCTCGCAGCCGCGCAGGTACAGCAGCATTTGCAGATCCAGAAACTTACCGAAGGACGGCTCGTTGCCTTCGGGCAGCACCATTTCCACGACCAGCACTTTGCCCTCGGGGTTCATGGCTTCGCGGCAGTGTTTCAGAATGGTCAGGCTCTGCTCATCGTTCCAGTCGTGGATGATGTGCTTCATGATATAGGCGTCGCCACCCGCCGGCACGGAATCGAAAAAACTGCCCCCCACCCGCTCGCACCGGCCGGCCACGCCCTGCGATTTTAGCAGGTCTTCGGCGGCTTCCACGATGGCCGGCATGTCGTAGAGAATGCCGCGCAGCTGGGGGTACTTTTTCAGAATGGAAGCCAGCAGCAGGCCATGTCCGCCGCCCACATCAACGAGCGTGGAAAAGGGTGAGAAATCATAGGCTTCCAGCACGGCCGCGCTGCTAAAAGCGCTGTTGCTGGACATGGCATCGTTGAATACTTTGCCGGCCTTCTCGTTGCGCCAGAAATAATCGAAGGACGAGGTGCCAAATACTTTGTCAAACGCTGGCTCGCCCGTTTGCACGCTGTACAGCAGCTCGGCCCAGGTCTGGTACTGAAAATCGTTCGTCATCAGCGTCACGAAGGCCCGCAGGCTGCCCGGCGCATCGCTCAGCAGCGGTTCAGCCGAAGGCGTGAGCCGGAAGCGCTTGTCATCGTCCTCAGAGAATATGCCCACGCTGGCGCACGCTCGCAGCACCCGGTACAAAGAGCGCTCATGCGTGTTGGTGCGGCGGGCCAGCTCACCGGCGCTTTTGGGGCCGTCTTGCAGCAGATCGGCAATGCCCAGCTCGGCGGCCACCCCAATAGCGCGGGAGGCCGCGAAGCCGAACATCACCTGCATGAGCTGGATGGGCGGAGGTAGCTCCTGTGCCATGGGTAGTTTAACTAAAGCACAACCGATAGCAGATCAAGCGCCTGATAGCCACGAGTTAGCGCAAGAGCTTGATTGCCACTCTAATATATAAAATTTATGCTATTCTTATTTGTAATTGCAATGGTAAGTTTCGCCGGCATATTCACTCTCCAGCTCCACCATTTTTATAAAAACCAACGTTTGTATCAGCTCACCGTGGTTTACTTACCCTAACATATTCTGACTACTATGAACAAACGCGATTTTTTGCAGAAAGGCCTGCTACTGGCCATTAGCGGCCTGGTAAGTCCAGCGCTACTGGCCCGTGCCCGCGACGAGCGGTTCTTGGCCGAAGCCCGTGCCACGCCCATGGCCGATGGCCCTTTTACCCTGCCGGCGCTGCCCTACGCCTTCAATGCGCTGGAGCCGCACATCGATGCGCGCACCATGGAGATTCACCACGATGCCCATCACAAAACCTATGTATCGAAGCTCAATGAGGCCGTAGTGGGAAAACCCCAGGAAAAGATGTCCCTGGCCGAGCTTCTGGCGTCGGCCAGCAAGCAGCCCGACGCCGTGCGCAACAATGCGGGTGGACATTACAATCACTCGATGTTCTGGCAGATTCTGGCCGCTAAGGGCGGCGGACAGCCTACCGGCGCCCTGGCCACGAATCTCACCCAGACCTTTGGCTCGTATGAGAAGTTTCAGGAGGAGTTTGCCAAAGCGGCCACGGGTCGGTTTGGCTCGGGTTGGGCGTGGCTCAGCGTTGATAAGGCCGGCAAGCTGTTCATCTCCTCCACCCCCAACCAGGATAATCCGCTGATGGACCTGCCGGGCGTGCAGCGCGGCACCCCCATCCTGGGCCTCGATGTGTGGGAGCACGCGTATTACCTGAAATACCAGAACAAGCGGCCCGATTATGTCAAGGCTTTCTGGAACGCGGTGAACTGGCCCGTGGTGGGGCAGCGCTACGATGCTGCCCGCAAGAGCTAAGCTGGCTTAAGCCGGAAAGCTTCAGCAGTTAAGCAGCATTGTGCTGCTGGCGCGCGTCTGCATGGGCAGTCCGGTTTACAGGTTTCGCCTTTACTTTAATTGGTAGTGACTATCAATAAAGGCGAGCAAAGCTGTCTGGAAAAGCTCAATTTCCTGATCGGTATTATATGGCGCTAACCCGATGCGAATCCAGCCGCCGGACTGATTCACTTGCAGCTTGTCGGCCATGGTAGACGCGTAAAAGTGACCGTCGGCGACGCACATATTGTAGTTGTCGGCAAACCAGGCGGCGGCCTCTCGTGAATTAACGCCCTCCAGGGTAAAGGCCAGCGTGGGCGTTTTGCGGGTGCCGGCCGGGGCGCGGTACAGGTGCACGGGGGGCAAATTCAGTAAGAATTCTTCCAGCCTCAGTGCCTGCTCTGCCTCCTGTTTCTCAATGGCTTCCATAGCGGTGCGCAGGCGCTCTTTGCGAGTAGTACCCGTGCCCAGCGTTTGAATGAACTCCAACGCCCCCAGCAGGCCCGCAATAGCCTCATGATTTTGGGTCCCGGTTTCGAGCTTATCAGGGATATGGGCGGGCGCGGGGGCCAGTTTGTACACCGGCAGCTGCTCAAACAAAGCCGCCGACACCACCGCAATACCCAGGTGCGGCCCAAAGAATTTATAGGCAGAGCAAAACAGAATATCAGCTCCCAATGCCCGGAAGTCAATTGGAAAGTGCGGCGCGGCGTGTACGGCGTCCAGCACTACCAGAGCCTTCACCGCTTTGGCCCGCTGAATCACCTGCTCTACCGGCGTCACGGTGCCCGTCACGTTCGACGACATATTCACGGCCACGAGCTTGGTTTTAGCCGTAATCAGCGTGTCGAGCTGGTCGAGCTCCAGCGTGTAGGTTTCGGGATTTACGGGAATGAATTTGACTACCGCGCCCCGGTCTTTGGCCAGTGTTACCCACGGGTCCACGTTGGCCCGATGGTCAATTTCGCTGACGATGATTTCGTCGCCGGGCTGAATAAACGTGCCCAGGCTGCGGGCAATGGCAAAGGCCAGCGAGGTCATGTTTTGCCCGAAAGCTACTTCCGCGGGCTGGCAATTCAGGAAGTCGGCCACGCCGCGCCGGCCTTCTTCCAGCAGCTCGTCGGTGGCACGGCTGGTGCCAAAAGCGCCGTGCAGGTTAGCCATGCCGCCTGTGATGTAGCCCGTCATAGCATCAAGGGCCTGCTGAGCCATCTGGGTGCCGCCCGGCCCGTCGAAGAAGATGTAGGGCTGGTGAGTAGCGGCGGCGCGCAAAGCAGGAAAAGCGGCGCGGACAGAATCAACTGGGAGAGTTACGAGCGACATGCGAGACGGGAATGAAATAATGGAGATCTTACTAAGGTATAAAGCGGCGCCTACATGCCCTAACCTGAGCAAAAAAGCCCCCCAGCCCGTCATGCAGAGCGGTAGCGAAGCATCTCGCCAGCGGTAGTTAGAGTAGTAATCAAGCGTCAGCACGCGAGATGCTTCGCTACCGCTCTGCATGACGGGCTGGGGGGCTTTCTAAGGTCCCGTGTTACTTTTAGCAACCCCAGTGAGTAGCTTCCTACCAGATGCCGGATTCATAACCACGAAATCTTCGCATACGCTTGCCCCTCCTATCTCCTCACCCATCCCGCTATCTTTCCAAAATGAAGCGTCCCCTTTTCACCCTGTTCCTTTTCATCTCCTGCTTCGCGGCCCAGGCCCAGGCATTCAAGCCCGAAGAAATTGCGCGCTGGCAGCAGCAAGCCAAGCAGGTAAACATTATTCGCGACAACTGGGGAATCCCGCACGTGTATGGCAAAACCGATGCTGATGCCGTGTTCGGCCTGCTTTATGCCCAGTGCGAAGATGATTTTGCCCGCGTCGAGGAAAACTACCTCACCAATATCGGACGCTTAGCGGAGGTAGAAGGTGAATCGGCCTTGTACAGTGATTTGCGGGCTAACCTCTTTATGGACAGCACCCAGGCCATCAGCATCTACCAAAAAAGCCCCCCGTGGATGAAGGAGCTGCTGAACGCCTTCGCCGACGGCACCAACTACTACCTCTACACTCACCCCACCGTAAAGCCCAAGGTGCTCACCCGCTATCAGCCCTGGATGCCGCTCATGTTCAGCGAGGGCAGTATCGGCGGCAACATCAGCGTCGTGCCTTTGGAGCGGTTGAAGGCTTTTTATAGTCAGCGTAAATCGACTTCCTGGCAGCACCCCGACTTTGAGAAGCAGGACCGCGAACCAGTTGGCTCCAACGGGTTTGCTATTGCTCCGGCCAAAAGCGCCAGCGGCCACGCTCTGCTGCTCATCAATCCGCACACGTCCTTCTACTTCCGGCCCGAAGTGCAGATGGCAAGTGAGGCCGGCCTGAATGCCTATGGCGCTGTTACCTGGGGCCAGTTTTTTGTGTATCAGGGCTTTAATGAAAAATGCGGCTGGATGCACACCTCCAGCCAGGCCGACTCTATGGACGAGTACTTGGAAACCATTGAGGAGAAAAACGGCAAATTCTACTACAAAGTGGGCAAGAAGCGGCGCCCGGTGCAGGTGCAGAAAGTGTCGCTGGCTTATAAGCAGGGTAACCAGGTGCTGCGCAAGGAGTTTACCACCTACCGCACCCACCACGGCCCGGTAGTAGGTCAGCAGGCCGATAACCAATGGGTGACGGTGCGCATGATGGACGCGCCGCTGGAGGCCCTGGAGCAGTCGTACCTGCGCACCAAGGCCACCGACTACGCCAGCTTCAACGAGGTAATGAAGCTCAACGGCAACGCCACGAACAACACCGTGTTTGCCGACAGCAAGGGCAACATCGCCTACTGGCACGGCAACTTCATGCCCATCCGCGACCCCAAATTCGACTGGAACCGTCCCGTGGATGGCAGTAACCCGCAAACTGAGTGGAAAGGCCTGCACAAGGTAAATGAGCTGGTGCAGGTGCTCAACCCCGCCAGCGGCTGGATTCAGAACTGCAACTCCACGCCCTTCACCGTGTCCGGCCCCAGTAGCCCTTCGAAAGACAAATACCCCGCCTATATGGCCCCCGACCCGGAAAACTACCGCGGCATCAACGCCGTGCGCGTGCTCAGCCGCCGCAACGTGTACACGCTCGACACGCTCATTGCCGCCGCCAACGACCCATACCTGGCAGGTTTCGAGGAACTGATTCCGGCCCTGGTAGCGGCCTATCAAACCCCGGCCGGCAAGGCCAGCACTGCATCGAAGGCGGTGCCGGAAGCCATAGAAGTGCTGAGGGCCTGGGATAAGAAATACGGCAAAACTTCCGTCGGGCAAACGCTGGCCATCTACTGGGCGGAGCGCATCCAAAAGCTGGCCCGCACTCGTGCCCTCCCCGACCAGCGCCTCGACAACCTCACCCTCACCGCTTTAGTCATTGAAAAAACGACGCCCCAGGAGAAAGTAACGGCCCTGGCCGAAACCCTTGATGAGCTAACTCGTGACTTTGGCACCTGGAAAAAGCCCTGGGGCGAGGTAAACCGCTTCCAGCGCCTAACCGGCCAGATTCAGGAAGTATATGATGACAGCAAGCCCAGCCTTCCGGTGGCTTTCACCTCCTCGGCCTGGGGCTCACTGGCAGCTTTCGGCGCGAAAGCGCAGTCCAACACCAAAAAGCGCTATGGCGACGTCGGGAATAGCTTTGTGGCTGTGGTAGAGTTCGGGCCGCGCGTCAAGGCCCGTTCGGTGCTGGCTGGGGGGCAAAATAGCAACCCCAGCTCCCCCACTTCACCGATCAGGCGGCTATGTACGCGGAGCAACAGTTCAAAGACGTGCTGTTTTACCCCGAAGATGTTCAGAAGAACGCTAAGAAGACCTATCACCCCGGCGAGTAAGCTCAGCTTTTTATATGAAGTCTCTGTTAGCCTCTTTTCTTGCTTGCACGCTACTAATGGCGGGTTGCAACCGGTGTGACGACGTGGAACCGGAGGTTTATTCCCTGCGATTCCTCCTAGTATCGCCAACCGGCCAAAACCTGATCGGCCCGGCGTCGACGCAGTACCCGCCCAGCTCACTCACTACTACTTACCAAGGTCAGCCGTTTGATTTTGAGGCGGTTAAATCCTTCAATGATGAATACGCCGGTGTGCTGAGCGCTAGATGTTGTCTCGATAGAGATGGACAGGCACGCTTGCTTCTCCAATTAACGAGCACCGATACGGACACTATTGACATCGCGTATCGCACCAAACAAGGCAAGTGCGCCAAGATCATTGAGTATACGAATGTGGCGTACAATCTTCGCCCAGTGGCACTGGATGACAATGGCAATTATCGTTTCGTAAAACGATAAAGCCTTGGTGTAGAGACGCAAAATATTGCGTCTCCTCGTTGAACGATTGGTTGTGTGGTCTCTGGATCTAACAGCCTCAGCAACGACGAGACGCAAACTATTGCGTCTCTACACTGCCTCGCTGCTTCATCAGCGCCTTCTAAAGTTAGCCCTTTGCCTGCCTCTCTACGTTTATCCAGCTTCGAACCCAAGACGCAAGTCTTACCTCAACCCAACCTCAGAATACCTAGAAAAGCAAGATCATGGCAGGAAAACTCAATGGAAAAGTAGCCCTCATTACGGGCGCAAGTGCTGGCATCGGTGCGGCCTGTGCCCACGCTCTGGCCGCCGAAGGCGCCAACCTGGTGCTGACGGCCCGCCGCGAAGAGCGCCTGGAAACCCTGGCCGCGGAGCTGCGCCAGCTGGGCGTCGAAGTAGTGTTTGAAGCCGGCGACGCCCGCGACGAAGAAACCGCCCGCCGCACCGTACAAGCCGCCACCGACTCGTTTGGCCGCCTCGATATCCTGATCAACAACGCCGGCGCCGGCAACTACAAAAACCTGGTTGACACGAGCGCCGACGAGTACGACGAGCTCATGGATACCAACATGCGCACGACTTTCCTCTTCACGCGCCACGCCGTGCCCGTCATGCAAACCCAGAAATCCGGGACTATTCTAATGCTCTCGTCGATGGCGGGCGTGTATGGTTTTGCGGGCGAAGCGGTGTACTGCGCCACCAAGTTTGCGCAGGTAGGCTTCGCCCAAGCGCTGGATAAGGAGCTGCGGCCCGACGGCATTAAAGTAGGCGCTATTTGCCCCGGCGGCGTGAAAACAGAGTTTGCACTGGGCAAAGGCCGCACCGAAGACAAGGTAGCCCAATCGGGGATGCTGGAGCCGGAGGACGTGGCAGGGGCCGTGCTGCTGGCCTGCACGCAATCGGCTAACTCACGCATCATTGAGATTCAGATGCGCACGATGGATGAGGCCCTGACTTAATTCTTAGTTTTCCAATTAACCCACAAAAAAGCCCCTCAACCTGTGTTGGGGGGCTTTTTTTATGCCTTTTGAATTTACAGGCATTACCTCATGGGGTGGGAAGCTGAGTCAGAATGGCGCAACAATTGGTACAAACTGGCTATATGGCTGAACAGCACGACCGGCACAATAAACGAGGGCAGCCACACAAAGGGAAAGCGCAGCACCGCTACGTTGGGTTGGTCAAAAGCTAGCTGCTGAACTGGTGATGGGGCTGAAAAAATGGCTAAAACCACAATGGTGGCCAGCAACGCCAGCGCGGCTACATTCCAGACGATTAGCCCTGCTTTACCCAAGCGCTGATGGCGCCACAAGCTTGCCACCACCGGAGCCGTCAGGCCCGCCAGGATGTCGAAGTTTCGGCCGGAGAATGTCATCAGTTCGGGCACCAGACGATAAGCAGCCAAGCCGTATAAACCAATCTCAACCCCGACCCGCACAACGCTGATGGAAGTCAGATCGGTAGTGGGAAGACCGGCCATCCAACGGCGGCCTTGTGGGGAAATAACGATGGCCAGAATGACGGCTACGGCCGGCCAAAGTGCGCCCAACGCCAAACGGGGTGGCAGCCCGTCCAGATTAGTTTGATAAAAGCCCCCCAGCGCCAGTCCAGCCTGCACGGTAAGCCACCCCCCAACAATCAGCCAGTAATATTTAACTGAGCCACCGGCGCGTTGTATAGCCTGGGCCAACAGCCAAGCAGTAAAAGAAGTGCAGGCCACAAACAGCACGCTAAGCCAAGCCGGCACCGGTGCATTCAGATATTCCAGATTGGCAGTTGGCATCAGATCAGCAAATTAACGGCTGGAAATATAGCATTTATTTAATACAACCGCTGGCGCAATCTCCCGATGCGTCAGGCCAGATGTTACATTTGCTGCACTTGCTGCCAGATGTCTTCCTCCACCGGAATGCCGTGAGTCAGACTGTCCTGGCGGGTTGCAAACGACTGCTCGCCGGGGTAAAAAACCTGCTCACCAGTTTCCGACGGTGGGCCGCTTTTGGTGTAGCTGAGTATTTCCTCGATCAGAGCCGCGTGCATAGTAGGCTGGTGCAAGGCAATAAAGCACTGCGACATGCCCGCCTCAGTACCGGCCTGCGTGCTTAGCCGTCTGCCAGCGGCTAAGCAGCTTACTTAAATGTATTCGGACAGCAGTATGCTGCCTGCTTTTGTTCTCAATTACTGTACTCTAGTCGGCAATACGTGATTTTCAATTTTCTACCCGCCTTGCTGGCCAGACATCAGCCGAGGAGGCGGCCGAGTTTTACCTTGGGGCGTAGCTCATCAGTAGTAATACGGGTTAAAAACACAGCTATAGAATCGGAAAATCCGTAATTACTCCCTGTCCCCGATGTAGCGCCGACACGTTATACACAGCAGATTTACGAGCAGGCACCATCGCTACTGCGTGTTTGACGCCTTATCACCTTTTCTTGATGGCCAGAACAATTATTGTTTCCAACCGCTTGCCTACCAAAGTGCAACGCACTGCCGACGGCCTCACCTTTCAGCCCAGCGAAGGCGGACTGGCCACCGGCTTGGGCTCCATTTATCGGGCTGATGATAACATCTGGGTGGGCTGGCCCGGCTTGTTTGTGGAAGACCCCGCCGAGCAGCAGCACGTAACCGATCAGCTCCGCGACGACAGCATGGCCCCCGTGTTTCTGACCGAAACCGAAATCCGGGATTTCTACGAAGGCTTCAGCAACTCCACGCTTTGGCCTATTTTCCACTATTTCAACGAATACGCCTCCTTCGAGGAAGCGCATTGGGAAGCCTACGTGGCCGCCAATCAGAAATTCTGCGACGCCGTGCTGGCCCTGGCCGGCCCCGACGACACCATCTGGGTGCACGATTATCAGCTGCTGCTCTTGCCCCAAATGCTGCGCCGCGCCCGGCCCAAGGCCACCATTGGCTTCTTTCTGCACATTCCGTTTCCCTCGTATGAGTTGCTGCGGGTGCTGCCCTGGAGCACGGAGCTGCTGGAAGGTATGCTGGGAGCCGATCTGATTGGTTTTCACACCTTTGGGTACATGCGCCACTTTCTGAGCGCGGTTTCCAGCCTGCTGGGTTTGCCCAACCAGAATGGCCAGATTGAAACACCCAGCCGCATGGTGCTCGTCGATGCCTTCCCGATGGGCATCGACTACGAGCGCTACGCGACGGCGGCGGCCTCCGAGGCCGCGCAGGCGCACGTTCAGACCTTCCGCGAAGCCGTACGCGGGGTGCGCATGGTCCTGTCAATAGACCGCCTCGACTATACCAAGGGCATTGCCCAGCGGCTGCGGGCCTTTGAGGAGCTGCTAAAGCGCTACCCCGAGTGGCGCGAGCAGGTGAGCCTGCTCATGCTGGTGGTGCCCTCCCGCGACCAGGTAACGCAGTATCAGGCCCTAAAAGTGGAGGTAGATGAGCTGGTAGGCCGCATCAACGCCCAGTACGGCACCATTACCTGGACCCCCATTCTCTACTTCTACCGCTCGCTGCCGTTTGACCAATTGGTGGCGCTCTATAGCCTGGCCGACGTGGCGCTGGTAACGCCCGTGCGCGACGGTATGAACCTGGTAGCCAAGGAGTACATTGCCTGCAAAGCCGACCTGGGCGGCGTGCTTATCCTCAGTGAGCGGGCTGGCGCGGCCCAGGAGCTATCCGACGCCCTGCTCATCAACCCCACCGCTACCGGCAAAGTGGCCGTCGTGCTGCACCAGGCCCTCACCATGCCGGAGGAAGAACAGAAGAGCCGTATGCACAACTTGCAGGCTCTAGTGCGGCAGTACGACGTATTTGCGTGGACGGAGCTGTTCATGAACCGGTTGGCGTACAGCAAGATCAAGCAGCTCACGCTCGGCACCGATTCCTTGGATGCCAACGCCAGCGCCCAGCTGCGGCACAGCTACCAAAATGCCCCCCAGCGGCTGTTATTACTCGATTACGGCGGCACGCTGGTAGGCTTTCATAACAACCCCGAGCATGCGAAACCCGATGAGGAGCTGCTCCGGCTGCTGGGTGCGCTCATCGCTAACCCCCAGAACCGGGTCGTTATTATCAGCGGGCACGACCGGGCTACGCTGGACAGCTGGCTGGGTCAGTTGCGCCTCGATCTTATTGCTGAGCACGGCGTGTGGCTGCGGCGGGCGGGCGAAGAGTGGAGCCTGTTTCGGGAAATGCAGTCTGACTGGAAGCAAGGATTTCGGCCCTTGCTGGAGCAGTACGTTAGTCGCACGGCCGGATCGTTCATTGAAGAAAAAGACTATTCCCTGGTGTGGCACTACCGCCGCGCCGATGCGGCCCTGGGCGACGTGCGCTCGCGCGAGCTGCTCAACCACCTCAGCTTTATGACCTCCAACACCGATTTGCAGGTGCTGGAAGGCAACAAAGCGCTGGAAATAAAAACTTCCGGCATCACCAAAGGCACCGCCGCCCAGCGCTGGCTCACCCCCAACTCTGCCGCCTTTATCCTGGCCATCGGCGACGACCGCACCGACGAAGACATCTTCCGCGCCTTGCCATCCGAAGCCTACAGCGTGAAAGTTGGCGGCGGCGCTCACTCAGCCGCCCGCTACTGTGTAGGCGGCATCTCGGACGTGCGCAAGCTCCTCACCGAGCTTGCCGAAGTAGAAGCCACCCACCCAGACGCGCACCTAGCTCAGTCCATTTCTATTTAATACTGCCCTGTGAGCAGCTGAATAAACTGAGGCTAAAAAAGCCCCCCAGCAGTTGCTGGGGGGCTTTTTTAGCCTCAGACTTAATCCTAATGTTAATGGCTGTTCATCTGCTCAAACCGCGCATCCAGCTCAGCGCGCGAGGCCTGCCGGATTTTCTCTGAGGTGCCAAAGCCTATTTCCTGCTCCCCGGCCGCCAGTCGGGCCACGATGCTGTCGGCAAACTCATCGACGGGCACGGCCCAGTTGTGCAGACCCGGCCCGCCCAAATCGGTATTCACGGCGGGCGGCACTATTTCCAACACGCTCACGCCTACGGAAGCCAGCTGCTGCCGAAGCGAAAGGGTAAATGAGTGCAGCGCCGCTTTCGTAGCGCTATAAATAGGTGCCGCCGCCATCGGCGCAAAGGCCAGCCCCGACGACACATTGATAACCATGGCATTAGCTTGCTGCCGCAAATGAGCCAACAGCAAAGCTGTGAGGTGAATGGGCGCCTCAAAGTTGATGGCAATTTCCTGGCGCTGCTCTTCCCAGGCCTCCAGACTGGGGGGCAAATCGGCTAGCTGAAATCGGTTTTGGATGCCGGCATTGTTGATCAGCACGTTCAGGGCCGGGAAGTCGGCCTGCACGCGGCGGGCCAGCTCGGCGCGGTCGGTGGCCTGGGCTAAGTCGCATTCGTAGGTGTGCAAACCAGGCACTTTGTCTTGCGCTTCGCGCAGCTTATCGGCGCGCCGGCCGCAGATAATGACTTCGCTGCCCGCTTCCCGGAAGCGTTGGGCCAGGGCCAGCCCGATGCCGGAAGCGCCGCCCGTTATCAGAAACGTGTTGTTTTGAAGGTTCATAGAATAGCTAGGGCTGATGTTTGGGTAAGGAAAACTTTCCTCTAAACGCAGACCAGGCGCCTACGACCAAAAACTATCAACACTGGCCTAACCTTTTTGCGGGGCAGTAATACCCAGAGCTTTCGCAACCGCAAAAACGGCTGGGAAGGGCATAAAAAAAGGCATCCCACCCGGAATGCCCTTTTCAAATCCCAAGGTTGAAGACAAAGTCCCACCCCTACTTCAACCTGGGTTAGCCTACCAGAATCGGCGCCATACCTAACAGTAGTGGCACTATTTCCAGCGACTAAGCTTGTTGGTGACAGCCCTATACGCAGCTAGTCACGAGTACCTGCATCGAAGCACAAGCTTCGATTATAATGGCAATTTAGATAAAAGTTATTAATAACTAAAGTGCCTACCTCAAATATTCATGGGCAACTATAAAAAACATGTACTTTTATTAAAAGTGACCCTACAAAAAGAAGGCAATACTGAAATCATAACATAAACTTCACAGAGCACTTCGGATTATGCGGCAGCTCCTTCTGATTGTTCCCTATTTTCCTCCTTCTACAGCACTGAACGTATGGCACCTACTCCGAAGCGTGTTTCCATTATCGACATAGCCAAGGCGCTAAGCCTGTCGGTGGCGACGGTATCGAGGGCATTAGCCGACAAAAAAGATATTGGCGAGGCCACCAAAGCCCGTGTGCGTCAGTTGGCTCAGGAGCTGAACTATCGGCCCAACCAGCTGGCCTCGGCTCTACGCAAAGGCCGCAGCAGCACGTTGGGCGTGATTGTGCCGCATATAAAAGGCTATTTTTTCCCGGCCGTAATGCATGGCATCGAAACCATAGCCAGCAAAGCGGGCTACAACGTGCTGCTGTGCGAGTCGAACGAAGACGTGCGGCGCGAGCGGCGCAACGTGGAAACGCTGCTTTCGGCACAGGTAGAGGGTATTCTGGTGTCGGTGTCGGCTACGACGCACGACCAGATGGACCACTTCGAGCAGGTACGGCAGCAGGGTACGCCGCTGGTGTTTTTTGACCGTATGCCCGAGCTGGCCGGCAGCACGGGCGTTGTGCTCGACGACTTTTCGGGCGCTTACCAAGTAGTCACGCACTTGATTGAGCAGGGCTGCACCCGGATTGCTCATTTGGCTGGGCCTCAGCACTTAAATACCAGCCGCAACCGCTACCTGGGCTACGCGCAGGCCATGCGGGCCCACGGTCTGCCCCTCGACGACGAGAACCTGGTTTTTGCGTTGCCGGCCCTGAGCCAGGAGTCGGGCCGCATGGGCATGGAGCATTTGTTGGGGCTAACCCAGCCACCCGACGCGGTGTTTGCCGCCTATGCCATCCCTACGGCCGGCGCGCTCGAAGTCCTGCACGAGCGCAAGGTGCGCGTGCCCCAGGATATCGCCCTGGCCTGCTTCAGCAACGAGCCCTTTACCACCATGACCACTCCCCGCCTGACCGCCGTAGATCAGCGGGCCGAGCAGATGGGCGAAACGGCCGTGCACCTGTTTTTGCAGCTCTGCAAGCGCGGCCCCGAATACATGCCCCCACCCATCGTACTCAAGCCGGAGCTTCGCCTGCGCGACTCCTCCCTGCACATGCAGCAATGGCAACCTCAGTTGCAGGCTTCCTGAGCCATAATAGGAAGCCCGAGGAGTTAGTAAAAAAGCCCCCCAATGGATCTGAATCGTCTGCTGGGGGGCTTTTTTATTAGATTTAGGACTTACGCACTTAGTAGTAACTTGAGAAAAAGCCTGGCTTTATGGTGACGCAAGCGACTTACATCGAGTACCTGCTTAGTACGCCCCGCAATTATACGTGTACGCACTTGGCCGAGCACCTGTCGCAGGTGAGCCACGATCAAGTGAACCGATTTCTGCGCCGCAGCTCGTTTTCGCCCACGCAGTTGCGCGAGTTGGTCTTGCCCTTGCTCCACGACTCGCCGGAGGCCTTTTTGCTGGTCGATGATAGCGTGCAGGACAAGCGCTACAGTCGCTTCATTGAAGTAGCCAAACGCCAGTATTCGGGCAACGAACATGGCCTGGTCACCGGCATCTGCCTGGTTAACCTGGTCCACAGCAGCGGACAGGCCGGGGATTTTCTGCCCCTGGACTACCGCGTCTATGCCCCGGAGCTGGATGGCCTGACCAAAAACGAGCATTTCCAGGCCATGTTCGCCCACGTCGTGGCGGAAAATAAAATTCAGGCCCGCACGCTCCTGTTCGATGCCTGGTACAGCGGCAGCGACAACCTGAAGCTGATTCAGCGGGCCGGTTGGACGTTTTTCACGACCCTGAAAAGCAACCGGTTAGTGAGTGCCAGCAAAGAGGGGGCTACCAGTCCCTGGCCGACGTAGCCCCGCCGCCGGGTGGGTGGAGCACCGGCTTGGAAGTACGCTTGCAGAAGGTGCCGTTTGCGGTGCGCTTGTTCCGGCTGGTCGCCCCAAACGGCGACATTGAATGGGTCGTGACCAACAACTTCGCCTTTACGCTTACCCAACCGCTGGTCGAGGCCACCACCCGCACCCGCTGGCAGGTGGAAGAGTTTCACCGCAGCTTCAAGCAGCTGACCGGGGCCGAGAAATGCCAGTGCCGCCGTGCCCAGGCCCAGCGCAACCATCTGGCCTGCTGCTACCTGGCGTGGGTGTCCCTGCGCGAGTTTGCCCGATCAACGGCCCAAACGATTTATCAGGCCCACCAGCACCAATGGGCTCCCTACTTGAGCCAGCTGCTCGCCAAGCCCCTCATTCCTGCCCTGCTCCCCGCAAGTGCGTAAGTCCTAAGATTGTAGGGACAGTAGCGCGGAACAGATCTTTGCAAGTTTATCAAAGGATAAACACGTAATTACAAGTATAAATTATTGAATATATTTTTGTATAATAGTAGGCATTCTATGCCGATTCGTTCGATAGCAAGAAGTCATATGGTAGGGGAGCAGAGTAGGCTCCCGTGTGTTTTCGGTGCCGGCGCCTGTGTGGGGTTTGGCTTAAAAGATCCAGGTCCTTCTTTCGGTGAGGTTTTAGCACCTCCCGACGTTGGCAATCCGCTGTTCTCATCACCGGCCATTCATGACCATCCTCTCCGTGCGCGCACATTGGATTTGTCAGTTGCTTCAGTCTCCGATAAGTTCTTTGAACTAGGATTGAGTACTGCGCTCCTCCTGTAGAGAAGGAAGTACTTAGGGTTGCCGGAAGTGCTGGCAGGGGCCGCAAAAAGTCCCCTATGTTGAGGAATGGCATGGCTTGATGGTAGCGTTCGTATGCTTCTTCGCCTAGAGGGCGCTTTGCTCCTTGTCATGAAAAGGTTTTATGTATTGCTACTGTGGGGCTTAAGTGTAAGCATCCCTATCCGGGCTTTTCAGCTTGATGCAAGGGTGGACAGCTTGCATCGACTACTGCTAGTGGCTCCCCCCGACTCCGGGCGGGTATTGCTGCTGACTCAGCTAGCCTACGAAAACACGCAAAGCAATCCGCTAGCTACAATCTTTTATGGCAAGCAGGCACTGCAGCTGGCCCAGAAGCTGCAGTATCGGCGGGGTGAGACGTGGGCGCTGATTCGGTTGGGATCGGGTTTTCGGGAGGCGGGCAACTATCCGGCGGCTCTGCAGGTAGGAATACAGGGCCTGCGGCTGGCCGAAGAGCTGCGCGACCAAGAACTGATTGGGCGGGCACTGAATACGCTGGGCTATCTGTATTGGGAGCAGGGCTATAGCCGACCCGCGCTGGCTTACTTTTTTAAAGCGAAGAGCGTAGCCGAAAAAAGCCGCAACATCAAGCTCCTGACGCGCATTATGGGCAACATCGGCAACGTGTATACCCAGCTAAACCGGCTGGACTCGGCGCGCCACTACTCGTAGGTGGGCTATGCAATGGACCTAAGTGAGCACGATCTGATCAGCGAAGTGGGTGACGCGGCCATGCTGGGCAATATCTATGCGAAGCTGAACAATCCGCAACTGGCCCGCCACTACTATCGTCGCAGCATTCAGCGGGCACTGGGCCAGCATATTACGTTTGCACTGTGCCGGGCATATCTGGGGCAGGCGCAGCTTTTCAGGAAAGAGTTGGGGCCGTGGACCGATTCGACCCTTTATTTTGGGCACAAAGCCCTAGTTGCCGCGCAGGAAGGCAGCTACCCCAAAGGTGTGCTGGAGGCTAGCCGCTTTTTGTCGAGTATGTATGCTGCCCGCCGCGACAACGCCCGCGCGTTTCATTACCTGACTTTAGCCAACACTACCCGCGACAGCCTGTTTAGCCAAACCAAGATGGCGCAGGTGCAGGCCCTTGAAGTAAGCGAACAGCTCCGCCAGCAGGAACGCGCCATTCAGCAGGCCCAAGTTGATGATGAACACCGCTCTCACTGGCTGACTGCTGCTTTGGCGAGCATCATTCCGGTGCTGCTGCTGCTATGGCGCACGATTCGGCACAAGCAGCGGGCAAACCTGAAGCTTAATGCTCAGAATGCGGAAATTGCCAACCAGCGCAACAAGTTAAGCGCTACCTTATCGCAGCTGAAAGTCACGCAGGCGCAGTTGGTGCAGCGGGAGAAGATGGCCAGCCTCGGGGAGCTGACCGCGGGTATTGCCCACGAGATTCAGAACCCGCTCAACTTCGTCAACAACTTCGCGGAGGTGAGCACCGAGTTGGCGGCCGAGCTGCAAACCGAAGCTGACCAGCCCGAACCTGACTTGCTGACACTGCGCAGCGCTGCTGCTGACCTCAAGGAAAATCAGGAAAAGATCTACCAGCATGGGCGACGGGCGGCCAATATTGTGCGCGATATGCTGGCCCATGCCCGCACCATCGGGGGCGAACGGGTGCTGACCGACCTGAATGCGCTGGCCGACGAGCACCTGCACTTGGTTTACCAGAGTTTCCGGGCCAAAGACCCGCAGTTTGTGGTTACCCTTACCACTCAACTGAATCCGGCGCTAGGCCGCGTTCGGACTATACCGCAAGCGCTTGGCCGAGTGTTGGTAAACCTGTTCAACAATGCGTTTTATGCCGTGCAGCAGCGGCAAAAAGTGGAAGGCGGGAATTATTGCCCCGAGGTGCAGGTGTACACGCACCACCGCAACCGGCGCGTAGAGGTCTGCGTGCGCGACAATGGGCTAGGAATTCCGGCCCACCTTCGCGACAAAATCTTCCAGCCTTTCTTCACCACGAAGCCATCCGGCGAAGGCACGGGTCTCGGATTATCACTTTCCTACGACATCATCACGCATGGACATGGTGGCTCGCTGACGGTGAAAAGTCAGGAGGGCGAGTTCACGGAATTCATTGTTGAATTGCCCCAGGTAAATAGGCATAAAAAAGCCCCCCAGATGCCGCTTTGCCCGCAGACACAGCCATTGCGAAGAGCGTAGAGAGCTAAACAGAAGTAGCGTTTACCAGATCAGCTTGTAGCCGATGCCCCGCACGTTCACAATCTGCACTTGCGGGTCATCCCTCAGGTAGCGGCGCAGGCGAGTGATAAACACGTCGAGGCTGCGGCCGTTGAAGAAGCTGTCGTTGCCCCACAGCTCTTGCAGGACGGTGGTGCGTTCGAGCACCTGGTTGCGCTGGTCGTAGAGGCACTTGAGCAGCTCGGCCTCGCGGTTAGTGAGCACTTCTGCGCGGACCCCGAAGAGCAGGCGCTGCCTGGGATGATCGAACTGATACTGGCCAATGGCGAGCACGCCGGACGGCTGCGCCACGGGCGGCACCGCACTGAGACGAGCCTTAATGCGGACAATGAGCTCGTCCATGCTGAAGGGCTTTTTCAGGTAATCATTGCCCCCCAGCTCGAACCCGCGCACTACATCAGCCGGCTGCGAGCGGGCCGTGAGAAAGATAATGGGCACGGCGGCGTTGTCGCGGCGGATTATCTCGGCCAGCGAGAAGCCATCGAGGCGGGGCATCATCACATCGGCCACCACAATATCGGGGCACTGCTGGCGAAACAGCTCCAGGCCTTCCTGCCCGTCGGCGGCGTAGCGCACCGTGAAGCCGCGCACCTCCAGACTGTCTTTCACAATCATGCCCAGGGCGGGCTCGTCTTCAATGAGGAGAACGGAGGACATGGAAAGGCGGTGAAATGGTGAGTGGTGAGATGGTGAGTGAAGCCAGGAGCTAGCTTTGCTTGGAAGGCAGCCATAGGGAAAACTCGCTGCCCCGGTTTGGCTCGCTGCGCACGGCAATATGCCCCCCGTGCCGCTCCACTACTTGCCGCACGTAGTACAGGCCCAGCCCAAAGCCTTTCACGGGATGCAGATTGCCGGTAGGCACGCGAAAAAAACGGTCAAATACGGCGTCCTGGTAGCTTTTGGGAATACCAATGCCGTCGTCTTGCACGGTGAGGCGCCAGCCGGTTTCGTCGCGCCGCCCCCGAATGGCGATGGTCACCTGCTCGCGCGAGTATTTGATGGCATTATCAATCAGGTTATTGATGACGCCCGCTATGTGCAGGCGGTCCAGAGGCAGGGAGTCGGAGGGCTCCATATCGACCTCAAAATGGATGGGTTTGGTGGCTTGCAGCTGATGGCGCGTCACCAGCTCCTGCACCAGCTCGGCGGGGCGCACCAGCTCCGGGTTGATGGTCAGCGCCTGGCGCTCGTCCACGGCAATGTTGAGCACCTTTTCTACCAGGTCCGAGAGCCGCTGCAATTCCTTCTGCGAGATGCTCAGGTAGGTTTGGGCTTTCTGCGGGTCATTCAGAGCGCCGAAGTTCTGCATGGCCTCCACCGCCGCCGACACCGTAGCCAGGGGCGTCTTCAGCTCGTGGGTCATATTATTGACTGCTGTTACGCAGTCAGAGTCGGCTTCTGCCCGTTTACTACGCTTATGACGACTTGCACGCTGGACTTGTACACGGATTATTTGTTGAGTTCGACGGGTCCGACAACGGCCACGGGCTTGTCGCGCCTGGTAGACGGGGCCTTGAGCCACGACCAGATCACGCGCTGGCTGAGCAGCACCGCGTGGGGCTCGGCCGCTATTTGGCGAGCGGCCAAGCCGCTGATTCGCCAGGCCGAAGCCCAGCGTGGAGCCGAGGAATTTGCGGTGCTTATCGTCGACGATTCGATTCTGGAAAAGGCCCATACCGCTGCCAACGAGCTGATTTGCACCCACTGGGACCACAGCCAGCAGCGCTACGTGAAGGGCTTGAATTTCGTCAGCCTGCTCTACCAGGCCGGCGAGTTGGCCCTGCCGCTGGCCGTCGAGCTGGTGCGCAAAACGGTCCCGGTCTACCATGCCAAGACCCAGCAAACCAGCTATCAAAGTGCCTTTACCAAGAACGAGTACCTGCAGCAGATGCTGCGCGTGGCCCAGCAACAAGTGGCTTACCGCTACCTGCTGGCCGATACTTGGTATGCCTCGGCCGAGAACATGAGCTTGGTGCGAGCCCTGGGCCACCATTTCGTCTTTGCCCTCGAATCCTCCCGCACCGTGGCCCTGAGCGAAGCGGCACGGGCGCAAGGCCAGTTTCAGGCCGTGCAAACGCTGGTGTTTCCCGATACGCAGCCCCTGCGGGTCTATTTGCGGGCCGTCCAAGAGGCGGTGCTGGTGAGCAGGCACGTCTTGACAAACCAAGACGGCAGCCAGGGCGTGTTATATCTGGTCAGCAGCGACACCGACTTGAACCAGGCCCAGTTGACTGCGATTTACCAGAGACGGTGGAAAGTGGAAGAATATCATAAATCGCTCAAACAGAATGCCTCCATGGGCAAATCGCCCACCAAAACCCTGACCACGCAGGCCAATCATTTCTTCGCGGCCGTGCTGGCCTACACCAAGCTCGAGATACTCAAACTCAAGTGTGGGATGGGCCATTTTCGCCTCAAAGCCCAGCTCTACGCCGTGGGCCTCAAAGCCATGTACCACCAACTTGGCCTACTCCGTGCGTAACATCAGTTATTGATGAAGTCGTTTTTAACTTCCGAGAGCTTTTTCTGGCGCAGAATAGTACTCAGCATCAGCGCAAAGCAACCGGTAGTCAAACCCAGCAGCAGCACCGATCCGCCAAGCAGACTGCCCATTTGCTTTAAAACGTAAAAAGTGGGCGCCGGAAAAGCGGCCTGCACACACAAAAACCGCAAGGGATTCAAAGACACAGGGGCCGTTTTAAACCCGGTTTTCGCCTGCGTCGCCACAACGGGAGGGGAAATGGATTTGCGACCCAAGTCGGGCCGCTCAACGATGGGAATGCGTACTGTATCGAGGGAAAACTGAGTGGGCATACCCCGCATCTGGAGCTCCAAGCGGTAAGCCGATTGCAGCAAGGGCATGTTTACCTGCTTGCCACGCTCCCAGTCATCAATCAGCAGGCGGGAAAGGCGGCGGGCCAGCGTATCGGCGGCCTCCCGGCGCGGCGCTAAAGGCTGGCGCTGCTGCTGATGCAGGGCAATACGAAGCGGCCTTTGGCGAGTCCGCAGGCTGTCCGGGTTGCGGCCCTTGCCCCTCACCACGATGCGGTCGATGCTGTTGCTCTCACCCGAGTAATTCTGAAAAATGATGACATCATCGGGTCCACCCGAGCGAATGGCCTGCCGGGCAGCGGCCAGCTGGTACTGCTGCACTACCGCCAGGAGCGCCTCGCGGGCCGTGCGCTGAAACTGGGTTGCCGTGAGCTGGTAGGTGTTGTAGAGCCAGTAAGCCTGGAAGCCGTTGATGCCCAGAATGCATAGCGCCATCAGCCAGAAGATGGAGCGAATACGGCGTTTCATGGGGCGGGAAGAAGGTGGCTCAACGAAAATACAAGCTTATCAGAGTCATTGACGCCCCGTTAACACTCTTTAACACAAGATAACAGTGCTTTACAGTCAGGATGCGGTGCTTTGGGACATCAATCAACCCTTATCCACATCCTATGAAACGCATCTTATTTCTGCTGCTTGCCAGCGCCGGCTTGCTCTCCACGGCAGCGGCCCAGGCCCCTACTTCGGGCCAGATTCAGTATGAAGCTGCTCAAAAGGTGGATATGTCGCAGGTGCGCGTCGTTATCGATGGGCAGCAAGTGAAACCCGGCAGCCCGGACTTCCCCACCGACATCCCCGACACGCGCAACTTTGGCATGACGCTCAGCTTTGCCGGCAACTACGCTAAGGAAGAACGCCAAAACGACGCGATGCGCATTGTGTCGGGCGGCCCCGGCACAGCGCCTCAAACCACCAGCCTCGGGCGGCCCTTCGAGGAGGCCGTGTACGTAGACCAGGGTAGCCGGTCGTTTGCTACCGTGCTAGCCCTCAAGGACGGCGCTACCACTACCAGCTACCGAATGGACGCGCCTTTCAGCAAGCCTACGGGCTGGCAGGAAGTTAACCAGACCAAGAAGATAGCGGGCTACACCTGCCGCAAAGCCACGGCGCCCTTCAAGGGCGAAACCTACACGGTATGGTACACCACCGACCTGCCGTTCACTTATTCCCCCATCCGGGCGCTGCTGCCTGAGAGAGGCGTGGTGTTGGCCATTGAGGGCCAGAGCGAGCAATACAAGGCCTCCAAGGTAGACCGTAAGTCCGTGGCCGAAGCAACAGTGCGCCCCAGCACCGACGCGCAGATAGTGACTGAGGAGCAGCTCAACGACCTCCGCGCCAAAGCCCGCGCCGACTTCCGCCAGCGCATGATGGACCGCAACCTGGGCAACTAAAGCCACCGCCTGACGGCTGAATCAGCGGCTCGAACCAAGAGCGGCAGTCAGGTGGCTTAGTGCCAGATAATTGCCCCCCAGCGGCCTCGTAGTCTTCCTAGCTCGGTTTTCCTTCTTCCTCTATGCGCTATTTTCTACTCGTGCTTTGCTGGCTGCTTAGCCTCAGCGCGGCTCAAGCCCAACAGCCAACCGTGGCCAGCCCGGCTACCGGGAAAGGCTTTATTCAGGGCCTGGTAGCCGATTCTCTCACGGGCAAGCCTCTGCGCGAGGCCTCGGTGTCGCTGCTGGCGGCCGACTCATCTTACCTGAGCTTCACTATTACCGACGGCGACGGGCGCTTTCTGCTCCGCAACGTGGCACCGGGGCGGTACTTTTTGCTGCTTTCTTTCGTGGGCTATACCAATCAGTTCTTACCAGTGAGCATTGCCGCTGGCGGCCTGGGGGGCAATTTAGGCACCATCCGGCTGCGGCCCCGGTCGCACACCCTGGGCGAGGTAATGGTGGAGCAGGAACGGGCCCCGGTGAGCGTGCAGGGCGACACGCTGGCCTTTAGTGCCCGAGCCTTCAAAACGCAGCCCAATGCCATGGTGGAATCATTGCTGAAAAAGCTCCCCGGCGTGCAGGTAGACCGCGACGGCACCATCCGGGCCCAGGGCCAGAATGTGCAGCGCGTGCTGGTCGATGGCAAACCGTTTTTTGGCGATGATCCGAAAATGGCCACTCGCAATCTGCCGGCCGATATTATCGATAAGGTAGAGCTCTACAACCAGCGCAGCGACCAGTCGGCCTTTTCCGGCATTGATGATGGCCAACAGCAGCAAACTATCAACCTGGTAACCAAGCGCGACAAGCGCAAAGGCTACTTCGGCACCGAGTCGGTAGGCGCTGGCACCGATGGGCGCTACCGGGCCCAAGCAGGCCTTAACCGCTTCAACAACGGCCGCCAAATCTCGGCCCTGGGCCAAGCCAACAACGTGCACCAGCTCGGCTTTAGCGACAACGGCAGCCCCAGTACCGGCGACGTAAGCAGTGGCCCCGGCGGCTTCGGCGGCGGCCCGGATGGGGGCGGGCGTATCGTGGCAAACCAAGGCCGCGGCGGGGGCGGCAATACGCAGGCGGTCAGCAACAACCAGCCCACCAGCATCACCGAATCGTTGGCTGGGGGGCTAAATTACCGCGACGCCTGGGGCAAGCGCACTGAAGTGGCTACCAGCTACCTCGCCAGCCGCACCATCGTGACCACTGACCAGGTAAGTCGTCGCGAAAACGTGTCCGGCATTGATACCCGAACCGGCGATACGGGCCTGGCCCTGGTAACTGACCAGGACGCTACGGCCCGCTCCCGGACCCTGAGCCAGCGCCTGAATCTACGGCTCGACTACCGGCTCGACTCGCTTACTTCGCTGCGCTTTACACCCGCCTTGTGGTGGCAGAACGCTGAGCAGGCGCGCGATAACCAACAGCTGACCAGCTTGGGCGAGCGCCAGCTCAATCAGAGCCTGAGCCGCTACGACGCCAGCGCCAATACTCTTTGGGGCAATGGCAACCTGCTGCTCATGCGGCGCTTCAGTAAGACGGGCCGCAGCTTCTCCGCCAACCTGAGCGCCGTGCTAAACAATCAGGATGGCGAGGCGTTCAACCAAGCCACCAACACGTTTTTTGCCCCCGACGGCACTGCCCGCCCCAGCCTGCTCAACCAGCGAATCGGTCAGGATTATCCCGCTCATACGCAGGCGCTCAACCTGACTTACGTCGAGCCCCTGAATCTGCGGCAGAAGCTGGAGCTGCACTACAACGCCGCCGATACCCGCAGCCGCGCCCATCGCCAAGTAGCCGACTTCGACCCCACCACCGACCGCTACGACTTAGCCAACGCCGACCTGAGCAACCAGTTCAGCAGCGGCTTTATGACCCACCGCGCCGGCTTTACCTGGCAAACCCGCCGCCTGCGCTACGGCTATTCCCTGGGCCTCGACGGACAGCAGTCCAGCCTACAGGTCGATAATGAGAGCGTGAACACCGCCCTGACGCGCCACTACCAGACCTTGCTGCCCAACGCCATGTTTACGCTGAATACCGGCCGCAACCGCAGCCTGCGCCTGAACTACCGCACCCGCCTGCAGGCCCCCACCGCTGCCCAGCTCCAGCCCGTAGCCGACAACACCAATCCGCTCTACGTGCGCCTCGGCAACCCCGACCTGCGCCCCGAGTATTACCACACCCTCACGGCGACTTACAACCAGTTCAACGCCGTGAACAACCGCAGCGTATTTGGCCTGCTCAGCGTTAATCAGGTGCAGGACCGCATTGTATCGGCCAGCAGCTTCGGCAACAATGGCGTGCAAACCACGCGCCCCATTAACTCCGATGGTTACCGCAGCCTCAACAGTTTTCTATCCTTGGGGCAGCGCTTAGGTTGGCACAAGCTGAACGTAAACCTAACCACCAACGGCAACTTTACCCAAGGCCCCAGCCTCGTAAACGACCAGCCAAACCAGGCGCGCAACTGGAGCCTGGGCCAGGGACTGAGCGTGAATACTGCCTTCAACGACCAGCTGGAGCTGAGCCTCGCCGGCAACGTGACGTATCTGGATGCTCGCTACTCCTTATTGCCTCAGCAAAACACCTCCTACTGGACCCAAACCCTGGAAGCCGACGTGTTTTATCAGCTGCCCGGCCGCTGGGCCATCAGCAGCGACTTGTGGCTGACGCGCTACGCGGGCCGCTCGGCCGGCTTTAATCAAGGCGTGGCGCTGTGGAATTTGGGCCTCACCCGGCAGTTCTTCAAGAACAAGCAGGGGGAGCTGAAATTGCAAGCCTACGACCTGCTCAAGCAAAACCGGAGCGTGGTGCGCAACGTGACCGACATCTACGTAGAAGACGTGCGCAGCCGCGTACTCACCCGCTATTTTATGCTCAGCTTCACTTATAATCTACGGGAGTTTGGCAAGTAAGCTTATCGGTATAGTCAGGTAAAACAAATATTGGAGGCGTGAAAAGGGAGTACATAGAATAGGCAGTAACTAAATACTTTACTGGATATTTTCCTTAACCTCGCCCGTATGTCGTTTTCTATTCCTATCCAACCCTCATTAGAAGACCCGCAGACACTTCTACTGCCCTTGCAGGCCACTGATTTTGCGGCCCTGTACGCGGCCGCTTCCGATCCGAAGGTCTGGGAGCAGCACCCGAATAAGGACCGCTGGAAACCGGAAGTCTTCCGAACGTTTTTTGAGGGTGCTATGCAGAGCCAGGGTGCTTTCAAAATCATAGACAAAGCCACGAATGAGGTGGCGGGCAGCACCCGTTTTTACGACTACAATGAACAGGAAGGCAGCATCCTGATTGGCTACACGTTCTACGCCACCCGATACTGGGGGAAGGGGCTTAACCATAGGGTCAAGACGATGATGCTGGATTACATCTTTCAGCTCGTCTCCCAAGCTTACTTTCATATTGGCGCGACCAATATCCGTTCGCAAATTGCAATCAGCCGCTTGGGAGCGGAAAAGGTAGACGAGCAGGAGGTAGCGTATTTTGGTGAGGTGCCCCAGTTGAACTTCGTCTACAGAATCGGGAAAGAACAGTGGACTGGACGCGGCTAATAAAACGAAACCCTTCAGCTCAGGAGTATGCTCGCTGGTGGAGTAGTGCGATTTGAATTTCCTTTCCCAGAGCCTGTACGTGGGGCGTAGTGGCGGCATATCTACCGTCACCTACGAGAACTCAGACGAAAGCACCCGAGATGCTTTCTCGCTGCTGCATGCGCAGAATGCTCTGCCTGAATATGCATGGCACGAGAGTAAAAACCTCATAACACACTCTCGCTCAAAGCACGCGCTTACCTAAGCATTAAGAAAAGGAAACATGCTATTTTCGTCCGTGCCAAGCCTGACTACGCAGGCCGGCTAACCCGCTGTTTTGCCTCCTTATGAACTTGAAAAGATACGTTGCCCTGAGCCTGTTGAGCGCCGGCCTGCTGGCCTCCGCCTCCCCTGCCCTACCGCCTACGCCCGCGGCCGATGTAACAGCTTTCAAAGCACAGGCAATAAAGGACCTGGAAGGCAGCTACGGCGACTACCGCAAGGTGGCCCAGCAAATCTGGGGATTCGCGGAAGTCGGCTACAAGGAAACCAAAAGCTCGGCCCTGCTGCAAAAAACTCTGCGCGACAATGGCTTTACCGTGCAGGCCGGCGTGGCCGACATCCCGACGGCCTTTGTGGCGACCTACGGCAGCGGCAAGCCCATTATTGGAATCCTGGCCGAGTATGATGCCCTGCCGGGACTGTCGCAGCAGGCCAGCGCGGAGAAGAAAGCCATAACCGGCCTGGATGCGGGCCACGGCTGTGGCCACAACCTGTTTGGCACGGCCAGCGTGGCAGCAGGCATCGAGCTCAAAAAGCTGATTAAGGAAGGCAAGTTTAAAGGCACGGTGAAGGTGTATGGCACGCCCGCCGAGGAAGGCGGCAGCGGCAAAGTATACCTGGTTCGAGCCGGCCTGTTCGAGGGCGTCGACGCGGTGCTGCACTGGCACCCCAACAACCAGAACGCGGCTATGATGAGTAGCTATATCGCCAATACCTCGGCTAAATTCCGCTTCCACGGCATTGCCTCGCACGCCGCGGCCTCGCCCCAGCGCGGGCGCAGCGCCCTCGACGGCGTGGAGGCCATGAACAACATGGTAAACATGATGCGGGAGCACGTGCCCCAGGAAACGCGCATTCACTATATTATCACCAACGGCGGCAAAGCCCCGAACGTAGTGCCCGACTTTGCCGAGGTGTACTACTACGTGCGCCACCCCAACCGCGACGAGGTAAAAGATGCCTTTGCCCGCGTAGTGAAAGCGGCGGAGGGCGCGGCTCTGGGCACCGGCACCACCATGGACTATGAAATTATTGGCGGCACCCACGAGCTGCTGCTCAATGAGACCTTAGCCCGGGCCCTCCAAGTCAATCTGGAGCAGGTAGGCGGCGTGACGTACACCCCGCAGGAAGCAGCCATTGGCAAGCAGATTCAGGCCTCGTTGGGCTTTCCGGCGCCTCCGCTGGAAGAAGCCGCTAAGGTGCAGCCCTTTGCGCCCGGCGACGGGGGCGGCAGCTCCGATGTGGGCGACGTGAGCTACGTGGTGCCTACCGTGGGCCTCACGGCCGCGACTTGGGTGCCGGGTACGCCGGCCCATAGCTGGCAGGCCGTGGCGTGCAGCGGCCAGGAAATCGGGGCCAAAGGCATGCTGGTAGCTGCCAAAACCATGACCCTGACAGCTATTGACCTGTTTACCGACCCGGTTCTGCGTCAAAAAGCTACCGCCGAGTTCAAGCAGGATGTGGGCAGCTACGTATACAAGCCCCTGCTTGGCGACCGGAAGCCCGCCCTCAACTACCGCGACTAGCCATATAACCTGATTTCGACGTTTCCAGCTTGGATGCTTAACAAGACTGAGCCGCTACAGCCGTAGCGGCTCGGTCTCGTTTTAAGTACTCGCGCTTAAGAGCCTGTTAAAATTTACGAATGAGGTGCCGAATACTGGACAAATACAAGGTGGCTTCGGCGCTGCTGGTCTCGCATTCGTAGTCTCGGCTTAAGCGTCGGTCCCAGTGCAGCCACCTGATGGAGCGCTCGACGACCCAGCGAACGGGCTGCGGCGTGAAGCCGCCTTGTCCGTTCAGCCCTGGAGCCGTAGCCAGTCGCCAGCCGCAGGCTTGTTGCACCCATTGGCTCAGTGCCTGGCTGGCATAGCCCGGCATCCGTGAGGATGAGACAAAGCCGGTTGTAGCCCAGTAAAGCTAGTTTTTGCAACGCCTGCTGGCCGCCGATCCGGTCATTTTCCTGCGCCGGACCCACGTGTACAGCCAGCAGCCGCCCGCCCGTATCGACGACGAGTTGCCGCTTGCGACCTTGTCCCTTTTTGTAGCCATCGAAGCCTTTATCCGGCACACCTCGTTCGCTGGATTTGATGGATTGCGCGTCCACAATGGCCACGCTCGGGCTGGCCTGGCGCGAAGGGGCAGACTGCTTCCGCTCTTGCTCGACTAGCATTTTATTCAGTCTTGCCCACTGCCCCGTCTTCTGCCAGCGCCGGAAGTAGTAAAAGCAGATCGGGTAGGGCGGAAAGTCATTCGGCAATAGCCGCCATTGGCACCCACTCTTGGTCAGGTAGAGCAAGGCATTGACAATGAGTCGGATCGGATACTTGCGGCGACGTTTGACGGGCAACATTTCTGCCATAACTTGCCATTGGAAATCAGTCAGGTCCGTTTCGTACATCTTTGGTCGGATGAGGAAAAGGGAATAACCTGGCTGGTTTCTTTTTGTCTCTCAGCTACTTACATTCTTTAACAGGCTCTAAACATATGATACATTTTAATGGAGATAAGTTTTTGGGTCCACACGAATAAATTAGTGAAGCAATAAAAAGCCCCCCAGCATACGTGGGGGGTTATATTATTACCTGATGTTACGCGGCATATTAGTCGATTGCTTGGAAAGGATGTTTCCTGAAGCAGCAATAGCTTCTTTCTGAGGCAGAGGTGCAGTTGCCGCGTAACATCAGTTATTACTTGTCCTTTCTTAGCTTGATACTTACTTCTCTTCGGAGGCCCAATCACACATGGTAGCCTTAGCTATGTATTTAGGAACATGATAGAAATGAAGGCACTGAGCTTAAATTTGCCCCCCAGCCGGTTTCCTATACTCATCAGAAGCCCCAGCCGCTTCAGCAGCCGAAGATTCTAGGGTGTCTGTGGGCGGCGGGCAGCTACCGCAGCCGTAGCAACAACAGCCCAAACTCCGTCTGCGGCCCCAGAAACTCTTGCAATTGCGGCAGCTGGGCTAGTAGGAACTCTGCCAGCTTCGCTACCGGCACCTGCGCCTGTTGCACGGCCACCACGCGGGGCGGGAAGCCTTCGGCTAGCACCAGGCGCAAAAAATCTTCGTCTTTGGTCAGTAGTGTTAATGCGGAAAAAATGCTTATGGATGCAAAAGCAAGATGGAAGTAAAATCACGCTATCTCACAAGAGAGGCTAACGCCCGCTTCGCGCGTTATTTTAACACCTTTTTCCGCATTAAGTCTAGTATATCGTAGCCGTGCTAGGGCTTCCGCACCAAATATCAGGCATTTTGCAGTAGTTGCCGGAGATACTCGTTGTCATAGGCGGCTTGTTTACGCTTTCGTTTGCAGCTGATGGGCCGCGGGTCCTGGGCCAGCAAGTACAAGGCCGTTTTGCGCAAGATATTGGCGTTTAGGGCCGCGTGGCCCGTTCGTAAGCGCGACCGGTCTTCGTTGAAGGTGAGGTCGAGTTGCCAGTGCAACTGGTTTTCCACGGCCCAGTGGCCGCGGATGAGCCGGGCATACACGGCCGGGTCGGGGTCGGCTAAGGAACTGAGGTAGAAGCGCTGGGCGTGGGTCACGCCCTGGCTCGTGTGGCGCTCGGTTTCCACGAGGACGAGCGTGCGCAGGCCGGGCCAGTCGGCGCAGGCTTCGAGCAAGGCCAGGTCCTGGCAAATGCGCCCCGTGCGCCTCTCGCCCCGGCCGTGGCCTTTGTCCTGGCTACGGAAAACGGGTAGGTGGGCCGCGCAGGCCAGCAGGTGCTCGCTGGCCTGCTCATAGAGCGTTTTGGCATTCTTTTTCAAGGCAATGACGTAGTCGGCCCCGTTGGCCACGACCTGCCCGACGAGGCTGGGCTGGCAGGCGATGGCGTCGATGGTGACCACGCTGCCGGCCACGTCGAGGGTGTCGAGCAGGGCCGGAATGGCCGTTTTCTCGTTCGTCTTGGCCCCTATCTGGTCCTGGCCAAAGCTCAGGTGGGCGTCGGCCACCCACACGCTGACCGTACGCACCAGGGCGTGGCGCCGGCCGGTGGGGATGGTAGCGCGGTGTTCTTTGCCATCGACGCAGAGCTGCCGCCCGGCCAGCGACCCGGCACAGGCGCGCAGGGTCTGCTCCAACTCGTTTGGGTTCAAGCGCTTGAGCAACCGCTCCAACGTGTCCTCGGAGGGAATGCCATTGGCAAAAGGCAGGCTCAGTTCCAGTGCGTAAAAAGTCGAGCCGGGCACGGCCATAATCACAGATTTCCGGCAAATCGTCGCAGCCGGCCAACGTGCCGCAGAGCAACAGGGCCAGGATATCAACCAGTTGATGCAAGCACCGGCCCTGTACACGCGGGTCCGTCAAGTGGGCAAAGGAAGCGGAAAAGTCCATGCCCGAAGCTAGCCGACAGCTAGCTTACTTTTGGTGCGGAAGCCCTATAGCCGTGCTGCCGGGCGTAGCGCCAGATGGTAGTATCGGGGCTTTTGGCCAGGTCAATATCGCGGACGTGGAGCACCGCCGCGCAATGGGGCCGCAAATAAGCGGTTAAGCGCCACGAAATATTCTCATCCAGCAGCAGGCGCATAGCAGCTTAGGCCACTGAAAGCAGCACTATGCTTTCCTTGTAGGCAGCGTACAGCAGGCAGGCCCGCACCTGCGCCGGTCCAATAGCCGGGAAGTCCTCCGCTATATCGGCGGCGCTCATGCCGTTGGCCAGCATTTCCAGCACTTCCGCTACCGTGGTACGAGTACCTTTTACCACCGGCTTGCCGAAGCGCACCTGCGGGTTTAGCTCGATGTGGGCAGTAATGGCGGCAGTATCCATAGGGGCAGCGGAGCAAAGGGTACAAACCAAAAGTACGTAAAAAGGCCCCAACGCCGATGTGCCAGGACCTTGCTGTTGTGCGGCAGCCGCTGCCGAGAAGATAGTTCTAAGCTACAGCTAGAGCGGTTTGGGAGTTGCTGTACAGACCAGCGGGTGAAGGTAGCGCGAAGCTTCTGCTTCGCGTATCGTTGAACGACGTGCTGGGGGGCTTTTTTCACGACTTGTTCCCTTACCTAACGGTGCGCGAAGCAGAAGCTTCGCGCTACTTCCTGTTCACTGAATCCGAAACCGCTCTAGAAGCTAGTTCAATTCTTACAGTTCAGCAACTTAAGTTAGCCAAGTGCTTACTTCTGCGTAGCGGCCCAGGCGTCCATGGTCTTTTCAGCAATGGCCAGGGGCATGGCGGCGTTTGCCAGCAGCTCGTCGTGGAAGGCGCGGAGGTTAAATTTGCCCCCCAGCTGTTTCTCGTACTTCCGGCGCAGCTCGATGATCTTCATCTGCCCGGTTTTGTAGGCCAGCGCCTGCCCCGGCCAAGCCATGTAGCGCTCAATTTCGGCCGTGGCGGCCTGCTCGTCGATGGAGCGGTTGTCGCGCATGTACTGGATGGCCTGCTCGCGGGTCATATTCTTGCTGTGCATACCGGCATCCACCACCAGGCGGATGGCGCGGTGCATCTCCCCGTTCAGGGCGCCCATGCGCTGGTAGGGGTCGGTGTAGAGGCCCAGCTCCTTGCCCAGGCTCTCGGAGTACAGGGCCCAGCCTTCGCTGAAGGCGCTGTAGAAGCCGAAGCGGCGGAACTTGGGCAGGTTGGTGTTTTCCTGCTGCAGGGCAATCTGGTAGTGGTGGCCCGGAATGGCCTCGTGCAGAAACAGCGACTCCATGCCGCGGGTCACATTGTACTTGGTGGCGTCGAGGATGGGCACGTAGAAGATGCCGGGGCGCGAGCCGTCGGGCAGGCCGCGGTTGTACTGGGCGCTGGCCGAGGCGGCACGGAAGGCTTCGGTCTGCCGCACCTCGAAGCCGGTTTTGGGCACCTTGCCAAACATCTTTTTCAGGTTCGGGTCAATCTTGGCCTGCACGCCGCGGTACACGTTGAGCACCTCCTCCGGCGTTTTGAAGGGCATAAACTTGGGGTCGGTATTCAGGTAGGTGAAGAAGGCGTTCAGGTCGCCCTTAAAGCCAACCTCCGTCTTGATCTTCTCCATTTCCTGCCGAATGCGCTTCACCTCACTCAGGCCCGTCTGGTAAATCTGGTCGGGCGTGCGGTCGGTGGTAGTCCAGAACTTCACGGCGTAGCGGTACATATCGGCTCCGCCGGGCACGGCCGCAATGCCGGTGGTGGTGCGGGCCTTGGGCAGGTATTCGTTTTTCAAAAAGTCGTGCAGCTTCTGGTAGGTAGGCACCACCTGCTCCTTGATGGCCTGCTGGTAGGCGGCGGTGAGGCGCTGCTGGTCGGCGGCGGGCACGGTGGCCGGAAACTTAGCGACGGGACCATAGAAGATGCTCTTGCTGGGGTCCGGCGTGACCATGGCCTGGAGCTGGGGCAGCATTTTTTCTACCAGCGGGCGGGGCAGCACCACGCCGGCCCGCATGCCCCGGCGGAAGTTGCCGATGGCCGAATCGGCCCACACGGGGTAAGCGCGCACCCGGCCCAGCCAGTTGTCGTAGTCCTGGGTGGTTTTAAAGGGCTGATTGCCGGAGCCCGCGCCCAGCTGCGCCAGCGAAATAGGCAGGCCGCTCATCTGGGTGATGGGCATCATCCAGGTATTCTGCCTGAGGCCTTCCAGACGCATCTGCATGTCGTAGAGGAAGATGTCGTAGCTCACGCGGTCGTTTTCGGAGAGCTTGCTGCGGTCGAACTTCTTGAGCGCGTCAAGGTATTGCTGGAAAAACTGCCGCTGGGTGGCGCGGTAGGCCACAGTATTGTCGTTAGGCAGCTGGTCGTTGTAGCGGTTGTCGCCCTGCGAGGTGGCTTCCAGCGGATAAAGCTTGGCGCGCTCATCCCAGTACTTCTCAAACGCAGCGGCCAGCGCCGGCGAATCGGCGGCCACGGGGGCAGCAGTGTGGCTGGCAAGGGTACCCAGTAGGGTCGCGGCCAGGACCGCTGAAAGGAAAAGGTGCTTCATAGGGAAAGGGTGAGATGGTGGATAAATATAGCGGCGTTTGGGGTTTGGAGCGGTAAGGGTTAGCTGGCATGGATAAGATTTGTGCAGCAAAAGGAAATAGGCAGGATCGCGCCAGCTGGAAACCGATGGCTATAATTTTGTCTGACTAAGTTGTCAATGGAATGTCAAAACGAGGTAAAGGCGCAATATTTTGCGTCTCGTCGTTGAACGATCAGATTTGTACTTATTAAAACATCATCAGCAACGACGTGACGCAAAATATTGCGCCTCTACCTAAATCAACGTCCTCAATCAGTACTTACAGCGGTTTCACGGTCCGTGTAAGTGTAGAGACGCGACACTTCGCGTCTCCTCGTTGCGACAGTTATTAAGGCCCATGCTGCTCCGGTCGTTCTGACACCAAGACGCGAAGTGTCACGTCTCTACAGCTTAGGTACACTGTTCAGGAAGCCGCTATAAGCGGTTTTAAGCGTACAAAAATCAGCAGTTGGGCGGCTTGGTAGCCACAGACAGGCAGGAGCGGCGGCTGAGCGGCTGTCTGCTTACGCAGCCCGACAGGGTGGCACAAAAATAAAAGCCCCCCACTCTTCCCAAACGTGGGGAAGATGGGGGGCTTCTAGCCTGTGCTTACTTAGCGAGTTTCGTAGCTCAAGGTGACGTTCCAGGAAGCCGGAGCGCCCGCCGGTCCCGCCAGTGTATAGGAGCCATTGCCCTGGGCGTCCCGGTTGGCCGTTGGTTCGGCCACGGGCAGGGTCCAGCGCTGCATTTCATCCTCGGAGGAGGAATCTTCATCCCCCACCATTACCGTCCACTCGCCCGACGTCAACTCAGTGTTTGCCGGGAAGGTGAGAGGCAAGTCCGCGGGCTTGACATTACTGACGGCGGGCGTCTGGGAGAAGGGAGCCGTGCCGGTGGGCTTTAGTTGGACAAACACATCGGGGCCACTGCCCCCGCCGTCCCACATCGCACCCGCGGGAGTCAGGAAAGGGAGGGCTGTAATCTTGATTTCGCGCAAATACCGTTTTCCTACCTTGATAGTTTGCGATGTCGTCGTGGCTTGGTTGTCGGCGTTATAAGTCGTGAGCACTACGGCATACGTACCCGTTGCCGCAAACCGCACGGAAGGGGCCGTGTCGGTAGCGGTTTGACCATTACCAAAATCCCATGTGTGGCGGACAGCCTGCTGGGAGGCGTCGGTGAAGGTGACCGGCTCGTTGACCTCCACCACCGTGCGGCTGGCGGAGAAGGCGGCCGTGGCCAATGGCTTGGGGTCTTCTTTGTCGGACGTACAGGCGACGACGCTAACCAGTAATAAAGAGCAGTAGACAAGTTTATTCATACGTAGAATATATAAGACAAAAAAAGAAATAGAACATAAAATTGCAAACACATAGCATATATTCTATACTCATCGGAACTTAGGCATAGTCTGGCTTAAACTTCGTGCCAAATGTGCGTTAGGGAGGTAAATTGCTATTGAGCTGGCCAAGTAGTGGTGCGTCGTACCGAGGCCTCAAGTGCGCAATTGCCAGCAATGACCACGCTGTTTATGCAATTAATTACTGATAATCAGTCAGATACGTAATAATGGCAAGCACCGCAATAGTAGTAACAAAAATTTGTATTTAACTCAGATATATCCTGAGCTAGACAGGCCTGCGTGGGAGCAGTATGATGCGGGCCTAACAGCTAATAGCTACCCGCAGGCCCAGGCCCGCGCCGCTCGCAATTCCGCAAAGGTCCGCAGCTCAAAGGGCAGCTGCTGCTCGGCTGTTTCCTGCGCCTGTCCGATCAGCAGTTTATTGAGCGGGTCGATTGACTCGATACGGGCAAACCGCTTCAGGCCCACTCCTATCAGCTGGGGCAGCACATGCTGCCCAATCCACCTCAGATCGACGGGGCGCACCGCGCCCGGGAGCCGGTCGTCGGCAATCCAGCCGGTAATGCGGTGCTGCTGGGCCAGCACCACGGCATCCAGCGTGGCCTGGCGAAGCACGGCACTACTGACAAAGCCTAGCCATTGCGCTTCGATGGCGCGGGAAGTACCCACGTGCAGGTAGAGAGTTAAATGAGGAGAAGCGGTTAGGAGCTGCATGGAGGGACGAGCAGGAAGTACTTGCATAGCCGGCAAGCCAAATCATTGGGGGTTTGCTGGCTACCAAGCCGGACGGTTTATCGGATCGAAGGAGCAAGTAGGTGATAAGTCGCAATTTATAGTGCCCTTCGCAGCGGCCGAAAGTCCGGATATAGGTATTTCTACCCCGGCCTCCCTTGTGCCAGCAGTCCTATTTTTGAATGTATCCGCCCCTACTTTTCTAGCGTGTGGATAGCATTCATTTTTGTAGCGCGGAAATCTGTTCCGCAACGAGCAGCGTGAGTTCCGCCGCCAGTGGTCATTGATACAGGCGCTTGATACTTGCTTGGCTCGTCGCGGAACGGATTTCCGCGCAACTGTTTGCCCACTTTAGTTCGTCAGCACCCAATTCAGGGCAAGGTAGCGGTCGTCGGTTAGCTTGTAAGGCGTTGGCTGTCCGCCGGCGGGCGTTGCCACTATATCCTGCACCTCAATATAGATGCGGTCACCCGGTTGCGATAATTTTGCAAAGTCGGTCAGATCAACCTCTGAACCTTGTATTTTCTTCGCAGGTAATACGGGCCTCTTGCTCCTTACCAAGGTCATCTCCGCCTGTTTAATCTGATAGGTTACTGCCGTCGGGCAGGCTGGGTCGTTGGTGAGGGTTAAGGTGACAGAGGGAGTCACAGCACTCCCGGTCGTCTTGTATTTACTGCTCGTTATGAAAGGCTTTCAGCTGGGGCGGCGGGCACGCGGTCTGGGCACTAGCCCATCCACCAGAAAACAAGGCGAGTAATAAGAGCAGCTTTTTCATCTTTCGGTAGAAGTTTTTGGTGGAAAGGAAGGAAACGAGGCATGCATAACACAACCTTTCGCTGAGTCGCAAAAAGCGTAGTAGCCAAGAAGCCGGAGCTGCTGGCCGCCTACACAACGCGACCCAATAGGCGTTAGTATTCAGGCTTTACGATTCTGTTTAGCTGCGCTCTTAAGTCCGTCAGTCAATAACCCACTTTTCCGCGTTTCTTAAATACTGATCATCAATCACCGCGCCCAAACCCGGCACGTCGGGCACCTCAATCACGCCCTGCGCCAGGTAGCGAATCCCGCCCACGACTGGGTCCTCGGCATACATCAAGGGCGTATCAAAATCACAATGGCGGATGGCGTCGCTGGTAAGGGCCAGGTGCGCGGCAGCCGTCATGCCCAGGCGCGACTCCATAAAGCCCCCGACTTGCAGCGTCAGGCCGGCGGCCGCGCCCAGATCGACGATCTTTTTAGCCCTATGCAGTCCCGACGCTTTACCCAGCTTGATGTTGAACTGCGGGCAGGCGCGCAACTGAATCAGGCGTGCCGCGTCGTGCTCATCGCCGCAGCTTTCGTCGGCCATAATAGGAATAGGCGACGCCGCCGACACCCTGGCAAGGTCCATAAACAGGTGACGGGCAATGGGCTCTTCGCAATGAGAAATACGGTAGGGAGCCAGGGCGTGCAAGACGGCGATGGCCGCGTCAGCCGTCTGCCAGCCCTGATTAGCGTCGATGCTTAGCGGGTGGTCGGGCCCGATGCCTTCCCGGATGGCCCGGATGCGCGCCACATCGGCTTCCAGGCTCTCCCCCAGCTTTACTTTGATAGACGGAAAACCCTGCTGCTGAAACCGGATGGCGTCGGCCCGCATCTTCTGGGGCGGCCTAAGGCTTACGGTCATGTCGGTGGTGAGAACTTTATCGGATTTGCCCCCCAGGAAAGCGTAGATCGGCACGCCGGCCTGTTGGGCAGCAATATCGTGCAGGGCCATATCAAACGCGCTTTTGATGCTGCTATTGGCGTAAATGATGCGGTTCATAGTAGCCAGACACCCGGCAACATCAAGGGCATCGTGTCCGTGCAGGCCGTGCGCCAGGTACTGGGCCACGGCAAAGCAAGTATCTATGCTCTCCCCGTTGATGGTCATGTAGGGGCTGCATTCGCCGTAGCCCGTGCAGCCATCGGCCGTCCGCAGGCGGACAACTACATTCTGCACCTCATTAATAGGCCCCAGGGAAATAACAAATGGCTCCTTTAGCGGCAGGAAGAGCTTGAAGATCTCAATGGACCGAATAGTCGTTTTTAGCATGAGGCAAAGTAATCAGCCGGCCGTTATTCCCCGCGCTATTGTGCCAATCCACTAGGGTTTTGTCAGAAAACCGCTTCCTGTACTCACGCACCTGCTGACAAGCCTGTTGTGTTGGGATGCGGTAGGCTTATCGGCAGCTTAGTGACAGCTCCTTAGTCGGGCCGGCTCCGTAGAACAAGTGCAGAAACTAGCAGAAACTGGCTCGGACCACTGACCACCTGAAGGTGCTCGGCTCCCGTCATTGCTTCAATGGTATTGCCGCTAGTATCCAGCACCTACTAAAAGGTTCATATGGCTTTGTGGGCACCTATTTTATCAAAGCCTTATAGAATAGAGAGGGCCGTACCAACTCTAAGAGAATAAAATTCATAAAAAGCGATATATATTTCTCAAATAAGTAAATTATCGCATCATTCTTGCTATAACTATAATTTTCTTGATTCATTTTTCACTTTACCAGTTTTTTTTACATGTTTCTTTCTGTAGTTACACGCTTATTTACCTTATTCTTAGCGCTTACCATCTTTAGCTGCTCATCGAAAGAGAAGGAAGAAGTGGTTCCGGTTAACAAGAGCCTTATAGGTCGGTGGGACATCCTGGAGGCGTCAGTAACATACTACGGACCCGATGGCAGCTATCTTCGGACGCAGGACTTATCAGTTGGTGGAGAAAAGTATTATATATTCTCAGCTGATGGCAGGATAGAGCCCTACACGAAGGATAAGCCATCGCAGACTGGCTCCTATAGCAACACCAAGAACAGCTTGTCTCTAACTTTTAGCTACGGCACCTTTCAGTACACTATTCCTCCCACCATTAGCAACACGGAGCTAACGCTGATTGGAGATACCCGCAACGTCACTACAGTGCCAGAGAATAGACGCAACAGAGTGGTATTAGTGCACCTGAAAAAGCACAATTCACCTGAGTCTCTGGGCCCACAATAGTCAGGGCAACTAGACTTAAGCTTTCGAGACGCTCTTTTCGGTACTGCTTCGCCGCGGCGCCTGTAGTATACCAGAATTGCCCCCCAGTAAATCAAAAAGCCCGTTTCTGAAACAGAAACGGACTTTTTGTATAGAACATGAAGGTGTAGCTATGATTGGCCCGATAAATCGAGCTTCTAGCATTCCTCCTTATGTCTGAGTCATTGTTTTATTAATTGAGAAGCACCACCTGCTATCCCGTTGCCGGACTGTTACTTAGGTGGCTCAGCATATTTGGAAACTCAGCAAGGTCATGACGTTTTCCTGGGCAGTGTTGAGGCGCAAATAATCTTTCATACCCTGAAAGAGGGCAGCCAGCCGGGTGGGGCCGAGTTTACCGCTCTATCAGAATGGATTGGGTTTTGCTGAACTCCGTCGTCGTCGTGCGCAGGATGTACGTCCCGGCGGGAATCACTTGCACGTCGAAATCGAAGGCATTCAGGCCCTGCTTGGCGGCGGCCCGCTTCGAGGAAACTACCCGCCCGTAATGATCCATGATCTGCACCACGATTTCGCCCTGGCCCTGGGCCGGAACCGTCAGATGCAAGGAAGTGCTGGCTGGCACTGGATACACCTGAATGCTCAGGGCGGCTGGGTTGTCAGCCGGCTTGGCGGGGGCTGCTTGGCTGCTGTTTGCCGTCGGGCTGGTCCGGGCTAGCGCCGGAGCGCCATACGTGTCGTTGGTAATGACCAAGTTATCAATGCTGGGACTGAGACCGGCATTTCCGCTGCCGCTGAGTCGAACGGTGTTATTACCCGCCCGCAGGTAAGCCGCGACCGACACCGTAGCCCACTTGTTCCAGCCACCCGTCTTACTGAAATGAACCGGGGCACTTACCACCGTGCCATTGACCGTTAAGACTAAGTTGTTCGCCTTGATAGGGGAGGCATACCGGAAGGTCAGGGTGCTCACCCCCGCGCCGGAAACGTTTGGGGTCCACTCCAGGTACTCGCTGCGCTTGTTGATTTTCGTAACGTAGCCCGTGCCGGTGTAGCCCGGAAAGAGACATACCACCCAGCCGCCGCTCACGGCCGCTTCCTCTGCTTCCAGGAACAGGGGGAACGTATGCCTGATCGTTACCCGGCCGTCTACCGGAGTAAAGCGGTAATTGGCGGCAGCCAGGGCACTGGTGGAAACGCTTATTACCGGTGTTTCCGTGGCCGGCGTGGCTGGGGTGTACGTGCTGCTTACTTCGGGGCTGCCGGTAATAACTGCCGCTGTCTCGCCGCCGACGAAACCGGTGATAGTGTACGTGTAGGCCGGGGCCGGGTCGCCATACGTAACGGTCTCATCCTGCGCTTTTACCAGCAGCTCTTTGGGGTTCACCTGAAAGGTTTGCCGTACCGGCGCGGCCGCGTTATAGCCAGCGCTGCCGGCCTGGGTGGCTTCCACCACTAACTCCCCTACCCCGGTGTACGTCAGCAGATTTTCTTGACTAATGCCCCCCGGACCACTGATGAGCGTGTAGGTCACCGGCAGGCCCGAAGTAGCTGTGGCCGCCAGCGAACGGGGGGCGTCGCCGTAGGTGATGGCCGGGGAATCGGCAAAGTCGATTGTCTGGTCGGCTTTGACGCCGGTGGCGGAGAAGGTGAAATTGTAGGGGTTCTTGTTCACGGCCGGGTCGGTGTTGGCAATCACCAGGGTGCCCTGGAAAGTACCGCTGCCTGGGGCCGCAAACTCCACCTCAAACGTCACCTTGCCGCCCGCCTCAATGGTCGGCGCGGGCACATTAGTGGCTAAGGAAAATCCTTGCCCCGTTACATTTATCTTTTGCGCATACAGCAGGTTCAGGGTACGAGTACCAGTATTCTCGATACTGAACGTGACCTTTTTCGGGCTGCCGAAAGCCACCGTACCAAAATTGAAGTTACTAGTCGTGTTGGTGGGGGTGTTGTCGGCAATGACGGTTGCGCCTTGCTTGACCACCATGATGGGCGTCGGCGTCGAGGTAATGGTTACATCATCGATGTACACCGGCGTCGTGAAACGACCCAGCATGAACTTGAGCAGGGTGGTTTCATCAGTCGTGGTGGGCGTAAACGCAAAGCTGTAATTGGTGGCAGTAGCGGTGAATCGAGTGGCAAAAAACGACCGGTACGTGGTAAAAGGTGCTTTATTGGACTGCACGATCAAGTCCAGCGCCCCCAGGGGAGCGGGCGGCGGCGTCACCGTACTGGCCCGGAAGCGGATGGTGTAGGTTTTGCCCGCTTCCACCGGCATGGCGTGAATCAGCTGCACGTCAAAAGTGCCGCCCCCGGGGATGGGCGTAATTGTGGCTTCCAGGGCATTACCGGTGTAGCCGGTCCGGGGTACGGCCGCAATTGAAATAATAGCCGGTGCGGTGGCCGAGACGCGCCACCCCTGGGTGTCCGTGTCAAACGTGGAGTTCATGCTCAGCAGGCCAAAGCCGGTCGCGTCTATGGTCAGCGTTTGGCTGACCTCGGGCGCCGCCGCGTAGGTCGCGTCACCGCCTTGGGTGGCCGTAATCGTGGCGGTGCCCCCGCTCACAATCTGAATCTTTCCATCGATAATGGTGGCCACGCTGTTGTCGGAACTGCGGTAGGTCACGGGCAAGCCCGACGTGGCCGTAGCCTGCGGATCATAGTCGGGGCCGCCCACTTTCAGCGCGGGCAAAGCGGCAAAAGTGATGGTTTGGGCCTGGTTGCCCGATTGGAACTCGTAGGCGCCGCGCTCCGGCTTGCTGCCCTGGGGGCGGGCAAGCCCGGTGATATCCTGGGCGCTGAATAAGCCGGGGGCCGCGCTGCCCGTATTCAGGGCCGGACTGGGGGCCCGAAGCCGAAAATCGGCACTGCCATCCAACCCCAGCTTCACAAAATTAGGGTCGGCCACCACGTCGTTGGTTCCCTGCCGGAAGTAGGGGCCATTGTAATAGACGTTGAAATCGTAGATGACGCCGGTGCCGGCGTCGTTGCCGTTGCAGTTGCCGCCGGTGCGGGCGTACATGATGTTGTTGTAAATTTTCACGTCGGTGCAGGACTGCCCATCAATCTCCGGGTAGCCCACCACCTTGCCGTTGTTGTAGGCCGTGTTATTAATGATGTCGATGCGCGCGGCATTGAAGGCGTGTATGCCGCCCCCGCCGTTGTTGTAGCTCACGTTGTTCTCCACCAGCGTCCGGCCCGTGTACACGGGCGTGCCCTGAGCGCCGGTGTTCACGTCCAGAATAATGCCGTTGCCGTCGGAAATGGCATCCTGAGCCGGGTTGGACCGGCGCCACTTCACCTGCGTAAAGTTGTTGTAAACCGTGTTGCCCCGGACGATCATCTTGTAGGTCGTCACGTTATCAATCGGTTTCGGCCCCAAAATACTGATGCCGCTGGTGGCATACATGGTGTACCAGGAGTTGTTATACACTATGTTGTTTTCAATGGTCACGTAATCAGAGCCCCCAACCCCAATACCGCCGCCCGGAAAATCGTGGACTTTGCAGTTGCGGATGATGATGTGGTGCGAGTTGACACTCTTGCCCACGGCCATGGCGTTGGTATTGAACCGAGCATTGAAAACCGCCGGCGTTGCGCGGGATTGCAGGTAGGATGCCTGCGCATCGGCTAAGGTGAGATTGGCGTTGTTGCCGGCAAACTCCAAGCCGTCCAAAATCACGTACGAGCCATCGATAACGGCCGTATCCCAAGAATCGCCGGTTGACGTAAGGATGGGGTTATGCCCGGAGTAAGGGGTGAAAGTGATGTAGGCACTGGGTGTGCCGGAGCGGGTGAATTCCAACACTGCCCCGCGGGTGGTTCGGCTGTAGGTGCCATTCATAATAAATACGGTGCCCCCAGCCTCTACCCGGTCGGCGGCTTTCTGGATAGTGGCCACGGCGGTGCCGGGCGTGAGCCCATCGTTGGCATCCGAGCCTGTTAGGGCCGAAACGTAATAGTTTTGGGCGTGGGCGCTGGAAAACGCGCAGCACAGCAGCAACCATAAGAGCAGTTGGGAGAACTTGTTTTTCATAGGAAGTAGGGTTAAAAGGTGAACGATGAACGGAAGTATTCCAAAGGCTTGGTGCCGCCCCAGCGGCATCAGGCCGTGAAACCGAAAAACTCGGCACCCCGACCGGGCGCCGTGCTTGCCGCCGCTGGGGGGCATTATTCTGCCGTCAGCTCCAGCACGTGGCTGGTTAGTTGCTTGGCCTCCGGGTCGCTGAGCAGCACGCCCACCTTCATCAGGTAGTCGCCGGAGTAGGTTTGGCCGTGGGCGGGCAGCTCGGCTTTCTGGCCGGGCATGAGATTGACTTCCGCCACGCGGTAGCGTTTGGCAGGGTCCAGGCCTTGCAGCTTCACGGGCAGCACCGCTTCGTGGAAGCGGGTGTGCAGGTTGTAGCCGAAGGCCACGGCGTGGCGGCGGGCTTCGTCCACGTACATCAGGGCCACCTGATTGCCCTCGTAGGGCGAGCGGAGCCGAAACAGGTCGCCCTGCCAGATGGTGGGACTCAGGCGCTTGTAATCCTGCACGGCTTGCTGGCTGAAGGCCAGCTCATCGGGCGTCAGTTTGCTTACGTCGAGGTCGTAGCCGAGCTTGCCCATCATGGCCACGTCGGTGCGGAACTTGAGGGTGTGCTGGCGGTTCCAGTTGGTGACGTGGCTGGCCAGGGTGTTGGCGGGAAAGAAGTTGAGAAAGCCCCACTGAATGAACACCCGCTCGAAGGCGTCGGTGTTGTCGGAGGCCCAGAAATCGTTGAAGTACTTCAGCCCGCCGTAGTCGGCGCGGGCACCGCCGCCCGCACACAGCATCATGGGCACGTGCGGGTACTTAGCGCGCATCCGGTCCAGGACCTTGTATAAGCCGCGCACGTAGTCGATGTAGAGGTGCGACTGGTCGCGGCCCAGGTACTGCGAGTAGGCGTTGGTCATCATGCGGTTGCAGTCCCATTTGAGGGAAGCCACGCCCTGGGCCAGCTGCTCGTCCACCACGTTGAACACGAAATCCTGCACCTTGGGGTTGGTCAAATCCAGCACCAGTTGGTTGCGGCTCAGGTCTTCGGGGCGGTTGGGGACTTTGAGAATCCAGTCGGGGTGCTTTTCGGCCAGCTCGCTCTTCGGGTTCACCATTTCGGGCTCCACCCAGAGGCCAAACTTGATGCCTTCTTTGCTGGCCGTTTGTACCAAATGGCCGATGCCGTGGGGCAGCTTGGCTTTGTCGGGCTGCCAGTCGCCGAGGCCCGCTTTTTCGTCGTTGCGCGGGTATTTGTTGCCAAACCAGCCATCATCGAGCAAAAACAAATCGACGCCCAGCCGGGCCGCGTCGCCCATCAGCGAATCGAGCCGGCTTTCGGTGAAGGAGGTGAAGGTGGTTTCCCAGTTGTTGAGCACCGTCAGGCGCGGCTGGGTGCCGTCGAGCACGCCGTAGCGCCGGGCCCAGCGGTGCAGGTTGCGCGAAGCCGGGCCCTTGCCGGCGGCGCTGTAGGTGAAGATAAATTCGGGGGTGGTGAAGGGCTGATTGGCGGGCAGCGTATATTCCGAGGCGTAAGGGTTGATACCGGCCGACACGCGCAAGTCATTCAGGTTGTCCAGCTCAAACGCCAGCCGGAAGCTGCCCGTCCAGGCCAGGGAGCCAGCCAGGACTTCGCCGCTGGTTTCGGTGGCGGGCCGGTCGAGGGCCACGAAGAACGACGGCGTGTGGTACCAGCCGGCGCGGGTGCCCCCCAGCTTGGAATCCACGACTTTAAGGCCGCTGGTGAGCTGGCTTTCCGCCTCCTTGGCCTCCGAAGCCCAATCGCCGTGCAGCTGCGTGAGCCAGTAGTGCGGGGCATGCAGGCGCAGCATGGCCGAGGCATAGTTGCTGAGCACCACCGGCTTTTTCTCGCGGTGGCGAATTTCCACCCAGGTTTTAATAACGTCCTCCTTGTAATACGCGGCGAAATGCAGCCGCACGTCTACGGGGTAGGCCGGGTCGCGCAGGTGCACGATGGTCGTGGTGAGGTCGTCGCCGGTTTTGCTCGTTGCTACGCCGGCAAACACCAGAGCCAGCGAGGGGTTGCCGTCGGCGTGCACCATGCGGATGGCCGGCTCGAAGAGGTTGTCGGTGCCGGCGGGCACGTAGGCCTCGTTGGGCGCGGGCATGTAGGCATCGAAGGGACCAGGCCGGGGCAGCAGCTGGCGGTCGGCGGCCGTTAATTTGCCCCCCAGGTAGGTCTGGTAGAGCTTCTGGTTGGCACCCACCGTCAGCACCAAGCTTACGTGCTCGGTTTCGATGGCAATGGGCGGCGGCGTTTGCGCCAGGGCGGGCAAAACCCCGGCGAACAGGAGCAACAAGCAGTAGAGGTAGCGGAGCATCATAAGAAATAAGGAAACTGATCGACTGGTGACGGCTTGAGAAAGGTGCTAGGCCTTCACCTGGATAAACTCCCGCCAGATGGCGATGGGCACAATGGCCGTCCAGCCGCAGAAATCGGGCTTGGCGGGGTTGCCGTAGCTGGCAAACTCCGGCGCGTAGTTTTCCCAAAACGTGCCGCTGTGCTCGAATACCTCGGCCACCGCCCCGTAGAAGCGTTGGGCCAGAATCTGCGCCAGCTCGGACTTGCCGGCCTGTTGCAGGCCGCGCAGCACCATGTAGGTGGTGGGCGCCCACACGCCCCCGAGCCAATAGTCGCCGTAAGCCTTGTACTCGGGCTCGTCGGCGGCCAGGGAGGGAACGGGCACCGGGCGGCCAAATTTCTTAGGGTCGGTGAGGTGGGCAATGAATTTGTCGAGCCGGTTGGCGGGCACGCAATCGGCCAGCAGGGCCCAGTACATGCCCACGTGGTAGCGCCGGATGGGCTGGCCGTAGCCTAGGTCGAAGTAAAAGCCGTCGGCCTCGCTCCAGCAGTGCTCGTTGAGCGCCTGCTTGAGGGCCGCGTGCGCCTGCTCGTAGGCCGGCACGTCAGCGGCATGGTTGGTGAGCTGGGCTATCCGTTTCAGGTTTTGGGCAAAAAGCGCCATCTGGGCCGAAAAATCCACCAATCGGCCCTGGGTGTTCCAGCTGGCGTTGGTGCCCCGGTACTGGAATATTTTGGGGTAAAGATTCTTGACGGGCAGGCCCTTGCCGTCGTCCTGCCAGCCCGGCGGGTAGCGCGGGATGTTGTCCATGCCCATGCCCAGGGTATCGCCGAAGTACAGGCCGTCGTCGCCGCGGTAGGTGCGCTGTAAAAACTCGAAGTGGCTTTTCAGATGCGGGTACACCCGGCGCAGGCGCTCCACGTTGGGTTGCTGGCTCTGGAGTTCCAGCTCGGCAAAGGCCAGCAGCGGCGGATTGATGCTCACCGGGTGGTGCTTTTCCCAAAAGGGCTGGCCGTTTTCCAAGTACTCGCGGCCGATGTAGCCGTCGGCGTCCTGCACCCGGTAGAAGTTGTCGAGGGCCTGAGCAATGGGTAGCTCCTGCTGGTGGTACTTGGCATAGCAGGTCATAAAGCAGGTGTCCCAGTAAAAAATGTTGGGCGAAAACGCCTCGTCCAGGTAGGGCTCTTTGAAAAACGGCTCCTTCTCGCCGCCTCGAATTTTGGTTTTGGCAATGTTCAGCGCTTTGTCGTACATGCGCTTGGCCAGCTCGGGTGAAACGGCCACGGCGCCGGGCGCGGCGGCGGCGGCTGGGCCGGTGGCAACGTGTGCCGCGGAGCAGGCAGCCAGCGGGGCCAACGCCGCCGAGAGGCCGGCCGCGCTGACGTTTTTCAGGAAGGAACGACGGAGCTGCATATTGGCAAAGAATTCAGAGAGCGTGGGAATTCAGAAAAGTTGAGCGGGAAACGGCCCCTTGGGCGAGGTGGCAGCCGGCCTTATTTCACCCCGACGGTGATGCCCGGCCAGGTATCGGTGCGGAAGGGCCCGGCGGGCAGGCCTTCCTTGTTGTAGAGGTTGCCGTTGGGGTTGTTGGCCCAGTCGTAGCGCACGGCTACCGGGGCTTTTACCTCGTCGCTTTGCACCACCACCTCGTTGCCGACCAGTTGCGCCGTGGCCCAGTGAAACTTCTGGTCGGCCCCGGCCACGGCGAAGCCTTGCAGCACCGCCCCGTTTTTGGCAACCAGCCCGCCGCCAACGTGCCCGAACTTCAACCGGATAGTGCTGCCCTGCGCGGCCATGCGCTGGAAGGTGGGGCCGCTGTACACCAGCGCTTTCTCGCCATACACCTCATGGCGGGCGGCCAGGGCTAGCCGGCGGCCCACTTCCTGCTTGTTATGGGGGTGAATGTCGTCGGCCTCGCCGATGTCGATGGTCGTGGCCATGCCCGTGCGGGGCAAGGTCAGCGCCCGGGCCTGCGCTTCGCGCAGTTCGGCCCAGGTGGAGGGACCCGGCTGCAGCGCGGCCGCCTGGAAGTTGGCCAGCTGTACGAACAGGAAGGGCAGCTCGGGCGCGCCCCAGTGCTGGCGCCAGTCGGTAATCAGGGCCGGAAACAGGGTGCGATACTGGTCGGCCCGGCCGGTGTTGTTTTCGCCCTGATACCAGATAATGCCTTTGAGCGCGTAGGGAATCAGCGGGGCCACCATGCCGTTGAACAGCACCGTGGGCGTATTCTGGAGGTCCGCCGGGGAAAGGCGAAACCGGCCAGTCTTTGGGGTCGAGGCCGACCTGGTAGTGCCAGGTCCCCGCCAGCGGCACGGTGAGGCCCGCGCCCGTCAGGCTCAGCGCGGCAGGCGCGCCCGAGATGCCGCCGTTGCTGCCCAGGTCCACGGCGCGCACGATGACCACGTTGCGGCCGGCCCGCACCAGCGCGGCGGGCACGGGGTAGCAGCGCTCCTTGTTGTAGCCCTCGGTGCTGCCCACTTTCACACCGTTGAACCAGGTGCTGTCGGTGTCGTTTACCGTACCCAGCGACAGGGTGAGCGGCTGGCCGGCGGCCGTGGCCGGCAGGTCGATTTCCTTGCGAAACCACACCACGCCATCGTAGTTTTTCAGGGCCGGGACGGTTTCCCAGTAGCCGGGCAGGCTTATCTCGGGCCAGGCGCGGGCGTCAAAGTCGGCCGCCGACCAGGGCTTGCCACCGGGCGGGTACCCTTTATCGAACTTCTGGGAGTTGAGCGCGGCCCGCTGGCGCTGGCGGAAAGCCTGGTCGTCATCGGTGAGGCGGGTGGTGCGCCGGGCGACGTCGGCCGCGCGGGCTTGGAAATCGGGCAGCGTGCGCAGGCCCTCGGCGCTGGTCCAGGCCTCGGCCGAAGTGCCGCCCCAGCTGCTGCAAATCAGGCCGATGGGTACCTGGTAGCGCTGCACTAAATCGCGCCCAAAAAAGTACCCCACTGCCGAAAAGCCCGCCACCGTAGCCGGGCTGCACACTAGCCAGCCTTTGGTCGTCACGTCGGGTTCGGGGTGGTAGGCCATCACCTGGGCCACGGTGAGACAGCGCAGCTTAGGGAAGTTGGCGGCGGCAATTTCCTGGTCGGCATTGGCCACCGGCTGGAAGTAGCCGGCAGGGCCGGCTTTCACCTGCATCTCCATGTTGGACTGCCCGGCGGCCAGCCACACGTCGCCCACCAGCACGTCTTCCAGCGTCAGGGTGTTTTGGCCCTTGATGGTTAATACGTAGGGGCCGCCGGCCGGGGTAGCCGGCAGGGTTGCCTGCCAACGCCCGGCCGCATCGGGCGCCGATGCGGCGTAGGTTTTGTTTTGAAAGGTGATGCTGACTTTTTCGCCCGGCGCGGCCCAGCCCCAGATGGACAGGGGCTTGTCGCGCTGCAACACCATGTGGCTACCCACCAGGGCGGGCAGGCGCACGGTGGCATTGGCAGCCGAACTGATGAGGCTCAGGCAGGACAGCAGCGGCAGGAGTTTTTGGCGAAGCATGGGGTAAGGCTACGTTTTGGGGTGGGTACTTTTGTGGTTCTTATTGCACCACGGGTGCCTTAAGTCCCATCTCAAACTCCAGCACGCCGCCTTGCATCAGCGCCTCGTGCTTGATGGTGCGGTCCTTGAGCGGCTGGCCCGAGAGCTTCACCGACTGCACGTAGATGTGTTGCGGGCCCGCGTTTTTGGCCACAATGCGCAGGGTTTTGCCGTTGCCAAGCTGCAGCTTCACCTCCTCGAACAGCGGACCAGTGAGGTAGTAATAATCCTGGCCGGCGTTCGGGAAAAAGCCCAGCGCCGAGAAGGCGAACCACGCGCTCATGGCGCCGCTGTCGTCGTTGCCGGGCATGCCCTCCTGCTCGTTGAAACCCTCGCGCATGAGCTTGCGCACGTAGTAGCTGCTGAGGTCGGAGCGGCCGACGTGGTGAAACAGCTGCGGCGCCAGAAACGCCGGCTCGTTTTCGTATTGAATCAGGTCGTGCTCGAAGGCGTATTGCAGCTTTTTGGCGAAGGCCTCCGGCCCGCCGTTCAATGTCACCAGCGTGTCAATCTGGTGGGGCACAAACCAGGAGTAAGTCCAGGAATTGCCCTCGTAGAAAAACTGCTTCCAGGAGCCCTGCCGCTTTTTTAAGTCGATGGGCAGAAACTCCTTGTCCTGGGTGCGGGGCACGATAAAGCCGGTAAAGCCATCACTTTCGGCCTGGGGGTTCCAGAGGTTTACCCATTTTTTGCTGCGCAGCAGGTAGCGGCGGGCGTCGTCGGCGTGGCCCAGGCCCTGGGCTACCTGGGCGGCGCAGAAGTCGTTGTAGGCGTACTCCAGCGTCATGCTGCCGGCCATGGCCCCGAACGGAATCCAGCCCTGCTTTTTGTAGTTGCCCAGCAGCGGCTCGCTTTTGCGCCAGCCGGCGGCGCCCTGCCGCTCCTGGTCGGCGTTGAATTCCAACACCTCGTAGGCCTTGTTCCAGTCCACGCCGGGCACCTGCTTGACATAGGCATCGGCAATGATGTTGTCGAGGTTGTTGCCGCCCTGCTCGGCCTGCATATCGTTGCCGGCGACGAAGGCGTCCTTGACCTTACCGTTCTTTTGCAGACGGGCGCTGAAGGAGTTAATGGTGCCGGCCACCACGCCGGGGTTCAGCAGCACGTGCAAGGGATAGAGTGTGCGCCAGGTGTCCCACACGGCGAAGTGGTCGTCCCACATGGGCACATCCTGGCCGTAGCCGGGCAGGTCGTTGGTCCGGTCGCGGGGCATGAGGTGGGCGTGGTAGAGGGCGGTGTAGAACAGGCGCTTGTCCTGCTCGGTGCCCCTGATTACCTGGGCTTTGCTGAGCTGCTGATTCCAGGCGGCCTGGGCCTGAGTCAGCACCTTTTGGTAGTTCCAGCCGGGAATCTCGGCATCGAGCCAACGCACGGCCTGCTCAGTACTTTTCAGCGACACGGCCACTTTCAGGTACACGGCTTCGTTGGCCTTAGTCTTAAAGGTAAAAAAGCCCCCCACCCTATCGTTGGCTTGGCGCAGCGAGTCGGTGAGCTGGCCGGGGTGCAGCTCGCCGTTGAGCCAGGTGCCGATGGTGGCGGGCTTTTTAGCCACGCGGGCGCAGAAGTACACGTTGTAGTTGCCTTCCCCGAAGCCGCCCCGGTAGGTGCCGTAGCCCCGCACTTCGTCGCGGGCGGGACTAGTGAAGGTTATTTTGCCCCCCAGCACGTCCCCGCCCACGAAAGGCACGATGTCGCGGGTGAGGCAGTGGGTGATATCGAGCAGGATGCTGACCTCGTCGGACTGCGGAAACACGAACTTGTAAATGGCCGCGTGTCGGGCCGGCGTCACCGAGGTGGTGATACCGTAGCGGCTGAGCTTCACCGAGTACTCGTAGGCGCGGGCCCGCTCGTTTTCCTTGGGCGAGTCGTGAGCGTCCTCGCCGGGCGCTACGCCCAGCTGGGGCGAGAGAAACACCTGCCCGTACTTGCCCCAGCCGGTGCCGCTTACGTGCAGCTGCCCAAACCCACGAATGGGCTGCGCGGGCGAGTAACCGTCCTGGTCCCCCTCAAGGGTTTGCGGGCTGGGGTTTATGGAGCCGAAGGGCAATTGCGGGCCAATTACGCAGTTCGAGGCCCCGGCCTTGGTGTCGTTTACGCCGATGAACGGGTCCACGTAATCGGCCAGTTGGCGCGCTTTCGCGGCTTTAAGTGGGGCCCCGCCGGCAGCCGTTTGGGCCAGCACCCCGCCGCTACAAATCAGCAACAGGCCGCTTAGCAGGAAACGGTAGGCGAAAACCAAACGCAGAGGTCCGTCGCGCTGCACTTCCCGCAGCATCTCCCGTGTTTCCGCCGACACCCACGACTGGCCAGCCGGCGCCGCCGGGACAGGCAGCAAAGAAGGCGCGGTGCTCAACGCATTTAAATGAGTCATCAGGGCGCGCCCAGCGTGGCGGGCGTAGGTAAGCTGGGCGTCGAGGGTTCGGGGCATGGCGGGTGGGATTGAATGAGCATTGAGCGGCGCGGGGCGGCGAAGCCCCAAGCCTCTACAGGCCTGGGGCGAGTTCCAGGTTGAAACCGGCCGATTGCACGTCGCGGGAATTGCCCCCCACCAGCACCTCGAAGGCACCGGGCTCGGCCACGAACTGCAGCTCCTCGTTGTAGAAGCGCAAATCGTCGGAGGTCAGGCGGAAGGTGAGGCGGCGGCTTTCGCCCTTTTTGAGCAGCACCTTCTGGAAGCCTTTCAGCTCGCGCACCGGCCGGGAGCTGGAGCCCACCAGGTCGCGGACGTAGAGCTGGACCACTTCCTCGCCGTCGTAGCGGCCGGTGTTGCGCACGGTCACGGATACTTCCAGCGGCTGGCCCATTTTGAGCGTGCTCGCGCTCAGCGCCGGCTGGCCGTACTCGAACGTGGTGTAGCTCAGCCCGTAGCCGAAGGGGTACAGCGGGTCGTTGCTCACGTCCAGGTAGCTGGACTTGTACTTGTCGTTCGGGTCGCCCAGGGCCGGGCGGCCCGTGTTTTTGTGGTTGTAGTAAATCGGCACCTGGCCCAGCACGCGGGGGAAAGTCATGGTTATTTTGCCGGCCGGGTTGTAGGCTCCGAAGAGCACGTCGGCAATGGCGTTGCCGCCCTGGCTGCCCGCAAACCAGGTTTCCAGGATGGCATCGGCGTGCTGGTCTTCCCAGCTCAGCGTGAGCGGGCGGCCGTTCATGAGCACGAGCACCAGCGGTTTGCCAGTTTTCTTCAGGGCCTTAAGCAGCTCCAATTGCTGGCCGGGCAGGCCGATATCGGCGCGACTGGCGGCCTCGCCCGTCATGCCCGCTGCCTCACCCACGGCCGCCACGATGACGTCGGCCTGCTGGGCCACCTGCACGGCTTCGCGAATCATTTCCGCAGCCGGCCGCGGGTCCACGGGTATCTGCTTGTCGGAGTTGAGCCGGGCTAGCAGAAGCGGGTCGTTGGTGAGGTTGGCGCCTTTCGCGTACACCACTTTCACGCCGCTGCCCGCCACGTTTTTGAGGCCCTGCTCCAGCGTCACGGCTTGTTTCCAGTCGCCGGCGGCACTCCAGCTGCCTATCAGGTCGCGCTGGCTCTGGGCCAGGGGCCCAATCAGGGCAATGGTGCCAGCTTTTTTCAGGGGCAGGGTTTGCTGATTGTTCTTGAGCAGCACGCAGCTGCGGCGGGCCAGGTCGCGGGCTGCGGCCAGGAACTCGGGTTTCATGGCCGTAGCCTGGGCGCGCTTCGCGGTGGTGCCGCGGTAAGGGTCCTGGAACAAGCCCAGGCGATGTTTGCCCTCCAGCACGCGCCGGCAGGCCAGGTCGATGTCAGCTTGCGTCACGCGACCGGCTTGCAGGTTGGCGGCCAGGTGTTTCTGATACAGCTCCCCCACCATGTCCAGGTCGGCCCCGGCTTTCAGAGCCAGGGCCGCCACGGTTTTTTCGTCGCCCAGGCCGTGGTCCATCAGCTCGTTGATGGCGTTGTAGTCGGTGGCCACGAAGCCCTGGAACTCCCACTGCGTGCGTAGCAAGTCGGTAAGCAGCCACTTGTTGCCGGTGGCGGGCCGGCCGTTGATGTCGTTGAAGGAGGACATAACCGAGCCCACGCCGGCGTTGATGGCGGCCTGGTAGGGCGGCAGGTACTCGTTGAACATGCGCTGCCGGCTCATGTCGGTGGTGTTGTAGTCGCGGCCGGCCTCGGCGGCGCCGTACAGGGCGAAGTGCTTAAGGCAGGCCATAACCCGAGTCGGCTGGGTCAGGTCGTTGTCCGGTCCCTGGTAGCCACGCACCATGGCCTCGGTAATGCGGGCGCCCAGGTAGGGATCTTCGCCGGCCCCTTCCACCACCCGGCCCCAGCGCGGGTCACGGCCGATGTCCACCATGGGCGAGTACACCCAGCTGATGCCGTCGGCGGCGGCTTCCTCGGCCGCAATCTGGGCACTGCGCTCGATGGCCGGCAGGTCCCAGGTGGCGGCCAGGCCCAGCGGCATGGGGAAGATGGTGCGGTGGCCGTGGATGACGTCGTAGCCGAAGAGGAGCGGGATTTTCAGGCGCGTTTTCAAAGCCAGCGCCTGCAGCTCGCGGGTGGCCTGCACAGTGTTGGGATTAAGCAAAGCGCCCATGCGGCCCCGCGCAATGTTGCCCCGCACGTCCTTGCTCACGACCGGCCCGGTCACGTCGAAGCCCGTGGCGGCGAGGTTCAGCTGCCCGATCTTCTCCTCCAGCGTCATGCGGGCCATGAGGTTGTCGAGGAAAGGCTTCATCTTCGGGTCAGTCGGCAAGGCCGCGGGGCGCGGGACCGGCTGCTGAGCGCGAACGGGCCCGGTCAGGGGCGCCGTCAGGCTGGCGGCCCAAATCAGTAGAGCGACGGTGCGAAAACGGTTGGTCATGAGCGGGAAAGCAGCAGTGGGTCGGCGCAGAAGGTGTCAGGAGTGATGCGTGGGCCTTACTTCACCGCCAGCTCAGTCGTGGGCTTATCGGTATAGATGAAGACTTCGCCCAGGTTGCAGGGGTACTCGGGGCTGGGGTTGAGCAGCTTCAGGCGCACGGTGTGCTTGCCCTTGGGCAGCTGGTATTTCCAGCACAGCTCCAGGCGGCGGGTGGTGAAATCGGTGGGCAGTTCAATGACCTCCGGAGCCTTGCCGTCCAGCGACATTTCCATCTTCAGGACGTAATCCGACTTTTGGGCCCACTTCGACGTTTCGCCCCGCAGCACGAAGCCAATGCCTTCAAAGTCAAAGCTGTGCTCGTTCTGCAGCGGTTTGTTGATGGTCAATTTGGCCACTGGGTAGTGGCCCGTGAAGTTCTCCTCGAAAGCCACCGGCACCGGCTGCTGCAGCCGAATGGTCACCTGCTCGCCTTCCACTTTGCCGCCGTGGCGCTGTACCATTTGCAGGGCGTGCTTCAGGCCGATGTCGTAGACCTTGCGCAGCGAGGTGCTGGTGTACTTGAACTCAATGCCTTCCACTTCGGCCAAGCCTTGCTTCCAGTGGGCCGGAATCTTATCGTAGCCGAGAATGGTGCCCAGAATGCCCCCGGCCGACGAGGGGTTGCAGTCGGCGTCCTGCCCACAGCGGGTGCTGATGTTGAGGGTTTTGGTGAAGTCGCCGCCCCCGTAGAGCAAGCCAATCACCACGTAGGCCGAGTTGACGGTGGCGTCGATGTTGTAGGGGCGAAACACGCCGTCGGGGCAGCCCAGGTCGGAGGTCCACTTCTTCTGCACCTCAAACCAGGTCTGCTTCCAGTCGTTGGGGTACTGCCGGTGCCAGCGAATCACGTCGCTGATGCACTGGTGGTATTTGCTCTGCGTCGGGATGGTCTTGAGCGCCTCCGTCACGATGTAGGGAATGTCGGTGGAGGTGAAAGCCAGGGTGTAGAGCGCACCCATGTACACGCCACCGTAGTAGCCGTCGCCGGAGTTCATGATGTGGCCTACCTTGTCGCTGATGGCCGAGGCCGCGTTGGGCATGCCCGGCGACATGAGGCCGGCGAAGTCGGCCTCAATCTGGTAGTCGATGCAGTCGGCGTGGGGGTTATTCAACCAGTGCCCCGACTGGGGCGGGGCCATGCCATGCAGGAGGTTGTAGCGCCCGGCCTGGTTGGCGTGCCAGAGGGCGTAGCCGGCGTTGGCGTAGGCTTTGGCAAAGGAGCTCACCGGCGCATCAAGTCCCTCCTTCTCAAACACTTCCACGAACGTCAGGTCCATGTAAATGTCGTCGTAGAGGCCCTGGTCGCCCGTCATCGTTTTCTTCAGGTAGCCGTCGTACCAGGCAATGGGCTGGTACTCCTGAATCAGGGTGCCGTTGTACTTGAACTCCAGGGGCCCGCCGTAGGTCACGCCGATGGTTTGGCCGGCCCAGCCGCCCTTGATCTTGTCTTGCAGGGCCGCCTTGGTCAGCGTGAGCGTTTTGGCCGCGCCGGGCTTGGGCTGGGGGGCTTTTTTGGTCGGCGTTTGGGCCACGGCCGCGGTGGCCGTGCAAGCGAGGCCGCACAGCAGGGCCGTGGCCTGAGAGAGGAAAGTGGACATAGGTTGAGGCGATGAGCTGAAGGGTGAGAAGTAGCGAATAGGCACCGCGGCGCCAGGGTAGGCGGCCGGAGCCGTGGATCAGCGGGCGGCGATGATCAGCACCAGCCCGGCCAGATAGCAGGCCAGCATACCATTGAGAATCATGGGCGTGCCGCGGGGGGCATTTTTAAATTCCTTCCAAATGGCAATGCCCCAGATGGCCGCCACCACGGTGGCGCCCTGGCCCAGGCCGTAGGAAATGGCCGGACCGGCCTTACCCGAAGCCAGGATGCTGAAGGCCATGCCCACGCACCAGATAGCCCCGCCCAGCACGCCCATGAGGTGGCTGCGGAAGCTGCCCCGGAAGTAGTCGGCGTAGCTGACCGGGGGCCCGCTGAAGGGGCGCCGCATCAGCAGGGTGTTGAAGAGAAAGTTGCTGAGCAGCACGCCAGTGGCGAAAAAGAAAATGGCTGAATACGGGCTCAGCTTTCCCGCCTCGGGCACCGTAAAATCGGGGAACATAGAGGCCGCCACGTACTTGTAGAAGAAGCCCATGAGCAGGCCCGCCGTCACGGACAGCAGCAGCCCCCGGCTCGATACCTGCTGGGCCTGGGCAGCCGCCCGGCGGTAAGCAAAGGCGTTGAGCAGAATGGCTACCACCACCAACCCCACGCCCAGAAACAGCCGGCCAGAGTCACCAAGCGGATTATCGAGGTAGTTGACCAGCACGCCGCACACCAGCGCAATGCCGATGCCCACGGGAAATGCTACCGCCATGCCGGCCAGGGCAATGGCGGCTACCAGCAGAATATTGGCCGCGTTGAACACGATGCCCCCCAGCACGGCCTGCCCTATGGAAGCGCTATCCGCCTGCCGGAGGTCGGCCAGAAAGCTGCGGCCGGCCGCGCCGGTGCTGCCCAGCGTCAGGCCAATGAGCAGGGCTGTTAGCCCAATACCCAGCACGTAGTCCCAGTAAAACAGCTCGAAGCGCCACTGCCGGGCCGCCAGCTTCTGGGTATTGGCCCAGGAGCCCCAGCACAGCATAGTGACCACGCAGAAAATAACCGCCGTGGAGTAAGTGTCGATGATGAACATAGCAAAACAAGTAGCTGGTGAAAGGCAGAATGGGTAGCCGGCCGGGCCCGCGTTAGCGGGCCAGAAGTGCCGAATCGGCCGGGACGAGGGCGCTATCGGGCAGCTCGTACCGGTAAGGCGCCGAGGCCTGCGCCCCCGGCGGGTGACGGAAATGGCCGCCGCCCGATTGGCGAATTCCACCGCGGCCCGCAGCACCTGCCCTTCCGCCAGGGCCACGGCCACTGCCCCGTTGAAGACGTCGCCGGCGGCGGTGGTGTCCACGGGCTGGGTGCGCACAGCGGGCAGATGCTGGGCCCCGGCGGGCGTACGCAGGTAGGCGCCCTCCCCGCCCAGCGTGATAATTACATTTTGGACGCCTTTGGCCAGCAGGACTTGGGCCGCCGCTTCCAGCGAGTCGGCATCGGTAATGGCAACGCCGGTGAGGATTTCGGCCTCCGATTCATTGGGCGTGATGAGAAACAGCTGTTGCAGGAGCTCATCCGGGAGCTGCTGGGCCGGGGCCGGATTCAGAATGATGCGCTTGCCCAAGCCGGCCGCGGTGTGGGCCGCCGCCAGCACCGTGGGGAGCGGTATTTCCAGCTGCATCAGCACCAGCGCGCAGTCGGCAAACGGCTGGTTGGCGCCGGCCAGGTCGGCCGCCGAAAGGGTGCCGTTGGCCCCCGGAGCCACCACAATGCTGTTTTCCCCGTGCTCATCCACCGTTATCAGCGCCACGCCCGAGGGGTGGTCGGGGTCGGACAAGATGTAGCCCGTGGCAATGCCTTCGTGCAGCAGCTGCGCCCGGCCCTGGTCACCAAAGAGGTCGGTGCCGAGCTTGGTGATGAACGTCACCTGCCCGCCTAACCGGGCCGCGGCCACGGCCTGGTTGGCCCCTTTGCCCCCAGGACTTAGCAGGAACTGCTCCCCCAGCACCGTTTCCCCGGCCGCGGGAAGTACTTGGTGGTGATGACCATGTCGGTGTTGGCGCTGCCGATAACTAAGATGGGCTGGCTCATGAGTGGAAGGGAAATAGTGGTGCGGATGGATGAATAAGCTTGGCTTGCCCCTAGAGCCTACAGCGTCACGCTGCCCGTAAGGCGGATGTCACGCGAGGAGCTGCCGACGAGCACGTCGAACTTGCCGGGCTCCAGGACCCACTGCTTTTTGGCTTCGTCGTAGAATTGAAAGGCCTTGGCATCGAGGGTGAGCGTCACGGTTTTGGCTTCGCCGGGCCGCAGGAATACTTTTTCGAAACCTTTCAGCTCCTTTTCGGGGCGTCTCACCGACGCTTGCTGGTCGTGCACGTAGAGCTGCACCACTTCGGCCCCGGCAACGCGGCCGGTGTTGGTCACGCGCAGCTGCACGGTGGCGCTTTGCTGGCCGGGCGTCACGTTTAAGTTGTCATACTGGAAGGTGGTGTAGCTCAGGCCGTGGCCGAAGGCAAACTGGGGGGCAATTTTATAGGTATCGAAGTAGCGGTAGCCCACCCAGATGTCGTCTTTGTAGGTCTGCTTCAGCGGATTACCGGGCGCGCTGGGGTACTCGCCCAGCTGGTGGGCCGGCGCGTCTTCCAGCTTGACGGGGAAGGTGAAGGGCAGCTTGCCCGAGGGGTTCACGTCGCCCAGCAGGATGCGGGCCAGGGCGTTGCCGCCCTCCATGCCGGGGTACCAGGCTTCCACCAGGGCCTTGGTTTGCCCGGCAAAACCCGACACATCCAGGGGGCCGCCACCGAGTAGGACTACTACCGTGTTAGGGTTGGCTTTGAGTACAGCCTGCACCAGCTCGTCCTGGCCGAAGGGCATCTTCAGGTCGGGCTTGTCGGTGTCCTCGGCATCGTAGGCGTTGTCGGTCCACACCTTATAGTCATAGCCGTGGAAGGAGCCCCCCACGTAAATCACCACGTCGGCGGCCTGAGCAGCGGCCACGGCTTTGGCAATCAGGGCCGGGTCGGCCTTTTGCCCTTTGGCGATTTTGTAGCCGGGCGCATAGGTGATGCGGGCGGTGCTGCCGAGCGCATTTTGCAGGCCCTGCAAAGGAGTAATTTCGTACTTAGCCTTGAGCTGGGCGCTGCCGCCGCCGCCGGCATTCTCGCGCGTGGCGTTGGCCCCGATGACGGCCACCTTTTTCACCGTCTTTTTCAGGGGCAGCAGGCCGTCATTTTTCAGCAGCACAATGCCTTCCTCGGCCACTTTCAACGCGGTGGCCTGGTGCTCCTTGGTGTTGTGGGCACCGGGCTTGCGCTTAGCGCCGTCGAGCATATTGGTGGCGTACATCACCCGCAGGATGCGGCGCACCTTGTCGTCGATGAGGGGCACCAGCTGGGGGTCTTTGCGGGCCGCGTTCAGGGCCGCGTCGGCCAGATAGAAGCGGTCAAAAATGGTTTTGCCCCCCACGGGGGCGGTGGGAGCTGCAGCGGCGGTGCTGGCCGTAGCGCTTTGGTCGAGGCTGTTATTCTTTAACACCAGGTCGGTGCCCATTTCCAGGTCGGTGCCGTTGCGCAGCGCGTCCTGGGTGTTGTGGGTGGAGCCCCAGTCGCTGATTACCAGTCCTTTGAAGCCCCATTCACCCTTGAGAATATCGTTCATCAGGTAGGCATTCTCGGTGGTGTACTGGCCCCGGAACTTGTTGTAAGCGCCCATGAGCGTGTGCACGCCGCCCTGCTGCACGGCCGCCTGAAAGCCCGGCAGATAAATTTCGCGCAGGGCCCGCTCGCTCACATACACGTCGATTTTGCTGCGCTGGGTTTCCTGGTTGTTCAAGGCAAAGTGCTTCACGCAGGCCGATACGCCCTGGTCCTGCACGCCTTTGATGTAGCCCACCACCATTTGTGATACCAGGTAAGGGTCCTCGCTCAGGTACTCAAAGTTGCGCCCGTTCAGGGGCGCACGGATGATGTTGATGCCGGGGCCGAGAATGATGTCCTTGCCCCGGAAGCTGGCTTCGGCCCCCAGCACCGCGCCGTAGGCGTAGCCCAGCTCCCGGTTCCAGGTCGAGGCCAGGGTGTTGTTGGTGGGCAGGTAGGTGCCGGCGTTGTTCGGGTCGTTCACGGGTTTCCAGTCGCGGCCCTGCTCGGGGCGCACGCCGTGGGGGCCGTCGGAGGTCATGAGCTCGGGGATGCCCAGGCGCGGAATGCCGCCGGACGCAAAGGCCGAGTTGGCGTGAATCATCTTCACTTTTTCCTCCAAGGTCAGCTTTTGGAGCAAGGCATTGATTTTGGCGTCACTAGCCGCCAGCGCCGTCTGGCGGTTGACGACGGGCGCGGGCGCGCCGGCCGCCGCTAGGGGCTTTGTGGTTTCCGTGCAGGCGCTGAACAGCAGGCCGCAGCAGGCGGAACCCAGCAGGGTGGCAAATCGAAGGGAGTGCTTAGGCATAACGGGCAAAAGGAAAATGGGTGGGCAGTTTGCGCTCGGAATGGGTGCGTCAACTCGGGCCGGGGCTAACTGGGGCCGAGTAGCTTAAGGCAGGCAGTAGAAAAGCGTAAGCGAATCAAGCTGAGGCGAAACCTTCGTTCAACCACCCCGCCGGTATGGTCCTCAGCCGCCTAAAGAGGCCGCGGACTCGTGAGCTATTGGTAAGGTTGAGGAAGTTGCAAAACAAACATAGCGTATTTATGTCAAATTATTATTCATTATTGTGAATGAATATGGAAATATTAACTTTGGCTTATTCCGGTAGTGGCTCCCAGGCCACTCCCTGGTTTTATCAGGGCATTAGCTTGCCCTGGCGAGTAGCACACCCTCCCCATCCAACTCGCGCCAACCGACTTTTCCACCATCCACGCCGCGGGCACGTGCTCAACGCCACCTTTATCATTCCTGTGATTGGCTGCCAGCCCACGAGAGCCGCGGCCGGTCAGTCCGTATTCCAGGCGCTGTGCCTGATCAGAACCCCACGAATGCTTGAGCTTTAAAGCTGCCGCTTGGTGAAAAACCGCCGCTTCAGCTACCTCCCACCTTTTTTCCTCACCCCCATGTCCTGCTCAGCCCGTCTTACTTATTGGCACCCATGCCTTGTCCTTTGCTTGTTGCTGCTAAGCCGGTGGAGCCACGCTCAGCAGGGCCTCCTAACTCAACCCGGCACCTTCGCCGTGGGCTGCAACTACTGGGCCTCGCACGCCGGCACCCACATGTGGCGGGACTGGCGGCCGGAGGTGGTGGAGCAGGATTTCAAGCAGCTATCGGAGAATGGCATCAAGGTTATCCGGGTGTTTCCGCTGTGGCCCGACTTTCAGCCCATTCATAAGGTGTACGCTGGCGGGGGTGAGGTGAAATACGTGGCCTTTGCCGACGGACAGCCCCTGCCCACGACCGGCGTGGGAGCCAACGGCATGAGCGAAGCGCAGCTCCAGCACTTCGCGGTGCTGGCCACGCTGGCGCAGAAGTACAAGATCAAGTTGATTGTGGGGCTGATAACGGGCTGGATGAGCGGCCAGCTCTACGTGCCGCCTGCCCTGGAAGGCCGCGACATTCTCACCGACGCCGAATGCCTGAGCTGGCAGCAGAAGTTCGTGACTACGTTCGTGCAGCGCTTCAAAAACCAGCCCGCCATCCTGGCCTGGGACTTCGGCAACGAGTGCAACGTGATGGGCAAAGTCGACAACCACTACCAGGCCTACGTATGGTCGGCGCTGCTGTCGGGGGCTATTCGCGGGGCCGACCCGAGCCGGCCGATTGTTTCGGGTATGCACAGCCTGAGCGCGGCAGAAAACGCCCCCTGGCGTATCCAGGACCAAGCCGCCACCACCGACGTGCTCACCACCCACCCCTACTCGCTCTGGACCAAGTACGCCAGCCAGGACGGCATCAACACCATGCGTACGCTGCTGCACGCGGCGGCCGAAACCCGGCTGTACGGCGACTTGGCCGGCAAGCCCGCGCTGGTGGAAGAAACTGGCGTGATGGGTCCCATGACCGGCGGCGAAAAAGAGAAAGCCGCCTTCGCCCGCGTCTCCCTGTTCTCCAACTGGGCCCACGACTGCCTGGGCACCCTCTGGTGGTGCGCCTACGACCAGCTGAGCTTTCCCTACCCGCCCTACAACTACGCCTCGGTGGAGGGCGAACTGGGGTTGATCAAGGAAGACCGCAGCCCCAAGCCGGTGCTCAGCGAGCTGAAGAATTTCAGCCAGTTCATCGATAAGCTGCCTTTTAAGGCCCTGCCGGCCCGCAAAACGGAGGCCGTGTGCATCCTCACCGAGGGCCAGGACTCCTGGGGCGTAGCCTACACCAGCTTCGTGCTTGCCAAGCAGGCCGGCTTAGATTTTCAGTTTCGCAAAGCCGGGCAAGAGTTGCCCGACGCGCCCCTGTATTTATTGCCCTCTCTGAAAGGCATCGAGCCCTTCCACAAGGGCTATTGGTTTAAGCTGCTCGATAAGGTGAAGGTCGGCGCGACACTGTATCTGTCGCTGGACGACGCCTACCTGCCCACGTTCAACGAGCCGTTGGGCGTGGAAGTAGGCACCAACAGCCAGCGGCGCGGTAGTTTGCGCTTCGCCGCCCAGCTCCTGGGCGACAGTATAACCTTCCAGGCTGCCTCAGAACGCAAGCTGCGCATCAACCCTAAGCAAGCGACCGTGCTGGCCCGGGAGGCCGATGGCAACCCGGTGCTGCTGAAAACCAGCTACGGCCAGGGCCGCATTTACCTGCTCACCTTCCCGCTGGAGCAAAACCTGGCTTCCCTCCCGGGCGCTTTCGACCCCGGCCAGCCGGCTTACGCCCGCATTTACCAGGAAATAGCCCGCCCGCAGCTGGCGGAGCGGGTGCTCACCCAGAACAACTGCTTCGTCGGCAGCACCGAGCACCCGGTGAGTGCCAGCGAAAAAGTGGTGGTGCTCATCAACTACAGCCCGCAAGCCCTTTCGACTACCGCCGTGGTGAAAGCGGGCTGGAAAATAACCAGCAGCCTGTACGGCGCGAAACCAACCGGCCTCACGCTGCCGCTGAAAGCCAATGATGCCCTGGTGCTGGTGCTGCGCAAGAAATAACGGCGTGAGCAGCCCTTACCTGGTCGGTGCCAGAAGCCAAACCGCCCGCCCCGCTGGGGCGCGGGGCGGGCGGCTTTTTGGTGGGCCTTGCTACCCAGGGGCGAGGCCAGCCAGGGAAATCTACGTGCCTAGCTGCTGATTTATCTGCCGGGCGGCCTGGCGCAGAGCCTGGATGATTTCCTGTTTGCGGGCGGCCGAGCATCGGATCTCGGGCAAAAATACGCTCAGGCTGGCCACCACCCGGTCCTGCTGCCAGATGGGTACGGCCAGCCCCACGATGTGGGAGGGCGACAGGGTTACGGCCAGCTCGTCGGCCCGGATCTGGGCCAGGGCAGCCGCCAGTCCCTCCGCCGTGTCGGCCCCGGCCCACTGTTGGGCTGGGGGAAGCCCCGTGGTCGCAATAAAGCTGGCGTACTCCTTGGGGCTCATGTAAGCCAGCAGCAGCCGCCCCGAGGTTGTTTCGTAGATGCTGCGCTCGGTGTGGCTGCGCACCTGCAAATCCTGGTCGCTGTTGACTAGGTGCACGATAAAGCGCTTCTGGTTGCGGATCACGCCCAGCAGGGAGGTTTCGTTGAGGCTGCGGGTCAGGTTTTCCATGACCTCCTTGGCTGCCGTAATCAGGTTCAGGCTGTAAGCCTGGTTGTTGGTCAGGTTGTAGGCCATGGGCCCCAGGCGGTAGCCTTTCTTGCGGCCCAGGTGCTCGAGGTAGCTTTTCTCCACCAGCGTCTGCAGGATATTCACGCAGGTGGCCTGGTTCATGCCCAGGCCGGCCGCAATTTCCGTGAGCGAGTACGTCCGCCCCGAGTCGCGAGCCACAAACTCGAGAATATCCAGCGCTTTGATAACAACTAAAACCATGGTAAAAAACAAAAAAACAAGCGGTGGCGCGGGTTCGCTAAACAAATTAAAAAAGCAGGAGCACCGGCCCCCCTTACGTAAAGCAGGTGGGCATAGACGACTCCCGGAGGAACCTCAGCGCCCCATCCAGCCGCCATCGACGGTGAGAATGGTGCCGTGCACGTAGTTGGCGGCTTCGGAAGCGAGAAAGACGGTGGGGCCTTTAAAGTCGTCGGGCGTGCCCCAGCGGCCGGCCGGAATACGGCCCAGAATGCTCTGGCTGCGCTCCGGGTCTTGGCGCAAGGCTTCGGTGTTGTCGGTGGCGATGTAGCCGGGAGCAATGCCGTTCACATTCACGCCTTTCCCCGCCCACTCGTTGGCCAAGGCCTTGACCAACGAGCCAATAGCGCCCTTGCTGGCCGCATAGCCGGGTACGGTGATGCCGCCTTGAAAAGTCAGGAGCGAGGCGGTGAAAATGATTTTGCCGCTGCCCTGCCTTAACATTTGCCCCCCAATGGCGCGGGCCAGGCGAAAAGGCGCGTCCAGGTTGATGGCTAACACATTGTCCCAATCGGCATCCGAGTGCTCAGCGGCGGGCGCGCGGCGGATGGTGCCGGCGTTGTTGATCAGAATATCAATGCGGGGAAAGTCGGCCTGCACTTGCTGGATGAAGGCATCGACCTGGGCCCGCTGGCTGAAGTCGCACTGGTAAGCCCGGAAGGAGCGGCCGGTGGCCTGCACTTCCTGCTCCACAGTGCTGCCCGTCGGCTCCAGGCTGGCTGATACCCCAATAATATCTGCTCCGGCTTCGGCCAGCGCGACGGCCATAGCCCGCCCGATGCCGCGCTTACAGCCCGTTACCAGCGCCGTGCGGCCGGTTAGATCAAACAGTGAATTTACCATAATACTGTATCAGTGATGAATTAAAACAATAGTAGAACAATATCGCTGAAAATAAAACTGAGACGAGCTGATATTCTACCCATGCCTCAGTTGATACCTTGTTAATTGCATTGTGGGTGCGGCCGCACCAAAGGCCGGAAATGGATGGATAAATAAAATACCCACTTGGGCCCGCTGGGGGGCTTTTTTGTCCTGCACGGTGGGGACAGCAAACTCGACACATGCCTGAGTAAGCCGATCTAACACCGAGCAGCGCAGGCCAGCCAGCTGGAGGCCGAAATAATAAATTAGTAAAAAAATTTGCTTGCATAATGAAATTGATTAGTATTGTATTGTTGAATAAGAATTCATCATAGACAAATTAAAACCCACCCCTATGAGCAGCTTCTTACCTAGAATCTGGAGGGCCGTCCTACTGATTTGCAGCCTTTCTATCCCGCTTGCTCCTGCTCTGGGGCAAACTCCTCAAACGATTTCGGGCCGCGTAATCGACGAGACCGGCCAGGGCCTGCCCGGCGTGACGGTGCTGGTGAAAAACACCACTACCGGGGCGTCCACCCTGCCCGATGGCACCTTCGAACTGGCCGTGCCCACGAGCCCGGCCACCCTTATCGTGTCCTACATTGGCTACGCCAGCCAGGAAGTTGCCGCAACCGGGACTACGCCCCTGACCATCAGGCTTAAGCCCAGTGAGCAAGCGTTGAAAGAGGTAGTGGTGGTGGGCTACGGCACCCAGCAGAAAAAGGACCTGACGGGCGCTATTTCCACGGTTTCCGGGCAAGATGTAGCCAAAATACCCGTCTCGGGCTTAGACCAAGCCCTGCAGGGGCAGGTAGCCGGCCTGCAGATTTCCAGCTCCTCGGGTTCGCCGGGCGGCAATACCAGCATTCTGATTCGCGGCGTGGGCTCCATCTCGGGCGGCAACGAGCCGTTGTTTGTTATTGACGGCTTCCCGGTGTCGGGGGCCGGCGTGGGCAACCCGCTGAATACCATCAGCCCCAACGACATCGAAAGCATTGACGTGCTGAAGGATGCCTCGGCCACGGCTATCTACGGCTCGCGCGGCTCCAACGGGGTTATCATCGTGACCACCAAGCGCGGCAAGGCGAATAAGTCCCAGATTCAGCTCGATGCCTACGCGGGCTTTCAAGAGACTTCCAAAAAGATTGAGATGATGAACGCGCAGGAGTTTGCGCAGTTCACCATCGACGCCCGTAACAATGGCTACCTCGACAACACCCCGAGCACGCCCACCTTCACGCCCCGAATCACGGACCCCAACAGCGTGCGGCCCACGAACTTCCGCATTCCGACGGCGCTGCTCGACCCGGCTTCCCTGGGCGAGGGCACCGACTGGCAGGATGCCATTTTCCGCAAAGCCCGGATTCAGAGCTACCAGGTGTCGGCCTCGGGGGGCAGCGACAACGTGCGCTACGCCGTATCGGCGGGCTATTTTGACCAGCAGGGTATCATCCTCAACACCGGGCTGAAGCGCTACAGCTTCCGGGCCAATGTGGACGCCAAAGCCTCGAAGCGCCTGAGCGTGGGCATCAGCCTGCTGCCGAGCTACACCAGCCAAGACGACCTGCCCTATACGGGCCACTACGGCTCGTTTGGCGTCATTCAGTCGGCACTGGGGATGGCGCCGAACGTGCCGGTCTACAACGCCGACGGCTCGTACGGCAGCACGGTGCCCGCGCCGGAAGCGCAGGCCATTTCGATACAGAGCCCGGTGAAAATCGCCAACGAGTACAAGAATCCCTCAACGCAATTCCGTCTGCTGGGCAACACTTACGCCGAATACGCCATCCTGCCGGACCTGAAGTTCCGGACCACGTTTGGGGCCGACCTCAACTTCTTCCGCAGCCAAATCTGGGTGCCGTCGACGCTGAGTACCGCGGCGGCCACGGGACCAGCCACGGCCGTGGCGCGGCGAGCGGAGAGCATTAACTGGTTGAACGAAAACACGTTGAGCTATCAAAAGACGCTGGGGCTGCACGCCATCAACTTCGTGGGCGGCTTCACCGCCCAGCGCGAAACCAGCGACGCCATTGCCGTCACCGCCAACAATTTTCCTGATGACCTGGTGCCCAACATTAACGGCGGTATCGTAATCGGCGGGGCCAACCTTGGGGGCAACAGCCCCGCCGAGAGCTTTCAGGAATACACCATTCTGTCGCTGCTGGCCCGGGCCAACTACACGTTCCACGACAAATACCTGCTCACGGCCACCATCCGGCGCGACGGCTCGTCGCGGTTTGGCGACAACAATAAATGGGGCGCCTTCCCCTCGGCTTCGGTGGGCTGGCGCGTGTCGGAGGAGGCGTTTATGAAAGGCCTGCGCGCCGTCAACGACCTCAAGCTGCGGGCCAGCTATGGCCTGACTGGCAACAACGCCATCGGTAACTACCGGGCCCTCGGGCAACTGGGCAACAACAACTACATCCTCGGCGATGCGCTCACGCCCGGCCTGGGGCGCAGCTCGTTCTCGAATGCGAACCTGGGCTGGGAGTCGATGAAGCAGCTGGATTTGGGTCTGGACCTCTCGGTGCTTGACAGTCGCATCAACTTCACGGCCGACGTGTACGACAAGCGCAACACCGACATGCTGTTCAACATCTCGGTGCCGGGCGCCACGGGTCTCACCAACGCCATCGTGAATCTGGGCGAGGTGCAAAACAAGGGCCTGGAAATGGCCCTCACCACCCGCAATTTCGTGGGCGACTTCCAGTGGACTACCAACGCCAACATCACCTTCAACCGCAATAAGGTGCTGGCCATGAGCACCGACGCCGAGCGGATTTTTGCCTCGGCCAACGGCCAGACCGCCAATAGCAATGTGACGCAGAAGGGCTACCCCATTGGCGTGTTCTTCGGCCGGCGGCAGCTGGGCATCTTCCAGAGCGACCAGGAAGCCGCTGAGTACGGTGCTCAGCCCTTAGCCCGCGCCGGCGACGTGAAATGGAAGGACTTGGACGGCAACGGCGTCATCAACGACAATGACCGCGAAGTCATCGGCAACCCGCATCCCAAGTACTTCTTTGGCTTTAATAACACCTTCGCCTATAAGGCCTTCAGCCTCGATATTCAAACCAACGGCATGGTGGGTTTCGACGTCTACAACGGGATGTTCGCCGTCAACAACTCCGGGGCGCAGAACAACACGAAATACGTGTACGACAACCGTTGGATTTCGCCCGAGCAGCCCGGTGACGGGCGCTTTGGCCGCAGCATTCGCGGCGGACGCAACAACAACGCCCAATACAGCTCAAAGTACATCTTCGACGGCTCGTACCTGCGCATCCGCACCGTGACCCTGGCTTACACGGTGCCCGGCGCCGTGGCCCAGCGCGTGGGCTTGCAGGGCGCCCGCCTCTTCGCCACGGGCGCCAACTTGTTCACCTTCACCGACTACCAGGGCTACGACCCGGAAGTGAGCACCGCCGGCGACAACATGCTGGCCCCACGCTCCGATTTCGGCACCTATCCCATTGCCCGCTCTTACACGGCCGGCGTGAGCGTCACCTTCTAACTCCCACCCGCAATTTGTCATGAAAAAGACCCTTCTAAGCCTGGCATTGCTGACCCTTGGGTTGAGCTCCTGCGATGATTTCCTGGAAGTGGTGCCGCAGACCGAGCGCACCACGGCCAATTTCTACAAAACTGCCGCTGACTTCAACACGGCCGTGGTGGGCACCTACGCCACCTTTAAGCACGCCGGCCTGTACGGCAACGGCGCGGGCTCGCTCATCTGGCTGGGCGAGGTGTCGACGGATAACACCGGGTATGGCTTTCCGCGGACCACCACGTCGGTGGCCGCCTACGAAATTGAGGACCTTAACTACTCGCTGGCCAACACGTACTTCCGCGATGCCTGGCTGGGCCACTACCAAGGCATTGCGCGCGCCAATGCCATCCTCGACCGCCTGCCGGCGGTGAGCATCGACGCCACCCTCCAGGGCCAGTACGAAGGCGAAGCCCGCTTCCTGCGGGCTATGTTTTACTTCAACCTGGTACGCCTTTTTGGTCCCGTACAGCTGGTCACCACGGAAATCAACGACCCGTACGGCACGGCCACCATCGGTCGCTCACCGGTGAACGAGGTGTACGCCCTCATCGAGAGCGACCTGCAAGCAGCCGAAAACACGCTGCCCGCTACCATCACGGGTGCCAACCAGGGCCGGGCTTCGAAGTGGGCCGCCAAGGCCCTGCTCGGCAAAGTGTACCTCACCCAGCAGAAGTATGCCCTGGCCGGCACCAAGCTCAAGGAAATTATCGACGCCAACGTGCACAGCCTGATGCCAAACTACGCCGATGCCTTTCTGCTGACCACCTCGTTTGCCAACAATAAGGAGGTGATGCTGGCCGCGCAATACAAAGGCGGGCAAATCGGGCAGGGGGGCAATTTCTATTCGCAGTGGACGCCGTTTTCGGCCCTCTCGCCCGACTTTGGCGTGACCGGCGGCGCCGGCGACGGCCTGAACCGCCCCACCCCCAGCCTGATTGCCGCCTACGCTACCGGCGATGCTCGCAAAGCAGCTTCCATCGCCTTGTCGTACACGAGCACCGCCGGTGCGGTCGTCAACGAGCCCTACCCCACTAAATTCACTCAGAAGGGCATTATCCGGGGCGAGTCGGACGTAGATTACCCCGTGCTGCGCTACGCCGATGTGCTGCTGATGTACGCCGAAGCCCTCAACGAGCAGAACCAGACGGCCGCCGCGGCCGCTCCTCAATCTGGTGCGGACCCGCGCCAAGCTGGCCAACACCACCGCTACCACCCAGGCCGCCATGCGCCTGGCCCTGGAGCAGGAGCGTCGCGTGGAGCTGGCCTTCGAAAGCCAGCGGTGGTTTGACCTGGTACGCACCGGCCGCTTCGTGGACGTGATGACGGCCCACGGCAAGCCCGCCAAGCCCTTCCAGGTGCTTTACCCCATTCCCCAACGGGAAACGGATCTGAACCCGAACCTAGAGCAGAACTCCGGCTATTAGCCAGAAGCACGCATTTTAGCTAGTGCTGACCTCGCAACAGTTTAATCTCTATTTCTGATGCTACGCAACCGTGTAAAAGGTCTCCTTCTAGTGGGGCTGGCGCTGGCCAGTCCCGCGCTGGGGCAACGAGCCGCCCCGGCATCCTTTCCGGCTTTTACGGGGGCCGCGACGGTGCCCGTGGTCAAGGTGAGCTCCGGGCGGGTGATTCATCGTTTCTTTGATACCTCGCCGATGAGCCCTTCCGGGCGCTACCTGGCCTTATTTCGTTTCCCGGAGGAAACCCGCTCGCCCAAGCCGGGCGAAGTAGGTGAGGTTATTCTGGTAGACCGGCAGACGGGCAAGGAACGGGTAGTGGCCCAATCAAGGGGCTGGGAAATGCAGCTCGGGGCCAACGTGCAGTGGGGCGCAACCGACCAGGACCTGTACTTCAATGACGTGGACACGACCAGCTGGCAGGCCTTCGCCGTGCGCCTGAACCCAAGTACGGGCAAGTCGCGCCGCATGGGCGGCACCGTGTTCATGGCGTCGAACGACGGCAAGTACCTGGCCTCCTACAACCTGATTTCTTCGCGCTGGGCCCAGGTGGGCTACGGTGTGGTGCTGCCCGACGCGAAAACGCCCCACAACTTCGGCCCGGTGGCCACCGATGGCATCGACATCACCAACACCGCCACGGGGGTAAGCAAGCGCATCGTGACTATCCGCGACATCTACGAAAAGACGGTTCCCAGCCTCGCCATTCCCAACCCGAACGACTTCGAATACTACTGCTTTCAGGTGAAGTGGAACCCGCAGGGCACGCGCCTGCTGACCACCCTGCAATGGGCGCCCAAGGGCGGCGGCCCGCGTCAGCGGGCGGTGATTACGATGCGGCCCGACGGCTCGGACCTGCGCACGGCCATCACGCCGGCGCAGTGGGCCAAGGGCGGGCACCACATCAATTGGACGCCCGACGGGGAGCACCTGTCCATGAACCTGAACGTGGACGGGCAGCCGGGCCTGGAAATCATTACCGCTCGCTACGACGGCACTGACCTGAAAACCGTGTTTACGCCCGGTTCGGGCCACCCGACCTTCAACCCCACCGGCGGCCCGCTCATGGTGACGGACGCCTACCCCGGTGAGTTGGGCTACACCGAGGGCATCGTACCCATTCGGCTGATGAACGTGCAAACCGGCCAGGAGGAAGCCATCGCCAAGATTTACGTGTCGAAAACTGATGGTGAGCTACGCGTAGACCCGCACCCAGCCTGGGACCGCACGGGCCGCTACGTCATCTTCAACGGCTTCGAGGGCAACACCCGCGGGGTTTACCTGGCCGATTTGGGTGGCAAGCTAAAAAAGGTCAACAAGCAAAGTACTATAACCCGCCAGTAAACCGCGAATTAATTAACGCTGGACGCGGCCCTAGGCACACTCCAGCGGTTCGGCTGGGCCAAGCGCCCGGCTTCGTCAAGGGGCTGCCTGCCCCAGCATCACTACCGCAAGGCTTCGCTCAGTTCTCCTGAGCTGCAGCTAAGAGGCCCTGTTCTTGGGCGGCGCTCGTTGTGGTGGGACATAAGAGGCGCCGCCTACCGAAAGCGGTGGTGGTGCTGAGGCAGGCAGGTCCGAGCGGAGACTAACCCAGTTCACTTAAAGCCAAGGTGTTGTATCGGCCAGTTGAACGTTTTTGAAAACCATGCAAAACAATTCACTCCTACTGAGCCTGTTGACGGTATCAACGCTGTTACTAAGCGGCGCAAACGCGTTTGCGCAAAAAATAGATACCTCGCCCGACCGGGTGAAAACGGACCTCACGGTTTCCCTGCCCCGTTTGGGCACGGTGAAGCCGCGCAGTACCGCCGAAATTGAAGCGTCGAATTGGCTAATTGGCTGCGAAACCCTCGACCGGGATTTCGCCGACTACGACCAGTACAAAACCTATATCGCGCCCCTGGGCATTAAGCGCCTGCGCATGCAGGCCGGCTGGGACAAAACCGAGAAGGTAAAAGGAAAATACGACTGGGCCTGGCTCGACAACATCATCAACGATGCCACCAAGCGCGGCCTGCAGCCCTGGCTGCAAATCTCCTACGGCAACCACAACTACCCCGGCGGCGGGGGCTCCAACCTGGGCGCCGGCGTGCCAACCTCGCCCGAGGCCCTGGCTGCCTGGGACCGGTGGGCGGAGGCTCTGGTGAAGCGCTACAAGAATAAGGTGACGGACTGGGAAATCTGGAACGAGCCCAACTTCAGCGACAATCTCGAAAACACGCCCGAAAAGGCCGCCGCCCTGCACATCCGCACCATCGATATTATCAAGCGCATTCAGCCCGAGGCCAAAGTGTCGGGCCTGGCCCTGGGCCACATGGACCTCGCCTATGCCGACGCCTTCTTCAAGGTGCTGGCCGACCAGAACCGGCTGAAACTGTTCGACAACATCACCTACCACGACTACACCTACAACCCTGACTCGCACTACCCTAAAGTGATGCAGCTGCGGGCCGTGCTCGACAAGTACGCGCCTAGCATGCCGCTGCGCCAGGGCGAAAACGGGGCCCCGTCGGGTAGCGGCTACGGGCGCGGCGCATTGGGCGACTACGACTGGAGCGAGCTGACCCAGGCCAAGTGGGACACGCGCCGCATGCTCGGCGACCTGGGCCACGACATCGAGACGAGCGTGTTTGGCCTCATCGAAATGGCGTACACCAACGGCCCCATCAACCGGCTCAACTACAAGGGCATCATCAAATCGGACTCGACCAAGCAGGTTATCCGGCCCAAAATCGCCTATTATTCTATACAGAACGTCACCTCGATTTTCGACAGCTCCCTGCGGCGCATCCCGAAGCTGACTTCAACCCACAACAAGGATTACGTGCCCAAAAGCCCCGATGAGGTGGCTTACACCAAGAGCACTGACCGCAACCTGGCGGTGTACGGCTACCAGCACGCCACCACTAAAAAGCAGCTGTACACGATTTGGTCGGACGACCATATTCCTGTCGAGTCCAACCAGACCCGCAACCTCAACTTCACCTTCACCAACGCCAACTTCGACCAGCCCGTGTACGTGGACATCATCAGCGGGCGGGTGTACGAAATACCGGCCGCGCAGTGGAAGAAAACGGGCAGCACGTACTCCTTTACCGACATTCCGGTCTATGACGCGCCCATTCTCATTGTCGACCGCAGCCTGATCAAGCTGCAATAGCCCCCCGGGCGTTTGAATTTGCCCCCCACCCGGGCTGACTTCTCCTCCACCCCATTTTCTCTGCTCTGCCTGATGCAAACGCTTCAAACCTTAGACTACTGGGCCATTGCCATTTACATGGCTTTGATGGCGGGCATCGGCTTGTTTCTGGGCAAGTTCGTCACCAACATCGGCGACTACTTCAAGGGCGGCAACGCTATTCCGTGGGTGTCGGGGGCCATTAGCAACTTCATGACGAAGTTCAGCACCTTCATGTTCGTGGCCTACGCCGGCATTGCCTACCAGCACGGCTTCGTGGCCCTCACCCTGATCTGGAGCACGGTGTTGCCGGCTCTGGTGGGCGTGGCCATCTTCGCCAAGCGCTGGCGCCGGGCGGGCATCATGACGCCCATGGAGCTGCTGGAGCGGCGCTTCAGCCCGGCGGTGCGGCAGGTGTTTGCCTGGGGCGGCGTGGGCTTCAAGATTCTCGACAACATGGTGCGGCTCTACGCCCTGGGCTTGTTTGTGAAAACGGCGGCCGGCATTAGCCTGGAGCAGGCCATTCTGGGCTGCGGCATCATCGTGGCCATCTATACCATTGCCGGGGGGCTATGGGCGGTGGTCGTCACCGACGTGGTGCAGTTCATCATTCTGATGGTGGCGACGCTCATTCTGGTACCGCTCACGATCAAAGCCAGCGGCGGCCTCACCAACCTCATGGCCACCATTCCGCAGCACTTCGACCCCTTCAACGGCCCCAAGGGCATGCCCCTTTACCTGGGCGTGTACTACCTGATGATTCTGGTCAAGTACAGCGGCAACTGGACCTTTATTCAGCGCTTCTACAGCGTGCGCGACGAGCGCGCCAGCCAGAAACAGGGCCTGCTGACGGCCGTGTTTTTCTTCCTGTTTCCCGTCATTTTCCTGTTTCCCTCGATTGCGGCCCGCGCCATTGTGCCCGAGCTGGCCAACCCCGAGATGGCCTACGTCAGCGTCTGTCTCAAGCTCCTGCCCGAGGGCATCATGGGCCTGATGGTGGCGGCCATGTTCGCGGCCACCATGTCGGTGCTCAGCGGCGAGTACAACGTGACGGCCGGCGTGCTCACCCGCGACATCTACGAGCGGGTGTTCAACGCCCAGGCCACCGGCCGGCAGTTGCTGTGGGTGGGCCGGCTGATGACCCTGGCCCTGGGAGCCGTGGTTACGGTGGGGGCCCTGTTCGTGGGCGGCTTCGGCGGCGCGTTTGAAGCCAATAAGCTCTTCACTGGTCTCTTCGCCATCCCCATGACCCTACCCCTCATCCTGGGCGTGGTGCTGAAACGGCCGCGGCCGTGGGGCGCGCTGGCTACGCTGGTAGTGGGTATGGTCATCGGGCTGATACTGAACGCAATGCCTTCGGTGTCGTGGGAGCTGGCCACCTTTATTGAAATCGTGGCTTGCGTGGCCGTCTTCCTGGCCTCGGGCCTAGTCAAGTCGCCCGACGGGGCCTACCGCGAGCGGGTGGCTGCCTTTTTCCGGCGCCTGGCCACGCCGCTCACCGAGGCGGAAAAGCCCGTGGAAGACCCCGTGTTTATGCGGTCGATGTCGCGGCTCTACGCCGTGGCCCTGGCCGTGACTGGGGGGCTTTTTATGGTCATGAGCGGACCTTCTATTGGCCAGACCAGCGGCCAGTTTGCCTTTGGCGCGGGCGTCGTCTGCCTCCTTTTTTCGGCTTTGCTCTGGTACTGGACGCGGGCCATCCCGCCGGCTTCCATTGTCTCCACGGCCAAAAGCCTCACCACTGAATATACCAGTCAGCCCGTATGAATTATCTCGAAAACAAAGTCATTTTTATCACCGGCGCCTCCTCGGGCATCGGGCGGGCCACGGCGCGCCAGCTCCTGGAGCAGGGGGCCAAGGTCTTCGACTTCAGCCGGACCAACCGCCTGGCCGATGAGCTGCCCGGCGTCACGTCCTTCCTCGGCGACGTGGGCAGCGAGGCCGACGTGCAGGCCGCCTTTCAGCAGTGCGTGGATACCTACGGCCCCGTAGACGTGCTCATCAACAACGCCGGCCTGGGCCTGCCCACGCCCGACCTGGCCGAAACCGACCTGGAAACCTACGACCGCATGGTGAACACCAACATGCGCGGGGTTTTTCTCTGCAACCGCGAGGCCCTGCGCCTGATGAAGCCCCGCCAAAGCGGCCACATCGTGTCGGTAATTTCGATGGCCGGGCAACGCACCAATCCCGGCGCCCCGCTGTACTGCGCCTCCAAGTTTGGGGCCCGCGGCCTGAGCAGCGGCCTGGCCGACCAGGTGCTCAAGCACGGCATTAAAGTAACCGACGTGAACCCCGGCCCCACCGACAGCAACTACTGGGGCGATAGGCCGGTGGCGCGCGAGAAATTCCTCCAACCCGACGACGTAGCGCGGGTTATTGCCTTCGTGCTGAGCCAGCCGGAGTTCGTGGTGATTCGCGAAATCAATTTTGACAACATGAAATTTCTTGCCGGATGATAACGACCCCAGTTCTCCCAGCGCAGGCCCACGGCGTGCCCAAGCCCGCCGCCCTCTTCCCGATTCCGATTGCTGAAATGCGGGAGCGCTACCTGGCCCTCTACACGGGGGCCGTGAACGACGTGCTACGCTTCAACTACAACATGCACGCCACCAGTCTGCCGTCCGAATTTGCCCCCCTGCGCGAAACCATGAAAATGGCGGGGCTGGCCTTCACCGTGAAAGGGGGCCCCGACATCACCACGGAAGGCGAGTTTGAAATGCGCGCCCAGATGCTGGAAGATTTGCACCCCGACTCGGTGGTGGTGTGGGACTGCACCGGCGACACCGTGACCTCGCAGTGGGGGGAGGTGATGTCGCTGGCCGCCCTGAAGCTCAAGTGCCGCGGCGCCGTCGTGAATGGCATCCGCGACACGATGGCCATTCTGGAGCTGGGCTTCCCCGTGTTTCATAAGTACAAAGCCAATACGGGCATGCTGGGCCGCTTCCGCATGTATCACTACCAGAAGCCGGTGCTTATGGGCGAAGTGAAAGTGCAGCCCGGCGACTGGATTTTCGGCGACATCGACGGGGTCATCTCCATTCCGCAGAACATTGCCTACGACGTGCTATTGGCCGCCGAAGCTATCCTCCAGAAAGAGGAGAGCATTCGGGCGATGGTGGAAAGCGGCATGAAGCCGACGGACGTGGTCAAAAACGGCGGGTATTTTTAAGGGGGACCTCACCCCCTAACCCCCTCTCAAAAGAGAGGGGGAACTAGCTCTAAAAAAGCTGATAGCTACTAGCCTTTTGGTAGATAAGCAGCAAAGGCTAGAAAACTAAAAACTAGTTCCCCCTCTCCCAGAGGAGAGGGGGCTAGGGGTGAGGTCCCCCGGAACCATTAAATCCCCACCCCCATGGAGGCCATCGACACCCGGCACATTTTCCTGACCGCCGCCGAAAAGCAAGCCATTCTGACTAGCTCCGATGTGGTTATCAGCCGATTCCGCGCGGCGCTGGCCCAGCGCGTAACTGCCCGGCTGGCCGCGCCCGCCCTCGCCGATGAGGCGGCCGGCACCGACCGCGGCCGGCTGGGCTGGTGGTACCCAGCGGCCGAGTACCTCTCGGATGCGGCCATGCAGCACGCCCTGGCCCCCACCGAAGAGCTGGCCCAGTGGCTGCGCGCCGAAACGCTGCGCACCGCCCGCCGCCCGGTAGCGGAGTGGGTAGGACCGTGGTTTCGCAGCCATACCGAACCGTTCATCGGCCACCTCGAAACCGCCCACCTCTGCTGGGGCGTGGCGGCCGTGCTGGATTTGGCCCCCGATGTGCTGAGTGAGGACGAGCAGGAGGAAGTAAAAGCGGCGTTGTACGAGAAGGGCGTGGTGCTGTGCCGGCGCTGGCTGCGCAAAAACACGCACCTGGCCAACTGGCGCGGCATCGTGACTTCGGGCGCGGTGGTGGCCGCCGCCGCCCTCGGCGAAGAGGAGCTGCTGGACGAGCTGCTGCCCGACCTAACCCGCATGGCCCTGGCTTTCCAGCCCGACGGCTCCTACGGCGAGTCTTTGCAGTACGGAAACTACCTGGCCAACGCGCTGATGTTGGCCTACGAGGCCCTGATTCGCCGCTACCCCGTCCACGCCGAAGCGCTGGATGTAGCCGCCTACGGCCGCGGCATGGGCTGGGTAACCCAGAGCATGCTGTACCGCAAGCCCCTGAGCGGCTGGGGCCCCGAGGACCGGGCCCGCGCCGTGAACTTCAACGACTCGGCCGCCCTGTTTCGCCCCTCCGGCGACCTGCTGCTGCACGTCGCCGCCCGCTACCACGCCGACCCGGTGCAGGCCGGCCTGGCCCGCGGGTTGTTCCAGACCTACTACGAGCCCTGTCCTACGCAGGTACCACACGGCTTGGCATCTTTTGGCTTCGTCAATGACTGGGGCTTTCTGACCTTGCCCCTGCTTACCCGGCAGCCGCCGGCAATTTTGCCCCCCGAAGCCGATCTGTCCCTGACCGTGGCCTACGCCAACGGCAACACCTTCGTACGCGACCAGTGGGAGGGCAAATCCGTGCTGGCCATTCAGGGCGGCATGAACGCGGGCTGCTTTGCCCCCGGCCATTTGCAGGGCGATTTGAACAGCTTTCTGCTCGTGTACAACCAGGAGCGGCTGCTGGTCGACCCCGGCCACAGCTGCTACCGCAACCTGATTCACGGCTTGGAAAGCGCCACCCAAACCCACAACTCCTGCACTTTCCTCATCGAGCAGGACGGGTTGGGCTTGCAGGAAGATTTGGCTAAAATCAAGCTCCTGGAGCAGCGCAACGTGCTGGCCCGCCGCCTCATCCAACCCGATGGCACCGTGGGCCCGCCCGTGGAGCGCGGCGGCCGGCTGCACGCCGCGACGCGGGTTGGCGAGGTGTCGCTGGTCGTGTCGGAAGTAGCCGCGGCCTACGGTCACCCCATCCAGGAGTTCACCCGGCACTGGCTACAGTGCGGTCCGCACGTCACGTTCGTGCTCGACCGGATTGTAGCCGCCGAGCCGGTTGTTACCGTCTGGAGTTGGCTGCTCAACAACCGCGACGACCAGACCCAGACGCACACCGCGCCCGGCGAGCTGCAAGCCACCCGCCACGGCGTGGGGCTGCGGCTCTGGCACACCGGCACGCCCACAGGGGCACCCAGCGCGCCGGCCGGCCCCGTGTACGGCTACCTGCACGATGCCTATCACCCCGAACCGGCCCAACTCGGCGAAGGCCGTCCCGGCAGCGGCCTGCTGTTTCGCTTCACCGACGCGGCCCCGACCCTGACTACAAACCGGCTCCACGTCATCGTCGCCGACGAGGCTACCACGCTGGCTGACTGGCAGCTTGAAGCCGGCCCTGACTCCTGGACCCTGCGCCACGGAACGCAGGTGCTGACCCTTTCCATCGCCCAAACCGCTCCTTTGCGCCTGACCCTGCAAACCGACACCGGCCACTGGCAGGTGGAAGAGTCGGGCGAAAACCACTACGAACTTACCGCCCGTGGGGACTCCCACCTCGCTCCCTAAAATACACTGTTAATGAACGAACTGACTTTTACCGGGGTAGACCACCCCGGCCTGGCGGCGGCCGACGTGGAAGCCTTGACCGACTGGTATTGCACCGTGTTGGGCTACACCAAGTGGTTCAGATTTCAGAAAGACGACTCGCCGAAAGTGGTCTGGATGCTGCGGGCGCCCGACAGCTCGCTGCTGGAAATCATGCCCCGCGACGAGACGCCCCGCCCCGAGCGCACCACCTGGACGCCGGGCTGGTCACACCTGGCCCTGCGCATCACCGACCTGGACCAGGCCGTGCGCCACCTCGACGCCCACGATGTGCACTGGGGCGGCGAGCCCACCAACGCCATCGGCGGGGGCCGCGTCCGCAACTTCTTCGACCCCGAGGGCAACATGCTGCAGCTCCTCGAGCGCGGCCCGCTAGCTTGATGAAATCGCTTTCCCAATTCCCAAATAGAAATAGGCAGTCATGCTGGATCTGGCGTCCGCTTGTCGAAGCATCTCTACTGGTTAGTAATCTCATAGTATTACAACGAAGTGGTAGAGATGCTTCTACTGCGCTCAGCATGACGGTCACCCACCCAAACCTTTTTCCCATGAACGCTCTCCATTTCACCGGTAACCAATCGTTTAGCATCGAAGCCGACGTGGCCGTACCACCCCAGCCCGGCGAGGTGCAGCTCCAAGTGGCCTACTGCGGCGTGTGCGGCACCGACGTGCACATCTACCACGGCGCCATGCCCCAGCGCCTGTCGCTGCCCCAGGTCATTGGCCACGAAGTATCGGGCGAAATCGCGGCCGTGGGCGCGGGCGTCACCGGCTGGCAGGTAGGCGACCGGGTAACAGTGCGCCCCCTGCAGCCCGGCGCCGAGGACCCCTCCGACAACGGGCAGCACCACATCGGCAAAAACCTGAAATTCATCGGCATTGATACGCCCGGTGGCATGCAGGGCCACTGGAACGTGCCCGCCCACACCCTGCACCGCCTCCCCGACCACCTCCCCCTGACCCTGGGCGCCATGATCGAGCCCCTGGCGGTGGCTTGCCACGACATTCGGCTGAGCAAGCTGCAGGCGGGTGAGCAGGTGGTCGTTATCGGCGGCGGCCCCATCGGCATGCTCATCGCCCTAGTATCCAAGCAAAAAGGCGCCCACGTGCTCGTCTCCGAAGTAAACGTGGCCCGCCTGCGCCTGGCCGAGTCATTAGGGCTGTCCGTCGTGAACCCGGCCAGCACTGATCTGGTAGCGGAAGTGGAGCGCTTTACCGCCGGGGCCATGGCCGATGTAGTGTTCGAAGTATCTGGCGTAGCGGCCGGGGTAGCCGCCATGACGCAGCTGGCCCGGGCCCGCGGCCGCCTCGTGCTAGTGGCCATTCACGCCGACCCCAAGCCCGTGGATTTATTCCGCGTGTTCTGGCGCGAGCTGCAGCTCATCGGCGTGCGCGTGTACGAGCCCGAGGACTTCGAGGAAGCCATTGCCCTGGCCGACAGCGGCAGCTTGCCGCTGGAAGACCTTATCACGCAAATCGCGCCGTTGTCGGAGGCGCAGGCGGTTTTCGATGCTATTGATAAGAACCCGGCCGGCATGAAATACCTGCTACAGTGCTCGTAGTAGCGCCTCACCCCTATCCTACCTACCAGGCTTCTTTACAACCCTCTTTCTCTACGCATGAAACAAGTACTGTTGACCACCCTCCTGCTTCTTGGCCTAGTCTTCGCGGCTTCCGCCGCCACGTGGTATGTCGACGGCAAGGGCCAGGACACCAACAACGGCAAGACCAGGAAAATGGCTTTCCGCAGCTTGCAGAAAGCCGCCGACCTAGTGAACCCCGGCGACGTGGTGCTGGTAGGCAACGGCATCTACACCAACGACGATACGGGCGACGGCGGGGCCGTGCTGACGGTGCACCGCTCGGGCCGGCCCAATGCCTGGATTACCTGGAAAGCCGCTCCCGGCCAGCACCCCGAAATCCGGCCCAAAGGCTGGACGGGCATTCAGGTAATGGCTTCTTACTACGTGTTTGAAGGCTTTACCGTGCTCGGCAACAACGACAGCATCAACCTGGCTGATGCCGAGGCCGACGCCAAAAACCCCAAGGCCAACCCCTACTTCAATACCAACGGCATCTGCTTTGATGGCCGCCGGAGTCCGCCTAACGACAAGCCCCACCACCTGATCCTCCGGCGCTGCACGGTGGGTAAATGCGCGGGCGGTGGCATCACGGGCCTCCAAATCGATTACCTCACCATTGAGGACTGCCAGGTGTTCGACAACGCCTGGTTTATGCGCTACGCCGGCTCCGGCATCACCACCCTCGACAACTGGGCCTTCGACGACGCTCCCGGCTACCACATCGTGGTGCAGCGCAACCGGGTGTGGAACAACAAAACGCAGGTAAAATGGGACCGGACCGGTAAGCTAAGCGACGGCAACGGCATTCTGCTCGACGTGACCGACCAGCCCACGGCCGTACCCGGCGCTACCAATCCCAACGGCGACGCGGTGGTGAACGAGGCGCCCCAGCCCGCCGCGGCCCCCGAGCAGCCCAAGCGCCCCGAGTGGAAGGGCCGGGCCCTGATTGCCAACAACGTGAGCGTGCACAACGGCGGCTCGGGCATTCACACCTTCCGCACCAAGCACGTCGACATCATCAACAACACGACCTACCACAACGGGCAGGTGGTCGGCTACGAAGAGTTGTTTGCCAACCGCTCCGAGGACGTGGTCATCCTCAATAACATCATCGTGCCCAAGCCGGGGGGCAAAGTGACCGGCAATAACCGCAACACCAACATTCGCTGGGACTACAACCTCTACCCCATCGCCCAGGAAGTAGTAACTGGCCCCCACGACGTGGTGGCCGACCCCAAATTCATCGACGCCCAGCTCGACCTGACCAAAGCTAATTTCCAGCTGGCCGCTGGCAGCCCGGCCCGGGACTCAGGCTGCGCGGAAGTGGCCCAAAAAACCGACCTCACCGGCAAAAAACGCCCCCTGCGGGCCGGCCGGGACCGGGGCGCTTACGAGCAATGAGCTCGGCCTTTAGGCCGCGGGCCGCGCCCAGCCGACCACGGGTGGGGGGCAAATCTGGCACCCACCGGCAGTTTCCTTATTGCAGGGGCTGATCAGTCGGTATTAGAAGGATTAATTTTTAAGCTACCGGGCAAGCTCCCCGCCCTTCTCATCCTAACCGACCCGCGCGCCTTCCTCCTACCCCATGTCGTTCAAACTTCTGGTCGCCGTCTTCTTTACCCAGGTACTTGTTGGCCGCGTGGCTTACAGTCAGACCCTACAACTCCTGCCAGCCGCGCTGGCCGCGCTGAAGCCGGTCGATATTTTCCCGGCTGACGCCGCCCGCACCTACACGTTCAACGACGGCAACCAGGCCACCACGCCGAGCGTGTTCGAGGCTAAAAAGCAGAACGAGCTGACCGTTTTCAGCACTGAGGTGTTTATCGCCAAGCCCAGCCACTACAACGTGCAGTCGTCTTGGAAAAGCGGCGGGGCCGTGCAGAAGGGCGACGTGCTGCTGGCCCGCATGGCCATCCGGGCTGTGTACGCCAAGCAGGAATCGGGCGACGCGGTGGTGAATTTCTTCGTGCAGCAGGCCCAGCCCCCGCACGAGAAAAGCGTCATCATCGAAATCAGCGTGGGGCCCGAGTGGAAGACCGTCGAGATTCCGTTTGTGGCGGCCGGCAACATGGCAGCTGGCGAAGCGGGCATCTGCTTTTCGTACGGGGCGCTGGCCCAGAAAGTGGAAATAGCCGGCTTGCAGGTGCTGAATTTCGGGAAGCGGGCCACGCTGGCCCAGCTGCCCACCACGCGCTTTACCTACGCCGGCCGGGAAGCTGGGGCCGAATGGCGCAAGCAGGCGCTTCAGCGCATCGAGGAAATTCGCACAGCCCCGCTCACCGTTCAGGTGACCGACGCTAATGGCCGTCCCGTACCGGGGGCGCAGGTTAGCGCCCGGCTAGTGCGGGGCGATTTTCTGTTCGGCACGGCCGTGTCGGTAGACGAGTTGGTGAGCACCGGGCCGGGCGCAACCATTTACCAGAACCACTTAAAGGCGCTGTTCAACACGGTTACCATCGACAACAACCTGAAGTGGCAGCCCTGGACGGACACCACCGCCCGGCGCAAAACCAAGGCCGCCATGGCCTGGATCAACGAGCAAGGCTTCCGCCTGCGCGGCCACAATCTGATCTGGCCGAGCCAAAAGTTCTCGCCCGACTTTGTGAAGCGGCAGACCCCTTTCGGCCGCGGGCTAAGTGACTCTATTCGCAGCCACATCCGCAGCATTGTGTCGGCCACGAAGGGCAAAGTTGTGGCCTGGGACGTCATCAACGAGATGCTGCACGAAAACGACTATTTCCAGGTGCTGCCCCGCACCGAGGCGGCCGAGTGGTTTAAGCTGGCCAAGCAACTTGACCCTGGCGCGGCCCTGTTCATCAACGAGTACGGCATGCTAAACAGCGTGGCCAGCCCACAAAACATCAAGGACTACCTGGCCCTGATTCAGGAGCTGCGCACGGCCGGGGCACCCATCGATGCCATTGGCATTCAGGGCCACGTGGGTCGCCAGCCCCGCAACCCCGCGCAGGTCCTCACCGACCTGGACCTATTCACGAACGTCGGCCTGCCCATTCAAATTACCGAGTTCGACATCAACATGAAGGACGAGCAGTTGCAGGCCGATTACACCCGCGACTTTCTTATTGCCTGCTACAGCCACCCGCTCGTGACGGGCTTCACCATGTGGGGATTCTGGGAAGGTGCCCACTGGAAGCCCGACGCGGCCATGTTCCGCCAGGACTGGACGCCCAAGCCCAATCTCGCCGCCTGGCGCGACCTGGTGACCAAGGAGTGGACCACCAACCTCAGTCAGACCACCGCCAGTAGCGGCCAGGTAAAAGCCCGCGGGCACCTGGGCCGCTATGAGATAACTGTGAAAAAGGGCAATTCGACGAAGAAGGTAGTCTACCAGCTCACCAAGGCCGGTACGCCCGTCAACGTACAAATCTAACTTGCTCAATCAAGGTACTATGATGAAAAGAAGACACTTCCTAAAGCGCGCGGGGCTGCTGGGGGCCGGTTTGGCACTAGCTCCGGGTGTGGGCTACGCCGGCTGGATCAGTGACGAATCCAGACTCATCTCCCAGCGCCCGGCGCTCAAAGACCGACGCTTCACGAGCAAGGCCATTGAAAACCAGATTAGCCGCGTTAAGAAGAAAATCAAGGACCCGGAGCTGGCCTGGCTGTTCGAGAACTGCTTTCCCAACACCCTCGACACCACGGTGACCGTGGGCGAGCGGAACGGCAAGCCCGACACCTACGTGATTACCGGCGATATCGACGCCATGTGGCTGCGGGACTCTTCGGCTCAGGTATGGCCTTACCTGCCGTTTATGAAGCAGGACAAAGCGCTGGAGCGGCTCATCACCGGCGTCATCAACCGGCACGCGCACTACGTCCGCCTCGACCCTTACGCCAATGCCTTTTACCAGGACGAAAGCCGCACGGCGGAGTGGCGGAAAGAGGAAACGGTGATGAAGCCGGGCGTGCACGAGCGGAAGTGGGAGGTCGACTCGCTGTGCTACGTCATCCGGCTGGCGCACGGCTACTGGAAAGCCGGCGGCGACCCAGCCTGCTTCGACCCGGAGTGGCTGGCCGCCATGCAGCTCATCGTGCAGACTTTTAAGGAGCAGCAGCGCAAAGAAAACAACGGCCCATACCGCTTCCGCCGCACCACCAACCGGCCTACGGATACCGCCGCCGGCGCCGGCGCCGGCAACCTGGCCAAGCCCGTTGGCTTGATTTGTTCCGTGTTCCGGCCGTCCGACGACGGCACCATTTTCCCTTTTCTGGTGCCCTCCAACTTCTTCGCCGTGAAGAGCCTGCGGCAGCTGGCCGAAATGGTTACGGCCTTGTACCAGCAACCGGCCTTTGCGGCCGAGTGCACCGCCCTGGCCGACGAGGTGCACCAGGCCCTGAAAATGCACGCCGTTATTGAGCATAAGAAGTTCGGCCCGATGCTGGCCTACGAAATCGACGGCGCGGGCTCGTTTTACCTCATCGACGACGCCAACGTGCCTAGCCTCTTGTCGCTGCCTTACCTGGAAGCCATCGGCCCCGACGACGCGGCCCTGTACCAGAACACCCGCCGGTTTCTGCTCTCCCCCGGCGACAACCCCTACTACGCCAAGGGCAAAGTAGCAGAGGGCATTTCGGGCCCGCACGTGGGTAAGGATAACATCTGGCCCATGAGCATCATCATCCGGGCTATGACCTCCACCGACGAGGCGGAGATTTTGGCGAGCCTGAAAATGCTCAAGACCACGCACGCTGGCACCGGCTTCATGCACGAGTCCTTTTACAAGGACGACGCCACCAGCTTTACGCGCAAGTGGTTTGCGTGGGCCAATACGCTGTTCGGGGAATTCATCATCAAGCTAGCCGACGAGAAACCCCACTTATTAAGCAAGTTGGCTTAGGCCGAAGAGCTAAGGCTATAAGTAGCTCCCCTCCTGAGCTGAGAAGGGGTTGGGTGAAAGGCTTGAGAACTAAGAATAAGATGTTGTTCAACGACTGATCAACCACCCCTAGCCCACGCCGCTTGATGCGCGGAATTCAGCTCAGAAGGGGAACTAGCTCTAGCTACTAATGAAAAAACTCTCTTAATTAGACTAGTCTAAGCTAGTCTTTTCTGTCCACCTGTACTCCCCGTTTCATATGGCCTCCGTCTCCCCCACCCTTACCAACCCGGCAGCGGCTACCACCACCGGCCCGCCGCCGCGCTATACCTCAGCCTTGAGCGCCGTCACGGTTCTGTTCTTTCTGTGGGGTTTTATCACCTGCCTGAATGACATTCTGATTC
>NZ_JAKWBD010000017.1:0-5213 GCF_056835965.1 Hymenobacter sp. R533113
GGGTGCTCACCATGGCGAAGGAAAGGCGAGAGCTAGGCCGTAACGGATGCAAGTGGATGACGGCAACAGATACCTCTGCGGACGAATAGTTTCTTAAGCCTAAGTTCGGGCACTACCTGTCGCGAGATCGGAGCCCAGCGGAAACAATGTTGCCTGGAGGAGCTAAATTTGACAACTTCGTGCTATGCTAAAGTAGCCGCTCACCTCAATTTCTTACTCCTTGACTGTTCCGCAACACCTCATAGAAGTTTCGACGCCCGCGCACGCCCGCGAGTTTCGGGAGTTTCCGGTGCGCCTGTATCGCTCCGATCCCAACTACATTCGTCCGCTCGACAAGGATATTGAGCAGGTATTTGATACTAAGAAAAATAAGTATTTCCGGGCCGGTGAACTGACGCGCTGGCTGTTACAGGATGCTCAGGGGCAGACAATTGGGCGAGTAGCAGCCTTTATCAATAAGCGTACGGCCCGCACCTTTGACCAGCCCACCGGCGGCATGGGTTTTTTTGACTGTATCGATGACCAAGTGGCCGCCAACACGCTATTCGATGCCTGCCGCATCTGGTTGGCCGAGCGCGGCATGGAAGCCATGGACGGGCCCATCAACTTCGGCGACCGGGACCAGTGGTGGGGTCTGCTCATCGACAACTTCGGGGCGCCGCTCTACGGACAGAACTATAATCCGCCGTACTACCGCCGGTTGCTGGAAGCGTACGGCTTTCAGGTGTATTTTGAGCAGTACACCTACTTCCGCAAGGTAGCCGATCCGCTTGAGCCTGAGTATCAGGAGAAGGCGCAGCGCATGTTTCAAAACCCGAAGTATACCTTCGAGCACATGCGCCTGAAGAATCTGGAGAAGTACGCCGAGGATTTTCGGGTGGTGTACAACCAAGCCTGGGTCAAGCACGATGGGGTGAAGGAAATGCGCCCTGAGCAGTCGCGCAGCATCATGAAAAAGCTACGCCCGGTTATCGACGAGAAGGGCTGTTGGTTTGCGTATTATGAAGGTGAGCCAGTGGGATTCTTTATTGCGCTGCCGGAGCTGAATGAGCTGTTTAAGCACGTGAACGGCAACCTTAACTGGCTGGGTAAGCTCAAATTTGCCTACTACCGCTGGCGTGGCTCAGTGCGCACGCTCACCGGCATTGCCTTCGGTATTGCGCCCGCCCATCAGCGCCGGGGCGTGGAAGCCGCCATGGTACTGGCCGTTTCGAAGGTGGTGCAGGACCGCAGCAAAGTGCAGTACGAGGACTTTGTGATGAACTGGATTGGTGACTTCAACCCGCGCATGATGGCCGTAGCCAAACAGATTGGCGGCAAAATCTGGCGCACGCACGCCACGTTCCGGTATCTGTTTGACCGGGAAAAGGAGTTTAAGCGCGCCCCAATAATTAAATGAGATAGTGAGTGGTGAGATGGTGAAGTTGTGCGAAACATTATATAATAAAAAAGCCCCCCAGATGATTCTGGGGGGCTTTTTCTTGTGTAAGAGAATGTCATGCAAAGCAAAGCATCTCGCGTGTTTAGTAAGATTACTGCTCGTGTGTCAGCGAGCGAGATGCTTCGCTTTGCTCTGCATGACCGCCTTTTATAGACATGTAGCTTTTTGATTTAAAATACATAGCCCACACTGGCCGTGATGTTGCGGGGTAGGATAGGACGAACCAGGTTGTAGCTGTTTTCGGCGCGGGTGCGACCATTAGCGTCTTGCGTTTCCAGAATTTCCTTCGACAGATTCTCGCCGTTGCGGGCAGCGGCATCGCCGAAGCCTAAAGTATTGAACAAGTTGGACGCCTGCACGCGCAGCTGTACGCCTTGCAGCGTGCCACCGAAATTGTAGCCGAGGCCGGCAAATACAACTCCATAAGATGGCAACTGAATGGTGTTGCGCTTGTTGGCGTACCGTTCGCCGAACCAGCGGTAGTTGGCAAATACATCAAAGCCCTTGAAGCTGTATTCGGCGCCACCTTCCAGAAGCAGGTCGGGCGTGTCTTCGAGGCGGTTGCCTTTGAAGTCGATTACCTCGTCGTCGGTGAGGACAGCGCTGGTGCCTTTGTTGTCGACAAAGTTAAAGTCGACGAAGCGGGGACGCTGCACCGTGCCGATACCACGCAGGGTGAGGCCGGCCACGGGCGAGTAAGTGCCTTCCAGCTCCACACCCAGGTTGTCTACTTTGCCGCGCTCCTGGGTCAGGCTAAAGCCTCCGTTGGGGTTGGAAAGTTGGATGGTGAAGGGAATGTTGTTGTTTTCGCTGTAGAAAGGCACCACGGCCAGACTTACTTTGTCGGTAGCTACGCGCACGCCTACTTCGGCCTGAATAACGCGCTGTACGCCCCCACGTAGCGTGCTGTTACCGGTAGCGTCGCTGGGGTCGGCACCGTAGGCAAACTGGTCGTTGGAGGGCGCCACGCCGGAGTTGCTGAAGCGGGCAAATGTCGCCAGCTTGTCGGAGAATTTATAATTGCCCCCCAGCGAGTAGTTCAGCGTGCTAAAGCGGAAGCTCCACTCGCGCAGCTCGTTGGTATTCTGCAAGAAGCGGTTGTCGTAGAACGTGCGGTATTGCCCGTCCAGACCACCATTGGAGCCGCCGAAGCGGTTGGCTGCGGTAGGGGGACCTACGAAGCGGGTAAACGTAGCATCCGGATTATTGAGAATAGCCGTTTTAGGCGAGCTGCCTTCCGCGTGGGTAGTTTCCAGTCGTACGCCGCCATCGAGGCGCAGTTTGTCGCTGATCTTCCACTCGTCGCCGGCGTAATAGCTCAGCACCTGGGTGGTATTGGTGGAGTTAAACAAAATACCGTCGCCGAAGCTGTAGAACAGGAAGCCGTTATTGGTAACCTCAATAGGCTGACCGCCAAATAAGGGTCCAGCCGTGGGGAAGCTCAGGTTCAGCAGGCGGGGCCGGTCGGCTACTTCCTGCACCACCAGGTTGTAGCTCAGGCGCTCCTTAATGGTATAGCGGCTGGCGTAGAAACCAGCAGTGAGCTGGTGCTGCCCGACCGTTTTCTGCAAACGCAGATTGTTGATTGCGTTGGTAGCCGGCTTATCGTCGGGAAAGATGCCCGCAATGTTTACCAGGCCGTTGCCATTCAGTGAGGCAATATCAATGGGCGTATTCGTAGGGTCGTCGGCGTAGGAGAAGCGGGGGGCATTTACCTGGACACCAAAAGGAGCCAAGCCGCGGTACTGGGCCGCAAACGAGGTTCCCAGCACGGGCGGCTGAATGTCGTACACGCCATCGGTGCTCAGGTTGGCGTCGAGCAGGCGGGCGTTGTCGGTGAGCGTGAAGCCGTTGCCCAGATCAAAAAATACCTCCGAGCTGATGGCCTTATAGCGGGTATGCTGACCATTGGCCAAATCCCGGTCCAGACGGCCTTCGCCGTTGCTAAACGGATTTGGGATGCTGGTGCGCCGCTGATGCTCCGAATACATAGTGCCGCGGCGCAGGTCGGGCCCGCCCGGAATGCGCTCCGGGTCGTTGAGGTTCTGGTACGGAATGCTGGTGTAGTAGGCTACCCGGTCATTGAGGTACTTACCGTAGAGGCGCACGTAGCCGTTTTTCAGGTTGTACGTCACGTTGGCTTTTACCCCGCCGCCCACGTTGGCCGGGAAGCCCGCGTACTTCACGCCCACATCGTAGCGGTAAAAGCCGCCGACGTTGAACCGGAAAGGTGTGCCGGCAATAGGCCCGCCTACGTTAGCATCTATGCGCTGCAAGCCGCCGAGCTGGGCCAGGCCTTTGCGGTCGGAGTAGAAACCCTGGTCGCCGCCGGTGAGGCGCACAATACCGCCAATCTTGGGGCCACTGCCGGTTTTGCTCAGAAAGTTGACAATGCCGCCGGGTGCGTTATTGGCAAAAATGCCCGCCGAGCCACCCCGCACCACTTCCAGTCGGTCAATGGTTTCATCCACGCGAAAGTGAATGTCCGTTTTGGCAAACGTCAGGGAGCCGGCTTCCAGAATGGGCAAACCATCTTCCATGAGCTGCAAAAAACCAAAACCGGCCTCCGCATTGGAGGGCAGGCCGCGGGGCGACACACTATTAGCCGCCTCACCGCCGTCGGAGTTCACCCGAAAGCCCGGCACGGCCATGAGCAGGTCGGCGGTGCCGCGCGACACCCGAGTTTGAATCTGGCGGTTGGTGAGCGTAGTTACGGCCACCGAGCTTTCCAGCTTGGTTTGGGGATTGAAGGTGCCCGTCACCACTACGTCGTTCAGATTCAGCGCGTCAGCAGCCAGCGTGGCATTAACTACGGCCGCCTGGGAGCCATCCAGCATTACGGTTTGAGTGGCGGCGCGGTAGCCCAGAAACGTAGCCGTGAGCGTATAGGTGCCGGCTGGCACACCGGTCAGCTCAAACTGGCCTTGGGCATCGGTAGCAGTGCTTTTGCCCGAAGGCTGGAGCACTACCGTAGCGCCCGGTAGCACTTGCCCGCTGGCGTCGCGGATCTGGCCACTCACGCGGCCCGCCGTATCCTGGGCCAGCGTAGGCGCTACGGCCAGGCACACAAGAGCCGCACCCGGCAGCAAGCGCTGATAAAGGGTAGAAGTAAGATGCATAAAAAAGGGGGAGGGGGAAAGAGCCCATGGGGGCGTGATAAAGACAAACTACGCGGTCAGGCCGCGAGCGGATTGCGGGGTAAAACGAATACGTGATTTAAGCTGCATTCACTTTCATCGCACTCGTTCACTTCTTTACTGAAGGAGATACTGGTGAGTTTCGCGGAAAGCAAACAATAAAAGAGAAGGTTAGTTATGGCTGTCCTGCATTTAATTATGGTAACCCCGCTCTAGTAGTCCAGGTCCTGAGTATAACTCCTTACTTTGCTTCTGTCAACCCACTTGGGGGGCGTTTTCGTAGGTCTGCCCAAGCTTCGCATTCTGCTTTTTATTTCACCTCCCCTCCATGAGAATCATGTTCCGTCTGGCCGTTTTTTGCCTACTGTTGTTTACCTCGGCCTGCCAGAGCGGCTGCGCCTACGTGCGCTACTTCACCCCGCTCAACCCTACCTCCAAGGACAGTCGCCCCGTGAGCCACGAGCCCTGGGATGCCCTGCTGAAAAAGCACGTAAATGAGCAGGGCATGGTCGATTATACCGGCTTTCAGGCCGATAGCACCACATTGAACACCTATTTGACCACGCTCAGCGACAACCTGCCCAACGATAACTGGAGTGAGCCCGAGCGCCTGGCGTACTGGCTGAATGCCTACA
>NZ_JAKWBD010000018.1:0-44642 GCF_056835965.1 Hymenobacter sp. R533113
TGCTGGGCCGGGCTGGGTGTGGGGGCGGGTGCGCCATTAAAATTCGGTGCGCAAGCTAAACTACCTGCTAGCAACGCCCTGGCTATTTCTTTTGAGATTGTTCACATCGTAGCTCACCATTTCAACACTGAGGTCTGAGAAGACTATGGCCTTCTGTGGCGAATGCTCTACCAAGCCATTTATAATCCTGCTAGAACTTCCTGAATCCATCGCTTTGTTCCTCGGGCAAGAAGGAGACTATGGTTTTGTTTCCGCCGATTGGAAACTTGGTGGGGGCGGTCTTGGACAAGGCTTCATTTCAAAGAAAGAAAATACGGGCTATGGGTTTATTGATGCGTCTGACGTCCGAGTTATCAATGGCAGTTGAGGAGGAATTCAGAGGAAAGGATATGGTCAAGAATTACTGAAAGACTCATCCAGAAATCCAAAGGCGTTATACGTAACTTTCCTTTAAACAGAGCTTTCACCAGTACCACAGGATTGGGTTTTGCTATAATCAAGGAAATCAGTGACATCCAGTACGATGGTCAAAAAGTTGGTCTAAGCACTTCTACGGTAGCCGTGGCTCTCAACTACTCCATCCCTCTATCCTGATTTATCGGTGCAACCGAGAGCCCGTTGTGCCACTTCGTTGCGGGAATATGACCGGGGAAAGGTGCTGCCCAACGATACAATCATGTCAGTCACCTGATGGGCGGCCGCATCGATGCATCCCGCCTGATGGATGATGCCCGCCGTCATTTTCGGCCCAGGAAATCATTCTCCAACCGCATGTTGAACATGGCTTCCGTGGATAATGTGTCATTTAGCGTCGGCATTGCCCGGCCGGGCGATGTGCCAGGCTCAGGTGATCGGCTCCTTTTCCTCCACATCAATCGGCGACGGGTGCATCAAAGTCACCCAACGAAGGCTTTCTTCACCCAAAATGTCGGCTGATTGACGTGCCGGAAAGCCGCCGAAACGGAAGAGGAAACAACCAAACGACTTTGCGCGGCGGCAGTTGCGCTTGGTACTGGCGGCCGCAGGAAACCAGATGAAGCCACCGAATCCAGCAGTTATTTTTGAGTTGGAGTAATAGCGCTGCGCTTCATGAGTGAATGAATAGGTTCTCCTTGCCATCTCATATTTTACCACTCAATAACCACTCACCTATGCACGAGGTATCGCTGGCTTTTTTTCAAACTTACACCAACGTAGGCCGCTGTACGTGGTGGCGGAGACGTTGAAAATGCCCTAGCTACCTGCAGCGGCGGCGGTGGCTAAGCTTATTCGGTGGCAACTGCTGCTCAGCCTGTTACTCCAGTGGCGGCGCCCGCTTTTGCCCCCAGCCCTCTGCCCCACCCGCAGCACCGGCAGTACCGGCACTGACGGCGCTCTCTGCCCCACCCGTGGCGGTGAAGCCTGTTGCGCCCGCGAGGCTGCCTTCAATGGCCGGGCTGAATTTGCCCCCCACGCCACCCGCTCCGGGTCCATGCGCACGATGATAATAAGGCCGTTCGCATTGCTGCCAAGTGTGGAGTAAGGCGTTTCGGTAAGGGGCGGGGCTGTGCGCTGTGGCCTATCCTCCACGGGTGGGGCAGGCGGAGCCGGAATTGTCGGCGCGGAAGCGGGTGGCGTGGGGGCAAATTCAGCCCGGCCATTGAAGGCAGCCTGCGGGCGCAACAGGCTTCACCGCCACGGGTGGGGCGAAAACCGTCGGTGCCGGTACTACCGGTGCTGCGGGTGGGGCAGAGGGCTGGGGCAAAACGGGCGCCGCCACTGGAGTAACAGGCTGAGCAGCAGTTGCCACCGGAGTAAGCTTAGCCACCGCCGCCGCTACTGGTAGCTGGGGGGCATTTTCAGCAGTCTCCGCCACCACGTACAGCGATACGTTGGTGTAGAAGTTTTGAAAAAAGCCAGCGACGCCTCGTGCATAGGTGAGTGGTGAGTGGTGAAGTGGTAAAATTATGAGATGGCAAAGAGTGAAGAACATTCTTCATTCCTCATGAAGCGCAGCACTATTACTCCAACTCAAAAATAGCCTTTAGTTCGGTGGCTTCATCTGGTTTCATGCGGCCGCCGAGTACCAAGCGCAACTGCCGCCGCCGCAGCGCCCCGTCGTACAGTTTAATTTCCTCTTCCGTTTCGGCCACGGCTTCCGGCACGTCAATCGGGCGGCCCGACTGATCCACGGCCACGAAGGTGAAGAAAGCCTCGTTGGATTTGACTTTGGTACCCGTCGGGATGTCCTCGGCCCACACGTTGATGTGCACTTCCATGGAGGAGCTAAAGGAGCGCGTCACCTGAGCTTGCAGCGTCACCACGTTGCCGAGGCGAATGCCGGCGCTAAATGACACATTATCCACGGAAGCCGTGACAACGATGCGGTTGGAGTGTTTCTGGGCCGAAATGGCGGCGGCAATGTCCATCAGGTGCATCATGCGGCCGCCCATCAGGTTGTTGAGCGTATTGGTATCGTTGGGCAGCACCAGCTCGGTCATGTTCACGAACGAGTCTTTAACGGGCTTCTGTTTGCGCATCGGGATAGAGAGAGTAGGGGATAGTGAAGGAAGAGGCAAAGGTAGTTGAGAGCCACGGCTGCCGTAAAGTGCTAGACCAACTTTTTGACCATCGTATAAGATGTCGCGATTTCATTGATTATAGCAAAACCCAATCTGTGGTATAAATTGAAAGCTCTGTTTTGCTTATCTACGCTCAAGGAAAGTTGCGTATAGCGCTGCGCTGCTAGTTTCTGAATGAGTCTTTCGAGTAATTCTTGACCGTATCCTTTTCCTCTGAATTCCTCCTCAACTGCCATTGATAACTCAGGCGTCGAATTATCAATAAACCCATAGCCCTTATTTTCTTTCTTTAATAACCTTGTCCAAGCCGCCCCCACCAAGTTTCCATCGGCGGAAAGCACAAAACCATAGTCTCCTTCTTGCCCGAACGAAGCAGCATACTTGGCAAGCGATGGTTCATAAATAATGGATTCGGGAAGTTTTTTAGCAGGATTATAAATGGCTTGGTAGAGCATTCGCCACAGAAAGCCATAGTCTTCAACTTGAATTTCTCGAACCTCAGTCATCGCTTATTTTGGTGTTGTATTAAATGGTGGTATACGATGTAATTGTCTCAAAAAGAAATAGCCGAAACCTTGCTTTGAGGTAGTTGCTTGCGCACCAAATTTCTAATGCTCATCAAAATAAGTCACTTTACCCGCCCCACCCAGCCCGGCCCAGCAGCGGCACAAACCGAAACTCCTCGAAAATCTCGCGTGAAAATTCTTCTTCGCTTTCGCGCACTACGCGCATCATGCGCTGTACCTGGGCGTCGCCTACCGGAATAACCAGGGCGCCGCCGATGCGCAGCTGGCGCAGCAACGGCCGCGGAATAGTGGGCGAGCCGGCCGTCACCAGAATCTTATCGAAAGGCGCCTGTTCGGGCAGACCCAAGGAGCCGTCGCCGCAGACCAAGTGAGCGTGCTGGTGCAGCTCCGCCAGGCGCTTGCGCGTGCCTTCAAACAGGTTGGGGTTGTACTCGATGCTGAACACATGGGGGGTAAGCTGGAGCAGCACGCAGCACTGATACCCCGACCCGGTACCTATTTCCAGCACCTTGTCGTGGGGCGCGAGCCGGAGCAGCTCCGTTTGATAAGCCACCGTGTAGGGCTGCGAGATGGTCTGCCCTTCGCCAATCGGGAAGGCCTTGTCCTGGTAGGCGTGGGCCTGAAAAGCCGGCGCGAAGAAAAGATGACGCGGCACGGTGCCCACGGCCGCAAGCACCCGCTCGTCGCGAATACCCTTGCGGCGAAGTTCTTCCACAAGGGCACGGCGTAGGCCGCGGTGCCGGTAACTGTTAGCGTCCATGAGATGATTCCGGGAATGAGTAGGGCAGAAGGCCGGAAAATTCCGCTGTAATGCTCTACCTTTGACTTCTCCGAAAGAAAGCAAAATTGCCCCCCAACGTAGTTCTGACGGCGAAATTACGCTTTCGTCGCCATTGCCGCCCCACCACCTGTTGTTGCCGGTCCGCAAGGTCCGGCTTGTTTGTCCGCCCTTGATCCGTACCATCCAAAAGCTGAAGCTGATAAGCGCCGATTTCGGTGCGGCCCTCCTGGCGTGGATATGTTTTTTTCTGCTGCGCAAATACCTGCTCAGCGAAATAAATGAGGGCTATGTCTTTACCGAAAGCGTGATGTTCTCGCTTACCGGCTCGGCGGTCGTTATCGCCTCTTTCTGGCTGGTTCTGTACGCGCTGATCGGGGAATACCGCGACATTTTTCGCAAATCGCGCCTGGCCGAAATCATTGGGCTGGCGCGGGTATCAGTCATTGGGGCCATTGTTATTTTCTTCGCTTTTCTGCTCGATGACGAAGGCGTAAGCAGCTATCAGCTGTACTACAAAACGATTTCGGCCTACTTCCTGCTGCATTTCTTTATCACGGCGGTGCTGCGTACCTGGGCCGTGAGCAGTGTGCAGAAGCTGGTACGCAGTGGCGTTATTTCCTTTAATACCTTATTGGTAGGCTCGAACGCGCTAGCCCACGACACCTACCACGAGCTGGTGCGCACAAGTCGCCATCTGGGTCTCAAGCTAGTCGGGTTTACGCCCGTGGGCGACACCATAGATGAATCCCTGGCCGAGGCCCTGCCCCGGCGCGGCAGCTACCAGCGCCTGCCGGCCCTCATCCGGGCGCTGCGCATCGAGCAAGTAGTAATTGCCATTGAGCCCAGCGAGCACCGCATGATTCAGGAAATCCTGGCCCTGCTGGAAGGCTCAACTGCCCGCGTCAGCGTGCTGCCCGACCTCTACCAGATGCTGCTGGGCTCAGTAAAGGTCAACCACTTGTTTGGCACTCCGCTCATCGAGATAAAGCAGGACTTGCTGCCGCTGTGGCAACAGATTCTGAAGCGGATAATTGATGTGGCGGGCTCCGGCTTGTTTTTGCTGCTGGGCTGGCCAGTGTACGCGTTTACGGCCTTCATGGTCAGGCTGTCATCGCCGGGGCCGATATTCTATGCCCAGGAGCGTATTGGGCGCCACGGGGTGCCGTTTCGGATTTATAAGTTTCGCTCCATGTACATTGATGCCGAGGATTGCGGCCCCGCCCTCAGCTCCGACCGCGACCCGCGCATTACGCCCTGGGGCCGCTTTATGCGCAAGGTGCGCCTCGATGAGCTGCCCCAGTTCTGGAACGTGATTAAGGGTGATATGAGCATTGTGGGCCCACGGCCCGAGCGGCAGTTTTTTATCAATCAGATAACCAAAATTGCCCCCCACTACCGGCATCTGCACCGCGTCCGCCCCGGCCTTACCTCGCTGGGCCAGGTGAAGTACGGCTACGCCGAAACCGTTCCGCAGATGGTCGAGCGTCTTAAGTTTGACATTCTCTACATCGAGAATATGAGCTTGGCCATGGACTTTCGGGTGCTCCTCTACACGCTCAAGATTATTATTGAGGGCCGGGGGAAGTGAAGAGGTGAGTTTGTGAAATGGTTAGAATTTGCGGATGAAAAATGGAGGGGAATTCCTGCTACTGACAACTTCACCATTTCACAAACTCGCCTCTTCACCTTTCCTCCACCGGCAGATTAGGCAGGGAAGGATTGTATTGCTCAATGGCTTCGTCTACCGTCGCGACGGTGGTGTGGCCGCCCAACATGCGCTCGGCTTGGGCATGGTCGAGCGCGCCTTCATTGTGCGCCAGGAAAATGGTGGCTACTCCGTTGCCGATGAAGTTGGTGATGGAGCGCGCCTCCGACATAAAGCGGTCGACTCCCAGCAGTAGGGCCAGCCCTTCTACCGGAATTACTTTGATGGCCGTGAGCGTGCTGGCCAGCACCACAAACCCCGAACCCGTGACGCCCGCCGCGCCTTTGCTGGTTACCATCAGAATACCGATTACGGTCAGAATTTGCCCCCCGGTCAGCGTTACGTTGTACACCTGGGCCAGAAACAGCGTTGCCAGCGACAGGTAAATGGTAGTACCATCAAGGTTGAAAGAGTAGCCGGCCGGCACCACAAGGCCCACCACAGGCTTGGCGCAGCCCATGCGCTCCAGCTTCTCCATCAGGCCCGGTAAGCCAGCCTCTGAGGAGGAAGTACCCAGCACAATCAGCAGCTCCTCTTTGATGTAGCCCAGAAACGACAGCAGCTTCAGGCGGCAGTAGCGCAAAATGGCTCCCAGCACCAGAAACACGAACAGGGCCATGGTGATATACACCGTCACCATGAGCTTGCCCAGCGGAATAAGCGTCGCGACGCCGTATTTGCCAATGGTGAACGCCATGCCGCCAAACGCCCCGATGGGCGCGAAGCGCATCACCCAGTGCAGCCCCAGAAACACGTAGCGCGAAGCCCAGGTAAGCCGGTCGATGATAGGCTGTCGCCGGGCGTAGCGGCTCAGAAAAATGCCCCCCACAATGGACACAAGCAGTACTTGCAGGGTCAGGTTGTCGGCCAGGAATTGAAGCCAGGAAAACTCGCCGGCTTTCTGGGTGTACTGATTAATGCTTGCGCCGTCGGCATTTTGGGGCACCACGCCCGCGCCCGGCTGAATGACGTAGGCCACGCCAATGCCGATAAGCAAGGCAAGGGTAGTAACGACCTCAAAGTAGATCAGCGCCTTGCCGCCAATCCGTCCTACCTTCTTCAAATCGCCCATACTGCTGATGCCCAGGGTGATAGTGAGGAAGATAATGGGGTTGATGAAGAGCTTCACCACGTTGATAAAAGCCTTGCCCAGCACATCCATCTTCACGGCCGTATCCGGCGCGAAGTGCCCCAGCAGCGCACCAGCTATGATGGCGGTCAGCACCCAGAAGGTGAGGTTGGTGACGATTTTTTTCATGAAATCAACCTAAGTGAGTTACACAAGAAGTAGGGTGCGTGGCACGCACCCGTCGTTGAACGATACGTATTGACCAAACCTTCATTAACAACCAAACAGCAACGGGCGCCTGCGAGGCGCCTCTACCGCGTAAACCACCAGCCTAACAACGCCAGCAACGGCAAAGAAAGCGGAATCCCAAGTCCCACCATTTGGGCTGCCAGCGGCGGGTCGAGGCCGTAGCGCTCCGCCACCACAGCCGCCGTATTCATGGGGCCAATAGCGGCCCCCAATATGCAAAGATCCACCACCTGATCGTGCTGCTGAGCCGCCGCTTGATACAGGCCGTAGATGAGCAGCGGGGCCAACAGCAGCTTGTACGATAAGCCTAAAAGTATGGGGCGGGCCTGCGCTGGCGGCACCCGCAGATTCATCTGCAAGCCCACCGAGAGCAGCGCGATAACCGGAAACGGTCCGCTTATTTTTTCCAGCACCCCGCGCACCAGCTCCGGGTGCTGGTAGTCGGCCGCGTTGGCTACCATGGCTAGCACGAAGGCCAGAAACGGCGGAAACCGCAGCACATTGCGCAACATTGACCCCCACGACGGCTCGGCAGACCCGTACCAGGAAGCCACCGCCACCCCCAGCGTGACCACCACCAGAAACGATCCGGCCTGGCTCATCATAATGCCCAGTTCCAGTCCCTCGCGCCCATACAGCAGCTCGAAAATTGGAAATCCGACAAACGAGGTACTGCTAATGCCCCCCGTCAGAATCAGGGCGCCGATGGTCGCCCGCGAGAGCTGCATGCGCCTACCCATCAGCTCAAAAAACACGTAGGCCGCCCCGAAAATCAACCACGGTGCCAGCACCGGCAGCAGAAAGTGACTATCGAGCCGGGCGACGGCCAGATGCAGGAACGTGAGGGCCGGCATGAACACCATCACCAGCAGCTGATTCAGCACCGCCGGCGCGCTGGCCGGCACCAACCGCCACCGCCGCAGCGCCGCGCCAACGCCCAAGCACAGCAGCAGCACGGTCAGGTTGGTCATTGCTTAGAAAAGAGAATTAAAGCTTTAAACTATGGCCGTCATGCAGAGCGGAGCGAAGCATCTCGCGTGTTTATCTGGATTACTAAGCTGATATCAGCACGCGAGATGCTTCGCTCCGCTCTGCATGACGGCCATAGTTGCGCTTCTAAAAAGTCAGCGTGATGTTGGAGTAATAGTAGGCGCCGTTGAAGCCAAACTGCGCTACGTTGCGCGAGTAAGGAATTTCGCCGTAGGAATAGCTGGCGAAGCGGGCGGCATCCACTTTGTCGGGGTAGACGTTGGTGATGTTGTTAGCACCTACGGTTAGTGAAACCGCTTTTACCGGATTATACACCAAAGCCAGATCAAGCAGGGTTTTGCCTTCGAACTCCTGGCTGATGTGGGGCACGTAGCGGGGGGCTGATCCAGTGATGTTGGCTGGTTTTTCATAAGCCGTCACTGGCCCAAAATACGAGGCGCGGGGCGTAATGCTGAACTTGCCCACCTGATAAGTCAGCGAGAACAGTATTTTCTGGCGCGGCTGTGCCCGCTCAATCAGCCCGATGCTGACCGTGTCGATGAGCAGAATGCGGTTGGTGGTGCCGGCTTGCAGGGCAGCCGGCGTGTCGCTGGTGCGCACGATTTCGGTGGCGTTGAACGTAAGCGCCAGACTGGTGCTCAGGCGGCTACGGTCACTGATATCATACTTGTAGGTGGTTACCAAGTCGATGCCGCGCGTGCGGGTATCGATGGCGTTGGTGAAAAAGCGGATTTCGCTGATGTTAGCAAAATCAGGGGTTTGCAGGGCCCGAATGTCGCTTTTGACCAGTCGCTCACTGTTGATGATACGGTCCTGAATATCAATCTGGTAGGCATCAACGGTAAAGAGCAGGTCTTCCGTGAGTTTGGCGGCCACTCCCAGGCTATAGTTCCAGGAGGTTTCGGCCTTAGGATCGGTTACGCCCAGGGGCACGAGGCGGGGGTCATTGTTGCGCAGCTGTTTCGTCTGCACGATAGCGCCGGCCTGCACCGTAGATGTTGATACACTATTGAAGGTTTGCTGGAGAGAAGGAGCCCGGAAACCGCGGTTGATGGAGCCGCGTAGCGCAATACCTTCCGTCAGCTTTAAGCGCGAAGCCAGCTTGCCCGATATGTTGGAGCCAAAGTCAGAGTAGTTTTCGTAGCGCAGGGCCGTGGTTACCAGCAGGCGCTCCGTGATGTCGCTTTCTACGTCCACGTACACGCCAATATTGCGGCGGGTTTCGTCGGTCTCGTCGTCGGGCGCGATGCCGGGCCGGCCACTGGAGCCGGGCGCCTTCGCCGTGCGGGCGGGTACGGGCGGTGGTCCCGGTTGGGCGGGCGCGGCCAGCGCCAGCGGACCCACTTCATACGACCCAGGGCTGCCTTTTTCCAACTGGAAGCGGTCTATCCGGAACTGGCTGCCGAGGGCCAGGTTGAATGACTTCGTGCCAAATAAACCCACGTAGTTGCGCGACACGTTTACCTCGCTCGTGCTCTGCCCAAAGGCGCTACGGCCCACATAGAAATCGGTGGGAGAGTTGGCGCCCAGCGAGGGATTGGCGGTTTTGTTGGCGTTGAGGTCGAGGTAGTTGTAGCCGTAGCCCGTGCTGAAATCGAGGTTCCAGCCGCCGGCCAGCTTACGACTCAGTCCTACGACAGCCGAGTAGTCGACGCTGCGGCCGGGCAGCTCAGGCAGGTAGCCGTCGGGGTGTATGGGGCTGTAATTCACGTTATTGGGCTGGGCGTTCCGAAAGAAGCCGTAGGCCAGAATGTCTTTGCGCGAGTACCCGCCGAAGCTGTACACCGACCACCCGGAGCTGCCTACCGGCACGCCCAGGTTGTAGAACCCTTGGTAAATATCAGCCTGGTTGCTGCCGTACACACCTACCTTGAAGGGCTCGCCCACTGGCGGATACACGCCCCGCTCGGCCCGGATGCGGTTCTCGTTGGCGATTTGGGTGGGCGTGGGCGTGGGGTTGGCGGCGGTCAGGGCCGGAAAGGCGGTATAAATGCCCCCCAGGTAGTCATCGGAGCGGTCCGTTTGGTTCTGGCGCTGGTATTGGAGCGTCAAGTTGAGATAGCCCGGATTGGTTTTGCCCAGCTTAATCCCGTAATTGGCCCCCGCCAGATACTGCGTGCCATCCCCTTCCTGGGTCACGCCAAACTGGGTTCGGACGGTAGCCACGCCCGTGCTTTTATTCAGTCCCAGGTTAATTACGCCGGCAATGGCGTCAGAGCCGTACTGGGCCGCTGCGCCATCGCGCAGCACTTCAATACGCTCAATGGCCAGCGACGGCACCGCGTTCAGGTCGGTGACGACGGTGCCACTACCCACGGTCACATTCAGATTGAGGGCCGAAAACTGGTGGCGGCGCTTGCCATCCACGAGCACCAGCACCTGGTCGGGGGAGAGGCCGCGCAGGGTGGCGGGGTCAGCGTAGTTGGCTACGCCGTTTACCCCGGTTTTGGCCGAGTTGAACGAAGGAGAATTAAACTGCACCTGCTGGCCCAAATCAACCTGCCCGGTGGCTTGCAACTCCTTGGCATTCAGTACATCGACCGGCGCGGGACGCTCTACGTCGGTGCGGGGCAGGCCGCGCGAGCCCACTACCGTTACCTGGCCCAGCTCGGTGGTGCTGGTTTGCAGGCGCACATTCAGCGTGGTCCGGTCGCCCACGGCCAGCTGCTGACTTTTGAAGCCTATAGCCGATACTACTAAGGTAGCGCCCGGCTTGACGGTGATGGAAAAGCGCCCGTCGCCGTCGGTGCTGATGCCGTTGGTAGTGCCCAGCTCCAGCACCGTAGCGCCCGGAATTGCCTCCCCACCATCAGTAGTTACGCGGCCGGTGATGGTGGCATCTACCGCCGTTTTGGGCAAGGCTACAGGGGCCAGCAGAATACCGCTGTTCACTACTTCATACGTGATTTGCAACGGGCCAAATAAGGATTGCAGCACGCCACTCAGTGGCGTATCCACCGCCTGCACCGTCACCTTGCGGTTGGCGCCAATGAGCTGCGGGCTGTATAAGAAGCGCGTGTGCACCTGGTTTTCGAGGCTAGCCAGGGCCGTGAGCACCGGCTGCTCTTCCAGCAGCAAAGTCACGTGCTGTTCCAGTACGCTCTGTTCGGTCCGATCGGTTGCCGCCGCTGGCGAAGCCAGCCCGAGGAACGGCACCAATGCGAGCACCAATAGCCGGCAGTGGTGAGCGAAGGGTAGAAGTAATTTCATGGGGTGGGAACGGGTTTGGTGGGATTAGAAGGAGGAGGAATGCGAGAGAGGTCGAAGGAGAAAAGGCGGATTAAAAGCCCCGGTAGTAAGCTGGGGGGCTTTTTTGAGCTTAGCCGGCGGCGGGCAGCGTGTCGGATGGCCGGAGTTTGCTGCCGCAGCCTTTGCTGTGAAAAATGACTTTCGTACCGGCCCGCTCGTAGGAAGCGCCTAGCGCTTTGCACAGCAAATCCAGCTTTTCAAACATGGGCTCATCCCTGAAAATCAGGCGCACGGTGCAGCCGCTCAGCGCTGCCTCGTCGTAGACAATAGGTACCCCGTAGGCATGTTCCAGGGCTTGAATGACTTCCGTCACCGGCCGGTCGTCGAAGGCGAACGGACGGGGAATAAGCAGGGCCGGCCGCTCTACCAGCTCCTTGCGCATCTCCAGCGCTTCGGGCGAGTACGCTACCTGCTGATTGGGAATAAGTTCGAGCGGCGCTGCTACCCGGCCGGCCCGGCTGCCCGTGCCGGTTGGGCGCGGACTTACCCGTACCCGACCGGTACGCACCATTACCAAGGCTTGGGGCTGCTCAGGGTAGGCGCGCACGGTGAAGCTGGTGCCGAGTACAGTCGTAACCACCTTATCGGTTACGACCAGAAAGGGCTTGACCGGATTGTGCGCGATGTCAAAAAATGCTTCGCCTTGCAGAAATACTTCCCGCTTAGCGTCCGTGAACTGCTGGGGGTAGCTCAGAGTGCTGCGGGGCTGCAAACGCACTGTGCTGCCATCGGCCAGCGCGAGGCGAGCAACCTGGGAAGTAACATTCGTATGCGTAATCCATTGGCTGGTGCTTAACGCGGGCGCGGCCCGAGGAACAGATAGTCGGGCAGCCGCCACTGGTGCCTGCCGGGGCGGCAACAGACGCAGCGCGCCGAAGCCTAACCCCAGCACAAGCAGCGCCGCAGCGGCCCAATGAAGTGGTGTTAATCGCCACATCGGAACGGCTTCGTCGGCTGAGGTCGAAGCTTGAATCTGGTTCTCGATCCGGCGCCACAGTGTAGCTTTCAAACGGGCACTATCGGCGGGACTTAGCTTAGGGTTAGAGGCTGTACCGAGCGCCTCGTACCACTGCTCCACTAGCTTCGCCTCGTCTGGGGGGCTTTCTCCACGCAGGTAGCGCTGCAATACAGCCTCATGGGTTTCTGGCTTCATACTCGACGGTGATAAGTAGGGCTTCCTTATCAGGTCGGGCCTAGCGGGCGAATCCCTTGCCTGGGCATGAAATATTTTTTGCCGGGAGAAGCAAAAGCATAAAAAGTCTGGTTCACACCAAGTGCGAACCAGACAGGTATAAGCGCTACTCACTCGTAAGTAGCAGTTTAGATTAAAAAAGTAATTGAGAAAACAAGAGAGCAAGCACCAGAAAGTCTTTCAGGCGAGCTCGCAAAAACCGTAGCGATTGGGTGAGGTGATACTCCACTGTTTTGGGAGCCAGGTTCAGCTGCACCGCAATTTCGGGCACCGATTGGTATTGCTCCCGACTCAGGCGAAAAACTGCCTGGGTATTGGTCGGCAAGCTGCACACACTGGCTGCCAGGGCCGCTGATAAGTCGGCGGTGCCTAGTGTTTCTTCCGTTGCCCGGTCGGCGGCAGGTAAGCGGTGGGTAGCAAAGGCCACATAGCCCTCGTGCGTCGCGCGGCTCCGGATGCAGTCGATAATTTTGTATTTGGCGGCCGTAAACAGATATACATCCAGCTTGTGGATGCGGGCGGTAGCACGCTTGTGCCAGAGAGCCACAAATAAGTCCTGCACTACCTCCTCGGCATCGGCCGCGGAGCCGAGCTTGCGGTGTGCCAGCTCGTGGAGCCGCTGCCAATAGCGCTCATATATTTCGGTGAAAGCTTTTTCGTCTCCCGCCTCCAATGCTACTACCAGTGCATCGTCGTTCCAGGCAGAGCAGGGCCGCAGGGTTTTGGAGGCAGCGGAAGAAAGCACTCTCATAAATACATGAAAACCAGCTTACAATGACCTCTACAATTTATAATAAATTATCAATTAAAGTACATTTATATACAAGCCTTGTAGGTTGAAGGGTGGAGCTTGCTGGTTGTTGGCTGTCGCAGTGGTTGGTTCTATTCGGCAAGGACCTGGAAATCATTTCTTCGCCTCAGGTTGTTAGCAGCGCTACTCCCTGCCGAATCCTGCGGCAGCAGTACATTCGTACCTCAATAATCAGCGCAGCAACTCGTGTTTACTGGAATTATAGAATCGCTCGGCACCATCACGGATGTGCAAACCGAAGGCACCAATCGCCATTTCACGGTGACCACGCCGTTTGCCCACGAATTACAGATTGACCAAAGCGTCGCCCACGACGGCGTCTGCCTGACGGTAGTGGCCGTGGATGCGGCCGCCGGTACGCACACCGTTACGGCCATTGATGAGACCCTGCAAAAAACCAATCTGGGGAAGTGGCAGCGCGGCCGCCGCGTAAACCTGGAGCGCTGCCTGTCGGCTAATGGCCGCTTTGATGGCCACATTGTGCAGGGCCACGTCGACCTGACGGCTACCTGCGAGAGCGTAACTGATCAGAACGGCTCCTGGGTTTACCGCTTCCGCCACGAGCCCGGCCCCGGCCGCGTGACGGTGGAGAAGGGCTCCATCAGCATCAACGGCACCAGTCTCACCTGCTTCGACAGCACCGACGACGGCTTCAGCGTGGCCATTATTCCCTACACCTACGAGCATACCACCTTCCAGGACCTGCGCCCCGGCGACCTGGTAAATCTGGAATTTGATATTGTAGGCAAGTACGTGGCCAAGCTACTAGGCAAGTAATAGGACTTACGCACTGGAGATGTAGCGCGAAGCTTCCGCTTCGCGTATCGTGGCTGAGTATCAACTGATTCCGTTCAACGATACGCGAAGCAGAAGCTTCGCGCTACAAGCCTACGCCCCGTTTTTGAGTTACCCTACTTACTTATAGGACTTTCGCAGTTGAAACAGTAGCCCTGATTTCAGCGCCTGAAGGTTGCTTTTTGACTTTGCTTTAGGTGGAAGAAGCCAAGAGTAGCTTCAGAAATTTCAACCGCGTGATTCCTGGTACTATACCGCAGGCTCATCGAGCCACCACCGCTTCACGCCCAGCTGGTACAACTCGGCGCAGCCCCAGGCGGCAAGGCTGCCCAGTGCCGCCCCGGCCACCACATCGGAAGGGTAGTGCGCGCCCAGATAAATGCGGCTGTATGAAACAATTACGGCCCAGAGGATCACCACAATCTTGACCAGCCAGAAGCGGCGCGGCAGCACCAGAATCAGAAAGACGGCCAGGGAAAAAGCATTGGCCGCGTGCGAAGATAGAAACCCAAATTGCCCCCCGCAGCCGTGTACCAGGTTCAGCGTCTCCGATAAGTCGGGGTCGTGGCAGGGGCGCAGGCGGGCAAAATAGGGTTTGAATACACGGCTGGAAATGACATCGGCGAGCAGCACGCTCAGGCCCAGCAGAGGTAGTAGCAGCCGGGCGCGCCGCTTATACAAGTAGCCCAGTACAAGGACTATCACAAAATAGGCCGGAAACCACACGAAGCGGTCGGTGAAAAAGACCATCCACTTGTCCATAGCGGGCGAGTGGCTATTGTTTGCGGCTAGTAACAGCCAGCGGTCCAGGGCTTGAAGTCGTTCGATCAATGAGCGGGTGAGTGAGCGGGCAGGGTCAGGACTTGGGGGGCATTTCGGCCCAGAATACGCCTTTGCGCAGCCAGGCCAAGGTGGCAGCTTCGGGCGAATGGGGCTCGGGCTGCTGATCGTAATGCCACTCGCAACGGGGCGGCAGGCTCATCAGAATGCTTTCGGTGCGCCCGCCCGTTTCAAGTCCAAATCGTGTGCCACGGTCGAAGGCGAGGTTGAACTCCGCGTAGCGCGACCGGCGCAGCATCTGCCAGCTTTCCTCGCGCGGGCCATAAGGCAGGGGAGCGTTTTGGCGCATCAACTCAGTATAAGTTGGGCCGAAAACATCGCCTACTTCCTGTAAAAAAGCAAAAAGCTTGTCGGCCGAGCCATGTTGCCCCACGGTCAGACGGTCGAAGAAAATGCCCCCCACACCGCGGGTTTCCTGGCGGTGGGGCAGGTAAAAGTAGTCGTCGGCCGTTTCCCGAAAGCGCGGGTAATACGTGGCGTCGTGCCGGTCGCAGGCGGTTTTCAGGGTTTGGTGAAACCAACGGGCCTGGGCTTCATCCACGTAAATCGGCGTCAGATCGATGCCGCCGCCAAACCAGGCCTCACCGTTGCCGGCCTCAAAGTAGCGCACGTTCATGTGGATAATGGGCACGCGCGGACTGCGCGGGTGCATCACCACCGATACACCCGTGGCGAAGAAGTGCGGGTCGGGCATGAGCAGAACCTTGGCTGCCTGGGCGCTCATCTCGCCGTGAACCGCCGAAAAGCCCACACCGCCCTTTTCGAGGATGGCCCCATTCTCCAGCACCCGCGATACGCCGCCGCCGCCGCCGGGCCGCTCCCACGAGTCGGTGCGGAAAGCAGCGCCCCCATCGGCCGCTTCCAGTTGGGCACACAGGCGCGTTTGAAATGTCCGCATCCAGGCTTCGACTGCGGCGCGCAGGGGGCTGGCTGGCAGCGGGGAGAAGGCAGCTTCGACTACGGGTGGGCTGATTGGGGTAGTACTCATCGGGCGTACGGCTGTTTACCTGGCCTGTTTTGCGCCGAAACGCTCGGCACAACAGCCTAGAAACTGTTGGGGGCAAAATTACGCAGAAAACTGCCCGCCCCGCCAACCCTGCCCCCGAAGCCGTGCTTGTCTAGTTTCAATCCATGTGTGGCTGGAAAGGCCTCAGGAAGTGTTCGTAAGGCGTTGGCTACGTACGTTTTAGCAGGACAAACAACGCATCGTTTATCGCCTGATTCAAGTCAAACAACTTATTTTTGAGTGATTTAGCGCAGATTCCATGCACGGTAGAATCGTCGATTGGCGCGGTGCAATCGGGCATAAAAAAAAGCCCCCCAACCAACTGACTGGGGGGTAAAAATAGACAGGTGTAAGCGCTTGCGTTTGGTAGTATATTTACTACCTTTGGGTATGAAAAGCTCTGAACTACTCCGTAAACTGTACCAGGATGGGTGGTACAAAATTCACCAGGTTGGCAGCCATATCAAGCTTGCCCACCCGACCAAAAAAGGCCTCACACGCTCTGGCTATTTGGAAGTTCCAGCCCACGGAAGCGCAGAAGTCGGCAAGGGTTTAGCGGCAAAACTTCTGAAACAGGCGGGGCTTAAATAGCCCCACCCGTTTTTTATAAAAACCATAAACAATTTTATCATTAAGGTAGTTTATTTACTACCTTTACAACGAAGAAACCAACTTTCCCCGACTGACTATGAAGAAATTTGAAATGATTGTTGAGAAGACCACGACTGGTTACTCTGCCTACAACGAGGCGGAGGGCGCGTACACGGTTGGTACCACCTTCGAGGAGCTGAAAACCAATATGGTTGAGGTGCTGAACTTGGCGCTGAGCGATACTGGACGCACGGTGAGTTACGAGGATGTAAAGGTCACCTACGACTTGCAGAGCTTTTTCGACGCCTATAAGGTCATCAATGCTTCCGCCTTAGCCAAGCGCATCGGCATGACGCAATCCATGCTCTCGCAGTACACCAGTGGCACCAAGAAAGCCAGCCAGCAGCAGGCCCAACGCATTTTGGAAGGGATTCGCGCCGTCGGCAAGGAACTGGCCGAAATGGACTTTGCTTTTTAGGGCTTCCGAAAAGATAGATTTTATAAGTCGTCGCTGGGCTTGTGTTTCCGCACCTCTTGCTCCAGCGCGGCAATACTCTGCAGCAGCTGGTACTCCGTCCGACTCAGGGGCGTCAGCGGAAAGACGTCATACGCTTCGTTTCAACCCATGTGTGGCTGGAAAGGCCTCAAGAAGTAGTTTAATCCTTGTGGTTTCATCGGTTTAAAGGGTCTTGTTTCAATCCATGTGTGGCTGGAAAGGCCTCAGGAAGAGCCCTTAACGGGGCTTTTACGGCGTCTTGCCATGAGTTTCAATCCATGTGTGGCTGGAAAGGCCTCAGGAAGAAAAAGCTGTTTAAGTGCTCTATTGGCGACAATGTAGGTTTCAATCCATGTGTGGCTGGAAAGGCCTCAGGAAGACGTACTCGCCAGAACGCGACGAAATAAGCGCATAGTAGTTTCAATCCATGTGTGGCTGGAAAGGCCTCAGGAAGCGCGCCTTCATTACCCGCGAAGAAGGCGAAGTGCTCGTTTCAATCCATGTGTGGCTGGAAAGGCCTCAGGAAGCTGGCCGCGTAGTGCATGAAGTAGGAGTCGGCGAAAAGTTTCAATCCATGTGTGGCTGGAAAGGCCTCAGGAAGTGTAGCAAATTTCCATAGGCATCTGTATTGGAATCTGAGTTTCAATCCATGTGTGGCTGGAAAGGCCTCAGGAAGATGCAAAATATAGAATCGGGGCGCTTGAACCATTTTAGTTTCAATCCATGTGTGGCTGGAAAGGCCTCAGGAAGCTTGTAGCAGGTCTTCTGGTATTTCTGGCATCGTGGGTTTCAATCCATGTGTGGCTGGAAAGGCCTCAGGAAGACGTGCTGGTGGTGGGCAACGTCAGCCCGTCGAAATGTTTCAATCCATGTGTGGCTGGAAAGGCCTCAGGAAGCGTCAGTTCAACATTACGGAGGACGACGAGGTGTTGTTTCAATCCATGTGTGGCTGGAAAGGCCTCAGGAAGGCGGCCCCGTTAATGGTCAGTGCCTTGCCGTAGGCGTGTTTCAATCCATGTGTGGCTGGAAAGGCCTCAGGAAGGCCAGCAACCAGCGGGAGGACTTGATAGAGAAGATCATGTTTCAATCCATGTGTGGCTGGAAAGGCCTCAGGAAGACGTCGGAGGTGCTCCAGCCGTGGGCGCGGCGGTCGTTTCAATCCATGTGTGGCTGGAAAGGCCTCAGGAAGCTTAAAGTAGGGTAGTTCGATGGCCTGCAAGAGCAGATGTTTCAATCCATGTGTGGCTGGAAAGGCCTCAGGAAGCCAATTGCAACGGAGGCAAGGTGTATCCCGTTGCATGTTTCAATCCATGTGTGGCTGGAAAGGCCTCAGGAAGGTTTTGGCTTTGGCCGGGTCTTTACGCTCAGTAGCGAGTTTCAATCCATGTGTGGCTGGAAAGGCCTCAGGAAGCACGTAGTGCAGCCCTTCCAGCAACGGGAAGCAGCGGGGTTTCAATCCATGTGTGGCTGGAAAGGCCTCAGGAAGACTTGCACTTACGAAAGTGTGTCAGGTTGTTGGGCATATTCAGTTTCAATCCATGTGTGGCTGGAAAGGCCTCAGGAAGTGGTAGAGCTCAAAGCCGGCCAGGCGCTCGGCAACCGAGTTTCAATCCATGTGTGGCTGGAAAGGCCTCAGGAAGAAGTTGGCCGAACGCCCGATGTACATTTGGATGATCTTGGGTTTCAATCCATGTGTGGCTGGAAAGGCCTCAGGAAGCTGCTGCTGCTCAACGTGGGCAACTACCTGGCTGAGTTTCAATCCATGTGTGGCTGGAAAGGCCTCAGGAAGGCGGCGCTGCGGGAGCTGAAACAGAAGCCCACCAAAGTTTCAATCCATGTGTGGCTGGAAAGGCCTCAGGAAGGCCGAAATAATCCAGCAACATCTGTTTGGTCTTACCGGGTTTCAATCCATGTGTGGCTGGAAAGGCCTCAGGAAGGCGGTTCCTACTGCTGTGGGGTGGGCGCGACAGCAGGTTTCAATCCATGTGTGGCTGGAAAGGCCTCAGGAAGAAGCGCGGAGCAAACTAGGTTAGAGCACCCAACAACTAGTTTCAATCCATGTGTGGCTGGAAAGGCCTCAGGAAGCCAGCGACTTTTTAAAGTCCTTCGTGTTTTCCATCTCGTTTCAATCCATGTGTGGCTGGAAAGGCCTCAGGAAGAGGTGCTTGAGAGTGAGCTGCAAACATCGGATTTTCGTTTCAATCCATGTGTGGCTGGAAAGGCCTCAGGAAGAGACCGTCAGAATTGCCCCCCAAACCCGTTCTGCCAAGTAGTTTCAATCCATGTGTGGCTGGAAAGGCCTCAGGAAGCGGCAATCCAACTGTGAGTTTCAGCGTGTGGTTCGAGTTTCAATCCATGTGTGGCTGGAAAGGCCTCAGGAAGATAATCAAACAGGCTCAGTATCACCTTCGAGCTGGGTTTCAATCCATGTGTGGCTGGAAAGGCCTCAGGAAGGGCGACACGATGGACGCCCTGTTTCTGAGTATTGGGTTTCAATCCATGTGTGGCTGGAAAGGCCTCAGGAAGGCAAGCGATTAATGCAGAATATAAATTAGCTACTGGTTTCAATCCATGTGTGGCTGGAAAGGCCTCAGGAAGACCTTTGGGCACTTCTTCCGGGTGATTCAGCAGTTTATGTTTCAATCCATGTGTGGCTGGAAAGGCCTCAGGAAGCCAGCGCGGCGTTGCTCTTATCAATCTGGCCTTTTTGTTTCAATCCATGTGTGGCTGGAAAGGCCTCAGGAAGCCGGGGCTAATTCGGCCAGCTTGGCGGAAGATGAAAGTTTCAATCCATGTGTGGCTGGAAAGGCCTCAGGAAGTTCCCTTCCCGGTGCGACTACTACAACCATAGCAAACAGTTTCAATCCATGTGTGGCTGGAAAGGCCTCAGGAAGGCCAAATACAAAGAATTAGCAAAACAACACCACCCCGAGTTTCAATCCATGTGTGGCTGGAAAGGCCTCAGGAAGCCCAGCCCAGCATATTGGCGGATAGGTGCAGCAGAAGTTTCAATCCATGTGTGGCTGGAAAGGCCTCAGGAAGAAGTAGAAAAATATATTATCGATACAGAAGCCGACAAGCAGCTAGAATGTTTCAATCCATGTGTGGCTGGAAAGGCCTCAGGAAGCGTATTCCAGCTCCACGTCGGGGTTGGGGTTGCGAAGTTTCAATCCATGTGTGGCTGGAAAGGCCTCAGGAAGCGTTCGGCCACGGGCGTTACGGTCCCATTGCCCAGGTAAGTTTCAATCCATGTGTGGCTGGAAAGGCCTCAGGAAGGAAGGGCCGGGGCAGGTTACTTTTTCGATGTGCATATGTTTCAATCCATGTGTGGCTGGAAAGGCCTCAGGAAGCCTTCCAGCGTATCCGTGCGCTGCCGTTCGGCTTCAGCGTTTCAATCCATGTGTGGCTGGAAAGGCCTCAGGAAGGATGCGCAGCCGCAACAACCTGCGCTCGAACCTGACGTTTCAATCCATGTGTGGCTGGAAAGGCCTCAGGAAGCCGCGATGCGGATGAGCAGCTGGTGGCCGGCCGTCTCAGTTTCAATCCATGTGTGGCTGGAAAGGCCTCAGGAAGCGATACCCTGCTCACCATCGAGCAGGAACCCATCAGGTTTCAATCCATGTGTGGCTGGAAAGGCCTCAGGAAGTCTGGGGGGCTTTTTTGTGCCAGTATTTTATTAGAAAAGTTTCAATCCATGTGTGGCTGGAAAGGCCTCAGGAAGGAAGGCACCATTCGCACCAACTGGTACAAGTGGAAGTTTCAATCCATGTGTGGCTGGAAAGGCCTCAGGAAGAGTTGCTCAATTCGGGGCTTACTACCTCAACCAAGGGGTTTCAATCCATGTGTGGCTGGAAAGGCCTCAGGAAGGAGGCAATGGCTAAGCTGCAACAACTATTCAAGTTGAAGTTTCAATCCATGTGTGGCTGGAAAGGCCTCAGGAAGTTTATCGGCAAAAGTCCTACCTTGTACTGTCTCAATAAGTTTCAATCCATGTGTGGCTGGAAAGGCCTCAGGAAGCGAGATAGCCGAGCTCAAGGCCAAAGCCCAGCGCAAGTTTCAATCCATGTGTGGCTGGAAAGGCCTCAGGAAGTCAATTACACAAAGGTTTGCGGAATTAGCACTAAAGTAGTTTCAATCCATGTGTGGCTGGAAAGGCCTCAGGAAGCCGTGTTTTGAGATAAACAGTTGTATAACAGCAACATTGGCTGATTATGGACAGGGTCAAATTGATAAAAAGAGTACGTCAAAGAACAGTATTTTTGATAATTAACTGAATATTTCCGAATCTACAAAATACTGAAAATGAGAGGCTTGTTTAGGGATTTGGCCCAAGTAAAAATAAATTGCCAGCCGGATTACCAATAGCTCGCTTTACTGAATGCACATTTTGCGGTAGGTGCAAGCTACACAACGACTTTTATAGCGTGTTGCTTTGGGAAATATATTTCCCTCAATCACCTCCGTTACGGCAGCGGCTACCCGCTTCACGTCGTCTACGTTGCTGGGAGCAATAGGTACCTCTATCACTTTGTTTCGGCTGCGAGTATACACCAGATACCCTCTGGTAACCTGCTCCCCGTAATTTTCCTCGATCAGCCAGGCGTAGCAATAAAGCTGCGTTTGGTAGGTCTGGTACACCGTGTCCTTCCACTCCGCAAACTTATAGTCGAGTGGAGCCAGGGTACCGTCAGCCAGCCGCAGAATCTCATCTACCTGGCCTCGTAGCACGCCGTTAGTCAGGTACTGGTCCAGGTATTTCTCCCGTACCCCCAGGCGTCGCCGCAGGTAGTCTTTGTTCTGCTCCAGCTTGTCGTCGTGCAGATGCCGGCCCCGCATGACTTTATAGTCCTTCTGCTCGTATTGTGGTACCCGCAACACATACTCAAAGTACGTGAAGCGCGGACAATACAAATGCTCAATCAAGTGTGAGGGCGTGAGCGACATAAATACAGGCCTTACGCAACTGGGGTGGAGAAACGGCTTTTCTCGCCGCCGGGGGGCAATTTTACGTCCCTGAAGCGACGCTTGCTTCTTTGGTAACAGCTGGATTATCCGAATACTCTATTTAAACCGCGTAAGTCCTAAAATAGATAGAACTTACGCAGTAAGCTTACGAAACCACCTTTAAAAGGCTCTGGGGGCATTTTAAAGGTGCTGAAGTGGCTTTTGCTCCTTCGCTAACTTTATGATTAGCAAGATATTCAATACCAAGTGCATAAGTCCTGAAATATAAAATCAATCCATCAAAAGGCCCAACAGACAGCGCGTTGGCGGGCTCATTAGAAAAACAGGGACCGTACCTCATCCGATACCAAGTCTTTATTAAACGCCTGGCCCAGCAGCACCGTCTGCTGTAGTTCGCTCTTGTTCATCGGAAACACATACACCTTGTCGCACTCCTCATCAATCAGCTCGGCCAGCTGGAGCTGGAGCGTATCTTTCTGGGCCGGCGTGAGCGTACCTAGGAAGCACGAGAACTGCACCCGGTACAGCCCCGCCAGCTTACACGCCTTGGCTGCTTTGGTGCGTGCCCGGTCGTTCTCAATATCGTATAGTACCCAGATAATCATGCTACATCGATGTCAGTGGTAGTAGGAGCAGCGCCGCGGCCCAGCAGCGCGTTAGCAAACTGATGGGCATCATACTGCAAGGCCACGCCCCGCAGCAGGTTACGGCCCCGGTGCCGGACACTCTCCCCATCCAGAAACCGGCCGAAAGCCTCTATCAACAGGGCCTTGCCTTCGGCATTTAGCGTCACGCCGCCCGTCAGCGGATCGGTATGGGCCTTGTTCACCTTCTTGGCCGAGAACAGCCGGAATACCGTTTCATCGGCCCACGCCCGGTAGGGCTCAATGAAGTCGAACACCATGCTCAGCTGGTTGTAGTCGTCGCGGTGCAGAAAGCCCAGGTAGGGATCCACCCCCGCCACGATCAGGGCCTTTTCCACCCGGCTGTACAAGATGCCGTAGGCGTAGTTGAGAAAGGCATTGAAGGCATCCGCCGCCGGCCGCCGGCTGCGCCCGCTAAACTGGTAGTCGCGCGGCAGCACGTAGCTTAGCGTCTCGAAGTAGAGCCGGCCCGCGGTGCCCTCCAGCCCGCGCAACGTGTCCGCCACTTGTACCACCGTGGGCGCGTCCAGTGTCTGCACCGATAAGCTTAGCGCTTCCAGCCGCGCAACCTTGTCGTTCAGAAAATCAACGTGCTGCGCCCGGTGCTTCTTTAATTCCTTAATAAACGCCAGTTGGTTGCCCATTTTGGTCAGCAGCCAGCCTTTCACCCAGCGCAGTCCCTCAGCGGCCATACTAGCTTCCAGCTGGGCCTTCCGAATTTTGGTGGTGCTGCCCAGCTTGCTGTGCCACACCCGCCCGATCGGGCTGCCATCGTGCTCCACGAAGAGCAGGTCCACGCTGTGCATCATCGCCAGCCGGATAGCGTCCGTGCTCAGCGCCGACCCGGTAGCCAGCACGATACCCGTCAGCTTGTGAGCCGCGTAGTGGTGGCGCTCCACCTCGCCCTGCGCGTTCTTCTTCCGAATCTCAAACAGCTCGTCCTTCACGTGCACGTACGTGCCGTAGGTATTGATGTGCAGATGCATAGGCCACAGCGTAAATTCAGAAACGTCATGCTCATCCGGCGTCCCGCCGCCTCTCACTTCTCACCTCTCCCTTCTCCGGCTCAATCCACCCGCCGCACCGCCCCAAAGCCCCGCGCCACCGACTTGCCCAGCCCTACTCCATCGGGCAGCAGTACGTTGGCCACGAACTCGCCCTGAAAGCCCAGCATCGGCTGATTTTTGAACTGCGTCGGCACCGGTTCTCCGGGCAGCAGGTGCACCAGCAGCAGGGGCGTATCCGAAGCATAGGCTCCCATCGCCTTCAGCAACGCCAGCACGTTGTTGGTCAGAATGCGGGTCAGCTGCTGGCGGCGCTCCTCTGGTCCCAGCGCCTGGTACTGCCGGTGGTTCTCCTGGTTCAGGGGCATCCACAGCGTCTCAAACCGGTAGCGATGCAGCCCCGCGCTCGGCCCGATGGCCACTGGCCGGTGTTCGATGTGCTTGGCCTGTACCGGATAGTGCCGCCCGTCGATGTCCAGCTCCCGGATGCGCAGAAACAGCTCCACCAGCAGCGCGGCCCCTGCGCCCAGTCCCACCAGCGTGGGCGTGCCCGCCAGCACCTTGTACTGCACCAGCGGGTACTGCTGCCGGAAAGTGCCGTCCTCGTAGTGGTTGTGTAGCAGGGGCGAGTGTTCCCGAAAAAGCTCCCCGAAGTAGCCCCGCAGCTTGTGCGCGTCGCGCGTCCGCAGCCGGATTTCGGGCAGGGTGATGGTGGTCAGGGGGACGGTGTCAGAGCGTGTACTCATTAGCATTTATAGGTTAAAGACAGCCAACAACACTCCGTTGAGGCAATTTGAAGCCGGTCTCTAACTCATAGTACTGCTGCCAATCCGGCTCGTTGATAATAAAGCTCTCAGCTTTATTGGCTGGTGGTGCATAATGTTTCTTAGGAAAGCGCGTAACGTATAGTAATAAAGCAGGAGTTAGTTTTTTGACGGCCCGTTTGCGGTCAAATCCTTCCATTTTCATGCAGTTTCTGTACTGCTGCCAAATGACACTTGCCTCTTCGTTATAAGCGATGAATACGTTATGGGATCTATTATCTTCTTCTATTAATTTAAAATTATTGTTAACCCACTCTAGGTCGAGTCGTTTCATAGCTTTGATAAGCGCTTGTGAATCATCAGCTTGTTTGGATACAGCTTGTCGGACCGCAGTTGCATAATCCCGATTTAGCTCATATAAATCCTTTTCTTCAATTACAGCCGGGTACTTTTTCAGCACTTGTTTGGTAAGGTCACGTAACGTGGCATCATAGATAAACCGGTCTTTTCCGGTATGAAATAATTTTACTATTCCTTGTCCACGAATGCCATTTCGATTGCAACGTCCTGCTGATTGGTTTAGGCTGTCAACAGGTGCAAAGTCACGGTACACTATATCCAAATCAATATCCACGCCCGCCTCCACTACTTGCGTTGAAATTACGATCTGCCGGATTCTTTGCTCAATATTTTGTTTGATGAGTGTGATCTTCTCCCGTCGAATTTTAGGAAGTAAGGAACTCGACAGGTAGACAAAAGATGAAGATAGTAGGGAAAGTTCGCTTCTCAATTTTTGAAAAATCTCTTGCGAATGAGCGATAGTGTTACAAATGATTAGAAAGGATTTTTCGCTATTCTGCTCAATATCCTGCTGTATAATCGACACCCAATCAGCTAGTTCACGGGGTTGATAATCTGTTTCCTGCAATAAGGACTGGTCTAACCGAATCCTATTTAACTGCTCGAAATAATACTTTGTCTTCTCAAAGGTTGGATCAGTTAATTCCAATACGTCATTCGGATTAGCGAAGAGAAATGGTTGTGTAGCTGTCACAAACATGAACTTGGTGCCAAAGTACAAAGCCAGTTTCTGAAATACTTCTTCTACCACTTCAAAGTATTTGGGCGGAATACACTGTACTTCATCCAGAATCAGCACGGCATTAGTGAGATTATGAAATTTCCGTAAAGCCCGGTTTTGGTTGGTAAAGATGCTCTCGAGTAGTTGCACAAACGTTGTAACAATAACTTCCTGCTCCCAACCAGCAGTCAGGTATTCTCCTTCGTCTTTTACTAACTTTTGTTTGTCGTAGCAATTTTTAGGAGTTGACAGATAATGGTGTGTAGCCAGCCAGCTTTCATCCAATTCAGCACCGCCAATCGTCTTATAATGTGCAAACATCTCGTCGAGAACCTCGGCGTTCTGGTCAATGATCGACGTAAAGGGCAGGCAGTAGATGATACGGGGCGTCTGTCCGGTCAGTCTATGCATTCGCCGTTGCAGTTGTATGGCGGCACGATAAGCGGCAAACGTTTTACCCAAGCCTGTGGGCATGGTCAACGAAAAAAATGACCGGTCTCCGGACGCGCTTACGTTTCGGACAACTGTTTGGTATGCTTCCTCTCGCAGTAAGTCGATGGGGCGCGGAGCCTTACCTGCAAACAGATGAGTTTTGTAGGTATCGACCAATAAATCAGGTAACAAGCGATTTGGCTTAATAAATTCGTGTTTATCGGCTGTAAGCTCAATCATCATGTCTCCTTTATCAGCGGCCAGCAACAACGAAAACAAGAAATGTTGCAGGAAGAAATAGCGTAGGTCGTCAGCTTTTTCTAAGTGCTTTTTTAATTTCGGCACCAACAGCGCGTGTGTGTATCTAGCTAGAATAATTGGCCATTTAGCTAAGTTAACTGGCAAGCCATTGTCCGCAAGTAGCTTCTGATATGCCTCAGTATTGAAGTGAGACAACTGCTCCTCTAACTCGGGGATTTCCCACTCAGTATCTAAAGCAATTTGCGGCTTGCTACTTGCTGTCTCCGAAAAATTAGTTAGGTAGCCATGATGACGACGGATAATTTTAAGTAGAATAGCCGATAGCAAGGGGTCGTCGTGCTCGAACATTGTTAATACAATGTATGCACCCAACTTAGCATGATTACTAAGTCGGTCGTTTCGATGCAATTGATTACCGATCGAAACCGATTTGTTTGCAGCAAAGAAATCTAAATATGCCCGATGTTCGTTTTGAAAAGCTGCTGTACCTTCCCGACGAACTGCTTCAATGATAAGGTATTGGAAAAAATCTGTGCCCTTACCGAAATCATGAAAGAACACCAGCAATCGGCGCATCTCTTCTAGCAATGCTTTCGGATAAAAAGCATCGGTGGTATGCTTGAATTGCAGTGCCAGTTTCGATACTTGGTCGCACCCTCGCAAATGACGCGCGAGGGTGCGGTCTGGGTGCGAAAGCAAGTCAAAAGAGGATGATGTTGGCATCATTGATTGCGTAGTATTCGGTGACTAAGGCCGGAATAGGACTGCCGGACTTTCCTTTGCGGTTAAACAGAATGTCGTCACGTTCCGTAACCTCACGCTCCATATTTATTTCCACAGCGTACAAACTCTGCTCAATTAATTCATATTGACCGCTTTGAAGAGCCAATGTGTCTAATGCAATCAGATACTTGCGCGGAATCACCGAATGAATTGGTACGGCTTCTGTCGGTTGCACAGCCCCAGCTTCCACCTCACCTACATAGGCGAAATTAGATACCAAACTTGCCAGTCCTAGTGAAGGCGTGAATACGCTTCGGTGTTCTTTCAGAGCTGCCCGGAGTTCACCGTGGAAAGTGGTGTCATCATGTGATACGTACAGCCGATATTTTGGCTTGTAAACGTATTCTATCAACGTCGGCTTAGGGTTGTTAGCAGTTCGGTTCAGATTGGGCCGCAGGTTGGAGCCGAGCCGCTTCATGATAATTGGGTTCTGCACCGAAATACCCAACTTACATTGTTTGTTGGCAAAGGAGGCTAAGTAAGTATTATCTGCTTTAGGCAATCCCAGAATAGCACCTATGTAGCCATATAAAGACGTTTTGGGCGGGATGGCATAAGACACCGCAGATGTAGTAGCATATATTTTTTGAAATGCGCGTAGTCACCCCAGATGTCGAAAATCAATATGGGTCGGCTCATTGCTATTTCGTCGGAATAGGCTCAGACAAACCAATGCGGTCGTCCTCAATAACGGTGATGCGCTCGATCCTGTCAGCGTACTTGGTTAATGCAGCCACCAGTTTTGATGTGTCAATGATAAAATCTTCAATGTCTTCATAGACTTCCTCTCGTTTGCCTGAAACTGGGGTTAATTTGAGCCGTTCGGCCAAGTCACCTATAAAAAAACCATTTTTATAATCAATCTTAACCAACAGCCGAGGCATGTGCCCTTTTTTGGAGCGGGTCAGCAGGCTTTTGGTGCCGTCCCAGATACCCTCCATGAGCATACTAACGTCTTCCTGAGTTGTGCGGACGTACTTTGCTGCCTGTTCGTTGATGACTCCGTGGAAGGCAATCAACCCGTACGTAATATTATACTCTTCACGAAAAGTCTTCTGAATCGATTCTTCTTTCGTCGTGAACGCGCCGGTGCCTTTGATAAAGTTCTCCCGAACCCGATTTAGCGAACGTCCCATGCCAAACTGCACCGGGCCGGTAAAGTGGAAGGTCTTTTTTGCATCGATGGGTTCTTCCGTATCGGTGCTTTCTACGTCCGCGTCTCCGCTGAAAAGAGATGGTTCCGCATCCTTACCTTTTCCTTTCTTAGAACCCGTTGCTTTAGAATCCGCTTTGGGGGCCGAAACCCCACCAAACAACCGCACATCAATAAATTTCGACAGGTACTCGTCGCGGTTGGCATAAGACTTGGCGCGCTCGGTTCCGGTAACGGGCTTTCCACCAACCTCCCGAATAAAAATATCACCTCTACTGCTTTCGTCGCCGTTGTAGCCATTTTCGAGCAGGTAGTCACGGATGGTGCGCTTTAGCCGCACATCAGTTACTAAGCAATGTCCTGTTTCTTCATCAATTCGCGGGCGATTAGCATCTAATGGATCACCATTGGGGTTGCAACGTTTGACATCATACAGAAACAGAATCTCACTGCGATTTTGAATAGTAGCCATTTGTTATTCTGGTTGAATGTGGTTGATGATTAAATTGTCTTTTATCAGTTTGTTCTGGCGAATTTTTTCAAGCGTGAATGCCTTTTGCATGGCCATGCCCGTAGCAAAAGCATAAGAGATGTCATCTTTTGAAAGCATTAGTGTTTCAAAGGCTGCCGCTAAAGGATCATTCGCCAAGGAAATGGTGGGGGTAATATGCGTGTTCATTTCACCTATCTTGGCCAATTCATTTGAATAAAATCGCCGTTTGTCGTTAGCTCCGGTATCGGCATACTGGGCAATCTTATCAGCTAGCTTCAGGTGAATTTTGCGAAGTTGTTGAACGTCTAGATTCAAGCCATTGAGGTGTTGTCGAAAGGGCTGACTTTTATAAAAATGCTGCTGCTTAGCCAGTAGCATCTCTACCTGACAACCAAGATAAAAAGCAGCCCGGCGCAGCGGATGCTTAAATAAGTCAGGGTGTTGTTGCTCGAATTCCGCGAGCGTTAGCCCGACGGGCTCAGGGCTGGCTGGTTCCATATTGGAAAAGGAAAGAAGGTTGAGTTGATAGAAAAATTGCATCAGGACGAACGTGTGCCGCACGTCGCGGCTGAACTGATACGGTTGTTCGCCGCTGTTTTTAAACGATGCTTTAAGCGTATTCATGAACGCCCGCAATAGCTGCTCCCGGTCGAGTGGCTGACCGTAGAAAACAGCTTCCACGATGCGAAAGAAGTAGGGGTGAAAAACCCAGTCAGTACGTACCTTTTTAGCAAAATAATCTTTGATACCCGCGAACGTGACCGTAAAAGGTTCAAACTTTCCTTTCTCGTATGTAGGTATTTGATCGACAATGGCGTTATAATATTGGTCAACTGCTTGCTTGGCCTGCATGATGCGCCGAAAGCGCGAGGGCAGAACGTCCGACACGTGCAGCTTAATCATAAACTGCGCATTGTTTGGCTGATAGAAAAAGATGTCGTAATAAACGGTATTCCGACTCAGGTTTTCGCTGTCCAGAATAGCACCAATGATGCGCTCATTCTGAATTAGTGGCTGAAACTGCGTCTGTAAGGTGTTGTTATTTGTACTGGATTTTTGCAAAAACTCGTCCCAGAGCATTTCCGCGTTTTCGTCGGATGTCTTCTGCAAAAAGCGGGGCATCACGAAGTATTTCATGCCATAGAAACTACGCGACAGTCTTTCCAGAATCAGCCGTTTGGCCCCCTCCAACGTCCTAACCACGTCGGGCGAAACGGGAAACATCTTATAGGATTCGGCTGTGTCGAATCCGTTGCGGGCGAAAGCAACGTCAGTAACAGCAAATCCTAGCGTATCAACACGTCCCCACACTTCATCGCTCAGCTCATAAGTGACAGCGCACACCTTATTTGTTGCAGATGAACCAGAACTATACTTCTGGTAAGCGTCCGAAATGAACAAGTCACGGTTAGTTTGTATATCACCAAAGTATTTACCGTCAACCTTCATGGTGAACAGGTAACTAACCTGCGGGGAGAACGAATACGCTTGTAACATCTGCTCAATTGCGTCTATTTGGGCAGCATTTATAAATGTGTGCTTGTAATTGGTGACCGACTGCCGAACCTTTTTTACCATCTTCCGAATACTTTCGGCTTGTTGGTTCGCATCAGCTTGTGCCTGTAAATAGAAGGTAGGGACCAAGTTGGTGCTATTAGCCTTTGCTTCTCGAAATAAATACTTATCAACCAACGCCGTCTTAAAGTCTTCAATTTTGAGATCAAGCTTCAAGATTCCTGCATCAATTTCAGCAACGATTACTTTTATTTCTCCTCGTGGCTTAGGAAATGGATTTGTCCACGGCCGGAAGTAGTCTTTATATTCATTTAGCTGCGACAGCACTTTTCCTGCTTCGTAAAAAGATTTGATCATACCCTTGTTTCGTTTTCAACTATTAGTTCATCTTTCAACGGCACCACATTTTACCAAAAAACGTTTTGGTGAATTGCCCTATATTTTTTCGGCCATCCACGCACACGTACACGGAGGGATTGTTACTGCCGCCCACTGTCAAATTAAACCACTCGCGCGAGCTGCCTTCGTGGTACTCCCGCAGGTCGCCCACGCTCACCGTGCCCGCATCCAGGTCAAACTGTACCGGCAGGCAGTAGTTGGTAATCGGGTCGCCTTTCTTGGTAGCAGCTTCCACCGCCGGAAACTTGAGCAGGTCATCCCACGCGCCCCGGTTCTGGCTTCCTTGCTGGCCTAATTTAACTAGTGTCTGAAGCATTGGTATCGTATAGAGGTTGAAACAAATATATGCTGGGTGCTGTGACAGGTTGTGTCCAGCTTGCTACTCACCACCGCGCCTGCTCCACCTTCTCCCGCAAGAACTCCCGAAAAGCCGCCGGCTCCACCACCCGCACTTCAGTAGGTAGGCCGAGAACAAATCTGCCCAATCCTAAATAGCTGCGCACTTCGCCCCGGAATGCGTAGCGCAGATCCGTCGGGCCCGCGCCGGCTACGGGCAGCACGAAGGAGCGCGCCGCCGGATGTTCCTCCACCAGCAGGCGGTAGGCCCGCGCCGTCAGGCGCAGCTCCACCAGTTCCGGCGTTGGCCCCGACAACCCGAACACGTCCAGCTGCTCCTCGGTGGCCGCGTGGGAGCAGGCCGTTTCCAGCAGCTCCACGTCTTGTATCCGTCTTGTCTTGTAGGTGCGGGTCTGGCCGGTGGCCACGTCCACGGCGTTCAGCTGCGCGTAGTTGTCGGTGAAGCCCAGCGGCTCCACCTCCCGGTCGCGCACCGTGCCCGAGTGCGACGACTGGTAGCGCAGCAGCCGCACCCGGCACCGCCGCCGCAGCGCCTTGGCCAGCCGCTGCACCACCCGCGCCTGGTGCATATCCAGCAGCTCATCGGCCAGCGGCACCAGTTCCGACGTGTGGTAGAGCTTACGGCGCAGGCTTTCCCGCAGGGGATTATGCTCGTCCAGCCCCGTCAGCGCTTGCTGTAATACGAGCGTTTCTTCGGCCGAGAAGTAGGAGGGAGCCTCCGGTTCCGCTTCAAACAGATATAGATACCGGCGTCCCTGTGGGTCCTCGTCGATAGAATAGCCTACTTCCTCCAGCAAACTCAGGTAGCGCCGGATAGTGCGCGGGTGGCAATCCTGCAACTGGGCCAGCTGCTCCAGCGTGTGTCGGCCTTGTTTCAATAAGCGGATTAGCGTAAACACACGCAATAACTTAGCCTGCTCTATCATACACGGGTATAAGGGAGCTTAAAGCTAATTGAATGACTACGCTTTGAGGTAGTCGGCGCGCAAATCTTTCCCTTGGCTGGCAAAGTGACGGAACTATAGCCGCTACATACCAGAGCAGCCTCGACTGATTCGGCCAAAGATGGGAGAGGCTTCTATTATAGGACTTACGCGGTTTAAATGGAGTACTCGGGTAATCCAGCAGTTACTAAAGAAGCAAGCGTCGCTTCAGGGACGTAAAATTGCCCCCCAGCGGCGAGAAAAGCCGTTTCTCCACCCCAGTTGTGTAAGCCCTGTATTAATATAGGGTTACACAACTGGAATTAAGTGAAGAGGGAATTTAAGCAGTTATCGTAGGAAGCAAAGGCAGCTTCAGGAGCTTGAAATTGCCCCCCAGAGGCGATAAATGCTGGTGTGCAATTGCCGCTGCGTAGCTGCTTTAACATATTGAGCTTCTGGTCCGCCCGCTTGAGTCAGGCGCGCACCTGCCGCAACCGCGGTCCACCTCAGCACTGTCTGCTTCGGTGATGAGCTGTGCCTACTGCCAGTGGTAGCTGGTATCCGACTGCTACGCCGCCAAGCGCAGGGCTTCAATTTGGAAGGCATTACCGTGCTTACGCCGTTTAGCGGGCGTGGACCCGGTGCTTTTTGCGTTCATGTTGCGCTCCTGATTCAAGAAATATACCTCCTGCTTCCAGGCACCTAACCTACACCATCTCACCTGCCTAAAGCCGGGTGAGAAAGCGGCTGGAATACGATTTCCGCGTACGTTGGCCTCGCGTGGATCTTCGCAATTTGCCGCGCCAACTCTGCCCCCTATGCCGTAATTTCGCCTTCCCACTTTTCCGCCGTTCATGCTGCACTCGACCGCCCCCGCGCCCGACACCGAATTTGCCCCCCACGCACCTACTGTTGCCGCCCCCAATCCTACCCGCGAAACGCTGTTGCGCGCCTACCGCCTCATGCGCACGGCCGACGAAATGGCGCGTCTTTACGAAGAAAATAAGGCCGTAACGGCCAAATACGTGCACGCCACGGCGCGGGGCCACGAGGCCATTCAGCTCGCTGCCGCCTTCCACCTGCTGCCCACCGACTACGCCGCGCCTTACTACCGCGACGATGCCATGCTGCTGGGGATGGGTATTACGCCCTACGAGCTCATGCTGCAGCTGATGGCCAAGCGGGATGACCCGTTCAGCGGGGGACGGACGTATTATTGTCATCCATCTCTGCGCCGCGCGGGCTTTCCTACCATTCCTCACCAAAGCTCCGCCACTGGTATGCAAGCCATTCCGGCCACGGGTATGGCTCACGGAATCAAGTATTTAGAAAGCCAAAGGGCGCAAGGTTCGTCTACCGATTATTCCTCGTTAACTACTGGCTCTGCGCCGGTTGTATTGTGCTCCATCGGGGATGGGGCCATGACAGAGGGAGAAGTGTCGGAAGCGCTGCAAATGGCTGTTTTGCATCAGTTGCCTATTATTTATCTGGTGCAGGATAACGATTGGGGAATTTCGGCTACCGGGCGGGAGATGCGGGCCATGGACGCCTACGAATTCGCGGCGGGCTTTAAAGGTCTGCACCGCCTGCGCGTGGATGGTGCCGACTTTTCAGCTTCGTATTCCGTTATGAGTGAGGCGTTTGCTTACGTGCGGCACACCCGTGGTCCGGTGTTGGTGCACGCCAAGTGCCCACTGCTGGGCCACCACACCAGCGGCGTGCGCCGCGAGTGGTACCGCGGCGACAACCTCGCCCAGCACACCCCGCAGGACCCAATGCCCCGCCTGCACCAGCTGCTGCTGCTGCGCAGCTTCACTAAACGAGAGCTGGAGCAAGCGGCCACCGAAGCCGCCGCCCTCGTGCGCGCCGACTACGAGCGCGCCCTCCTCGCGCCCTCGCCCGACCCCGCTACCTTCGCCGACCACGAATTTGCCCCCCGGCCGTGACCGAGGAAGCCGGGGAGCGCGCACCCGCCGGCACCGACAAAGTGCTGATGGTGGATGCCGCTTTGCACGCCGTTGATGACATTCTGCGCGAATTTCCCGAGGCGCTATTCTACGGGCAGGACGTGGGCGGCGAGCTGGGGGGCGTTTTTCGCGAAGCCGCCCTGCTGGCCAAGAAGTACGGCGATGCGCGCGTGTTCAATACGCCGATTCAGGAGGCCTACATTGTAGGCAGCACGGCCGGCATGAGCGCCGTGGGTGCGAAGGCCATTGTCGAGATTCAGTTTGCGGATTACATCTGGCCGGCCCTTAACCAGCTGGTGGAAGAGCTGTCGAAGTCGTGCTACCTGTCGAATGGGCAGTTTCCGGTGCAGGCGCTTATTCGGGTGCCCGTTGGCGCGTACGGCGGGGGCGGACCTTATCATTCGGGCTCCATCGAAAGCACTTTGCTTACTATTCGGGGCATTAAGGTGGTATATCCCAGCAATGCCGCCGATATGAAGGGCTTACTGCGCGCTGCCTTCCTCGACCCCAATCCGGTGGTGCTGCTGGAGCACAAGGGTCTGTATTGGAGCAAAGTACCCGGCACGGAAGAGGCCAAAACCATCGAGCCCGCGGCTGGCTACGTGCTGCCCTTGGGCAAGGCCGCCATTGCCCAGACCGCCGACCCCGAGCAGCTGCGCCGGGGCAATACCTGCGTGGTCGTTACCTACGGCATGGGCGTGCATTGGGCCAAAACGGCCAGCCGGCAGTTTCCTGGTCAGGTGGAGGTGCTGGACCTGCGTACTCTGAACCCCTTGGATTTCGAAGCCGTGGAGGCCGCCGTATTGCGCCACAGCAAAGTGCTGGTACTCACCGAGGAACCGCTTATGAATTCCTTCGCCGAGTCGTTGGCAGGTCGCATTCAGCGCGCTTGCTTTCAGCAACTTGATGCGCCGGTCTTTACGTTAGGTGCCGCTAATTTGCCCGCCATTGCATTGAACGTGGACCTAGAGCGGCAGATGTTGCCTAGCCCCGCTAAAGTAGCCGCGGCGTTACAGGATCTACTAGAGTACTAAGTGTACGCTTGATAAATCAGATTTATCAAGGAGTATAACATGAAAAAAGCCCCCCAGATGTTGTCTGGGGGGCTTTTTTACTGGTTGCCGAAGGCTAATTCTTAACCAGCTTCAATAGTTGATGGAAATTGCTGGCCGTAACCCGAATCATATAAGTGCCCATAGGATAAGTAGTTGTTGCTAAGCGCAAAGGAGCGCCACCAGCCGCCTCGAAGCGGGTGAGCATCCGTCCGTCGACCCCGTGAATCTCGATGGTATAACTTACCTGTGGCAGTCCCGACAGATCAAGGGTAGCGTAATCGGTAGCGGGGTTGGGGTAGAGTGTCAGCAATGCAGCGGGTTGGATGATAAACGTGACGGGCTTTACCTCGCTCAGTGTTACTTTGTCATCCGTATCTACCTGGCGCAGACGATAATACACCGTGCCTGAGGTGGCACCGATACCCTTGTCACGGAAATCATAGGCTTGGCGTTGATTAGTAGAGCCGCTACCTAAGCGCTGGCCGATCACTGCAAATTCCTGCCCATCGAGGGAGCGCTCAATGTCAAAGCGAGCATTGGTTTGCTCCTGAGCCGTGGCCCAGGAAAGGAGCGCATCGCGCCCGGCGGCGTGGGCCTGAAACTCGATGAGGACCACGGGCAGCGGCGCTACCGGCAATGGGCCTTTTTCTGGCGCCAGCACCTTTACGGGCTGGGGTACGAAGCGGAAATCGGCATCCGTTTGGGTCGCGTCGCGGCGGGGAGCCGTCGAGGGCGTTCCACCATATGCGGCGTCGAAAAGGTCAATTAAGCCGTTGGCATTATCGTCGTGGTAATGCGCGTTGCCCGGATCGAGGAAGTTTGGAATCCCATCACCATCTGCATCTTCCAGCCAGGCCGGAACGTTGCCAGCGGCGGCATAATACGCCGCTTTGCCTGGGTTGGCGACAGCAAACTTAGCCGCGCGAGCTACCAGGTCATCAACGCTGCTGCTATTCCTGTTATCATCAAAACCTTCCTGCCAATCAGCCAAAGCATCATCATCAGAGTTTGAATCGAGCATGTCGGCTACGTTGTCGAGGTCAGTATTGGCAAGCGTAGCGGCGCTTAATTCTGATCCAGGCACGGCTGCCAGCCCCGTAGCCGGATCAGTGCCGGGGGCTGAATCGTAGGCATTATCCAAACCGTCGTGGTCGAAGTCCAGGCCCAAAGGAGCACGGAAGGCGGCCGTGGTTTGCGCTTCGCGGTTGTCCAGAATACCATCGTTGTCGGAGTCCAGATCGAACATGTTTCGGATGCCGTCGTTGTCGGAGTCGGCATTGGCAAAAATAGTCTGGCGGCTACCCGCGCTGAGTTGGGCAGCTACAGGCATTCCATGCGCGTCCACGGCTCCGCCAATGCGGCCAGAGCCCAACTGATACTGGGCTGGCTGGGCGTAGTTATTAGCTTCCAGTGCATCCGTGATACCGTCGCCGTCAGAGTCCGCATCCTGATGGTTAGGAGTGCCATCCAGATCCAGATCAAAAAGGTCATTGATACCATCACCATTCACATCGCGAAAGCCTCCCACGCCGGGCACTACGAAGGAGCCAGCCAGATAGCGCGGCGTGCCATTCACCAGTACATCGGGGTCGATACCAAAGCTCTCGGTTAGATCGGGAAGGCCGTCGTTGTCGTCGTCAATATCGGCCAGATCATCTACGCCATCCTGGTCAAAATCACAGCTGTAGGCGTAGGTATAAATCGTTTCGCTGGGGGCTGAAATAAAGCCGTAGGTCCAGGTGTTTATCGTGTAATCGTTGCCCGCTTCGTTGCTGTCGTTGCCCCAGCGGTGCACTCCCTGGTAGGCGGTAGTGCTGGAAATAACACCATCGGTGCGCACGCTGGCCATGTCGGGGGCGGGACGGGTTTCGGGGAAGAACTGCGGTTTGGCCGCCGTGAGGCGCGAGTCATCCCAGTAGAGGCGGTCGTAGTAGGTATTGCCTCCCACCGACGGCCGGATGTTTTGCACTCGCAGCCCGCTGGAGTTGCCTTCTACATCATACACGGGGAAGTTTACGGGCGCTCCCTGACTCGTGAAAGAAAGCTTGATGGGCAAGCCAGCCGCCACCACCTTGCCCGCGCGGTCCAGGCCATTCCACACCAGCGTATTAGCTCCCGGCACCACCGTTTGCTCCAGCAGCACATCGTCGCCGTCCTGTACGCCGTTGCTATTCAAGTCAATAAGAATAGCGACGGTGCCCGTCTCATCGGAAACGGTGGTAAAGGCTACTTTGCCAAGACCGCCTTCGCAGAAACCACGCTGAGAAGTAGCAAAGCGCGGCGCCGGCGCGCTGGGCCACAGTTCTTTGTCAGGGTTACTAACGAAGTTCGGGTATTCGGGGTAGCCCGTATTGCCGGCTTGGCTGCGGCGCCGCTCAGCGAAAGTAGAGCCGGTAGCCGCGCTGGCCTTGGAGCCATTAGCATTCGAAATAAAGTAAAACACGAGCGGCCGCATCCCAGCCAGCTCGATCTGCTTCACGTAGTACTGGCCCCGGTGCTGAGGGCTTTCTATCAAAGGGAAAAGAGCGAAGTTGGCCGAAAGCCGGTTTTCATAGCCCGTGCCGCCCGATGTGGTGGTAGTGAACGACCATAGCTTGCTGAACAGGCGGCCCGGCTTTTCCTGCCCAGCGGCGTCACGCACGGTGAAGTCCCAGAAGTCGTATTCCGAGCGCACGGCGCTCATAAAGTTGGGGTTACGGGCGCCTAAGTCATTGAAGCCTGGTTGGGTGCCTTTGTTGATAAACTCGCCTTCCTGGGTGAACTCCACGTAAAAATCGCGGGTGGCACCGGTGGTATTCGTGTAAGTCAGGGGCTGATAGCCGCCGTCGCCGGCAGTTACGGAAGGGCCGACTTCGTGCTGAGCGGTAGTAGCAATTACGCCCGCCTGATCGGTCAGCAAGCCCGCCTGACTAGGGGTGGCCGGGTCACGCAGCAGCTTGTTTTGGCTAACTATAGTACCCGCGCCGGCTCCGTAGCGGAGAGTAAGCAGCAGATTGGCGTGCGTGCCGCCTCCACCCCCGGCCACGCGGTGTACCCCGTAGTTGAGGGTTTCGCCCGCCTTAAGGCGAATGTGAAGGCGATAATCTTCCAGAAACGGAACATCGCTGCTGCCCCAGGCCAGCGGCTTCAAAAAGCCCAAAGACAAATTTAGCCCCCCAGTAGCGGCGTTGACATCGTGAGTCAGAAACCCGGCCCGGTCGTTTCGCGGGTCGGTGAGGGAATAGGGCAGATTGGTAGCAGGGTTGACGGCCCGGTTTGGTGTGAGCTGACGAGAGCCTTCGGCCAGCAGCAGGGAAGGAGCAAGTGCTAATACTGATACTATAACAGCGCGTAAGAGTGTTCTCATACAATAGAATCAGGCGAGAGGAGAAACAGACCAGAGCCTACCCAGCGCGGCCCGGGTGAGGGAGCCTGCGCTGCCCCACACCCAGACCCAGGCAGGAGAAACACAATTAACAGGAAGAGTAGAAGCGAGATTTGGATGCTTCCAAAGTAGAAATATATCTACGTCTCACAGCTAGTTGTGTGAGCTCTCGAATAGCAAAATTATAGCCATAAAGCGGCTATATAGGCATTTTACGCGCTAAATATTGGTAAAAGCCTAAACGCATTCAAGCGCCTTGTTGCGCTTTTTTATAACTTAAATAATAAAAGCTTTAATAAATTCGACTTGGTTAAATCCTAGAAGGGATAGCCGATGCCCAGGTTGAAAGCGGTCTGGTCCTCGCTTTTACCCAGGAATTTGAAATTGCGGATAGCCCATTTTTCCCCATCGGGTGCAGTGGGGTCGTATACTTTAGTGGCTATGTCGAGGCGCAGAATCAGGAAGGTAAAGTCGAAACGGATGCCCACGCCGGAGCCCACGGCAAACTGTTTCCAAAACTGAGCGGGCTTGAATTGAGCACCCGGCCGCGGGTCGCTTTGCAACGTCCAGACATTGCCGGCATCCGTAAAAACGGCCCCATTAATGAAGCTATACACCGGGAAACGATACTCCACGTTGGCCTCCAGCAGCAGTTCGCCGGGCTGCTCCAGATTATAGTCGCGCACCACCTGGCCGTCGTCCTCAATGCTGGTGGTGGTATAGGCGCCGGGGCCTAGGCGGCGGGGCTTCCAGGCCCGGACGCTGGAGCTGCCCCCGGCAAATAAATACTTGTCGTAGGGAATAATCAGCGCGCTGCCAGTAACGTTGCCGTCTGAGTCCTCTATATCAGTGCGCGTAAGGGCGCGGGCGATGCCGCCGTTGAAGCGGTACACGAAGAAGGTTTTGCCCCCCAGCTTATGGTAGCGGCGGTAGTCGGCGGTAAACTTGGCGAAGTCATACACATTCAAGCTGATACGATCCTGGTACAGCGTGCGCGTCAGGCCGCCAACCTCCGCGAACAGGCGCAGAAAGCGGGCGTCGCGCGTCTGGTTAAAGTCGTTGGAATTAAAGAGCGACGTGGCATTGATACTGGGCACGTACAACTGCGTGAAACTGCGAAACAACGGGGAGCCATCTTCGGCTAACCGGTTGAGGCGGGCCCGAAATGCCGGACTGATACGTGTGGCGTTGATAATGCTTACGTCGATGGGGGTGAGCACCCACTGATGGTATAAGGAACGCTGCCAGATGTAGTCGAAAGTGCCTTCCAGGTTGGTGCGCGTGTACTCGGGGCGCTGCACGTAGGTGTAGGTAAGATTGAGCCGGGTGCGGGGATTGTAGCGCGACAGAATCCGCCCCGATTGCCAGGGCAGAATAAACTGCGGAATAACCAGGTTAATATTGCCCCCCAGCTGGGTGGTCAGTACAGTTTGGGGAATATTGGAGCCGGTTACGCGGTTGTATTGGCCTTCAAAACCTGCCCGCACACCAAACTCCAGCACCTCGGCCCCACCAAACACATTCCGGACTTTTATTCGGGCGTTTACGAAAGGCCCCACCTGCTCGGCCACGTAGGTGGCGCCAACCTCGTTCAGCGCCTGGAAGCGTTTGTGGGGCGAGGCATTCACTACCGCGTCGAGCTGGTAGGTGGTATCGGTGCCAATGGCGGGCTCTACCTTAACGTAGTTGATGTTGTTGAAGCGAAATACATCAAGCTCAGCCAGTTGGCGCTGAGTAAGTTGGGTATTGGTCAGACTGTAGCGCTGCTCGGGGCGTACCGTCAGCTTGCGGTCGAGCACGCGGGTGCTGAAGCGGTGGCGAAAAGCCAGATAGTACACGGAGTCGCGCACGATGGTGTCGCGCTTCACCCCAAAGCGTATTGCTCCCGCGTCGGTCAGAAAATTTACGTGCCGAATAGAGTAGACGCGGTGCTCGGCGCCCGGGGCCGGATTGGCAATGAGCGTGCGCAGCCGCACCGTGGCGGGGGTAAAGCTGGTATCGGCCTCCAGGGTAATGTACTGCTGGCGAAAATCATAGTAGCCGGCGTTTTTGAGCAGGGTTTCCAGGCGGGCCCTTTCCTGCCCGATCAAGGCTTCATTGTAGCGCTGGCCTACTTGCAGCAGCGACGCTTTCTGGTTGGCTCGCACCACGCGCGCCACGCCCGAATCGGGAATGGCGTATTCGAGCTGAGCATAGGTGAAGGGCGTATTCTCGGTGACGTGATATGTTACGGTTACCATGCGCTTGCGTACGGTATCGGTGGCCGTGACGCGGCTGCGAAAAAAGCCCTGCGACTTCAGATAAACGCTGAGCTGCTCCACCGTCTGCTGAGTTAGAGCGGAGTCATAAAGCACGGGCGCTTCGCCCAGGCGCATGATGGCGTTGCCTTTGTCGAGGGCCAGCTGGTGGCGGCGCAGGTGCTGGTCGCGCTTTACGAGCAGCTTGCCCACCTTCACCGAGTCGGGGCGGGCGGCCTGAATGCGCTTGCGGTACTCAAGGCGCTCATCTTCGAGGCGCTTCTGTACTTTTTCGCGGTTGTAGAAGGTGCTGCCTAGCTGATAAATGGCCAGCTTGGGCAGCGGAAAGCGGGAGTTGGGCTGCTGCTGATATAGGGCCTCCAGGCTGGCAGCGTCGGCCTGCTCTACGCCCGTCAGCTTAATGGTGCGCAGCAGGTTGCGGCCGGGCGGCAGCAGGCGCGTGGGCGTGCAGCTGCCCAGCAGCCCAAGAAGCAGGACTGCCAGCCAGCCAGCGTAAAATTTTACCCCAAAAAAGCCCCCCAATGGGCCTACTAACAGTGAATATGGTCTCAAAAGCGGTAGCGAAGTACGTGTGCGCATGGCACCTGAAAAGTATCGACCCCAGCCCTGTATCTTCTTCGGTGAGGAAAACAAAAGCGCGCCGGCGCTGCTAAATTCCACCTTTTTGCCGGAATACGTCGAAATCGGTAAGCTCAACCTGATAAGATGAGGTTACTGAGCAGCAAGCAGGTAAAGTAGACTGGACTAATTTAACCTATTCCGCTCGTTGAAGGCCAGTCAGCTTACCGTTGTCCGGCCTTTAACGAGCGGAATAGGATCTGCTCTGCTAAAGGCTTTTGTGAATAAAAGCGCCCTTTACTAACTACCCCACTAGTCTTCTCGCTGATAGGCGCAGTTCAGAATGCTAATCGGGCTTTTTTGCCGATACGACTGCCGGCTGCTCGTAGGCATTATAATCGGTCAGCAGGTAGTTGGCTAGTGCCACGGCAAAAAAGAGACAAAATAGCGCCGGGCATTACGCTGTTTCAGGTCCCCGGTCGCCCAGGGCAACAGCAAGAGCGCGGGGACAAACGGAGTTTCCAATTGCCCATGTACGCGAAATGGCACCAAGCGCTTCAGGGCTAACGGCTGGTCGGTGAAGGCATTAAGCAGGCCCTGGCTGCCAGCAAAGACGTAGCACCATATCCTGGCCGGGCCTTGTAAGTTAAACAGGCGCGGCGCGAGGGCCTGCATCGTGACAAAGCCGTAATCAATGGCGCCGTGGGCTGCGGGGCCGATGGGTTTGCTGCTCATCTGCTTCTGAAAACTTCGGTGAATGCTACGAAAGACTTACTTCGGGCTGTGGCAGAAAGTTGCTACCGTTGAGGTAACGCGCGGCGCCCGTGCGGCCTCCAGTAGTGTGGGCGGCGCAGGTATTGCCTTGCTGCGGATATATCAGATTTCTGAAATGGCTACGAAGTGGGTTTTCGGCAGGTCAGATTCAATCTTTGGAAGAAGTGCGGGCTCTGCGGATATTACCTAACTGCTGTTACGCAGTCAGAGTCGGCTTCTGCCCGTTTACTACGCTTATGACGACTTGCACGCTGGACTTGTACACGGATTATTTGTTGAGTTCGACGGGTCCGACAACGGCCACGGGCTTGTCGCGCCTGGTAGACGGGGCCTTGAGCCACGACCAGATCACGCGCTGGCTGAGCAGCACCGCGTGGGGCTCGGCCGCTATTTGGCGAGCGGCCAAGCCGCTGATTCGCCAGGCCGAAGCCCAGCGTGGAGCCGAGGAATTTGCGGTGCTTATCGTCGACGATTCGATTCTGGAAAAGGCCCATACCGCTGCCAACGAGCTGATTTGCACCCACTGGGACCACAGCCAGCAGCGCTACGTGAAGGGCTTGAATTTCGTCAGCCTGCTCTACCAGGCCGGCGAGTTGGCCCTGCCGCTGGCCGTCGAGCTGGTGCGCAAAACGGTCCCGGTCTACCATGCCAAGACCCAGCAAACCAGCTATCAAAGTGCCTTTACCAAGAACGAGTACCTGCAGCAGATGCTGCGCGTGGCCCAGCAACAAGTGGCTTACCGCTACCTGCTGGCCGATACTTGGTATGCCTCGGCCGAGAACATGAGCTTGGTGCGAGCCCTGGGCCACCATTTCGTCTTTGCCCTCGAATCCTCCCGCACCGTGGCCCTGAGCGAAGCGGCACGGGCGCAAGGCCAGTTTCAGGCCGTGCAAACGCTGGTGTTTCCCGATACGCAGCCCCTGCGGGTCTATTTGCGGGCCGTCCAAGAGGCGGTGCTGGTGAGCAGGCACGTCTTGACAAACCAAGACGGCAGCCAGGGCGTGTTATATCTGGTCAGCAGCGACACCGACTTGAACCAGGCCCAGTTGACTGCGATTTACCAGAGACGGTGGAAAGTGGAAGAATATCATAAATCGCTCAAACAGAATGCCTCCATGGGCAAATCGCCCACCAAAACCCTGACCACGCAGGCCAATCATTTCTTCGCGGCCGTGCTGGCCTACACCAAGCTCGAGATACTCAAACTCAAGTGTGGGATGGGCCATTTTCGCCTCAAAGCCCAGCTCTACGCCGTGGGCCTCAAAGCCATGTACCACCAACTTGGCCTACTCCGTGCGTAACATCAGTTACCTAATTTGTGCCGAAGCCTCATTGTTCTGACTGTCGGCTTGTTCCCGAATAGGAGTATCGACTAAAGGGTGATTTAAGCCCGAAACTCAGCAACTCCACGGCCGAATTTTCTCGGTCTTTCTTACCACTAGTATGATTTGTATTGTCATGGGCGTTTCGGGCAGCGGCAAAACCACCGTAGGCCGCCAGCTGGCCCGCGCCCTGAGCCTGCCTTTCCATGACGCCGACGACTTTCACTCGGCGGCCAACGTGGAGAAAATGCGCCAGGGCACGCCGCTGACCGATAAGGACCGGCACGACTGGCTGGCTGCCTTGGCTGCGGGCCTCAGCGCCTGGGAAGCCACGGAGGGAGCGGTGTTGGCTTGCTCGGCGTTAAAAGAGAAATATCGCGCCGTACTGCGAGCGGCTGTAGCCAAGCCTCTCACCTGGGTAGTGCTCGAAGGGGATAAACAGCTGCTGGTCGCCCGGCTGCAGGCGCGCTCAGGCCACTATATGAAAGAACAATTGCTCAACTCGCAACTAGCTGACTATGAATCACCTGCTTACGGGCTGCACCTTTCTATTGAGGCATCGCCCGAAGAGTTGGTTCGCCAAACCCTGGAGCATTTGAAAGAAGGAATTGCCTGAGGTTTGTACACTCCTTTTAAATAGGACTTACGCAGCACCTTGTATCTTGAGCTAAACGCCCGTACTTATGTTGACGCAAGCCAAGTATATCAATTTTCTACTCAGTACGCCCCGTAACTACACGGGGACGCATTTGGCGGCCCATTTGCCCGAGGTCAGCCACGACCAGGTGAACCGGTTTTTGCGCGATAGCACCTTTTCTGCCGCGCAGTTGCGCGCCCTGGTCCTGCCGCTGCTGACCGATTCGCCCGAGGCCTTTTTGCTGGTCGATGACAGCGTACAGGACAAGCGCTACAGCCGCTTCATTGAGGTCGCCAAGCGCCAGTACTCGGGCAACGCGCACAGCATGGTCACGGGCATCGGGCTGGTCAACCTGGTGCATAGCAGCGGGGAGACGGGCGATTTTCTGCCCCTCGACTTCCGCATCTATGCCCCCGAGCAGGACCAGTTAACTAAAAACGACCATTTCCAGGCCATGTTCCGCCAGGTCGTGGCCGAAGGAATCATTCAGGCCCGCACCCTGCTCTTCGACTGCTGGTATGCGGGCAGTGCCAATCTGAAACTGATTCACCGCGCCGGCTGGACCTTTTTCACCACCCTGAAAAGCAACCGCTTGGTGAGTGTCAGCAAAGAGACGGGCTATCAGGCCCTGGACACGCTCGAACCGCCTGCCCAGGGCTGGAGTGCGGGGGCCCAGGTGCGACTACAGGAAGTGCCGTTTGCGGTGCGCTTATTCAAGCTGGTTGCCACAGACGGCAGCAGTGAGTGGGTGGTCACCAATCACTTGGCCGCGCATTTGACGCGGGAAATGGTCATTGACGCGGTGCAGGTGCGCTGGCAGGTGGAGGAGTTTCACCGCAGCTTCAAGCAACTCACGGGTTCCGAGAAATGCCAGTGCCGCAAGGCCCAGGCCCAGCGCAACCACCTCACCTGCTGTTACCTGGCGTGGGTGTCGCTGCGCCAATTTGCGCGCCAGACGGCTCAGACGGTCTATCAAGCCCACCAGCGGCAATGGGCACCCTACCTACGCCAACTCCTGCAAAAGCCGCTTATTCCCGCCCTTCTGCCAACCAGTGCGTAAGTCCTAATCAA